>CAIQBO010000008.1 GCA_903870145.1 uncultured Burkholderiales bacterium | reverse complement strand
GACAACACCGGGGGCGAGCAATGCAACTGCATTGATGTCACGCACCACGGGCAAATTGCGCAACTGCTCTTGGGTGAAAACTGTGTTGGACTCGACGCTTGACACGTCAATGGCCGAGCGGCCGCGGCTGGCCGTGACCTCGATCTGCTCGACTGCCGCACCTTCCAGGGTGACTTGCGTGCCAGAACCGATGGAAACTACAACCTCACGGGTGACGCCACCCGCTTCAATTTTGTAGCGACCTGGCGGCAGTTTTGCCAGCGAGAAATTGCCGGCCGCATCGGATTTAATTGAACGGCTGGCGCCGCCTTCGATATTGGTCACTGTGACTGTTGAGCCGGCCTTGGCCTGACCGTAAACCGAGCCTTCTGAGCTTTGCGCAAAAGCCACCGACGACAAAAACAAGCCGACGGCGAGGGACAAAGACGTTCGCATGATCTTCTGTGATCTTTTGCGAGATTGCAAAGAATAATTCTTAGTTTGACTCATTTAATAAACTCCAACAGTGATTGAAACAACTCACATGTTCACACATTTGTCACGAAAAAAAGATAAGGGTTTTTTCTAAATAAAATTTTCACTCATTTGGAATATAATGCGCCCGAAAATTCACTCCTCTAACCGCGCAACCCTTGGTGTTTCAATCACTTGCTTCGGGCGCAAAGCCACCCATGACTTGGCTGAAACCACCGTCCACATAGACAATTTCCGCCGAAACCCCCGAGGCCAAAGGGCTCAGCAAGAAGGCGGCAACGTTGCCAACCTCCTCGATGGTGACATTGCGCCGAAGGGGCGCAGCACAAGCCACCACACTCAGAATCTTGCCAAAGCCCTTGATGCCGCTGGCCGCCAAGGTTTTGATGGGGCCGGCGCTGATGCCGTTGACACGGATGTTTTTAGGGCCCAAAGAATCGGCCAAATAGCGCACCGAGGCCTCCAAAGAGGCTTTGGCCAAGCCCATGGTGTTGTAACTAGGCACCACTCGGGTCGAGCCCAGGTAGGTCAAAGTCAATAAGGCCGCCCCTGGGCTGAGGTAAGGCAGTGCCGCTTTGGCCATGGCCGGGAAACTGTAAGCACTGATGTCATGGGCCACCTTGAACGCCTCGCGGCTCAGACCATCGAGGAAATCACCAGCAATGGCCTCCCGCGGTGCAAAGCCTATGCTGTGCACAAAGCCATCCAATTGGGGCCAGTGGGCAGATAAATTTTCAAACATGGCTTGAATTTGTGTGTCATCTGCAACATCACAGTCAAAAATCAACGCTGAATTGAATTCGGCGGCAAATTCAGCCGTGCGCTGCTTGAACCGCTCACCCACGTAACTGAAGGCCAGTTGCGCTCCCTGGTCGTGGCAAGCTTTGGCAATGCCGTAGGCAATCGACCGGTTGGACAACAAGCCCGTGATGAGAATTTTTTTACCCGAGAGAAAGCTCATTTCAAATCTTCATTGGTTTAAGAGCTTGTATTTTGACATGAGCCCACCCTGCGCCATGGCGCAGCCGCCACAGGCCCTTCATACGGCCATCATGGCGCGGGTTCGTCTTTGATCAGGTAAGAGTAAATGACGGGCACAACCACCAAAGTCAGAAGGGCGGAAGTGATCACCCCACCGATGATGGCGCGCCCCATACCGGCTTGCAACTCACCCCCCTCATTCAAGGCCAGCGCCAAGGGCAGCATGCCAAAAATCATAGCGAAGGTGGTCATCATGATGGGGCGCATGCGCACCTGGCCAGCCTCCAGCAAGGCCTCTTTGACTTTGAGGCCACGTAGGCGCGCACCGTTGGCGAAATCGAGCAACAAAATGGCGTTTTTAGTGACCAAGCCCATCAGCATGACCATGCCAATCATGGAAAACAAATTCAGCGTGGTGCCCGTGATCAGCAATGCAAGCATCACGCCAATCATTGCCAAGGGCAAGGAGGCCATGATGGCAATGGGTTGCTTGAAGCTGTTGAATTGGCTGGCCAAGACAATGTAGATGAACAAGACGGCCATCAGCATGGCGCTGGTGATGGCGGAAAAGGCATCCTTCTGGTCTTTGGTTGAGCCGCCTAAATCAAAGTAAAT
This sequence comes from uncultured Burkholderiales bacterium, assembly GCA_903870145.1. GTDB lineage: Bacteria > Pseudomonadota > Gammaproteobacteria > Burkholderiales > Burkholderiaceae_C > Limnohabitans_A. The sequence goes on along the minus strand of CAIQBO010000008.1, from coordinate 53,410 downwards.
GCCCTCAGGCAAGGCCGTGGCCTTCATCATGTCTTGCACCTGCTGCCCCACATCGCCAGAGGGGCGGCCTTGCACGCCGGCAAATATGGCTTCGCGACGCATCAGGTTTTGCCTTCGGATCACTTCCGGGTTGGCCGTGGGCTCAATTTTCGCAACGCGCGACAGCTCAATGGCTTGGCCATCTTTGCTGAAGGCCACAGGCAATTTGCCGATCTGAGCCAATTGCTGTCGGTCTGCTTGGGGCAAACGCAAAACCACTTGAATTTGTTCCCCGTCACCCGCCAACCAGGTGGTAGCGATTTCACCATTGATGTAGGCGCGCAAAGCTGCGCCCACTTGGCTGGCGTTCAAGCCCAATTCACGCGCAGCCAAATCGTCCAGCTTGACGCTGTAGGCCGTCAGGCCGGGCTTGACCGACAAGTCCACATCGACAATGCCAGGAATGGTTTTGATTTTTTCTGCAAAACTTTGACTGAATTCGGCCAGTCGTTGTGCGTCGTTGCCTAAAACAGCGATGTAGATCGGACGGTCCATGCCAATGGTGACTTCAATGCCCGATATGGGCGCAGTCAGTTTGCGCATGGCATCTTCGATTTGTTTTTGACTGCGTGCTCGCTCTGCGCGTGGCTTTAAAACAATGTTCAATGCCGCTTGGTTGCGGCCCACCAAGAAACCTGCATCACTGCCACCGATCACGGTGACCATGGTGGTGACCTCGGGCAATGTGCGAATGGCCTCTTCAACTTGTTTGAGTTTTTCGCTGCTTCGGGGCAAGCTCGAACCCACGGGCAAGCGCATGGTAATTTGGATCAGACCTCGGTCGGTCTGCGGAATAAATTCAGTGCCCACAACGCTTGCCAATGCAAACGCCACCAACAAACTCAGCGCAGCCAAGCCCAACACCAAGGCCCTGTGTGAGACCTTGATCCAGCGCCCCCACACCCATTTGGATTCCGCAAATATCCAGTGAATCAACTTCTCGTACAGGGCATGACTCAGGGCCATGAATCGGTCGACACGTCGAATCAAAAACCCAAGAACAGGCACCTTGAGCAAGCTGGCGTCTTTGGGCTCAGCCCAAACGCTGGAAAGCATGGGGTCGAGCGTGAAACTGACCAAGAGAGAGATGATCACGGCCACCACCACCGTGATGCCAAAGGGGAAAAACAAGCGGCCCACAATGCCGTCCATGAAGGCCATAGGCACGAACACGGCGCAGATGGCAAAGGTGGTGGCGAGCACGGCCAAACCGATCTCTTCAGTGCCCTCACGGGCTGCATCCATGTGCGACTTGCCCATGGCCAAGTGCCTGACGATGTTCTCGCGCACCACGATGGCATCGTCCACCAACAAACCGATGCACAAGGACAAAGCCATCATGGTCATGAAATTCAAGGTAAAGCCAAAGGCCTGCACGGCAATGAAACTGGAGACCACGGCAATGGGCAAGGTCAAGCCCGTGATCACGGTGCTGCGCCAAGATTTCAAGAACAACAAGACGATGGCCACTGTCAAGAGTGCGCCTTCGATCAAGGTGCGCTGCACACCGACCAAAGAGTCTTTGACCCCATCACTGGACAAATTGATCACGCGCAGTTCGATGTCGGAGGGCAGCTGTTTTTTCAATTCTTCCAAGGCCTGTTTGACGCCCTCACCTGTGCTCACGATGTTGGCATCTTGCTGCTTGAACACTTCGATGCTGATGGCTCTTTGCGTGTTGATGCGGGCCAAACTGTCGAACTCTCTCTCACGCATGTACAAATGGCCCAAATCGCCCACGGCCACAGGAAAAGCGTTGCGCTGCTGCACCACCACGGCGTTCAAGTCGAGGTAGTTTGTGGCGCGCCCTTCCATGCGCAAAATACCGTCTTGTGTGTCGTTGGAAATCAAACCAATCGGGGCATCTTGGTTTTGATTTCGCAGCGCGGCACTGATGTCGCTTGGCAACACCGAATGCGCACGCAATTTTTGTTGGTTCAAGTCAATGCGGATTTCACGCGTGGCATTGCCCGAGATATTGATGAACGCCACGCCGTCAATGCGTTGCAAGCGGCGCACCACTTGCAACTCGGCCAGCATCGACAAATCTCTGTGGGATTTGCTCGATGACAGCAGGCCGATCACAGCCACAGGCTCGGACGACTCGTTGTTCACGCGCAGCACCAAAGGCGTTTTGGCGTCTTTGGGGAAAGCGGCTTGAATGGCCGCAATTTTGTCGCGAACGTCTTGCATGCCGCGCGCCATATTGGCATTCAAATTGAACTCCACAGCGGTTTGACTGCGGCCTTCAAAAGAGCGGGAGGTGATGCGCTTGACGCCTGCAATGCCGTTCAAGGCTTCTTCAACACGCTTGGTGATTTCCTCTTCCACCGATTGAGGCGAAGCACCAGGGTACAAAACATCCACATAGGCCACGGGCAAATTCAAATCTGGCAATTGTTCGACGCCTAATTTGATGTATGAAAAGACCCCTAAAACACACAATGCGAACATCACCATCACGGCAAACACAGGCCGCGCAATAGAAACCCGTGTGATCCACATTAAGGCTTGACCTCGACTTTGGCGCCGTCTTTCAAACCTTCGAAGCGCAAGGCCAAAATTGACTCCTCTGGGCCTAAGCCTTCGAGCACATACACGCGCAGGCCATCGGCATCTTTCACGCCGGGTGTGACCGAGCGGCGGTTGAGCACGCCATGGGTGATCACCCACACAATGGTTTTTCCGCTCTCATTTTGAACCGCAGTGACTGGCACTGTGAGGCCCTGCGCGGACAGCGCGTAGACCCAACTGGCTTGGCCCAATAAGCCGGGCCGCACTTGTGCAAGCAGTGGCGCAGGCAAATGGCCTAAGCGCAAGAAAACTGGCAAGCCTCGGCTGCCTGTGTCGTTGCCAGGACTCAGGCGCACGATCACCGCGGGCACCTCTTGATCCAGGCCTTCGAGCTTGACGCGCAGGGCTTGCCCAGGCTTGAGGTGTCGGCCAGCTGCAGCGTCCACCACGGCTTTGAGCTCCAGTTTGTGAGGGTTCACCAAACTGAGGATTTCTTGTTCCACGCTGAGTTTTTCGCCCACCAGTGCGCTGCGTTTGGAGACGACCCCATCAAATGGCGCAGTCACGACCGCCTCTGCTATTTGTTTTTGCAAGGCAACCGACAAGCTCTCCGCTGCTTTGAGTTGCGCTTGGGCTGACGCCACTGAAGACAGTGAACTGCTCAAGGCGGTGTCTGAAATAAACCCTTTTTGCGCCAGATCCACATTGGCTTTGTGCTGAACCTGCGCCAATTGGAAGGCTTGTTTGGCCGCTTGCGTGGCAGCTTCGCGTTCAAGCACGCGTGTTTTCAAATCAACCGTGTCGATTTCGGCCAGTAATTGCCCTGCGCGCACGACACTGCCTTCGCTCACATGAAGTCGCAGCAAAGTGCCAGTTGTTTTAGCGCGCAGCGTTGCAGACTCCGTGGCCTGCAAAACGCCAGACATGTCCACGCGCCCACTCAATGCTTGCAACTTGGGCTGCGTGAGCTCATTGGCATGGAAAACTTTGACCAATTCTGGTTTTTTATCTTTTTCTGCGTCTTTATCGCGGATCCACTTCCAAGTGCCAGCGCCCGCGCCCATCAGAGCCAAAACAAGGAATGCGATGAAAAAACTTTTTTGACTCACCGTGTATTGTCCGTTCTTGTAAGGCAATCAAGTTGCTCGCACGCAATCGGCGAAATAGCCTTTCACGCCATCGGGTCCGGTCTCTTCAACCAGGCCGTGAATGTCGGTTTCAAAGCCAGGGCATTGGCTGTTGAACTCGCGTGAGAATTTCAAATAATCAACGATCTTTTTATTGAACACTTCACCGGGCACCAACAAGGGAATGCCAGGCGGGTAAGGCGTCACAAGCCCCACAGTGATTCGGCCTTCGAGTTCGTCAATGGGCACGCGCTGTGTTTGACGCCGGGCAATTTGTGCGTACGCATCTGCGGGCGTCATGGCGGGTGTCAGGTCTGACAAATACATCTCGGTGGTCAAGCGTGCAATGTCGTACTTGGCATACAAGGCGTGAATGTGTTGGCACAAATCACGCAAGCCCATGCGCTCATATTTGGGCTGCTTTTGGCAGAACTCGGGCATGATGCGCCACATGGGTTGGTTGCGGTCGTAGTCGTCTTTGAACTGTTGCAAAGCCGTGAGCAAAGAGTTCCAACGGCCCTTGGTGATGCCGATGGTGAACATGATGAAAAAGCTGTACAAGCCCGTCTTTTCAACCACCACACCGTGCTCGGTTAAAAACTTGGTGAGCACAGAAGCGGGGATGCCGGTCTTGTCAAACTTACCGTCCAAATTCAAACCCGGCGTGACGATGGTCGCCTTGATCGGGTCGAGCATGTTGAAGCCATCTGCCATTTGACCAAAACCGTGCCATTTGCTGCCCTTCTTGCGCGAGTCGCTTCGAATGATCCAGTCTTCAGCGCGACCAATGCCTTCGTCCACCAAGTTCTCAGGGCCCCAAACTTTGAACCACCAATCTTTGCCGAACTCGTCGTCGACCTTGCGCATAGCACGGCGAAAATCAAGTGCTTCGGCAATGCTTTCCTCCACCAAGGCCGTGCCACCGGGAGGCTCCATCATGGCGGCGGCCACGTCGCAGCTGGCAATGATGCTGTACTGCGGACTGGTGCTGGTGTGCATCAAATAAGCCTCGTTGAACAAGTGCCTGTCCAACTTGGTGTTTTGCGAGTCTTGAATCAGCACGTGGCTGGCTTGGCTGATACCGGCCAGCAATTTGTGAATCGACTGCGTGGCATACACCAGCGAATTTTTGGGGCGTGAGCGCTTTTTGCCCATGGCGTGGTAGGTGCCGTAAAAAGGGTGAAAGGCCGCATGGGGCAACCATGCTTCGTCAAAATGCAAGTTCTCCACGTAGCCATCGAGCATGCCCTTGATGGTCTCGGTGTTGTACAAAACACCGTCGTAGGTGGACTGGGTCAGGGTCATCACACGCGGCTTAACTTTTTTGGCGTCCACACCTTTTAAAAGCGGATTGGCTTTGATCTTCGCCTGGATGTTGGCAACCTCAAATTCGCTCTGAGGGATGGGTCCAATGATGCCGAAGTGATTGCGCGTGGGTTTTAAGAAAACTGGAATGGCACCCGTCATGATGATGGCGTGCAAAATGGACTTGTGGCAGTTGCGGTCGACCACCACCACATCGCCTGGGGCCACGGCATGGTGCCAGACTATTTTGTTGGACGTGCTAGTGCCGTTGGTCACGAAAAAGCAATGGTCGGCGTTGAAAATGCGTGCAGCATTGCGCTCGCTTTCTCCAATGGCGCCGTTGTGATCGAGCAATTGGCCCAGTTCCTCAACGGCATTGCAAACGTCTGCGCGCAGCATGTTCTCGCCATAAAACTGGTGGTACATCTGGCCCACAGGGCTTTTCAAAAATGCCACGCCGCCGGAGTGCCCTGGACAATGCCAAGAGTAAGAGCCGTCTTCGGCGTAGTCGAGCAAGGCTTTGAAAAATGGGGGTTGCAAGCCTTCCAAATAACTCTTTGCTTCGCGAATGATGTGGCGCGAGACAAATTCTGGCGTGTCTTCAAACATGTGAATGAAGCCATGCAATTCGCGCAAGATGTCATTGGGAATATGGCGCGAGGTTTTGGTTTCGCCGTAAATGTAAATCGGCACATCGGCATTTTTGCGGCGCACCTCTTCAATGAAAGCTCGCAAACTCAAAACGGCCGGGTCCAGATCGGGGCCGGGTGTGAACTCTTCGTCGTCAATGGACAAGATGAACGCACTGGCCCTGGACTGCTGCTGCGCAAACTGCGACAGGTCGCCATAACTGGTGGCGCCTAAGACTTCAAAGCCTTCAGTTTCAATGGCTTGCGCCAAAGCACGAATGCCCAAACCTGAGGTGTTCTCAGAGCGGTAGTCTTCGTCGATGATGACAATCGGAAAACGGAATTTCATGGACAGCTCCAAGTCTGGGCCAAAATTGTTGAATCGAAGCGCGAAGTGTAAGGAATAAACGGGCCCGAATCAGTCGGAGCGGTCATTTGTTGCGAATGTGCACTGTTATAATCAAAGGTTCGGAGCGGTGGATGAGTGGTTTAAGTCGCACGCCTGGAAAGCGTGTGTGGGTTTATCCCCACCGCGGGTTCGAATCCCGCCTGCTCCGCCAGAAAATCAAAACCCCGCCAGAGCCGATATCTCTGCGGGGTTTTTTGCTACACCCATGACGCCCTTTCACAGTCCATTGTTCAACATCCCCGGCTACCGGCGCATGTGGTTGTCCATTTTTTTGAGCAACTTAGGCGGGCAGATCACCATGCTCGCCCTGCCTTTGACTGCGGTTTTCTTGCTCAATGCCAGCCCCAGTCAGATGGGCTGGCTGACCGCCATGGAAATTGCCCCTTTCGTCTTGTTGTCTTTGCCCGGTGGCGTTTTGCTCGATCGCTTACAAAAATTGCCCATCTACATTGCAGGCGAGATCATGATGGGCTTGCTCTTGCTGCTGATTCCCTTGGCTTGGTCGCTTGATTTTCTGACCATGGGCCTGATGTATGCCGTGTGCTTTGGCTTGGGCACGGTCTACACCATTGCGGGTTCCGCTTCGCAAATTGTTTTAACGCAATTGGTGGGCCGAGACAATTTGGTTCAAGCGTATTCACAAAACGCCATTGCCGGGTCTGCTGCGGAAGTTTTAGGCCCTGGAATGGCGGGCATCTTGATCCGCGTGTTGGGCGCACCATTGGCCTTGATCATGGACGCGCTCTTATTGATTGGCTCAGTGCTGATGCTCAAGGGCATTCGCATTCACGAAGTCGTGCCCAGCCGCGCCAGTTGGAAGCAGCGCTCGTTTCGAGCTGAATTGATGTCGGGTTTGCGTTTCGTTAAATCCAACCCACTCTTGATTGAGATGGCCGCCACCGTGGGGGCTTGGCAATTTTTTGCGCAACTGGCTTTGTCAGTACAAATTATTTATGCCGTGAAAGATTTGGGCTTGAGCGAGACCTGGGTTTCATTGAGCTTTGTGGCTTTGGGTCTGGGCTCGATTTTGGGCGGCATGGCCGGGCCCAAACTGTCCTCGCGACTAGGGCCTGGCCCGGCTTTGGTCAGTGGTATTGCCATTACCTCCATGGGGTGGCTGTTGATGCTGTTGCTAGAAGGCCTGCTGCCCAGCATTTTGTTGTTTTCTTGGATGCTTCTGTGCTTCAGCTGGGGCGCTACCTTGCTGTTTGTTAATTTTTTGTCACTGCGTCAATCGCTCACCCCCACTGAACTGCTGGGCCGCATGACCACCACCATGCGCTGGTTGATCTTGCTGCCAGCCGGCCCGGGCGCTGTGATCGGCGGCTGGATGGCAGAGCACTGGGGCATGCGCTCTTCCCTGGCCTGCGCAGGGGCAGGCACCTTGCTGGTGGCCGTGATAGCAGGTCTGCGGCCGCACCTGCGAAATCTCAAAAAACTTCCAGATCAAACCTGAGCTGGCGTCCAAACAAGCTCAGCGGGAATGGTGCGCGGTACACCGGCCAACAAGCTCTGCGTGTAGGCATGCTGGGGCTGGGCAAACACATCGGATGTGCGGCCTTGCTCGATCACTTGACCTTGGTGCATGACCAACAAAGTCTCGCTCATGTAGCGCATCACCTCCAGGTCACGCGAGATGAACACATAGCTCAGCCCCAAGTTTTGCTGAAGGTCTTTGAGTAAATTCAAAACTTGGGCCTGAGCAGAAATATCCAGCCATCGTGTGGGTTGGTCTAGAACAAGCACTTGTGGCGACAAACTCAAACTTCGCGCAATGGCAATGCGTTGGCCTTGCTCAGCAGTGAGCTCAAACGGGTAGCGCTCAAGTGCTGCGGCGGGCATGCCAACTTGATCGAGCAGGCTCAATGCAAAATTTTTCCAGTCTGCGCCACCCTTGCCTATGCCATGCAGCTGCATGGGTTCAGACAAGATGTGCAAAACTGTCTGGCGCTGGTTCAGTGCTGTGAGAGGGTTGTCAAATACCCATTGCAAGCGTTTTTTGAACGGCCAAAATTCTGATGGCGTCAGGGCCAAGAGGTCTTCACCTTCCAACAAAACTTGACCCGAAGTGGCCTCTTGCAAACGCAGCAGGCAATGGACCACCGTTGGTATACCCGCGCCCGATTCGCCCAACAAACCCAAGGTGTGGCCACAGTGCAATTGAAAATTGACATTGTCGATGGCCATCAATTCGTCATTTTGGAGGGCGCTGCCAAGAGGTGCAAATACTTTGCTCAATCCTATGACTTGCAGCAAGGGCTGCGCGCTGGTGGGCGCTGGCGCTGCTTGGAGCGCGATGGGTGCAGCGTTTTGCATCCACTGCGCGATGCTGCGCAGCCGAAGGCCTTGCTGCGCCATGCTCGCACGGCAGCAGAGCAAGGCCTGGGTGTAGGCATCCTTGGGGTTCATCATCAACGCCCTGACGGGCCCGGCCTCACGCATTCTGCCTTTGCGCAAAATCACGGCTTCATCGGCCATTTGACTGACGGAACCCAAATCTTCGGTCAGCAGCAAAAGGGACATGCGGCGGCGTCTTTGCAGATGCGCCAGGAGCTGCAAAATATCACGCTGATGCGTGATGTCCAGACCTGCAGCAGGCGCGTGGGCAATGAGCAATTCAGGCTCACACGCCAGCGCCATGGCAATCACCACACGATGCAATTGGCTGCGCGACAATTCATGCGGGTAGGCCTTGACGATGCGCTCAGGCGCTTCAATGCCCACCTCGTGCAGCATGTCCATCACGCGCGCCAGTGCTTTTGCTTTGGGCAATTTCCGCTGAACAAGCAGCATTTCCGACAATTGGGCACCCACGCTGTGCAAGGGGTTCATCGAAGTGCTGGGATCTTTGAAAATCATGGCCATGCGAGTGCCACGTATTTTTTGCCATTGCGATGGACTTAAATCACGCAAGGGGTGGCCGTCAAAACGCATTTTTGTGATGGGTGAAATTTGCGCACTTTGCGGATCCAGCAAGCCCATGATCGCTAAAGCAATGAGAGATTTTCCGCTGCCAGACTCGCCCACCAAGGCCAGTGTGCGGTCTCGCGGGATTGAAAAAGAGACTGCCTCGACAGCTCTGACGACAGCCCCTGAGGTCTTGGTCAGATCCATGGTGAGCTCACGCACCTCCAGCAAATAGTCGGAAATATTTGGAATGAGCGGTGGGGGTCTGCGGGCCATAGCTGAGCTTATCCGTGAATTCGCAAGAAAGTCATATGACCGAGCATTTTCAAAAAATCTCCAAAATGTTCAAGCCCAAGAATAAGGCATCAGGGCACCTGTGTGCTTCGAGGATGTCCCTTTCATGCAGGGTTTTGTCGAACTCAAGCAACCTACAGCGCTGAAAAGCGTTAAATTGACGGTTGCTTGAATCCTCACTTTTTGTTTTTTCAATATCCATTGCATGACAACATCCTCTGACTTACCCCAAAGCGCTTACCAAAACTTGGCCAACATCTGGACACGCGCCCATCACTTGGGCCACTTGCAAGCCATAGCCTCCTGGGACCAAGCCGCCAACATGCCGCCCCATGGCAATGAAGCTCGGGCCGCCGCCATGGCCGAGATGGCCGTCTTGCTGCACGGCATACTCACTGCGCCCGATCTGGCGGCCCAGCACGATGCGGCTGAAAAAGAATCACTCAGCCAGCAACAGCGCGCCAACTTGACTGAAATGAAGCGTCAGTGGGTTGCTCGCACGGCCATCGAACCCGAGAGCGTCAGGCGCATGCAAATGGCCACCGCGCGCTGCGAACACGCTTGGCGCACCCAGCGCCCCGCCAACGACTGGCAAGGGTTTTTAAGCAACTTCAAAGAGGTTGTGAGCCTCTCGCGCCTAGAGGCCAAGGCCTTGTCTCAGAAATTAGGCGTATCGCCCTATGAAGCCTTGATGGACCAATACGAGCCTGGCTTGACCACAGCAACCGTGGACCGCGTCTTCAACGATGTGCGCACATGGCTGCCAGGCCTGATTCAACAAGTGGTGGCCCAACAAGCAGCGCAGACTGTGGCCATTGCGCAAGGGCCTTTCCCGATACCGCAGCAACGTGATTTGTGCGAAACCATCATGCGCCTGCTCGGCTTTGATTTTCAAGCTGGCCGCTTGGACATCAGCACCCACCCCTTTTGTGGCGGCGTGCCAGAAGATGTGCGCTTGACCACGCGCTTTAACGAGCAAGAATTTATCACCAGCTTGTATGGCACCATTCATGAAACCGGTCATGCGCGCTACGAGCAAGGCCGGCCCAAAGATTGGCTGGGCCAACCCGCCTCGCAGGCCAGGTCAATGGCCATCCACGAGAGCCAGTCTTTGTTTTTTGAAATGCAGCTGGGCCGCCACCCCGGATTTTTAAGTCAAATTGCGCCTCTGATGAAGCTTCAATTTGGCGCGCACGCGGCTTTTGAACCCGAGAATTTGGCCATGCTGCTGACCCGCGTCAAACCAGGCTTTATCCGAGTCGATGCAGACGAGGTGACCTACCCTGCGCACATTTTGTTGCGCTACGACATTGAGCGTCAATTGATTCAAGGCGACATCGAAGCCGAAGACATTCCCGCTTTGTGGGACAGCGCCATGCACAGCCTTCTGGGCGTAGACACCCGAGGCAATTTCAAAGATGGCCCCATGCAAGATGTGCATTGGCCCATGGGTTTGTTTGGCTACTTTCCTTGCTACAGTTTGGGCGCGATGTATGCTGCGCAGTGGTTTGCCAGCATGCGCGCTACCCTGCCCCAATTAGATTCACAAATTGCTGCAGGTGACTTTCAACCGATATTTGATTGGCTGAAAACGCACATCTGGCAGCAAGCGAGTTTCTGGCCCACAGACACTTTGGCTCAAATGGCCAGTGGCAGCAGTTTGAATCCAGCACACTTCAAAAATCATTTAATGCAGCGTTATCTGCGCACTTAAGACCTTCATGAATGCTAACAACCCTCTCTTGCAAACTTGGCAAACCCCATTTGGCATGCCGCCGTTTGAACGCATACAAGCAAACAATTTCCCTGAGGCCTTTGAAGCTGCTTTGACAGAGCATCAAAACGAGTTGACCTTGATTGCCAATGCACCCCAGGCTCCAAGTTTCGACAACACGGTGCTGGCGCTGGAGTCCAGTGGCAAATTGCTCGACCAAACGGCTTCGGTATTTTTCAACTTAAGTGCCTCGCACACATCACCAGAGATTCAAGCCATTGAGCGCGAGATGGCGCCGCGATTGGCTGCGCACCATGCGGCCTTATTTTTAAATGAAGCACTGTTCCAGCGCATCGACTCGCTGCATCAAAACAAAGCCACATTGAGGCTGGATCCAGAGAGTTTGCGTGTCTTAGAGCGTTACCACTTGGACTTTGTGCGCGCGGGCGCAAAACTTCATGCACACGAGCGTCAAATTTTCGCAAAAAACACCGAACGCCTGGCCACTTGCTTCACGCAGTTTTCTCAAAATGTATTGGCGGATGAGTCTGCTTACTGCATGGTCTTGCACTCCGAAGATGACTTGCAAGGCTTGCCAGATTTTGTGCGCGCAGCAGCCAAGCAATTGGCACTTGAAAGAGGACTGACGCAGGACAATGCACACGCCATCACCCTCTCGCGATCTTCTTTGACGCCTTTCATGACTTTTTCTCAAAGGCGTGATCTGCGGCAACAGCTTTGGCAAGCATGGTGCGCGCGTGGGGAAAATCCAGGCCCGCATCACAACCACCCGGTCATGCACGAAATACTGCAACTGCGCTTGGCTCAAGCCCAACTCTTGGGATACAAAGATTTTGCCGAATATGCGCTGGCCGACACCATGGCGAAAAGTCCAAAGGCGGCCAGAGACTTGTTGTTGCGTGTGTGGCAACCCGCGCGTGCGCGGGCCCTGCAAGAGCGCGAAGACCTGGTGAAACTCTCTGGCTTGAGTGACCTGCAAGCTTGGGACTGGCACTATTGGACCGAGCGCGTGCGCAAAGAAAAATTTGATTTGGACGAAGCGCAAATCAAGCCGTATTTGCAACTGAGCAATTTGACACAAGCCATGTTTTATGTGGCTGAACGTTTGTTTGGCGTGCGCTTTAAAGAGGTCAAGGACATCGCACGCTACCACGCCAGCGTGACAGGCTGGGAAGTGAGCAACGCGCAGGGCCAGCACGTGGGTTTGTTTTTAAGTGACAATTTTGCGCGCAGCAGCAAACGCTCCGGCGCATGGATGAGCACTTACCGCGACCCCTCGAACATGGCCCAATCGGTGCGGCCCATTGTGGTCAACAACAATAATTTCTCGCAAGCCCCTGTGGGCCAACCCACGCTGCTGAGCTTGGACGATGCGCGCACTTTGTTTCATGAGTTTGGCCATGGCTTGCACGGCCTGCTCTCCACCGTGCGCTTTCCTCGCTTGGCAGGCACCAGCGTGCTGCGTGACTTTGTGGAGTTCCCCTCGCAGGTATTTGAAAACTGGCTGATGCAGCCTGAGATATTGCAGCGCTTTGCCCTGCACGCGCAAACGGGTCAACCCATGCCCTTGGCTTTGATGCAGCGCATCTTGAAGGCGCAAACTTTCAACCAAGGCTTTAGCACGGTGGAGTATGTGTCCTCAGCCTTGGTGGACTTGGCCTTGCACGAAAACACGTCCCCTGATGAACTGGATTTCACCGAATTTGAAGCTCGCATATTGAAGTCCATTCAGATGCCTCCCGCCGTGGGCATGCGGCATCGTTTGCCGCATTTTTCTCATCTGTTCTCCTCCAATGGTTATGCGGCAGCCTATTACGTTTACATGTGGGCTGAAGTGCTGGATGCAGACGGTTTTGACGCCTTCCTCGAAGCCGGTGACATTTTCGCACCCGAACCTGCACAACGCTTGTACGAGCACATTTACTCGGCAGGCAATCGACAAGAACCGATGCTGGCGTACCAGGCATTCAGGGGACGTCTGCCCACAGTCACGCCTTTGTTGACCAAGCGCGGCTTGGCATAAGGCGAAAAAAAGCCCCGGCTCGAGCGGGGCGTGAAAGCCAGGCGTTTCCGCCCAGCCATTCGTTCTAGCTATTGCTCGATCAGCGAATCACCGCTAATTTTTCTTGCTTGCCTGCTTTGTAGGTGTACAAAGTCAACGCGCCATTTTTGATGTCGCCTTTTTCATCAAATACGATGTTGCCTGTCACGCCTTTGTAGTTCGTGGCTTTCAGAGCTGGCAAGTATTTGGCGGGGTCCGATGAACCGGCTGTGACCATGGCAGCGACCATGACTTTGACGGCGTCATACACATAAGGTGCGTAGACCTGCACGTCAGCGTTGTATTTGGCTTTGAAGTCAGCACGGAATTTTTCCATGCCGGGCTTTTGGTCGCCTTCAACACCACCGGCCTCAGCGCAGAACACGTTTTCGTCGCCCATGCCTTCAGCTGCCAACTTGATCAACTCTGCTGTGCAGATGCCGTCACCGCCCATGAACTTGGCTTTCAAGCCGAGTTGCTTCATTTGTTTGAGCATAGGGCCGGCCACCGCGTCCATGCCGCCAAAGAACAAAACGTCTGGCTTCTTGGCCTTGAGTGTGGTCAAGATGGCGTTGAAATCGGAAGCTTTGTCGGTGGTGAACTCATGTCCAACGATGGTCGCGCCAGCAGCTTTCACGGCTTTTTCAAACTCTTCGGCAACGCCTTGGCCATAAGCTGTTCGATCGTCGATCACGGCAATATTTTTGCCTTTGAGAGTTTCAACTGCGTACTTGCCCAAAGTGCCGCCCAAGTGCACGTCGTCAGCCACCACACGGAATGCGCCGGCAAAGCCTTGGCGTGTGTATTTGGGGTTGGTCGCAGATGGGGAAATTTGCGGAATGCCAGCAGTGTTGTACAGCTGAGACGCAGGAATGGTTGTGCCTGAGTTGAGGTGACCGATCACGCCTTGAACTTTGGCATCGACCAACTTTTGAGCGGCAGCCGTGCCTTGTTTAGGATCGGCAGCATCGTCTTCGGCCAACAGCTCAAACTTGACAACTTTGTCGCCAATTTTTGTGCCTGCAGCATTCAACTCTTCGATCGCCATTTTGGCGCCGTTTTCATTGTCTTTGCCCAGGTGAGCAATGGCACCGCTGGTGGGGCCGACGTGGCCGATTTTGATGACCTGAGGGCCTTCATCTTTTTTGCCACAAGCGGCCAGTGTCAGAACAAGCGCAGCCACGGCAACAGCGCTCAGGGGGGTCTTAAGGGAAGACTTTGTCATTCAAAACTCCGAAAAAAAGGGTTTGCTTCAATCAAGCAAGTAGCAACGATACCCCAAATTGGGCAGGACTTGAAGGGGCATTCAAAACAATTGCGGCACAAATCAACAAAAAATTGACTCAGGTCTTTAAATCGTGACGCAGCAAGGCCATGTCGCAACTCGCATAGTGCTTCCAGCGCAAGCGGGCCATGGCTTTGTCTTGCTCGTCTTGCCCGACCACCTCAATCACCCGCTCGAAATGCGCCAAGTCGCTGGGCACCGCCTCTTGCAAATTGAGCAAAATTTTCAGGTTGGGCATGCCCGCCAAGACCGACGTCTCGCTGGCCAGTATGACGCTGGAGTGCGCCAGCAATGGGGGCTCGTCCGAGGCCAGGCAATGGGGCAAGAAGTCTGTGGGCAGGAGTTTCCACAAAGCATCGTCCAATGCAGGCAGGCTTTGCGGGCTGGTGAGCACCCCCATTTTTGCCCCTTGCGACACGGCTTTTCGAAGCAAACGGCAAACATAGTTGAGTTTGTCTGGGGCATTGAAATGGAACTCAACCTGGGGCATGACGGACCTGGAAAGCCGCTTCTTCAGGCCACCTTGGCCGCAGGCTTGCGTGCGGGCGGCTTGCGCTTGGGTGAAGTGCGTTGTTCAACTGCCTTGGCACTGACTTGCTGGCTGAGCAAGTAGTGCAAAAGCAAGCCCACTGGCCTGCCGGTGGCCCCTTTGGCAGCGCCACCGCGCCAAGCTGTGCCTGCGATGTCCAAATGGGCCCAAGGGTATTTCTTGGCGAAACGGTGCAAAAATTTTGCTGCGGTGATGGCGCCTGCAGGACGCCCGCCCACGTTGGCCACATCGGCAAAATGGCTCTTCAAAGACAGTGCATAGTCATCGTCTAGCGGCATGCGCCAGCACAGGTCCATGGCCGCGTCCCCGGCATGCATCAAAGCTTCGGCCAAATCGTCTTGGCTGGCAAACATGCCTGAGCGAACGGCGCCCAAAGCAATCACGCACGCACCAGTCAAGGTTGCAATGTCAACCACGGCCCGGGGCTTAAAACGCTCGGCGTAGGTCAAGGCATCACACAAGATCAGGCGGCCTTCAGCGTCGGTGTTCAAAATTTCAATGGTTTGCCCACTCATGCTGGTGACCACATCCCCGGGCTTGATGGCTGTGCCGTCCGGCATGTTTTCGCAAGCTGGAATGAGGCCCACCACGTTCAAATGGGGCTTTAACAGGCTCAGGGATTTGAAAACCCCCAGCACGCTGGCGCCTCCCCCCATGTCGTATTTCATTTCGTCCATTTCGGGGGCAGGTTTGATAGAAATGCCCCCTGTGTCAAAAGTGATGCCTTTGCCCACCAAGACCACGGGGGCTTCAGATTTGGCAGCGCCGTTGTACTTCAGCACAATGAAACGCAATGGCTCGGCAGAACCTTGCGCCACTGCCATGAAGGAGCCCATGCCCAGTTTGGCCACTTCGCGTGGGCCGAGCACTTCGCAACTGATGTGGGGTGATTGGGCCAAATTCTGAGCCGCTTTGCCCAGCATCGTGGGCGTGGCATGGTTGGCGGGGCGATTGGCCCATTCTTTGGCCAGCTCGATACCTTGCACCATGGCCACCGCTGTGGCAAAGCTCGATTGGTGCCCCGCATTCAAGCTGGGCAGCCCGAGAGTGACTTGGTTTAATTTGCGCAAAGCCGGCTTCGATTGTGTACCGCCGTAGACGTACGTACCCTCAGACACCGCCAGCACAGCGGCCTGAACACAAGCAGCAGCGGTGGGGCCGGCCCAGCAAATGGCCAATCGTGCAATGCCTGTCGATTTCAAAGTGGGCAAAGCAGCCGACAGGCCCGTTTTGATTTGGGCGACATGCCCATCTCCAACGGCCACCAAGCAAATGCGCGGGGCAGAAATGCCGGCCACGCGGTAAGCGGCCAAGGTTTTGCCGGCTTTGTGCGTTAAATCTTTGGCAGCCAAGGCGGCCTCAATGAGTTTGGAGACGGGGTCTTTGCCAGGCTGAAACTTGTCGTCCACTAAGACGATCAAGGTGTCGGCGCTTGTTTTGGACGCAGCCACGAGGGACAGGGTTTTTAATTCAAAGTTCATAATTGAGGTTTTCCAGACAAACGATGTTATTCCATTCTTCATTTCGCAAAGACCTGGCCCGAAGTTTCGGGGCCACGGTGGTGGTCTTGGCCACCATTGTGATGACCATCCTTTTGATTCGCACCTTGGGTCAGGCCACGCGCGGCTCGGTCAACCCTTCGGAGGTCCTGCTGGTCATGGGCTTGACGGTGACTGGGCATTTGACCACTATTTTGACATTGAGTTTGTTCATTGCTGTGGTCTCGACCCTCTCGCGCATGTACGCCGACAGTGAAATGGTGATTTGGTTTTCAAGCGGTCATGGCTTGGGCAGTTTCATTCGCCCTTTGTTTCGCTTTGCTTGGCCTATTTTACTGGGCATTGGGCTGCTGGCATTGTTCGTGTGGCCTTGGAGCAACCGGCAAATTCAAGATCTGCGAGACCGTTTTGAGCAGCGCAACGACATCGAAAGGGTGGCACCCGGTCAGTTTCAAGAATCAGCGGGTGGCAAACGGGTTTTTTTCATTGACAAAGACAGCCCCAGCAACTTGACCGGCAGCAACGTTTTTGTCTCCAGCGTGGACGGGCCGATCGAGAGCATCACCACTGCCAAACAAGGCCGCATCGAGATCTCAGGGGGTGAGCGTTTTTTATATTTGCAGCAAGGCCAGCAAATGCTTAAAAATCATCAGACTGGAGAAGTTCGCATGACCGAATTTCAGGACTATCAACTGCTGATTGACCCCAACGCCAAGTTGGCAGTCGCAGATGCCCCCAGCCGCATGATCAGCACGCTGGGTCTGCTGAGCCAACCTTCCCCGGTTAATTTAGGGGAGCTGTCTTGGCGTATCGGGTTGGCCTTGGCTGCTTTGAACTTGATGCTGTTGGGACTGGCTGTGGCCAGCGTCAACCCGCGTGTGGGGCGCAGTTATCACCTTGCGCTGGCGCTGTTTTGTTTTGTGAGCTACTACAACATGGTCAATGTAGGACAAAGTTGGATTGCTTCAAGCCGCGTGAGCATGCCAGGCTTCATGCTGGCCTTGCATGGCGGCGCATTTTTGATGGCCTGCGCTTGGCTTGCCCAGCGCCATTGGAATCTGACGTGGCGCAATGCACTGCCGCAAATAACTGCACCTTCGCGGGAGCTGGGCGCATGAAAACATTACGCCGTTTGATCCACGGCGAAATCATTCGCGCAGTCAGCTTTGTGGCGCTTGGGTTTTTGGCCTTGTTTGTTTTCTTTGATTTGGTCGACCAATTGCAAGCTCTCAGTCGCAGCAAGGCGCAGGGCTATCAACTGCAGCATGCTTTGATCTACGTGAGCTTGTTGATGCCCAGTCACTTGTATGAACTGCTGCCCATTTCAGTTTTGATTGGCAGTATTTTTGTGATGGCCCGTTTCGCACAAAGTTCAGAGTTCACCATCTTGAGAACCGGCGGCTTGGACCCTTGGCGTGCGCTTAAAACATTGTTTCAATTGGGCTTGGTTTTTGTGCTGATCACATTTGTTTTAGGTGACTACATCTCGCCTTGGACCGAGCGCCAAGCGCAGTTGCTCAAAGCCCATTACCAAGGGCAGGTGAGCGTTGGACAAACCGGTGCGTGGCTCAAAGAAAAGCAAGACCCTTCGCAGTTTGCCGTGAACGTCAGGGCATTGAGTATCGACGGACAACCTGAACAAATTCGGATCCACGAATTTGACGCCAATGGACGCTTGCTCTCGATCACGCAAGCTGCTTCGGCTGAGTTTTTACCGGACAACGCATGGTTGCTCAAATCGGCGCAACGGCAGATTTTCAAGATGGGCTCGAAGGGGTCTTCCTCGATTGAAAACATAAAGTTGCAAGAGTGGCGTTGGCCCACGGAGATCAGCGCGCAGATGGTCAGCGCTGCGCTACTCAGCCCCGACCGCATGCAAACTCTGGACTTGTTTCAATACATTCGCCACTTGTCGGCCAACGGCCAAAATGCGCAGCGTTACGAGATCCAATTTTGGCGCAAAGTTTTCTACCCCTTGAGCTGCTGGGTGATGCTGGCCTTGGCCCTGCCCTTTGCCTATCTGCACTTCAGGTCTGGCAACATCGCTGGCCATGTATTTGGCGGCGTGATGGCGGGCATCAGTTTTTACCTGCTGAACAACGTCTTTGGTTTCATGGGCAATTTGCAAAATTGGCAGCCTTGGTTGACCGCCGCCGCACCGGCCTTGATCTACAGCATGGTCTCATTGGCCACTTTTGCTTGGTTGGTTTTTCGACAGTGAAGCTTTCATCGATGCATCAAGACACACCACTGACCGGACATTTGTTGTTCGCGCATGGTTCGCGCGATCCCTTGTGGCGACTGCCTGTTGAGGCCGTTGCAGCGCGCATGTGCGAGCTTGCCCCTTCGGTCAAGGTCAGTTGCGCTTACCTCGAGCTGTGTGAACCCACGTTGGCCCAGGCCGCTGCTGACATGGTTGCTCAAGGCGTGCGCCACATCCATGTGGTGCCTATGTTTTTGGGTGTGGGGCGTCATGCCCGCGAGGATCTGCCCGTGCTGATGGCGGATCTGCAAAAGACCTACCCTGAGCTTGTCTTGAGCCTTCAAATGCCCATTGGACAAGAGCCTGCGATGACCGAGCTGATGGCGCAATTGGCTTTGCAAGCACCCAAGCTTTAGACATTTAAAGCATAATAACGGTGTTTGTTATAAAACTTTACACAATTAATCTGCATGAATTTGCACCAATTCAGGTTTGTTCAAGAAGCAGCACGGCGAAATTTGAACTTGACCGAAGCTGCCAAAGCGTTGCACACCTCGCAGCCCGGTGTGTCCAAGGCCATCATCGAGCTGGAGCACGAGCTGGGCATTGATATTTTTGCGCGCCATGGCAAACGCCTCAAGCGGATCACAGAGCCAGGCCAGCATGTGCTTCAAAGCATTGATGTGATCATGCGTGAAATCGGCAATTTAAAGCGCATCGGCGAGCAATACAGCGCCCAAGACAGCGGCACCCTGTCGATCGCCACCACGCACACCCAAGCGCGCTATGTCTTGCCTGTGCCCGTTTCGCGCCTGCGCGCCAAGTACCCAAAGGTCAATATCAGCTTGCACCAAGGCGCGCCCGATCAAGTCGCGCGCATGCTCATGGACGACACGGCTGAGATCGGCATGGCCACTGAATCTTTGGCGTCCTATGAAGATTTGGTGACGCTTCCTTGCTACGAGTGGCAACACATGTTGGTGCTGCCGCCTGATCACCCTTTGCTGCGCAAACCCCACTTGAGTTTGGAGGACATTGCCAAAGAGCCTTTGATCACCTACCACCCATCGTTTACAGGCAGAACGCGCATTGACCAAGCCTTTGCAAACAAGAAATTGCACCCCCGAATTGCCTTGGAAGCGATCGATTCGGATGTGATCAAAACTTATGTGCGACTGGGTTTGGGCGTGGGCATCGTGGCTGAAATGGCCATCAAAGACGACCCAGTGGGTGATTTGGTGGCCAGGCCTATGGGCGCGTTGCTTGGCATGAATGTGGCGCGCGTGGCTTTCAAGCGCGGCGCTTATCTGCGCAATTTCGTTTATTATTTCGCCGAACTTTTAAGTGACCGATTGACACAAGCTCTGGTCACCAGAGCCATGACCGGACACGTCAACGATTACGAACTGTGATGACACCTTCCCTTATTTCCAAACACCCCAATATGGGGACCACCATTTTCACCGTGATGTCTGCTTTGGCGACAGAAACCGGTGCAGTCAATTTAGGCCAAGGCTTTCCAGACTTTGCCTGCGACCCGAACTTGGTCAGCGCTGTGCATGGCGCCATGCAGGAGGGCTTGAATCAATACCCACCGATGACGGGCGTAGCGCCCTTACGAGAAGCGATGGCGCAGAAAATCAAACGCCTGTATGGGCGAGACTACAACCCAAACACTGAAATTACGGTGACTGCGGGCGCAACGCAAGCGATCTTGACCATCATCTTGGCCGTGGTGCACGCTGGCGATGAAGTCATCGTACTTGAGCCTTGCTATGACAGTTATGTGCCCAATATCGAGATGGCCGGGGGCGTCGTAGTGCGTGTGCCCTTGAGCCCTGGCAGTTTCCGGCCTGATTTTGAAAAAATTCAAGCTGCTATGACGCCCCGCACACGGGCCATCATCATCAACTCACCGCACAACCCCAGCGGCATGGTCTGGACGCGAGAGGAGATGCTCAAA
Source organism: uncultured Burkholderiales bacterium (assembly GCA_903870145.1). Taxonomy (GTDB): domain Bacteria; phylum Pseudomonadota; class Gammaproteobacteria; order Burkholderiales; family Burkholderiaceae_C; genus Limnohabitans_A. Next base: position 32,910 of record CAIQBO010000008.1, on the reverse strand, counting down.
CTGCAAGAATTGCTCGAACCTACGGAGATTTTGCTGATCAGCGACGAAGTTTATGAGCACATGGTCTACGCGCCGCTTGAGCACCACAGCGCTTCGAGTTTTGCCGGCTTGGCCGAGCGCGCTTTTGTGGTCTCGAGCTTTGGCAAAACTTACCATGTGACGGGCTGGAAAGTGGGCACTGTGGCCGCGCCTGCCAGCATGACCACGGAGTTTCGAAAAGTGCACCAGTTCAATGTGTTCACCGTGAACACACCTGTGCAGCATGGCCTGGCGCGCTACATGGCGGACCCAGAGCCCTACGCGGGTTTGTCTGCGTTTTACCAACGCAAACGTGATTTGTTTCGAGACGGATTGTCCAAAACAAAATTCAAATTGTTGCCTGGCCAGGGCACCTACTTTCAATGCGTGGACATTTCAAATTTAGGCGTGCCCGAGAAGAACTTGAGCGAATCGGATTTTTGTCAATGGCTCACGCGCGAGGTGGGGGTTGCGGCCATTCCGCTGTCGGCTTTTTACGGCGATCAGTTTGATCAAAAGGTCATCCGCTTTTGTTTTGCCAAGCAAGATAGCACTTTGGAGCAAGCCTTGCAGCGGCTCGCTCGCCTTTGAGCTTCAGTCGTCCGATTCTGCTGCCAAGCCGGGGAACAGCACAGAGTTGAATCCAAAGTGCGTGAAATCACGCACGCGCATCGGGTACAAAACACCGATCAAATGGTCGCACTCATGCTGCACCACGCGCGCATGGAATCCGTCCGCCACGCGCTCAATGCGCTGGCCCTTCACGTCAAAGCCGGTGTAGCGAATCTGCTCCCACCTGGGCACCTTGGCGCGCAAACCGGGCACCGACAAACAGCCTTCCCAATCTTCTTGCTCGATGGCGCCCATGGGGGTGATGACGGGGTTGAGTAGCACGGTGGCTGGTATGGGCTGTGCATCTGGGTAGCGCGGGCTGACCTGCCCCGTGCCAAAAATCACCAATTGCAAATCAACGCCAATTTGCGGTGCTGCCAAACCTGCGCCCGAGGCAGCCACCATGGTCTCCATCATGTCAGCCACCAAGGCGTGCAATTGCGGGGTGTCAAATTCAGTAATAAGGGCTGCATGACGCAGCAAACGCGGATCACCCATTTTTAAAATTTCACGAACAGTCATTTCAATTCTTTCAAGTTACATCGCCACTCAGGAGGCGTAGCAAACCAGCCTCGTCTAAAACCGGCAAGCCCAAGGCTTGCGCTTTTTCTAATTTGCTGCCTGCTTGTTCTCCGGCCACCACGTAGCTGGTTTTTTTGCTGACCGAGCCCACCACCTTGGCCCCAGCCGCCTCCAGCATCTCTTTGGCTTGCTCGCGCTCTAGTGTTGGTAAAGTTCCCGTTAAAACAATGCTCATGCCAGACAAGATTTGCGCCACGCGCGCAGCTGGCGGGCCTTCTGGCCAATGCACGCCACAAGCGCGCAGTTGTTCCACCACTTCAAGGTTGTGCGCTTGGTCAAAAAAAGTTCTCACGCTGTGGGCCACAACGGGGCCCACATCGGACACTTCGAGCAAGCGCGCTTGACTGGCTTGCATCAACGCATCGAGTGTGCCAAAGTGCCTTGCGAATTCTTTGGCTGTGGCTTCGCCGACGTGACGAATGCCCAGCCCAAATACAAATCGCGCCAGTGTTGTGCTTTTGGACGTCTCTAAGGCTTTCAATAAATTCAGGGCAGATTTTTCGGCCATTCGGTCGAGCTGAGACAAGGCACTCAAACTCATTTGGTACAAATCGGGCAAGGTTTTGACCAAGCCCGCATCGACCAATTGGTCCACCAGTTTGTCACCCAGTCCTTCAATTTCCACGGCACGTCTTTGCGCAAAGTGGAGCACGGCTTGTTTGCGCTGCGCGCTGCAAAAAAGGCCACCACTGCAGCGAAAATCGACCTCGCCTTCGTCCCGCTCGGCCACACTGGCGCACACTGGACAGATTCGGGGCATGGTGAAAATAGCAGCTTGAGGTTGGCGTTTGTCCAGCAGCACAGAGACCACTTCAGGGATCACATCGCCCGCGCGGCGCACGATCACGGTATCACCCACACGCACGTCTTTGCGTCGAGCTTCGTCTTCGTTGTGCAAGGTGGCGTTGGTCACGGTCACGCCGCCCACAAACACCGGCGTCAACTTGGCCACGGGCGTGAGTTTGCCAGTGCGGCCCACTTGCACATCAATGGCCAAGACCGTGGTCAAGGCTTCTTGCGCAGGGTATTTGTGTGCCACGGCCCAACGCGGCTCGCGGGTCACAAAGCCCAACTGCGCTTGCAAAGCCAGGCTGTTGACTTTGTAGACCACACCATCAATGTCAAAGGGCAAGCAGTCGCGTTGTGCTGCAATTTTTTGGTGAAAGTCGACCAAACCCTCTAAGCCCAACACGCAGGCGGTTTGTGAGGCCACCGGGAAACCCCAAGATTTCAAAGTTTGCAGCATGTCGTAGTGGGTTTTGAACAGTGCCTGCTGCGCGTTTGCAGGTTGAGCCTCCCCCAAGCCGTAAGCGAAAAAACTCAAAGGCCTTTGCGCTGCAATGCTGGAATCTAATTGCCGCACGGCACCTGCGGCGGCATTGCGTGGATTGACAAATGTTTTCTCACCTTTGGCGCCCTGTTCGATCTTGGCGCTTTGCCTCTCATTGAGTTGATTGAAATGATCGCGCCGCATGTAGACCTCGCCGCGCACCTCCAAGACGTCCGGCACACCGGGCGGGAGTTGCAACGGAATTTGCCCTACGGTTCGAATATTGTGCGTGACATCTTCGCCATTTTCGCCGTCACCTCGGGTTGCAGCTTGCACCAAAATACCTTGCTCATAGCGAAGGCTCATGGCCAAGCCATCGAATTTCAACTCCGCCACATATTCCAGCGCTGGCGCGTCTTCAGGCAAATTCAGCTCGCGCCGAACACGCGCATCAAATGCTTTAGCACCACTCGATTCGGTATCGGTTTCGGTGCGGATGCTGAGCATGGGCACAGCGTGGCGCACCGATTCAAAGGCCGGTAAAACGGCGCCCCCTACGCGCTGTGTGGGGGAGTCTGAGCGCCTTTGCTCTGGATGATCTTGCTCAATTTTTTGCAAGGCTTGAAACAAGCGGTCGTACACAGCATCGGGCACTTCGGGCGCATCGAGTGTGTAGTAACAATGCCCATGGTGATGCAGCAATTTGCGCAAATTCTCTGCGCGCGCTTGCAAAGAAGAAGCTGACTCCTCCTTGGGGTCATCAGACGCGTCAGCGAACAGATCGAGGGTCACGAGAACAAGCGGCGCGCCTGTGCTGATCCGGCTGAGAGTTCGCGGGCATCCAAGGCGTCATAAAGCTGCTCGAGATCGGCTGCAATGGCATCCAGATCGGATGTGCTCAGCGTGTGGCCCGCCCCGTCGGTGATGGCGCCGTCCATTTCATGACCCAAAATTTTGGCAGCCTCTCGCAAACGCGCAAAAGGCTGCTGATCTCTGGGCACTTGAGGCACGTCCAAGCTCAAAGTGAATTCTCGAATAGCAGTCAAGGCGGGGTCATCGGCCATGGCTGCTTGGGTGTCAAAAGACAAAGACAAAATGGGTGGCAAGCCTTGCACAGCCGAAGCCAACACCATGCGCCCCGGAATCACGCCAGCCACAAACCCCCAACGCGCAGCGTGCTGCTGAATGTAGCCCGGGCTCCAGGCGGCGGCTGTGGCGCAAAGAGTGAAACTCAACTGTGCATCGTGCTCGCTGGCAAACTGATCGAGCTCGCGGGCCCGCGCAACTTCTTCGAGCATATCGGGAAATTCAGCATCGCCGTTGACCGCATCTGCAAAGGCTTGCGCCTTGATCACGAATTCAGAGAATTCAATCTCGTTCAAGGGGCCAACACGGTTGGCCAATTGAACACCCGCTTGAAATGCATGATAACGAAGACCGGTTTGAGGCAACTCCCACTCTCCTGTGGTGTCACTCAAGCCCTCCACAGCAAAGGGCTTGCTGCCCACGCGCCGAGTGGCTGGCATGGCGGCCAAGGCTGCATCACCCGAGACTTGCCCATCCATTTCGATGGGGGCGATCACATCGATCAAAATGTCCAAGGTGGGTTTTTTCTCAGGCACAGGCAGGCCGGTCAAGTCATCTGAAAACTCAGAGTTCAAGTCGTGGATCTGCCTCTCTGATTTTTCAAAAGATGGCTCTTGTGCCATGTTTTCGGGTTCGGCTTGGCGGGGTGCGTTTTGCCGTGCAGTCCACAAGTTGTAGAGCACAACCGCGATCAGGGTTGCAACCCCAACGATGACCAAACTGTTTTGCAATGAGCTCATGGTTTTGAATTTTTAAAAAACGATCAAAAGACTTCGGCCATGGACACGGCGGCCTCCATGTCGACGGCCACAATGCGCGAGACGCCCTGCTCTTGCATGGTCACGCCAATCAACTGCTCGGCCATTTCCATGGCGATTTTGTTGTGACTGATGAACAAGAACTGCGTTTCTTTGCACATGCTGGCCACCAACTTCGTGTAGCGCTCGGTGTTGGTGTCGTCCAGCGGCGCGTCGACCTCGTCGAGCAAACAAAAGGGCGCTGGGTTGAGCTGAAAAATAGCAAAAACCAAAGCAATCGCAGTCAGGGCTTTCTCACCCCCTGAGAGCAAATGGATGGTCTGATTTTTCTTGCCCGGCGGTTGCGCCATGACTTGCACGCCAGAGTCTAGAATTTCATCGCCCGTCATGACCAAGCGCGCGTTGCCGCCACCAAACAATTCGGGGAACATGCGGCCGAAATGCTCGTTCACAATCTTGAAGGTGCCAGCCAAAAGTTCACGGGTTTCAGCATCAATTTTCTTGATGGCATCTTCCAGAGTGTTCATGGCCTCGGTCAAGTCGGCAGTTTGCGCGTCAAGGAAAATTTTGCGCTCACTGGCGGTGCTCAACTCGTCCAACGCGGCCATGTTGACAGGGCCTAGCGCTGCAATTTCGCGGTTGAAGCGGTCAATTTCAGACTGCAAGCCCGTCAAGCGCACATTGCCCTCTTCGATGGAGCGGGCCAGCGCCTCCAAATCAGCCTCTGCATCGAGCAGCAGTTGGTTGTATTGCTCCAAGCCTAAGCGAGAGGCTTGCTCTTTCAATTGCAACTCTGTGATGCGCTGGCGCATCGGGTCGAGTTCGCGCTCAAAACCCATGCGCCGCTCGTCGCTGGCGCGAAGGCGTGCCGTCAAGTCATCGTATTCACTGCGCCGGGCCGACAATGTTTGCTCGCGTTCCAATTTGATCGACAAGGCAGTTTGCAAGCCTGCTTGCGCTGCCGCATCGTTCAAACGTGTTAACTCATCATGGGCGCGTTGCTGCTCTTCCTCGATGGATTTGATTTGTTGCGCTGCAGTTTCTAAAGCGCGATGCAACTCTGAGCTTCGCGCTTGCAATGTGCGCTGCGCAAATGCAGCTTCTTGGGCGCTGCGCTCTAGACTTCTTTGTTGCTCACTGCATTCAGACAATTGGCGCTGAGCTTGAATCACATGTTCGTCCAATTGCGCATGTCGCTCTTGTGTGTCGGCCAATTGCATGTCGAGCTCTTCAAAACGGCCTTCTGCAGTTGATCGGCGCTCTTGCAGATCGTTCAATGCGTTTTGCACCTCGGCCATGTCAGAAGTAATTTGCTCAGTGCGCGCACGGGTTTGATCGGCCCACTGCGACAAACGCAGTGTCTCGACTTGGAGCTCATGGGCTTTGGCCTGTGCGTCGCTGGCCTCTTTGCGCACCAAGACCAGGCGCTGCGCAGCATCGGCGTAGACGGCCTCGGCGCGCACCGAAGCACTGCGTGATTCTTGCGATATCAAGGTTTGCGCGCGCTGCTGTTTTTCAAAGTTTTCAATGTCTTGCGCGCGCGCAAGAAGGCCAGATTGCTCAGAATCAGGCGCATAAAAACTCACACTGTGCTGGCCAATGGCATGCCCGCTTTGCACCACAAACCATTCACCCGCTTTGAGTTGATCGCGCCAAGCCAAGGCATCTTCCAAGCTGGGCGCCGTGAAGTAGCCTTGCAACCAATCGGTCAGCAAAGCAGACAGGCCGGCGTCGGACAACAAAAGCAAATCCGACAACGGTTTGCAAGCCGCAGGCAGGCCTTTGCGGGCAACGGCAGTCGTGGCATTGGGGGGGCTGTAAAAGGACAATTTTGCCGGTGGTGCGTCAGCGGCAAAAGAGCGAACCACTTCAAGCTTAGAGACCTCTAGCGAAGATAAGCGGTCACGCAGCGCTGCCTCCATGGCGTTTTCCCAACCGGGCTGCATGTGCATGCGGCTCCACAGCCCGTTCAGATTCTCAAGACCGTGCTTGGCCAGCCAGGGTTTGAGTTTGCCGTCCGTGCGCACTTTTTCTTGCAAAGATTTCAAAGCTTCGATCTTGGCCGTTAAATCGGCCAATCGGGCAGATTCTTGGTTCACTTCGTGCTGCTTGTCACGGCGATCTTGGTCGAGCAATGGGGTTTGTTCTTGCAACTCGTGCAAGCGCGCTTCAGACTCCTGTGCCAAGCCTTGGGCCAGCAGCAATTGTTCGCGCGAATGGGCCAGGCGCTGCTCGTCGGGTGCGTCCAGTGCGTTGCGATCGGTCTCTAAGCGTTCTTGCCGCAATGTGAGTTGCTGCGTTTGCTCCTGAATGCTGCGCTGCTCAGCGGCCAGCACTTGTATTTGCTGCTGCACTTCAACTACGCTGCTGCGCTGCGCATTGGCCTTGGTTTGGGCTTGGCGCAATGCCTCTTCCAAATCTGGCAAAGCCTGAGCCTGGTGTTCAACCTGCGCAGCCAAAGTGATGGCTTGATCTTCTGCTTGCAAGGCCTGTTCTGCCAATTGCTCGAGCTCACTTTGAGCTTGCAGTTGGCGCTCTGACCACTCGGCAGATTGCTCTTTGAGCTGCGTCATGCGCTGCTCTGCACGCTGGCGGCCTTCAACCACAAAACGAATTTCAGCTTCGAGGCGGCCCACTTCGGCACTGGCCTCGTACAACAAGCCTTGCGCTTGGTTGACTTGGTCGCCCGCGGCGTAATGGCCTTGGCGAATGGTTTCCAAATCAGCTTCCACATGGCGCAAGTCGGCAATGCGCGACTCTAAATCGATCATCGCTTTGTCGGTGTCGGCTTTGATTTTAACTTGATCAGCCTGCGCATCTGAACGCTTGAAGAACCACAACTGGTGCTGCTTCAACGTGCTGTCGGCTTTGAGTGAATTAAAGCGCTGCGCAACTTCAGCTTGCTTTTCCAACTTTTCTAAATTGGCGTTCAATTCACGCAAGATGTCGTCCACGCGGGTTAAATTCTCTCGCGTATCAGACATGCGATTTTCAGTCTCGCGGCGCCGCTCTTTGTACTTCGAAACGCCTGCAGCCTCTTCCAAAAAAAGGCGTAACTCTTCAGGGCGCGATTCGATGATTCGACTGATCGTGCCTTGACCAATGATGGCGTAGGCACGTGGGCCCAAACCTGTGCCCAAAAACACATCTTGCACATCGCGGCGGCGCACGGGTTGGTTGTTGATGTAGTAGCTGCTGTTGCCGTCGCGGGTCAATACACGCTTGACTGCAATTTCTGCAAACTGCCCCCACTGGCCTCCGGCGCGGTGGTCTGCATTGTCAAAGATCAATTCCACGCTGGCGCGGCTTGCGGGCTTTCGGGTGCTGGTGCCGTTGAAGATGACGTCTTGCATGGACTCGCCGCGCAGTTCTGAGGCGCGCGACTCACCCAACACCCAGCGCACAGCGTCCATGATGTTTGATTTTCCGCAGCCATTGGGCCCCACCACCCCGACCAACTGGCCTGGCAAGACAAAGTTGGTGGGCTCGGCGAAGGATTTGAATCCTGAAAGTTTGATGGAATTAAGGCGCACAGCAGTCTGAATTTGAGTCAAAAGGCACCCCTTGTGCCCCCAGCCTCCATGTTAACCGACCGAACAGGGGGAATTGCACCTGCCCAGCCCTTCAAAAGGGCTCACAATCCCGGATAATTGGGGGATGAACCCTCTCTTGGCCGCCTTGCAGCCCTACCCCTTCGAGCGTCTGCGGCAATTGTTTGCTGGCGTGACCCCACCCACAAGCCTTGCGCATATCAGTTTGGGCATTGGCGAGCCTAAACACGCCACCCCTGAATTCATCAAAAAGGCTTTGGCAGCCTCGTTGGACACTGCGCTCTCGGGCTACCCCGGCACAGCAGGTGAACCTGCTATGCGACAAGCCTGCGCGGCATGGCTGGCCAAGCGCTACCAAGTTCAAGTCGACCCTGCCACCCAAATTTTGCCGGTCAATGGCTCTCGCGAAGCCTTGTTTTCCTTGGCCCAAACCGTTTTGGACCCCACAAAGCCTGGCGGCTTGGTGGTCACTCCCAACCCTTTTTATCAAATCTACGAAGGCGCCGCCATTTTGGGTGGTGCCCAACCCTATTTTGTGGGCAGCCAAGCTGCACAAGACTTTGCCGTGGATTGGGACAGTGTGCCGTCCGAAATTTGGGCCAAAACGCAATTGCTGTTTGTCTGCTCGCCAGGCAACCCCACGGGCAAAGTTGTGTCTCTGGTCGAATGGAAAAAGCTGTTTGACTTGAGTGAAAAATATGGATTTGTCATTGCCTCTGACGAGTGCTACAGCGAAATTTATTTCCGCGATGAACCCCCGCTGGGCTCCTTGCAGGCAGCCACGGCGCTGGGCCGCACAGATTTCAAACGCTTGATCGCTTTCACCAGCCTGTCCAAGCGCAGCAATGTGCCTGGCCTTCGCAGTGGGTTTGTTGCGGGCGATGCCGCATTGATCAAGCCTTTTTTACTTTACCGCACCTACCACGGCTGCGCGATGAGCGGGGTTGTGCAAGCGGCCAGCATCGCTGCGTGGGGCGACGAAGACCATGTGCTTGAAAATCGGAACCTGTACCGCACCAAGTTTGCGCAGGTCACTCCCGTCTTGGCAGCCGTGATGGATGTGTGCTTGCCTGACGCCAGTTTTTACCTGTGGGCCGGCATTCCTGGCGCCTGGCATATGAGTGACACCGAGTTTGCCCGAGAACTTTATGCCTCACAAAATGTGACAGTGCTGCCGGGCAGTTACATCGGCCGCATGGGCAATGGCGTCAACCCTGGGCAAGGTCGGGTGCGCATGGCACTGGTCGCGCAAACGGCAGAATGCTTGGAGGCGGCCCATCGCATTGCCAATTTCATCCGCGCAGGACGCCCTGCATGAGCCAGACCTTGCGCCTGGCTGAGCAGCTGATTGCCCTGCCCTCTGTGACACCCAATGATGGTGGATGCACCGCGTTGATCGCTTCCCATTTGAGCCCCTTGGGTTTTGCGTGCGAAGTGATCGACTTAGGCCCCGATGACTTCAAAGTTCGCAATTTGTGGGCACAACGCCCGGGCTCATCGGGCCAAGTTTTCGCTTTTGCAGGGCACGTCGATGTGGTGCCAACCGGCCCCTTGAATCAGTGGCACAGCGACCCGTTCACACCCACGCACCGCGATGGCAATTTGTATGGCCGCGGGGCCAGCGACATGAAGACTTCATTGGCCGCCATGGTGGTGGCCACGCAAGAATTTTTGGCGCTTCACCCAGAGCCCGCATTGGGTTTGGCTTTTTTATTGACAAGCGATGAGGAAGGCCCCGCCCTGGACGGCACGGTGCGCATCTGCGAGATGCTCGCAAAGCGCAAACAGACACCAGATTTTTGCATTGTGGGAGAGCCCACTTCGGTTCATAAAACTGGCGACATGATCAAAAACGGCAGGCGCGGTTCATTGAGTGGCAAGTTAACAGTGCTGGGCATTCAAGGCCACATTGCTTACCCCCAATTGGCCGACAACCCGGTGCACCGTGCAGCCCCGGCACTGGCTGAATTGGCCAGCACCCTGTGGGACACAGGCAATGCATTTTTTCCACCCACCAGTTGGCAAATCAGCAACGTGCACGCGGGCACCGGCGCCACCAATGTGATTCCAGGCGAGATGATCATTGACTTTAATTTTCGTTTTTGCACAGCCTCTAATGCAGAATCTTTGCAGCAGCGTGTACATCAAATTTTAGATCGTCATGGGCTGAAATACCGCTTGGAATGGACCCTGGGGGGCTTGCCGTTTTTGACCACCCCCGGCAGCTTGGTCACCGTGGTGCAAGAGGCTATCTTGCTTGAGACAGGCATGCAGACAGAGCTGTCAACAACGGGTGGCACCAGCGATGGGCGCTTTATTGCGCAAACTTGCCCACAAGTCATTGAACTGGGCCCGCCCAACGCCAGCATCCACAAAATTGATGAGCACTTGGCCGTGGTTGACATCGAGCCACTGAAAAATATTTACCGTCAAGTGCTGGTCGCGCTGAACCAGCAGTGTTTGCGCAGCCATCAGGCCAACACCCTCCCATGAATCTTCAGACATTGATTCAGCGCTCAGCAGCCAGCCTGAGTGCGGCGGGCGTGGCTTTTGGCCATGGCACGGACAACGCGCATGATGAGGCGGCTTGGCTGGTCTTGTGGCGCTTGGGCTTGCCACTGGATACACAGATTGCAGAACCTGCGGCATTGAACCCCTCAGAAGGTCTTCATGCACCTCTCGAAGAATTGTCGACAGAACAGATCCAAGCCTGTGAGCGTTTGATAGATGAGCGCATTCGCACACGCAAACCAGCCGCCTACCTCACGCAAGAAGCTTGGCTGCAAGGCATCGCGTTTTACATCGATGAGCGCAGCATCGTGCCGCGCAGTTTCATAGCAGAGTTGCTCACAGATGGCAGCTTGGATTATTGGCTGAGCGAGCAATCAACCCAATTTTTAGATCTGTGCACTGGCAACGGCAGTTTGGCAGTTTTGGCCGCCTTGACTTACCCCGAAATTCAAGTGCTGGGCGCTGATATTTCTGAGCAAGCCTTGCAAGTCGCGCGCATCAATGTTGAGAAACACCACCTTGAAGAACGCATTCAATTGCAGCCCAGTGATGGCCTGACTTCGATTGCTGGCAAGTTTGACTGCATCTTGTGCAACCCGCCTTATGTTTGTCACGCAAGCATGCAAGAATTGCCAGCTGAATATTTGGCCGAGCCTTTATTGGCTTTGGATGGCGGCAGTGATGGCATGAACTTTGTGCGGCAGTTGCTCCACGATTTGCCTGCGCACATGAACGACAAAGCCATCTTGGTTCTTGAAATTGGCAATGAGCGCGCTCACTTTGAGAATGCCTTTGCCAAACTGCAAGCCATTTGGCTAGAGACCAGCGCCGGAGAAGATCAAGTTTTGTTGATCACCCGCGAAGCGCTCGTGGCTTACTTACAATCAACCTGAACGAATTTGCTTGAATGGGGTTGCCAATGCGCAGCTCCGATCTGTCTCGAACCCATGATCCAACTTAAAAATGTCACTCTGCGCCGCAGCGCCAAAGTCTTGCTCGATGCAGCCAGCGTTACCCTGAACCCCGGAGAAAAAGTCGGCTTGGTCGGGCGCAATGGCGCTGGAAAATCAACTTTGTTTGCGCTTTTCAATGGCACATTGCACGAAGACGGTGGCGACTTTTCCATGCCCAAGCAATGGCGCTTGGCGCAAGTCTCACAAAACATGCCTGAAACCGAGGAAAGCGCCACCGATTTTGTTTTGGGGGGTGACACCCGCTTGGCCGAGCTGCGCGCTGCATTGCACGAAGCCGAGTTGTCGGAAGATGGCATGGCCATGGCGCACGCCCACGTGGATCTGGCCGACGCCGGCGAGCACGACGCTGTCCCGCGCGCCCAATCTTTGATCTTGGGATTGGGCTTCAAGTCCAGCGAACTGGACCAAGCCGTCAACAGCTTCTCGGGCGGATGGCGCATGCGCTTGCAACTGGCGCGCGCGCTGATGTGCCCCTCGGACTTGCTGATCTTGGACGAACCCACCAACCACTTGGATTTAGACGCTTTGGTTTGGCTCGAAGCATGGCTCAAACGCTACACCGGCACCATGATTGTGATCAGCCATGACCGAGAGTTTTTGGACGCCGTGACTTCGGTCACTCTGCACATCGACCAAGCCAAATTGAACCGCTACGGCGGCAACTACAGCGCCTTTGAGACCTTGCGCTCACAGCAACTTGAGTTGCAGCAGGCGTCCTTTTCGAAGCAGCAAGACAAGATTGCGCATTTGCAAAAATTCATTGACCGCTTCAAAGCCAAAGCAAGCAAAGCCAAGCAAGCGCAAAGTCGCGTTAAAGCCTTGGAGCGCATGGAGAAAATTGCGCCTGTGCTGGCCGATGCAGACTTTACTTTTGAATTCAAAGAACCGGTCAACTTGCCCAACCCGATGCTGGCCATCTCTGATGCTGACTTTGGCTACATCGTGGACGATGTTGAAAAACCCATCTTGAAAAATGTCAGCCGCTCCGTGCTCGCAGGCCAGCGCATTGGCATCTTGGGCGCCAACGGCCAAGGCAAATCCACTTTGGTCAAAACCATTGCGCGCGCCATGCAGCCTTTGTGCGGTACTTTGACTGAAGGCCGTGGCTTGAATGTGGGCTATTTTGCGCAACAAGAATTAGATGTACTGCACCCGCAAGACACCCCGCTGGAGCACATGATTGGCTTGGTTAAAAAGCTCGGTGCTGTGCCAGGCCAATCTTCACGCGAGCAAGATTTGCGCAGTTACCTGGGTACTTTCAACTTCACCGGCGACATGGTCAAGCAAACCGTGGGCAGCATGAGCGGCGGCGAAAAAGCCCGCTTGGTTTTGGCCATGATTGTTTGGCAACGCCCCAACCTCTTGCTGCTGGATGAGCCTACCAATCACTTAGATTTGGCCACGCGCGAAGCCTTGTCCATGGCCTTGAACGAGTTTGAAGGCACCGTGATGCTGGTCAGCCATGACAGGGCTTTGCTGCGCGCTGTGTGTGACGAGTTCTGGTTAGTGGGCCGCGGAGAAATCAAACCCTTTGACGGTGACCTAGACGACTACCAGCGCTATTTGCTCGAAGAGTCCAAGCGCTTGCGCGAGGAGGCCAAAGTCGCAGATGCAGCGCCTACGGCGCCCGCAGTGCAGCCCCAGGCCATGGCCATCAAGCCCGCCATTCCCAGCCTTGCACCGGCCTCCCCATCAACCTCTGCCGATCAAAGAAAGCTCGGCGCGCAGGCACGTCAGCAAAAAGCCGCATTGGCCCGGCCGCTGAAAAAATCAATTGAGCAAGCCGATCAGCGCATGGCGCAGTTGAATGCCGAGAAAGCGGTGCTTGAAAACAAGCTGACAACAGCCCTGAGCCCTGGTGAGATCGCGGACACAGGGCGGCAATTGAAAGCTGTGGGCACAGCGCTAGAAGCACTGGAAGCGCAGTGGCTTGACTGGTCCGAAGAACTTCAGTTGCTTGAAAACGTTTCATATTCAGACTCCAATTAAGGGCTTGTTGTCCATGCGCCGAGTGCTTGTCAGGATCTTTTATGCGTTTGTATTTCCAGCTGCATGGCTCAGCGTGTGCTGCCATTCTTTTGCAGCAAGCGATGCACCCACCGCGCCCATTTCACTGACCGTTTTCAAAGACATCCTTTTTTTCGATGGTTACGGGCCTGCTGTCAGCCTTGCTACTCCTCCTGATGTGATTCGTCACCGCAACGACCTGAACGCCAAAAAACTAACTGAACAACAACTGCGTTCATTGGGCTCATCGTTGACCATGCATGTGACTGTCAAAGCCGTTTGCGACAATTACGATCGAATTGGAAATGTGAATTTTGCATTGGTTCCCAAAGGCAGTGCAAGTTATTCACCCCCTGATGTGCAGCGAGTTGAAATCGGGCGTTTCATCACCCCTTTCATGAATAAAAACCTAGCCCCCGCGCAGGCCTCTTACTCGTTCAATGTGTCCAATGTCGCACGAGTTTTCAATGACCCAGCCCTGCTTGCCGCATACGACATTTGGATTGAGCTTGAAATTTTTGGGGTGCCCTATGCAGCCCAAAAACAGATTGAGGGTTGTGCCGGTAGAAGCGATGTGTTTTTGGGTTCTTTGCAATTTATCTCTACCGCAGATGGGGCAGCTCCAGCAGGCCGAAATTTTTTATTGCCCTTGAATTTCAAAAAAGATTTGAACAATTACGCAGCTAGCGCTACCGATGTGATTGGCAAGACCTTGCGGGTGATCCATTTCAATCTGCCAACTGACGTTGCTGATGCGTCCCTTTATCTGATCACCTCCAACCACGGCTCCAACAAAGATGGCGAAGAATATACACGCCGCTTTCATCACATTGAAGTCGATGGCCAATTGCGGCTCACCTACATGCCCGGACGTGAGAGCTGCGAGCCTTTCAGGCATCTGAATAGCCAGCGCAACGGCATCTACGGGCCAACGCCGCGAACGCCGCAAGAGTGGCAGTCGTTCAACAATTGGTGTCCGGGAGATGCGGTGCCCATCCGCCAAATCAGTTTGGGCAAGCTCAGCGCGGGCGCCCACACTTTGAAGATTGAAGTGCCTGACGCCGTGTTTGCTGAGCAGCAAGGCTACATTCCGGTTTCAGTGTATTTGCAAGGCAGCGTCCAATAGCGCTGGCTATCAGACACCCAAACGCTGCAAGAACCAAAATCCACCCACACACAGCGCGAACACGGACGCTATTTTTGTCAGAGGCACACTCAACCCCATTTGCTGCAGCAATCCGTTCAATCCAAGCAAACGCATGCTGCGCACCAGTGCCAAGATAGCGATTAAAAACAAAACTTGCCCGAGCTCAATGCCCAAGTTAAACCCCACGACGCTGGTCACGCGGTAGGCGCCGTGCAGGCCCATGTCCATCATGGCCGAGGCAAATCCTAAGCCATGCAAGAGTCCACATGCAAACACAATGGCCATGCGCCGATGAAGCGCAGCAGATCGCTGCGTCAAGTTCAGCAAAGCCATCAGCACAATGCTGGCTGCGATCATGGGCTCCACCACCGCAGCAGGCGCCTGCAGCCAGCCCATCAATGATGCCGTCAGCGTGATGCTGTGCGCCACGGTAAAGCTGGTCAACACGCCCAGCCAATATCGCCACCCAGCGGCGGCCACCAGGATGGTCAGCAGAAAAAGAAGATGATCCATCCCCAGCAAAATATGCTCAACACCCAGCAACAGGTAGTTCAGCAAAACTTGCGCAGGCGAGCGAAAAAAAATGTGGCTTGCATGCAGCGGGGTTAAAACAACGGCCTCTGTGTCTGCCCCTCGGGTGGCCTTCAGAGTCAGTTGCCTTTCTTTGTCAGAATTGCCAAACAAGTCTGTTTCGATTTGCAAATTTTCAGGAGCCCCTGCAAAACTGACTTTCATCAACACAACAAAGTGTTCGGCGCCATCGGGGTCTGTCATCACCTGCAAAAAAGCCAGCTGGCCTGCTGCTTGGTCATTCAGCAACCTCAAGCGCCAAGCGATCTGGTCTTTGATGCTCCGCGTGTGCGCCAGCAGTTCTGTGTCTGAAAGTCGGCCATCTCGGTCATCATCGACCCCGGATAAGGCCGAGACTGGCAGCGCAGCAACCAAAAAAACATCTTTGTCGACCAGGTTGATCGAGCCTTGCTGAGCCGGCATCCAATGCGCAATGGCCGCCGAGCTGAAAACCAATAGGCACAGCAGCGTTGCTGCCCGTTTGACTGCAGCTGCGCAATGATGGCGGGCATGAGCTGGCATTTATTCGAAATTGACCACTGCCATCGGGATCTGCTCGGTCAGCCAAAATTGGTCTTGCTGCACTTTGACAAATATCGGATGCAGTGCTTTGTGCAGTTGCAACTGTGCTCGGTTGATCGAAGTTTTGGTTTGCACTTCAGTCTGCACCACCGCAGGAGGCAAGTGAGATTGCGGTCCAGGGGGCAATTGAAGCAAGAAAAGATTTGCCTTGAACGATTCGCGCAAGGCCTGATTTGAAGGCAACTGCCACTTTTTAAAACTCACTTTGGCTCCTGATGGAAGTACAAAAAATGAACTTCCAGCCAGTTGGCTCGCAGCTGTCTTCAATGCATTTTGAAACTGATCCTCTGGCAGCTCTGCGTATTTCGTCAAGAACTCAGCAAAGGGCAGTTGCGGCGCCCAAAGTTGATGCAATGCTTGCGGCAAATTCAGGCTGAAAACAAAGATGAGCTTTTCTTTGTTTTCGCGCTTGACTTCAACTTGATTGAAGTGAACCTCTCCAGCCCCAGTCTGCAGGCTGGCCGCTCCCAAAAACAAACACACCAAACATGTTTTGAGTTTCAAGGAGAGACTGTTCAATGGACACCCCAACTACCTACCGCCAAGGTATTTATTGTCTTTGAATGATGAATTTTGCCTAAAATACGGAACGCTTGTCACCTTCCCAATGTAAGCACCCTTCATCAAAACATGCAGCGTCGTGGTGTAGCTCAGCAGTTCCGCCTTGTAATTGCTCACGGTGTGCGCATGGTAGTGGTATCCAATGCTGTCATGGTTGTGTGCGCCAAAAGCATCGAGGGTCGTGCTCGCGCCCAGCATGGCGCTGTCGGTTGGGCTTCTGTAAATGCCAAAGAGCGCAATGCCATCGTAGCCAAACCCTAGCAATGGTGGGTGCGTTTTATTCGTGTAATCGCTGTCGTTGTAAAGCGAAAGACCAAACCCCGATTGATAGCCATCACTGTGGCAGTGTGGGCCGCCCCCGCCTTGACCCACATGGCAACCGCTGGCCGATAATTCACCCTGAAGATGGGATGGCACCAGCGCGTTGTTATAGGTCGGGAAAATTACCGAGCCGTCAATCAGCAATCCGTTGTCCGCACTGTCTGCATAGGTATACACATTGGCCTCTAGAGTGCTGAGGGTGCGCTCCGTCCAGAGATTTTTTGTAATCACGGAAGCGTTGTCCAACACGGAGGTGACCAGTCCGTAATCTTTCATCGGAATCATCGTGGTGTAATTTTCAAGATTTGAAAATCGCGTGACCTTCGATGCGGGATATTCGCCCGAACCGTCACCGGGCGGGTGAGGAATGTCGACGAGCCCGTTGGGTGAGGCTTGATTGCCGTAAGTCACAACGATCATGAACGGATGGTAAGCACCGGCCGTATCTTTCTCATTGGTGAAGTAAACGTAGGGCACCAAATTTTGCCCAGGTGCACCATCAGAGATGGAGTCGCTCACGAGCTTGGTTGCCAATGCGGCGTCCCTGTAGGCTGTATACACCTCGGGCGAGTAGCGCAGCTTGCCACCGGCAGCTTCCACCGCTGTCTTGATGGTTGCCAGATAAGCATCGGCGTAGAGCTTGGTGGTGGCGTCGCTGCCTGCCGTTGCAACCTGATTGAGGTAGGTGGAGCTGAGCTGCGAATAGATGCTGCCGCTTGTTCCCTCCACAGAACTTGTGGTGACTTTTGACAGGAAGGGTGCTGGGCTATTGGTCACAAAAGCGACCGCATTGGGATTCATGAAACTTGGAATGCCCAAATCGATCGGTGAGTTGAATAAATAAAGAGGCGTGGCAGAGCTTGCTGCAGCCACTAATTTATAAACACCACCCGTGTAGTTCACATAGTAATTTTGGGCGCTGCTGCTGAAGGCTGTATCTTCCGTCCAAGAAGGGGTGTAGGTCGTATTGCCATTGGTGGCCGTGCCAGAGGTGTAGCTGTATTTGTAACGCTTTTTGGCTTGCAATAATTTGGTTGTGGCGTCATAAGAAAACGTCACATAGCCATAGAGCGACGAGGCCTTGCCAAAATTATTTCGGAACTTGAGTTTGTTGGAATCAGTGGCGTCAAAATCAATGGAATTGTTCGGATGCAAATGCGAATCCAATCGGAAATAGCCTGAGGCGTCGGTGACCACATGCACCAGTTTTGACAGGTAGCTGTTGTAGGTGGCCTGCGAAGGGATGGTGGCTGATTCGACGGCATAACCCGTTGTGGCGCTGTAGGTCGAGCCAATATTGAGGTAGTTTGAAGTGCTGCTGGCGCTGGCCGAGTCAGAGATCATGTAGCGCGAGCGGTTTGTGAAAGCACTGACAGAGACAAGCGTGCCCGCGGTATAGCTGCGCTGCACAGCAGTTTGGAAATTGGCGGGGGCTGAATACGTCACTGCCACAGTGGCTGCTACGGGTGTCACCGTCACCGCCAAGGATGCTGCACTCTGCCCCCCAGCGTTGACCGCTTTGACAGCGCAGGAGTAACTTGTGCCGTTGGTCAGGCCTGTCATGGAGATGGGGCTTGCGCTGCCGGCGCCAGTCACAGCACTGCCATTGGTGGGAGTGCAGGTAGCACTGAAACTGGTGGCGGTGGAGCCGGTGCTGGCCGCAGTGAAGCTGATGCTGGCCGTGGTGCTACCGGCCGTTGCTGCGCCAATGGTGGGCGCAGTAGGCACAGCAACAACCGGCAAGACCGACACGGCGCTTGAAGCGGTGCCCGTGCCAACCGAACTGGAAGGCGTGATCGTGCAGTTGTAAGTCAGGCCGTTGGTCAAACCAGTCACCGCAACTGGACTGGCCGTGCTTGAGCCGGAGCCAGTGGTGCCTCCGGTTGCGGTGCAACTGGCGGTGTACGTCACTGTTTTCCCGCCTGTCACGCCTGGCGTGAAGGCAATGCTCGCAGTGGCATCACCCGGCGTGGCTGCGCCGATGGTGGGTGCACCAGGCAATATGAGCTCCGCAGCTGTCAGGGTGAGCGTTGTCGACGATGTGTTCGAACTGCCATCCGAGATTTTGACCGCGGCCACATAAGAGCCGACCACATCTGCCGTGAAGGCGGGCGTGGCTGCCGTGCCACCCGTCAATGCAGCACTGCTGTTGGCAGGCTTGGAAGTCAGCGACCATTCGTAGCTGAACTGACTGCCCACCACATCGCCGCGCAGCACAGCCACCAAGCCCACATTGGAAGTGGCTGCGGAAGTTGTCACATAGGCCGTCAAATCGGGTGCCAAACCTGGATTGAGTTTGTCGCTGACGACCGGGGCAGAGCCCCCTGACTGGTTGAAAAACAGCCAATTGGCTGATTGTGTTTCAAGGCCAACAACTCGCTTGAGCACAGCGATCGCATCGGTCAACTCAACTTTGCCGTTGCCATCCACGTCAGCCGCATACGCCTGATACGCAGTAACAGCTTGCCCTGAACTGTTGACCTCCAGGCCCACAATCATTTTGAGAATGGCGATCGCATCTTGCAGATTGACGGCCTGGCTCGCAAGTGCGGAAGTTGTGCTCGCGGCTGCAGACTCTGAGGCTGAAGGAGGAAACTGCACCTGCTGCTCAAATCCTGGCTGCGATGAGTTCGTTGCAACTGTATTTTGATCACCGCCGCCGCCGCAAGAGACCAAAAATACAAGCACAGTCAGTAGCAGCCAGCGATGTAACACCGATCGATTCATGGTGACGCCTTAGTTTGAAGATGGATTGGCACGAGTGCAAAGTTGCAGGAGTTTACAGGCAAAGTGGCTACGGCCGCGTTACGCTGATCACATCGTTGCCGCTGATGAGTTCCTGCAGCGTCACAGTCACGCCCTGATACGTGACGCTTTGGCCCACATTGAGCAGCTTATTGACCTTGGTGTCATCGGTGTCGTCGAGTGGAAGAACCTTGATTCCACCCGACCCATTGGGGTTCTGGGTGCCCACATCGGTGTTCACAAAGTACACCAAGGGGCCGCCTCGCGGCAGTTTGCTGTCAAGCCCCTTGGCACGCCTGCTCTCCACCACAACCGCTGAGTATTTTCCGGTGGGAATGACCACGGCTTTCATGCCCCCCACATCTTCAATCGGTGTGAGCGTCACCACCGTTTTTCCGATGGGTGCACAAGTGATCTGCGCATCCGTGATCCACCCACTTTGCCATGCTTCCCATGCGAAATACATGGGCGCCAATGCGTTGATTTCAGTCATGATGCTGAAGGTGCCAGTCCAGTGATCACGGTGCAATGTGCCGGGGTTGAAATCAATCAGATCGACCAAGCCCGCAGCATGCCCCATTTCATGATTGAGCCAATAAGCACCCCAGTATTTGAGGTCAGCGCCCGAGGTCACACCATTTTCCAAGGTGCGGCCATTGATGGTGATGCCAGCACCTGGATTGGCAGTGAAGGTCGGGCCAAGATCGATCACGGAAGCATCAGGGTTGGTCAGAACCAAAAATGCATCGGTGCTGGAAAAATCCAAAGTGCGCGCCGCCAATGTCAGCGCCTCAGTGGCATAAGCTTTTTGGCTTGCAAATGAGATGGTGCTGCGCGTCATGTTGTAGGCCGTAGAGTCTTGGCTCATCCGGTCCCAACGCAAGGTGGGTGTTAGCACCAGTTTCATCTGACCATAGGTGGCTGCAGTGAAGAAGTCCACCGCGCCTGGAGAAATCAAGTTGAATGCGGCCTGCGGCGTCATCGTGGCCACTGCATCTGGAAAATCAACCATCGCCACGTTCACATTCACCGTGCCGGTGGTCTTAAGCCCATTGGGCCGGCGCGGAAAGCCCAAGTAAACGCCGCGGCCCGTGCCCGTGGTGGGCAGTTTGCAATCGGCCACTGCTGCGTCCGCATTGACGATGTTTGGATTGCCACTTTCTACGCCGCCACCCCCACACCCCACCATGATTGAGATGAAGGTCAGCGTGCACCATGTTCTGAGCAGTTTGCTAACCATCATGACTTCCTTGGCTGAAATTTTGAAATGAAACCCACATCACATGCCAAGCCCTATCGGCTGCACTAGTTGCCAAACTGCGCTGCGCTGAGCACGCCCGGGTGGTTGGCCACCAGGGTCACAAAATAGTTCGGCTCTGTCATGTCCAAGTCCGATGCACCGGTTGCGCCCGCATAGCTGCCGTCCACATCGCCGCTGAGGTAGGCCACTAACCCCACGTGTACAGGGCTTGTGCCACTCAGGTCGGCGGTGATGCTGGTCTGCGCTGTGCCGGGCTTGAGGTTGGCCTTGGCAGCAACGCTGGTATCGAGCTCATTGAGAAAATGCCAGCTTGGCTGGGGCGCAGTCAAGCCCACCACCAACTTGAGCACGCCAATAGCGTCTTGCAGCCCTACTTCGCCGTCTGCGTTGAAGTCGGCTGCCAGGGCTTGGTAAGGTGAGAGTGCGTTTGTCACACCATTGCTCGTGCCGTTCACAGGCAAGCCCACAATCATTTTCAAAATTGCAATGGCGTCTTGCAGGTTCACGGCCGCTGTTGTGGCCGCGGTCTCTGCTGCGGGTATGGCGCGGCTGGCCGTCAGGCTCAAACTGGTCTCGGTCACGGCAGTGAAATTGGCGGCGCCTAAAGAGTCACTTGTGCCACTGTAAGTGCCAGCAGTCAAAGTCACGCCATTGAGCAGTGTGTGAGATTTCCAAATGTAGGCTTGAATAGCAGTGGTATTGCCAGACAGGCCGGCAACTGCTGAACTGGCGGCGCTCAAAACCGTTTCCACGCTGCCTTGATCGTCTGTGAAGCTGGCAGCAACTGTGATGAGCTTGCCAACCTCGGCTTGCGTCAGCACATAAGTGCTGCTGGTGGCGCCGCTGATGCTCGCATCACCGGCTCTCCACTGGTAGCTGATCGTGCCCAGGCCATCAAGGTCAGTCAAGGCGTTGGTTGCCGTTAATGTCTCTCCCTGTGCAACGCTGCCACTCCAATTGACAGTGCCCTTGGCTGGCGTGTTCTGCTTGATGAACTTCAAGCCATTCCACTCCCAACGCACGGCATCAGACTTATCGGGAGAAAATATATCTAGCAACCCGTCGCCGTCAATGTCAGTGACTCGAATGTGATCGAATCGGATCGATGTGCTGCTCCGGTCGATGTACTGCGAGGTGGCGTCCAAGTAGGAGACGGCATTGTCATCAGACCGGAAGACCTTGATCCAGTATTGACCGGCTGCGTTATCGCCTGAGAGGATAATTTCATCCAGATTGTCTGCATTCAGATCTGCAAAACAAATGTTGCACAGGTACGCGTCACTCCCGAGATTGAATTGGGTCGCATTGGCCAAGCTGTAACCCAAACCATTGCCCCACATCACACTGACGGTGGGCGTTCGAGTCGATTGTGTGTCAATGTGATCAATGACCAAATCCAAGTATCCGTCGCGATTCACATCGCGAAACTCCGCTTGGTCGACAATAGAAATGTCACCCATACCAGTGCTGTCATAGGTGAAATTTCCAGCGCCATCGTTCCAAAGAATTTGGTTCTTGACGCCATTACTTGCAACATGGAAATTGAACATCACAACATCGAGGTCACCGTCATTATCGATGTCGCCTGATGCCCCCGCGTACCAAAAGCCCAGCTTGTCGTCGAACTCTTTGACCTGGTTGAACCCCGTCGCAGAATTAAAAAGAAGGTTATTAAAATCCTTCAGGTCAGGAAAGGCGCCGTTGGCCGGGTCCACCGCGACCAATGAAAACAAGTCGGGTAAATTATCCCCATTGAAATCGCCAACCAGTATTTTGGTTCCATGTGGATCACGCAGAGTTGGACCTGTCCAAACTGCTTTTTTGAGGCTATCTCCAGTATTAAGGAAAACACTGGGGGGCGGATTGGGCGTTGGAATGTCCAGTGGGTAACTGTCGTAGGTGAACAAGTCCTCCAAGCCATCGTTGTTCAAATCCACCTGCGCGGTCTGGATCACAAGCAGTGGGTTGTCTTGGGTGTAGACCGTGCCAGATGCACTGAGTATGGATTGCGATGAAAACCATAGCTTAGGCTGCGCCAAATCATAAGAGGTTTTCAGATAAGAGGCTGCACTTGAAACTGTTTCAGTTGTCCCCCCAGCATCCACATAACTGGCCGCAACCGTTATCAGTTTCCCCACAAGAGGCGCAGTCACAGTTAAAGTTGCACCCGTTGCGCTGGGAATCAATGTGCCATTGGCACTCCAGGCATAAGTGATTGCACTCGCCCCACTTTGTGCAATGCCATCTGCATCGGCCAATGTGTTGGAAGCAGTTAAGGTCGAACCAAGTGAAACGCTGCCGCTGAAACTGACGCTGCCGCTAGGCAAAGAATTCTTCAGCGCCCATGTTTGGTCAGCAAACTGGGCGAATTCGATGTCAGTCAAAGTGTCGCTGCCATCCGGCCCAGCCACCACCCACCCAGCAGCGGTCGAAGTCAATGTGTACTTGGATTTGGATTGACTGAACACCGCAGTGTCAATGCCCTCGCCACCGCTCAAAGTGTCGTTGCCCAAACCCCCTTGAATGCTGTTGGCAACTTCGTTTCCATACAAATGGTCATTGAAAGCAGACCCAATTAAATTCTCAATCGTTGTGCCGAAATTGACCGTCACTTGACCTGCGCTTGTGATGGTCGATGCTTGAGCTGTGCCGACGTAGCCCCAATACCCAGGGGTTAAATAAATCGTGACGGCTTGCCCAACAGAGGCTGCATCGATCACATCCACACCAGCACCATCCCAAATTAAATTGGTGGCTGACGAAGACACGGTGTAGGTGTCGTTGCCAGTTCTTGAAGTGTTGCTTGGGCCATACAGGTACTGCAGGGCTGCGATATCAAGTGGGCTGTATTGAAGATGCCATTGAGCGGACGTATCGTCATAGCTCATCACTGTCCAGGTTGTGCTTTCTTCTGTTCCAGTTAAATAAGGTGGTTCTGCAACGCCCCCCTCACCTGCTTGTTCATGAAGAAAGGGGTGCTTGAGACCAAGTGCATGGCCAACCTCATGGATCAGAGTCAGTGCGCCGTATGTCCCGTCTGCCAAAGTGGTGTTGTAGTCAGCAATATCTAAGAAAACATCGCTTCCGCCATAGCTTTCCAATGGGTTTTGTGCATAGCCTGATGAATTTGTTTGCGTGTTGCTCGCAAAAGAAAAGGTGTTTACTGCTGCGGCATCTGTTGCTTGAATGAACTGAAGGTCAAGCAAAGATGAAATGTACTGAAGTGCCACCAATGTTCTGGCTTGTTGAGCAGCCGTGAATGCTGTGTAGCCATTGGCATCATCTGAACTTGTGTCGTAGCTTGGCAGTGTTGCGGGAAAAATATAAGCGAATGTTTTTGCATCACCCAGCATGGTTTGATAATTCAAACCGGCAGCGTCATCAGGCAGCAATGCACTGATCCAGTAGGGCAAAGCCAGCGCATTGTTGGTGTAGGTAACAGTTTCGATGCTGCTGGGAAGTTTGACAAAACTTGTGGACACATAGGCAGTGTCATTGCCGCCAGACTCGTAGATAAAATCTTTGGTGCTGTCAATGTAGTACGTGTCGTCGCCCTCGCCACCCAGCAGAGAGTCGTCGCCTAGGCCGCCGACCAAAGTGTCATTGCCTAAGCCGCCATGCAGCGTGTCGTTGCCGATGCCGGCCTCAAGGCTGTCGTTGTTTTCGTTGCCCGAGAGGTAATCGTTGCCATCACCAGCGTTCAGCGTGTCGTTGCCAGTGCCACCAATGAGGCTGTCATTTCCTAGGCCGCCATCCAGACTGTCTGCGCCGGTGCTGGTGTAGGTTGACAAGTAGTCGTCACCGGCGCCGCCCAGCAAGCTATCAACACCTGCAGTTTGGTCGTACAAGTTATCGTTGCCATCGCCACCAGAAAGGCTGTCGTTGCCGCTTCCACCAAACAAGGTGTCAAGTCCTGCACCGCCATTCAGGCTGTCGTTGCCTTCGCCTCCAACCAGAGAATCATTGCCATCTCCGCCTAAAACAGAATCGTTGCCTGGTTCGCCATCGATGGTGTCATCGCCCGCGCCGCCCTCAATGGTGTCGTTACCAAGGTCACCCTCGAGATCATCGTTGCCAAGACCACCCTCGATGCTGTCATCGCCAGTACCGCCGTAAACACTGTCGTTTCCCTCTTCGCCATACAGGTTGTTACTGCCATCACTGCCAGACAGGTAATCATTGCCATCGCCACCCATCAGTGTGTCGTTGCCAGTGCCGCCAAACAGACTGTCATTGCCTAGGCTGCCCTCAAGGCTGTCGCCTTCTGTGCTGGTGTAGGTGGACAAGTAGTCGTCGCCAGCTCCGCCCACCAAGGTGTCGGTGCCTGAAGTTTGGTCATACAACTTATCGTTGCCATCACCACCTAATAGATAGTCATTGCCAGCACCCCCTGACAAAGTATCATCCCCGGTGCCGCCGTCGCCGCTGTCGTTAGCATCGCTGCCAGACAGGGAATCGTTGCCATCACCACCCACCATCGTGTCATTGCCAGTACCACCATACAGACTGTCATTGCCTTGGCCGCCTTCAAGGCTGTCGCCCTCTGTGCTGGTGTAGGTGGACAAGTAGTCGTCGCCAGCTCCGCCCACCAAGGTGTCGGTCCCTGAAGTTTGGTCATACAACTTATCGTTGCCGTCTCCACCTGATAGGCTGTCATTGCCTGCGCCGCCAAACAAAGTGTCGATGCCAGCTCCCCCCTCAATACTGTCGTTGCCATCGCTGCCAGTCAGTGAGTCGTTGCCTTCGGCACCAAGCAGTGTGTCGTTGCCATTGCCCCCTGCCAGGGTGTCATTGCCTAGGCCGCCATCCATCACGTTGGCGCCATCATTGGAGCCTGCAGTCATGCTGGTGGTTCGAGAGGAGAGTGCGTCATCGCCCGCACCGCCCCGCAAGGTATCGAGGCCGTTGCCGGCATTCAAAGTGTCGTTGCCTATGTCGCCTTCAAGGCTGTCATTTCCATCGCCACCAAATAAAACGTCATCGTAGACGCTACCCACCAAAGTGTCGTCACTGCTGCCGCCATAACGTGTTTCCGCAACGGTTGTGAAGTTGTAACTTGTTGTACCCGCGTAGTTGTTGCCGGCCAGGTCTTTGATTGCGCCATCGGCCATCTCTACTTTGTAGGATGTGCTGTAGCTCAGGTCCGCTGTTGGATTGATTGTGAGCGTGCTGCCCGAGATGCTCAAGTTGGTGCTGGAGGCTGCATCGTATGTGGCAACCACAGTACCGGCAGCTGTCTTCAAGACGATTGTTCCTGTGCCCTTCGCTATGTCTTCGCTGAAGGTCCAAACAATGTTGCTGGAAACGGCTACGCCGGTGGCCTCATCTGCTGGGCTGAAGGCGGTGACAGTGGGATTGGTTGTATCAGCTGTAGCCATTTAGTTGTCAGCTTGGCTGTTCCAGTTCAATAAGCAAATGTGGATGTATGTCTTCATGCAGAGCAGCAACCCTGCCAACATCCTGCTTATCTGCACAAACTCTGAGTTTCGTTATTGGCGTTGGTGAAGTATGCCACATTGATGTGCATCAACAAACCCGCCCCCCCCTGAGCGCTACCCCCCAAACTGAGCCGCGCTGAGCACATCGGGGTGGTTGGCCACCAGCGTCACGAAGTAGTTCGGCTGTGTGACGTCAAGGTCTGATGCACCGGTTGGGCCTGCATAGCTGCCGTCTACATCGCCGCTGAGGTAGGCCACCAAACCCACGTGCACGGGGCTTGTGCCGCTCAGGTCGGCGGTGATGCTGGTCTGTGCTGCGCCGGGCTTGAGGTTTGCCTTGGCAGCAATGCTGGTGTCTAACTCATTGAGAAAATGCCAGCTTGGCTCGGGCGCCGTCAAACCCACCACCAACTTGAGCACACCAATAGCGTCTTGCAGCCCTACTTCTCCGTCTGCATTGAAGTCGGCTGCCAAAGCTTGGTAAGGTGAGAGTGCATTTGCCACACCATTGGTCGTGCCGTTCACCGGCAAGCCCACGATCATTTTCAAAATTGCAATAGCGTCTTGCAGGTTCACGGCCGCTGTTGTGGCTGTGGCCTCTGCTGTGGGGATCGCGCGGCTGGCTGTCAGGCTCAAACTGGCCTCGGTCACGGCGGCGAAATTGGCGGCCCCAAGTGAGTCGCTCGTGCTGCTGTGCGTGCCTGCTGACAAGGCCACGCTGCTCAGCAGTGTGTGAGATTTCCAAATGTAGGCTTGCAAGTTGACTGTTTGCTCTGTGCCACTAGAGTTGTTCAGCGTGGCTACTGCAGCGGTTGCGCTGCTGGTCGCTGACTCGGCCGTACCGAGGACATCGGTGAAACTGGCGGTCACTGTGATGGCCTTGCCAACTTGCACTTGCGTCAGCACAAACGTGCTCGATGTGGCACCGCTGATGGCCACGCCTGCGGCCTTCCATTGGTAGCTGACCGTGCCCATGCCGTCTGCATCGGCCAAGGTATTTGTGGCTGTGAGGGTCTGACCCTGGGTGGGAGTGCCTGTAATGCTGACCGTACCGGTTGGCGCTGAGTTGAAATATGTGGCCAGATTCAGCGTATCTTTGCCGCTGTTGAAATACAAAATCTCCATGTTGTAAAGCACACCATGAAGTGCAGAACTAGCGCCAGAGACCGAGTCCACATGCACCCCACCATCGCTGGCTTTGACGTAGGTGTAGCCCGCGCGCAGTGTTGTACCAAAGTCAAGTGAGTCGGTACCGCCCTGACCATTGAGGATAAAGCTGCCAGAGGGCGCAGAGGTGAAACGCCAAGCGTCGTTTCCTGATGTTCCGTTGGTTGTACTTGGCATTCAATTTTCTTAAAATTAGTCAATGAGGAAGCGGTGCACTTGTGCTCTGCTCGGACGCATGACTTGGATTTTTTCCATGAACCACACCATTGTGGTCAACTGCCAAGTACGTCACACCGCAAACCTCTAAAAATTCCAAACCATCTGCCTGTTTGAGCATCGTGATGGTTGTGCAATTGCCCGCCACCACAGCCAGTGGTGCCAGCACACTGACCGATCGCCAATGCGTGACAGGCTGGCCACTGCGAGGGTCCATCACATGGCAGTATCGCCTGCCGTCCATTTCAAAAAAGCGCTCATAGTCACCACTGGTGGCCAAGCCGCCGCGCTCGACCGGTAGGGTGGCAAGAATTTTCCCCTTCACCCGCGGGTCTTGAATGCCGATCACCCAGGGCTGGCCATCGGGCTTGGGGCCCAGCACCCGCATGTCACCTGCCAGATTGACATAGCCGTGGCTGAGGCCCTGCGCTGCCAACAAGGCACCTGCGCGGTCGGCCGCGTACTCTTTGCCAAAGCCCCCGAAGTCAAGCTCCATGCCGCACTCAGGCAATCTGACCGAATGCCCTTCCCGCTCAACCCTGTGCCAGCCAATGAGCTGAATCACTGCATCCAAACTTTCTTGAGTTGGCAGGCATTGGTTTTTGAAATCCCAAACACGCCGAAGTACGCCGGAGGTGATGTCAAACAAACCATCACTCGCTTGGTACAAAGTGTTTGCGTAGTCCAGCAAAGACTGTGTTTCTTCATCACACTGCACTGCTTGCAAACCAGCAGCAGCATTGATGTGCGAGACAATACTTTGGGGCTGGTAGCGTGAGTACTTGTTCTCAATGCGCTGAACTTCCTCGATTGCAAGCTTGGCCATGTCCTGCGCTTGTTGCTCGCTTTCCACTGCAAGGACAAGCTCGCACGCGCTGGCCATGGCTTTGAAGGGAATTCGAAAAGTCCTCATGTATTCGTGGCTAAGTCAGCTTTGAGTGCATGGCGTTAAAACTGACGCGACAAACCAACTTGCACCATGCGTGCATTGAAGTCAATTTGGTCTGGGCTGCCGCTGCCAAACAGTCTCCATGCAGAACGCTGCTTGTATTGCTCCAACTTCAGGTCAACCAACCAGTTGGCATCGAGCTGTTTGGCCACTTTCAGGCCCATGGTGCGGGCGCCAAAGGCGGAAACGCGTTGGTCTTCAGAGTAATAACCTGTCGAGGCCGGTGCGAAAGGGTAGCTGCCGTCTATGGGTTGCACATAAAAGCGTGCTGCGCTCTGGCTGTAGACACGCAATAGCGGTGTCAATGTCCAGCCATCCGACAAAGGCTGAACGTACTCCAGGCCCATGGTGTGAGAGCGTATGCCCCAGCTATCGGCGTAATGGCGGTAACTCAACCTTGTGGTTACACCAAGAGTTTGAATGTGGTGATTCCACCGCACCATCAAGGTGTTGCTGTCTTTGTCACGCGGGCGATTGTCGGCAAACTTGTAGGGGTCTGAGAAATAACCATTCCCACCAGAATGGCCCAGGTTGACCTGCACAATGTCTTGGGCCGTTAGAACTTGCGTCACACCCAGCAACAATGCCGTCACGCGTTTGGTCTCGTTGCTCACAATCATGTTCGACGGATTGATCGAGTCATTGTTCACGCCTATGCCTGCGCTCCACGTCGTGTTTTTGCTTTCATTGGAGTAGGTTGCCCGCGTAGACAAACCGCGAGAAAGGTAGTCTGACTCGCTGGACAAACTGGCCCCCACTGAGATCGTGGCATTTGGAAAATAGCGGGTCACTTCAGTCTCAACAGCGTGACGCTCGTCCTTCATTTTGGTCAGCTCTGAGCTCTGATAGGCTGGAGAGGCTCCCGAGATGTGATCAGAGGTTAATGAGCCACCAATGGTCCACTCACTGCCAATGGGCGCCAAAACCATCAATGCGCTGGTGTTGACTTTGATGCGTGATTCACCAGGTTGACTGTCAAGGTAATTGAGGTTCTTGAAGCTGATCAGGCCCCGCTCTGGCGCGCTTTCGGCTTGAACGGCCAGCGGCAATGCCATTGCCGCGGCCAGCAAAGTTGCGCCCAAGGTCTGCAGCTGAGCTGCCTCGTTCGACGATGGCGGCTGAACGTTTGAAGTTTTTTGAATGGAGATTTTTCCGATTGCCATAAGTGCTTCTTCAATTGCAGCCACAACCACCGCCGCCCACACCAGCGCCGCCGGAGGAGGCTTCCTTGCTGCTGTAGGTGTGCTCGGCAAATGTGCTCTCGAGCCGATCTCCTTCAAAACCCATTTCAGTTTTGGCCAGATCGCCCTTCTCCCAGGCACTGACCTGGCCCAGCGATGTGCAAGCTACCAAGCCAGACAAAGCTGCCAGCATCCAGAGTTTCATTGCCAGTTGTGCCATTTTTATTTCAAGCTCATTTTGATTTGACCTTCTCGCGCCTGACTCTCCTCAGGCCTAAACCCACTGTGAATCATGAGCACCTTGCCGTCTGGGCCAATCAGCACCGAGGTGGGCATGCTCTTGACGGCATAGGCGCGAGGTGTTTTGCCACTGGGGTCAAACGCCACTTCAAAGCGCACGGGGTGGTCCTTGAGAAATGCCTTGGCCTTGGCCTCGTCTTTGACTTGGTCCACATCAATTGCAATGATGCGAAGACCTTTGTCACTGTAGCGCACTTGCATGTCGCTCATCCATGGGAATGATTGCTTGCATGGGCCACACCATGATGCCCAGAAATCCAAATAAACAGTCTTACCCCTGTAATCACTGAGTTTGATGGGGGCAGTTCGTCCGGGCAGTTCGAAGTCAGGGGCGAGTTGACCGATCTCCAGCGCAAAAGCGGGCAAGCCCATCAAGCTTGCGAAAATCATGGCCATAACTGGCGGTAGGTGAAGCTTCAAAATGCCAGGTCCTTCAAGTTGGAAGAGGGTGAATGCTTTAGTACAATTCTAATGCGCCAAAGTGACAATTTACCGCTCAGCAAAGTGTAAAGATCGCCGTGTGCTTATCCACCAAACTGCACCGCACTGCTCTCCTCGGGGTGGTTGGCCACCAGTGTGATGAAGTCGTTGGTTTGCGTCAGGACCAGATCAGAAGCCCCTGCTGGGCCAGAGTAACTTGAGTCCACATCGCCGTTAAGGTAGGCCCTCTGGCCCTCGTGAGTAGGGCTGATGCCGGTCTCAAGCTCATTGTGAAAGTGCCAAGTCGGTTGTGGTGCGTCCAATCCCACCACCAGTTTGAGAACACCAATGGCGTCTTGTAAGCCTACTTCACCGTCTTCGTCGAAATCAGCTGCCAGAGCTTGATAAGACAAAAGCGCATTGTCCAGCCCATTGGCAGAACCGTTGACGGGCAAGCCCACGATCAATTTCAAAATCGCAATGGCGTCATGCAGGTCAACCGCATTTTTGATGGCCAAGGACTCGGGTGTGTCTGTGTGGTTCGTGCCATCCAAGTGGTGGTTTTCCAACTTTTCCAACTCTTCGAACTCACCAGAGGTAGTAGAAAATAAGTCAACAGTTGAAGAAGGTACATTCGAGAAAATTATCTGTGAGTTCGCCTCATTCGCTTGAGACATCTTGGCGAAAATACCATCACCATCCACATCACTGTAAAGCGTCGTTTT
Source organism: uncultured Burkholderiales bacterium (assembly GCA_903870145.1). Taxonomy (GTDB): domain Bacteria; phylum Pseudomonadota; class Gammaproteobacteria; order Burkholderiales; family Burkholderiaceae_C; genus Limnohabitans_A. Next base: position 1,958 of record CAIQBO010000008.1, on the reverse strand, counting down.
TACACGACCGTGCTCTGTTTCTGTTTTGATGATGTTATTGCCATCGACAGTCCAGGCTTCGTCGCGGTCCATTTCTTCAAACTTGGCATGGCCATTTTGGACCACATAAACAGCTGTCACAACGCCATTCAGGATGGTGAATTGGTAGCCCTTGCTGGAATCGTTGCTCATAGTGTCCTCGTGAGTCGGTGTGCTGAGAACTAGAATTTAACGCGGCCAGATGAAGCCAAGCTTAAGAGTGAAAGAAGAAATATGAATTAAAAAGTATTTGCTTTACCTTTGCGCTGAGCAGGCACCCAAGCGCGCGAATGAAGGGAATTCTTCACTGGGAATTGAATTGCATTCAAAACCTACCCCCCAAACTGCGCCGCACTGAGCACCCCAGGGTGGTTGGCAACAAGCGTCACAAAGTAGTTCGGCTCTGTGACGTCCAGGTCCGATGAATCTGCAGAGCCTTCATAGCTACCGTCTACATCTCCGCTGAGATAGGCCACCAAACCCACATGCACAGGGCTTGTGCTGCCAAGTTCTGCCGCAATGCTGAGCTGCGCCAAGCCCGGTTTGAGCATGGCTTGGTTGCCAACACTGGTATCGAGTTCATTGAGAAAATGCCAGCTCGGCTCTGGTGCCATCACCACCGATCAATGTGTCCTGGCCTGTGCCGCCACTGAGCGTATCGTTTCCTGTGCCACCATCCAAGCTGTCGTTGCCGTCGCTGCCACTGAGGTAATCATTGCCATCTTGACCGAACAGAGTGTCATTGCCTGCACCGCCCATCAGCGTATCAAGCCCTGCACCTCCCTCTAAGCTGTCGTTGCCGTTCACGCCAGTGAGGTAATCATTGCCATCGGCACCTAGCAGCGTGTCATTGCCCACGCCGCCATACAAACTGTCATCTCCGCTGCCCCCATCTAGGCTGTCTTGGCCGGTGCTGTTGGAGGTGGACAAATAATCGTCTCCCGCCCCGCCCAGCAAAGTATCAAGGCCCGAGGCTTGGTCGTACAACTTATCGTTGCCGTCTCCGCCATCTAGGATGTCGTTGCCAATACCACCCGATAACGAATCCTCGCCTGCGCCATCCAGCAGCGTGCTGTTGCCCGAGCTGAAGGACTTGCTGATGTAGTCATTGCCCTCACCACCGATCAGTGTGTCATTGCCCACACCTCCGTAGAGTGTGTCGTTTCCTACACCGCCATCCAGGCTGTCGTTGTCGTCCCCACCGCGCAAGGTGTCATGGCCGCTGCCGGCATTCAAAGTGTCGTTGCCTATGCCGCCATCCAGACTGTCATTGCCGTCGCCGCCAAATAAAACGTCGTCATAAACGCCGCCAATCAAAGTGTCGTTACCTGATCCGCCATAACGACTCTCGGCAACGGTCGTGAATTCATAATTTGAAATGCCAGCGCAGTTGTTGCCAGCCGCGTCTTTGAAAGCACCTGCAGAAAGTTCTACTTTGTAGGAGGTGCTGTAGCTCAGGTCTGTAGCAGGGTTGATGGTCAGGGTGCTGCCAGAGATGTCCAAGTTGCTGCTGGTGGCCGCATCGTAAGTTGCAAGCACTTTGCCTGCAGCCGTCTTCAAGACAATTGTTCCTGAGCCCCTGACGATATCTTCACTGAAGGTCAGGCTGATATGAGCGGCTATGGCTGCGCCAGAGGCTTCATCAGCGGGGCTGAATGTTAAGACCGTTGGTGCGCTTGTGTCCGATGCCATTTGGCCTTCACTTTGACAGTTCGAAATCTAATAACTGTCAAACAGACACCTTACACCCATTTCAAAATTCCGAGTTGATAAAAGCGAGACGACCGATCTTTAGGCAAGTCATTGACCTCTTCGGTGTCCTTGAGTACGTACCCCTTCTCCAACATGCGAGTCATGTACTGTTTGTTGTGGAGAAAGGCAATGATGATTTGCCAAAGTCCAACTGAAACCAAAGTAAGCAGACTTCATCAGTCCGGTCT
>CAIQBO010000007.1 GCA_903870145.1 uncultured Burkholderiales bacterium | reverse complement strand
ATGGTGGCCTGGAGTGGAATTGAACCACTGACACGCGGATTTTCAATCCGCTGCTCTACCAACTGAGCTACCGGGCCAAGGGCCAAATTATAGCATCGCAATTTCATCGACCAGCCCCCAACCCCGATTGCCTAAACCTCCTTTTCCTGCTAAATTCAGCCCCCCATCTAATTCTTCCTCCCAAATCCCAACTGCAGTCAAAAGGCTTTATCGCCAAATTTGCCGGGCGTTGATGCTTCCAATTTTTTGAGCTTATGCAATTAATGTGGCTGTCTGGGCCAACCGGAAATGTTCGCAGCATTTCCATCACTGCCCGCAAAATTTTGCATGCCAGCGCGCTGGTTTGCATTGCATTGGTGCTGCTCGGCTTCGTTTTGAATTGGGTGGGCCTGCGCTTTGCGGTGGAGTACAGCCCCGAATTGGCGCGCAGCATCGGCGGCGTGACCACCGAAGCGCAGCACCAACGCATGGAGTCAGACTACCGCGCGCGCCTAGATGCAATGCGCGAAAAACTTCAAAGCACGGTTCAAGAAATTCAAAAGCTCGAGTCCTTGAAGTCGCGCTTGATGGACATCGCCACCCCCAACATGCTGCGCGAGAAAGTCCAAAGCACCGAGCTTGGCAAGGGCGGCCCCTTGTTGGCCCCCAAGTTGAGCTTGCCTTTTTTCCGTGCGCCTTTGAACCAAGCCATCGGTCAGACGGCAAGTGACATTGAGCAGCTTGAGGGTGCGGTGTACAAAATCAATCAAACTTGGAAATCGCAAATCGAGTGGCTCGAAAGCATTCCCAACGGCCTTCCAATTTCTGGCAACTTCCATTTCACCAGTGGTTTTGGCATTCGCAACGACCCCTTCACCGGCAGCCTTGCCATGCACGAGGGCATTGACTTTTCTGCCGACCCGGGCACCTCTGTGCTGGCCGCGGCAGCGGGCAAAGTGGTGCGCTCTGCATTCGACCCCAATTTTGGCAACGTGGTAGAAATTCAGCACGCCGAAGGTTTCTTAACCCGCTATGCGCACTTGCGCACTCGCCAAGTTGCCGTCAACGCCGTGGTGGCCAGAGGCACCCAACTCGGCGAAGTGGGCAACACCGGACGCTCAACAGGAGCGCATTTGCATTTCGAGATTTTTCGCGATGAGCGGGTGATGAACCCCATGCAAGTTTTAACTTACCGAAATCATTGAAGGCCTTGTATGTTCGGAAATTCCAAAGACAAATTGACAGCCACTTCGAACGAACGCTTTGACACCTTGATTGGCCGCACCACTGAAATCGTGGGCCGCTTGATCTTGCTTGACAGCGTGCGCATTGACGGCAAAGTCAACGGCAGCATTGAGGCACAAGTCGATCACAAAGTCAGCGTGGCCATTGGCGCTACGGGCGAGGTCACCGGAGACATCAAAGCCAACCGCGTCATGGTGGCCGGCAAGGTCGAAGGCAATATTGAAGCCGCAGAGCGCGTGGAATTGCAAAAAGACTCTGTGGTGCTGGGCGACATCACCTACGGCTCGATTGCCGTCGAGCACGGCGCTAGAATTTTAGGCATGTTGATTCAAAGCTCCAAGGTTGCCAGCGCGGCAGTCGACGCCAAATCAGCCATTCAGGCTGCGCAAACATTGCGCAAAGACTAACGGCCCTTGGCTTGTGGCCTCAAAGGCCTCAAGGCCTTGCCATGCTTGCGGCCCATGCCAGCCCAACTGTTCTTCTACATTCCCCGAAACAAATGTCCCGCACTGCGGCTCACGCTCAAGCGCTCTGACAGCCCTTTGAGCAACACGTACTGCCTGCCGCGCTCATCGCGCTGAACACCAGCAATCGCCCCCACATTGACCAAGCTGCTGCGGTGAATTTGCCAAAAAATTTGGGGGTCTAATTCGTCAACCAATTCTTTGATGGGCTTGCGAATCAAAAACTCTTGCGCCGCAGTTTGAACGCGCGTGTATTTTTCATCGCTGACAAAAAACAAAATGTCTTGCACAGCAATCATTTTCAGCGTCTGCCCCATGCTGGCCTGTATCCACTCTAAATAATGGGGTTGCTTGCCGCTCAATTTGGCCGACAGTGTGTGCAGCCATTGCTGCAGTGGCGCCGAACTGGGCCCGTCCAATGCGTCGTCAGGCCCGAGTTGATTGCGCAGCCCTATGCGCCGCTGCACGCGCTGCACCGTGATGCGCAAGCGCTCAAGCTCTGCAGGTTTTAAAACATAGTCCACCACGCCTTGCTCAAAGGCTTCAATGGCATATTGGTCATACGCCGTCACAAACACAATCTCAGGCAAGAAACCATCTTCGCCCACATCGATCTGCGCAATTTCTCGGGCCGCCTCAACCCCCGTCAGGCCTGGCATTTGAATGTCCAAAAAAATCACATCGGGCCTGAAACTGGCCACAGCACTGACCGCCTCCAGGCCATTTTTTGCTTCGCCCACTATGCTCAGCTCCGGCCAGACTTGCGCCAACCGTGAGCGCAGCTGATCTCGCATCAAACGCTCATCATCCGCAATCACTGCACGGGCGGTGATGGGTGGGCTTGAAGCTGCCATGTTGTTCATGATCCGTTGTTGGATGTCCGATAGGGCAAAGTCAAGGTGGCCAAAGTGCCAGTGGCAGTGCCTTGCGCCTCTGGCAGCGCGCGGATGTCCAGGCCCGCTTGATCACCGTAGATCAATTTCAAACGCTCCCGAATGTTATTCAAACCAAAGCCCGTTCCAGCAGTGCTGCGGGGGCCATGGGCCACATACCCCACGCCGGTGTCTTGCACGGTGATCACCAATCGGCCATCCACCACCTCGGCTTTGAGGCTCAGGCTGCCGCCTTCTGCTTTGGGCTCTAAGCCATGTTTGAGCGCGTTTTCAACCAAATTCTGAACCATCATGCTGGGCATTTGCGCAGAGTACAACCCTGTTGGTACTTCCATCTGCACGTTCAGGCGCTCTTCCATGCGCACTTTTTGAATGTCCAAGTAAGCTTGAACCACTGCAATTTCTTGCCCCAAATTTCGCAGGTTGTTAACGGAGTTGTCTCGCATCGCAGGCAAACTGGCACGCAGCAAAGCGATCAAACTTTTTTGCATTTTGCTGGCGCGCGTCGGGTCGGTCTCAATCAAATGGTCAATCGAGGCCAAGGTGTTGAACAAAAAATGCGGCTCGACCTGGGCTTGCATGGTGGCCATGCGCGCTTCGGCCAATTGCCGCTTGAGCTGCTCAGCATCTGCTGTTTCTGTGGCCGCTGCAGCTGTTTCTGTGGCCACTGCGGCTTTTTCTTCGGCTTGAACTTGACTCTTGTACGTGATCTTGATCACCATCGAGACCAAAATCATCATGAGCGCCAGGTCAGACAAAAAATTCCCCCAACTGACCTCATGTTTCAAGAATTGCGGCTCTCGGTCGTCATGACGCGCTTCCAGTTTGGCAGCCCATGCGTTGAGTTTGTCCTCCAGTTCCTTGCCAAAATTCTCAGAATCAACCTCCGCCGGAAGCACAATGTGAATGCCTTTGTCATTGATGGTGATTTGGGTTTTAGAGGTGGCCGCCGCAGGCAGATCACTCGCGTCTGCTTTGCCCTGTGCTTCGGGCTGCGCCTGGGGGCGCTCAATGCGAATGACTGGAGCCAAAGAGCTTTTAGCACCCTCTGAGATTTTCTCTGCAGGCACCTCAATTCGCTCTGAATACTTCAGGGTGAAAGGGGGCAAAGATTGCAAGATGCTCGACGCGATCATCAACAGCACCGACAAAACAAAAAACCGCTTCCAACTGATGCTGATCAACCACCTTGCATAGTGATGAAATGCATTTTTAAAAGGTTGCCACTTCGAAGTGGTCAAAGGATTGGAAGAAGGGGTCATGACAAAGGCCTCGGTGTTTGCTATTGGCCTAATTTACAAAGATGCGCAACGCGGTGCACCTGCTTTGCGACAGACGGTCAAATCTGGGGTGTGAACTGTTCCAACCCGACAGCCTGGCGCGCACTCCGTTCAGGAATTGCCGCGTTTGCTGCGCAACAAATCCACACCCAGCTGCTTGAGCTTGCGGTACAGATGCGTCCGCTCCAAACCGGTTTTTTCAGCCACACGGGTCATCGAGCCGCCTTCGTGCGCCAAGTGAAATTCAAAATATGCTTTCTCAAAAGCATCTCGGGCATCGCGCAAAGGGCGGTCTAAGTGAAAGGTCTGCTCAACCTTCAGTGCATCTTCATTGGCTGCTACTGCCGCCGCACCAGCGCCGCCCAGCCCAGCCGCACCCCCCGGCGCGTGCGCAGCTTGGTAAGCTGCTGCTGCTTGGCGAACTTGCTCGCGTGCCAAGCCTTGCTCCACCGTTTTGAGCAACTTTTGCAAGGTGATGGGTTTTTCCAAAAAGGCCTGCGCGCCAATGCGAATAGCGTCCACGGCTGTGTCAATGGTGGCGTGGCCACTCATCATGATCACGGGCATGGTCAACAGGCCCGTGCTAGACCACTCTTTGAGCAGCGTGACGCCGTCTGTATCTGGCATCCAAATGTCCAGCAGCACCAGATCTGGGCACGCGCGGCTGCGGGCATCGCGGGCCTGAGCCGCATTTTCTGCCAGCTCCACGGTATGGCCTTCATCATTCAGGATTTCCAAAAGCAAATCACGAATGCCAAGCTCATCATCTACCACCAAAATATTTGCCATGTTGCTGTCAGTTGCCTTTTGTTTGGGATGTGGCTTGGACTTAAGACTTCGCCAACTTCTCTACACTGAATGATAACGACACTTGGGCCCCTTTGACCACCCCTTCTTCGACAAGATTGGCAATGTCAAGGCGTGCCCCATGTTCGTCCGCAATTTTCTTCACCACCGCCAAGCCCAATCCCGTGCCTTTGGCTTTGGTTGTGACGTAAGGCTCCAGCGCGCGTTGCAATATATGGGAAGCAAAGCCTGGGCCGTGGTCCGTCACGGTCAGCTTGACGCGTTTGCGCGCCGGGCTCCAATGGGTTTGCAGCAGCACTTTGGAGGGCGCCTCTGATGCATCTTGCGCATTTTGCAGCAGGTTGTGCACCACTTGGCGCAGTTGCTCCGCGTCACCCTCGATCCAAGGGCAGGCACGGTCCAATTCGGTCGTGACCTGTGCCTTGCCTGCCAAATCACAGGCCTCTTGGGTATACAAGCCCATCACGTCCATGACCAAGGCATTCAAGTCCAAGGGTTTCAAATCGGCCGAAGGCAGGCGCGCGTAATCCCTGAATTCATTGACCAAGCGCTTCATGGCGTCCACTTGGTCCACAATAGTTTTAACCGACTTGGACAGCACGGTTTGGTCTGCCGCATCTAATTTGCCGCCCAGTTTGCGCTCCAAGCGCTCGGCCGAGAGCTGTATCGGGGTCAATGGATTTTTGATTTCATGGGCCAAACGCCGCGCCACTTCACCCCAAGCCAGCGAGCGCTGCGCAGAGACAATTTCAGAAATATCGTCAAACACCAACAGGCGCATGCCGTCTGGCAAGATCGCGCCGCGCGCCACCAAGGTCACCGAGGTGGCCTCCAAGCCTTGGCCTGCCGCATGAATTTCAAAAGACTTTTGCCAGTGATCCAGCTCGTGTCGGTCTTTGTCGCCACTGAGCAATTCAAACTGCAGTTGCACGCCTGTTGCAAAGGTTTGTAAACCCGGCAAAGACAACAAGCTGGTTTTTTCATGAACAGCCAAAGGCACTCGCAAAATTCGCGTGGCGCCTGGGTTGGAAGACTGAATCACGCCGCGGGCGTCTAGCACCACAACCCCCGCGCTCAAGTTGTCCAAAATGGTTTGCAAGTTACCGCGCGCTGCGTCGAGTTGCACCAAACTGCGTTCGACCGCGCTGCGTGCGTCAGACAGTTGCTGCGTCATGTCGGCAAACGAGCGCGTCAACCCACCCAATTCATCTTTGCCTTGAAGCGCCAGTTTAGGCGTCAAGTCGCCAGCGGCCACTTGCCGCATGCCGTGCGCCAACAGCAGCAAAGGGCGGGCCAACTGATTGCCCAGCAACACTGCCAACATCACTGCGCCCAGCACCGCCATGATCAAACTCAGCGTGAGCGTGCCGATGTACATGCGGCGCAGCCCCTCGCGTGCCAACGCACGCTCTTGGTATTCACGGTTGGCCACTTGCACATCCAGCGCATTGGCCACCAAAGTGGGCGGTAACTCTTGTGAAATTTGCAGCACCCAGGGGTCTTCACGCAAGCTCAAACTGTTTTGCGGCACCAAGCTCAAAACCTTGATGCGCCCGCTTGGCACTCCGGCGGCCTCGTCCAAGCCCTCGACAATTTCCACACTGAGTTTGCTGCGCACTTGTTTGAGCTGCGCAGCTGTAGGGCGCTCAGGCCGAATCACGAAACGCGACTGACCCGAACTGGCAATCATGCGCCCTGTCGAAGTCCACAAGACCGCGTCATTCGCCCCCATTTTCTCGCGCAATCGGTCAAGCATCAAACCCGCACTGGCCTCTGACGTGTCCCCCAATTGCTGCGCTGCCAAGCGCGATTGCTTGGCCAAATCGCCGCTCAAAGTGTCCAAGGTAGCGCGGCCCAAATTCAGGCCCGCGACCAAAGCGCCCTCGACTTTCACATCGAACCAACTCTCAATGGAGCGTGAGACAAACTGGTACGACACCACATAAATCAAAACCCCAGGCACCACGCCAACCAGAGCAAAAATAGCGGCCAATTTAACCAATAAACGCGAGCCGAATTGCCCTTTGCGAAGGCGCATGACCAAGCGTGTCAAGCCCCACAGCAAACCCAACAGCAGCGCGCCGGCCACCACCAAGTTGACAATGTACAAGCGCTCATAGTTGCGGTCGTACAAAGCGCGGTTGCTGGTGGCCTGCGTCAGCAGCACCAACAGCGCAATGCCAATCAGCATCAACAGCGTCAAACCCGCACCCATGAGCCAGCGCATCAAGCGCGGGGTGCGTGCGCTCATGGCCAGGCGCTCAAAGCGGTTGCTGTTCATCTCAGCGACCTGGCTCTCCGGTCAACCGCAAGCTACGCTGCGTTGACAAACTCCATTCGGCTTGACTGCCCGCAGCAATTTGAAAAGGCCTTGGCAGTTGCGAGACATCGAGTTTGAATTTGAAATTCAGCGTGTGCTTGGCATCTGGGTCCATGTCAGCCAACTCAGCGACTTTCCAATTCACGGTGCGCCGAATGGCGGCCAAGGCCTCGCCCAGAGATTCAAATTGCTGCGACAAACTGCTGACTGGCCCCACCGCACCAATCGGCTCACGCGATACGCTCAAACGCCAGTGCCGCGTCAGGGGTTGGTAGGCCAAGCGGAAATGCCGCGTCGCCGTGCCCACCTTGCGGTCATACCAGTACCAGCGGTCACGGGTGATTTCGGTTTCCGCCACAAAATAAATGGCCATGCCTTTGAGCAAAGCTTCCTCAATTGAGGTTCCCAAGTCCAGCCGCAAACTGCTTTGCAAAAGCAAAGCGCCATCGGTTCGCTCAACGCGCAGTTCGATCACCTCCAGCACCGAAGGGGCGGGGGAGGCGGCTGCAGGGGCTGTGGGGGCCGGCGCAGGCCCTGTTGGGCCACCAGGGGCCGGCGCTTGGCTTAGTCCCTGCGTCTGACCTTGCGCTTGGCCCTGGGCCTGCGCTAGGCTCCCGGCCAAGCCCCAAAAACCCACGCAAAGCAGCGCCGCGCTCAGCCTGATGCAGGCGCGGCGGAGCCTTTCGAGCTTAGCTCGATCGCTTTTGCAGCAGTGCGTAATAAAACCCATCATGTTCACCCATGACATTGTCAGGGACAGCGGGCCGACTAAACCCATTTTGAGGCATCAAATGACCCGGACAGGGCAAGATCAGCACATCAGTGTTGTGTTGAACAAACGTTTGGATTTGGCTTTGCCCCTCAGCCAGAAAGACTGAGCAAGTGCAATACAGCAGTCGCCCCCCTGGATGGAGGGTCGGCCACAAGGCATTGAGCAAAGTGGTTTGGAGTTGCGCCAACTGCGCAATATCGCTTTCCCGGCGCAACCAGCGCACATCGGGGTGGCGTCTTCCAATGCCCGAGGCGGTGCAAGGGGCGTCCAGCAAGATCGCATCAAACGCTTGCCCGTCCCACCACTCTGAGGGGCGCGCTGCATTGGCCACAACGATCTGCGCTTTGACTTGCAAACGCCGCAAATTTTGCTCGATCCTCTCACATCGCACGGGGTCTACGTCCAGCGCCAGCACATGGGCGGCTGGACTGCACTCGAGCAAGTGGCCTGTTTTACCGCCTGGCGCGGCGCAGGCATCGAGCACCCGCAAAGGAGTGGCCGGGTCGGCCTGCAAGCCGCTCAATAACAAGGGCGCTGCCAATTGCGCCGCCGCGTCTTGCACCGAAGCATGCCCCAATTCAAAACCGGGCAACTGATTCACGGGCACGGCTTTTTCAAGTTGCACACCCCACTCGCCAACAGCTTGGGCTGCGATGCCGCAGCTTTGTAATTCCAGCAAGTAGTTGGCCACACTGGTGCGCTGCCGGTTCACGCGCAAGCTCATCGGCGCAGGGCTTTGGGCCGCTTGCAAAATGCTTTGCCAGTCTTGCGGATGGTCTTTTTTCAAACGCTCAATCCACCACACAGGGTGATTCCACTGGGCCCGGGGGTCGTGCTCGGTTTGAGCCAGCAAGGCCTCGCGTTCACGCAAAAATCGGCGCAAACAAGCATTCACAAACGGTGCTTGCGCGCGCATGTCTTTGTGCCGCCGCGCCGCTTCCACAGCTTGATTCACCAAAGTATGCGCAGTGTAAGGCGCCAAATCTTCACGCCAGGACAAAGCCAGCGCCGTGCACAACAAGGCGTCGACTGCCGCAGGCGGCGCTTTGCGAGCCAGCAGTGTTCGCAAGGCCTGCGCACGGCCCCACCAGCGCAAGGCTTGAAACGACAAGGCCTGCACGCCCGGGCGCTGGGCTTTGGGCACAGCCTCTAAGGCCGCCGTCATCGAGCGCCCCGCCTGCACAGCTTGCGCAATGCCAGCAGCGCCTTGCAGCAGTTGCCACAAGGGGATCAATCCACTCGCGCCAGCAACGGGCACCGCATGGACTTGCAAGGAGGCTGCAGGCTTGTTGCTCAAGGGCGGCTTAGGGGTATAGGGGTAAAGGGGTTCAAGCTGGCTGCATTCAATCTGACTGCACTCAAGCCAACAAGTCAGCCACGTCCAGCAGTTGCGCCGGATCAAACTTCATTTGCTTGGCCAACCAACGCGCAGGAAACTGCTCGACTGCCAAGTTGTATTGCGTTGCACTTTGGTTGTAGGCGTCCATCAAAGGCCAAGCCTGCGCTTTCAATCGGTCAAACTTGTGCGGCAAGGGCTCTACAAACCAAGTGGCACTGCCACTTTGCCCAGCCCTGACTTCGGTGCGCGCCCACGCGGCCAGCCGCAAACGATTTTGGTTGACCTTGTGCATCGCTAGAGCCGATAGAGGCTGTGCACGCGCTTGGTCCAAACTGGCAGACAGGTCTTCAATGAGTTCCAGCAAGGCCAAATCACGCTCATTTTTCAAAAGTGCCTCCGGCAGCGCAGCCTCTTGCATCTCGCTCAAAATATCGCGCATGGAAGCGGGCAAATTGCCTTGCAACCAAACCAACACACGCAGAAGCTGCGCATCCACCGCCGCAAACTGTTTGGCCACGCTGGCACGCAACAACACCAAGCGGTTGTAAGCGCCAACAGCCCAAAAAAACAAGACTGCCAACACAGAGCAAAAAATGATCAACGACATGAGAAGCCCTTTCTAACCCAAAACGCCCCTGCACCGTTGGAGCGGACAGGGGCGTTGTTCAGCAATGTCGGCCAAGTGCCGAGCACCGATCAGGTGGACGGCGCCTCAGCATTGGCTGCATTTTCAGTCAACTGCTGGGCTTCGGCCAACTCAACGGCTTCGGCTTCAGTGATGGCGCGGCGCTCGGCCTCGTCCATCGCGTCTTTGGCAGCGCGCGCCTTGTGGTAGGCCAAGCCCGTGCCGGCAGGGATCAAACGACCCACGATCACGTTCTCTTTCAAACCACGCAACTCGTCACGTTTGCCCATGATCGCCGCTTCGGTCAAGACCCGTGTGGTTTCCTGGAAGGAAGCCGCAGAGATGAACGAGTCGGTCGACAACGAAGCCTTGGTGATACCGAGCAACAAGTTGCTGAAGGTCACGGGCAGCTTGCCCTCTTTGCGCAGTGCATCGTTGGTGTTGAGCATCTCTGAGCGCTCGACTTGCTCGCCCGAGATGTAGTTCGAATCACCCACGTTTTCAACCACAACGCGACGCAGCATCTGGCGCACGATCACTTCAATGTGTTTGTCGTTGATCTTCACACCTTGCAAACGGTACACGTCTTGCACTTCGTCCACGATGTAGCGCGCCAACTCTTCCATGCCCAGCAAACGCAAGATATCTTGCGGGTCGGCCGGGCCGTCCACAACGCTCTCGCCTTTGTTGACCACTTGGCCTTCGTGCACCAAAATGTTTTTCTCTTTAGGAATGAGCTCGTCCCAAACTTTGCCATCGGGGTCGGTGATCTGCAAGCGCACTTTGCCTTTGGTCTCTTTGCCAAACGACACAGTGCCCGTGATCTCGGCCAGCATGCCCTTGTCTTTGGGGCTGCGCGCTTCGAACAACTCGGCCACACGCGGCAAACCGCCTGTGATGTCTCGGGTCTTTTGACCTTCGACCGGAATACGCGCCAGCACCTCGCCTGGGCCCACGTCTTGGCCATCACGCACTTGGATCAAGGAGCCAATTTGAAAGCCAATGGTCACCGAGTGATCGGTGCCAGGAATCTTGACTTCTTTGCCAGCCGCATCGATCAGTTTGACCTGCGGACGCACCACTTTCGTGGCACCGCGGCGCTTGGGATCAATCACCACCAAAGTCGACAAGCCTGTGACCTCGTCCAACTGCTTGGCAACGGTCAAACCTTCTTCGACATTTTCAAAACGAATTTGACCTGCAAACTCAGTGATGATGGGGCGTGTCAGCGGATCCCAGTTGGCCAAGATGGCACCGGCCTTGATGGCCTGGTCAACTTTGACCGTCAAGATCGCGCCATAAGGCACTTTGTGACGCTCGCGCTCGCGGCTGTGTTCGTCATGAATCACGATTTCGCCAGAGCGAGAGATCACCACCAAATCGCCTTTGCTGTTGGTCACGTAACGCATGGTCGGGTTAAAACCGATCAGGCCGTGTGACTTGGCTTCCACGCTGGAAGCCACTGCCGCGCGCGAAGCCGCTCCACCGATGTGGAAGGTGCGCATGGTCAACTGCGTGCCTGGCTCGCCAATCGACTGCGCAGCAATCACACCCACAGCTTCTCCGTTGTTGACCAAACCACCACGGCCCAAATCGCGTCCGTAACACATGGCGCACAAACCAAAGCGCGTGGCACAAGTCAGTGCAGTGCGCACTTTGACTTCGTCCACACCTTGGGCTTCAAGCACGTCCAGCATGTCCTCGTCCAGCATGGTGCCTGAGACAGCCACCACCGCACGGGTCTCGGGGTGCAACACGTCATCCACCACAGTGCGGCCTAAGATGCGGTCACGCAAAGATTCAATCACTTCACCGCCTTCAACGATGGCGCGCATGAGCGAGCCTTCGGAAGTGCCGCAATCGAGCTCGGTGACCACCAGATCTTGCGTCACATCAACCAGTCGACGTGTCAAGTAACCGGAGTTGGCAGTTTTCAAAGCCGTGTCAGCCAAGCCTTTGCGAGCGCCGTGGGTCGAGATGAAGTACTGCAACACATTCAGGCCTTCACGGAAGTTGGCCGTGATGGGTGTTTCAATGATCGAGCCGTCAGGCTTGGCCATCAAACCGCGCATGCCAGCCAACTGTCGAATCTGCGCAGCAGAGCCGCGAGCGCCAGAGTCGGCCATCATGTAGATCGAGTTGAACGATTCTTGCTCAACTTCTTTGCCGTGGCGATCTATCGTTTTCTCTTTGCGCAGCTGGTCCATCATCACTTTAGAGACGGCATCACCGGCCTTGCCCCAGATGTCAACCACTTTGTTGTAACGCTCGCCAGAAGTCACCAAGCCCGAGACATATTGCTGCTCGATGTCTTTGACTTCTTTTTCTGCGTCCGCAATGATTGCGCCTTTTTCGGGCGGCACCAACATGTCGTCAATGCCAATCGAGATGCCCGAACGTGTGGCCAAACGAAAACCGTTTTGCAGCAACTTGTCGGCAAACACCACGGTCTCTTTCAAGCCGCACTTGCGAAACGAGGTGTTGATCAGCTTGGAGATTTCTTTTTTCTTCAAAGCTTTGTTGATGTTTTCAAAAGCCAAGCCCTTGGGCAAAATTTCCGAAAGCAATGCACGGCCCACGGTGGTGTAGACCATGTTGGTTGAGGGCGTGAACTCTTTGGTTTCTTTGTTTTGAATCCAATCGGTCATGCGAACGCTGATCTTGGCTGTGAGCTCCACCACATTAGCATCTAGCGCACGCTGAACTTCACCGATGTCAGCGAAGATCAAACCTTCGCCTTTGCCGTTGATGCGCTCACGCGTGGTGTAGTACAAGCCCAGCACCACGTCTTGTGAAGGCACAATCGATGGCTCGCCGTTGGCGGGGAACAGCACGTTGTTGGAGGCCAGCATCAAGGTGCGTGCTTCCATTTGCGCTTCCACCGACAAAGGCACGTGAACGGCCATTTGGTCACCGTCAAAGTCGGCGTTAAAGGCAGCGCAGACCAAGGGGTGCAATTGAATGGCTTTTCCTTCAATCAAAATGGGTTCAAAGGCTTGAATGCCCAAGCGGTGCAAAGTAGGCGCACGGTTGAGCATCACAGGGTGCTCTTTGATGACCTCTTCCAAAATGTCCCACACCACAGGCGTGCCGGCTTCAACTTCTTTTTTGGCCGCTTTGATGGTGGTGGCAATGCCCATGGTTTCAAGGCGCGCAAAAATGAAGGGCTTGAACAATTCGAGCGCCATCAACTTGGGCAAACCGCACTGGTGCAGTTTCAAAGTGGGGCCCACGGTGATCACCGAACGGCCTGAGTAGTCCACCCGCTTGCCCAGCAAGTTCTGACGGAAACGACCGCTCTTGCCTTTGATCATGTCGGCCAAAGATTTGAGCGCACGCTTGTTGGCGCCCGTCATGGCTTTGCCGCGGCGGCCGTTGTCCAGCAACGAGTCCACCGCCTCTTGCAACATGCGCTTTTCATTGCGCGCAATGATCTCGGGCGCTTTGAGTTCGAGCAAACGGCGCAAACGGCTGTTGCGGTTGATCACGCGGCGGTACAAATCATTCAGGTCGGAGGTGGCAAAACGCCCACCATCCAGCGGCACCAAAGGACGCAAGTCCGGTGGCAACACAGGCAAGACTTCCAGCACCATCCACTCCGGCTTGATGCCTGATTTTCTGAATGCCTCGAGCACTTTCAAGCGCTTGGAATTTTTCTTGACCTTGACTTCAGAGCCGGTCAAGTCGCCACGCAGGCGCTCTATCTCTGCGTCAATCTCGATGCTGTGCAACAAGTCCTTGATGCCTTCGGCGCCCATCTTGGCTTGGAATTCATCACCGTACTCTTTGACTTTTGCATCGTAGTCATCTTCGGTCATGATGCTGTATTTTTTCAGCGGCGTCATGCCCGGATCGGTCACAACGTAGGCTTCGAAATACAAAACACGCTCGATGTCGCGCAGCGTCATGTCCAGCACCAAGCCCAAACGGCTGGGCAGTGACTTCAAAAACCAGATGTGCGCGCAAGGTGCTGCCAAGTCGATGTGGCCCATGCGGTCGCGCCGCACTTTGGTTTGGGTCACTTCAACGCCGCACTTCTCGCAGATCACGCCGCGGTGCTTCAAGCGTTTGTACTTGCCGCACAGGCATTCGTAGTCTTTGATGGGGCCAAAAATCTTGGCGCAAAACAAACCGTCGCGCTCAGGCTTGAACGTGCGGTAGTTGATGGTCTCAGGCTTTTTAACTTCGCCGAAAGACCACGAGCGGATCTTTTCAGGCGAAGCCAAGCCAATGCGGATGGCATCAAAATGCTCGTCCGGCGTGAACTGTTTGAACAGGTCCAGAAGTGATTTCATGGTGCTCTTCCTTTTTAATCAGTCAGTTGTTCAAGAACGCTCTAGCTCAATGTCCAGGCCCAAGGAACGAATTTCCTTGACCAGCACGTTGAACGATTCGGGCATGCCCGCTTCGATGGTGTGTTCACCTTTGACAATGCTTTCGTACACCTTGGTACGGCCTTGCACGTCATCGGATTTAACAGTGAGCATTTCCTGCAGCACATAAGAGGCGCCGTAGGCTTCCAGCGCCCAGACCTCCATCTCGCCAAAACGCTGGCCACCAAATTGAGCTTTGCCGCCCAAAGGTTGTTGTGTGACCAAGGAGTATGGGCCGGTGGAGCGGGCGTGCATCTTGTCGTCCACCAAGTGGTGCAGTTTCAAGAAGTGCATGTAGCCAATGGTGGTGGGGCGCTCAAAGGCTTCGCCGGTGCGTCCATCACGCAAATAAGCTTGCGTGCGCGCTGGGGTCAGGCCTTTGCGGGCAGCCACATCTTCGGGGTAAGCCAATTTCAACATCGCGCGGATCTCTTCTTCCGCAGCGCCGTCAAACACCGGTGTTGCAAACGGCATGCCGCCTGTCAAGTTGCCGGCCATGGTCATCACGTCTTCGTCAGAGAGTTGCGACAAGTCTTCTTTACGGCCCATGCCGTTGTAGAGCTCTTCAAACAAGGTGCGGAACTCTGCTGCGCGGGCTTGCTCTTGCAGCATGTCACCAATGCGGTGGCCAATGCCTTTGGCAGCCCAACCTAAATGCACTTCCAGCACCTGGCCCACGTTCATGCGCGATGGCACGCCCAAGGGGTTGAGCACGATGTCCGCGGGCGTGCCGTCAGCCATGTAAGGCATGTCTTCAACCGGCACGATTTTGGAGACCACACCTTTGTTGCCATGACGCCCAGCCATCTTGTCACCCGGCTGCAAGCGGCGCTTGACAGCCAAGTAGACCTTGACCATTTTCAAAACGCCTGCTGGCAACTCGTCGCCTTGCGTGAGCTTCTTGCGCTTTTCTTCAAACGCCAAGTCAAAGCTGTGACGGGTTTGCTCCAGAGAGTTTTTGATCGACTCGAGTTGACCGGCCACATCTTCATCAGCGGGGCGAATGTCAAACCAGTGGAATTTTTCCACCGATTCCAAATACTCCTTGGTGATTTTGCTGCCTTTGGCCAATTTTTGTGGGCCACCATTGGCGGCTTTGCCGACCAACAGTTTTTCGATACGGTCAAACGCATCGGCTTCCACAATGCGCAACTGGTCATTCAAATCCAGACGGAAACGTTTGAGTTCGTCGTCAATGATTTGCTGCGCGCGCTTGTCACGCACAATGCCTTCGCGGGTGAACACTTGCACGTCGATCACAGTGCCTTGCGAGCCTTGGTCCACGCGCAAAGAAGTGTCTTTCACGTCGCTGGCTTTTTCACCAAAAATCGCGCGCAGCAGTTTCTCTTCGGGCGTGAGGGTGGTCTCGCCTTTGGGTGTGACTTTGCCTGCCAGCACATCGCCAGGTTGGACTTCAGCACCAACGTAAATAATGCCCGACTCGTCCAAGCGGCCCAATTGCTGCTCTGACAAATTGGGAATGTCACGTGTGATCTCTTCAGCGCCCAGTTTGGTATCGCGTGCCATCACCACCAACTCTTCAATGTGGATCGAGGTGTAGCGGTCTTCAGAGACCACGCGCTCCGAGATCAAGATCGAGTCTTCGAAGTTGTAACCGTTCCAAGGCATGAAAGCGATCAGCATGTTCTGGCCGATGGCGATCTCGCCCAAGTCAGTCGATGCACCGTCGGCAATCACATCACCTTTGGCCAACTTGTCACCGCGCTTGACGATCGGGCGCTGGTGAATGTTGGTGTTTTGGTTAGAGCGTTGGTATTTGATCAGGTTGTAAATGTCCACGCCCACTTCGCCGGCTTGGGTTTCGTTGTCGTTGACGCGGATCACGATGCGGGTGGCATCGATGTAGTCCACCACGCCGCCCCGGGTGGCCGTCACCACAGTGCCCGAGTCAACCGCAGCAACGCGCTCGATGCCCGTGCCCACCAATGGTTTTTCTGCGCGCAGCACAGGCACCGCTTGACGCGACATGTTCGCGCCCATCAAAGCGCGGTTGGCATCATCGTGCTCCAAGAAAGGAACCAGCGAAGCGGCCACCGAGACGATCTGCGCTGGCGAGACGTCCATGTACTGGATGCGATCGGCGCCGCACAAAATCGATTCGCCTTTTTCACGTGCAGAGACCAAACCGTCCGTCAAACGGCCGTCTTTGTCCAGCGTGGCGTTGGCCTGCGCAATCACATACTTGGCCTCTTCGATGGCTGACAAGTAGTCAATCTCCATCGTGACCTTGGCATTGTTCACGCGGCGATAAGGCGTTTCAATGAACCCGTATTCGTTCAGTCGCGCGTACAAAGCCAGCGAATTGATCAAACCGATGTTGGGGCCTTCAGGCGTTTCAATTGGGCACACACGGCCGTAATGGGTGACGTGCACGTCGCGCACTTCAAAGCCTGCACGCTCACGCGTCAAACCGCCTGGGCCTAAGGCGGAGACACGGCGCTTGTGCGTGATCTCGGCCAAGGGGTTGGTCTGGTCCATGAACTGCGACAACTGCGAAGCACCAAAGAACTCTTTCAAAGCCGCCGAGATGGGCTTGGAATTGATCAAGTCGTGCGGCATCAATGGCTCTTGCTCGGCTTGACCCAAACGCTCTTTCACGGCTTTTTCAATCCGCGCCAAACCTGTGCGGTATTGGTTCTCGGCCAACTCACCCACGCAGCGCACGCGGCGGTTGCCCAAGTGGTCGATGTCGTCAACTTCACCGCGGCCATTGCGCAAGTCCACCAAGATCTTGACCACGGCCAAGATGTCCTCGTTGGCCAGCACCATGGGGCCGGTGGATTCGTCGCGGCCCACTCGGGCGTTGAACTTCATGCGGCCCACGCGTGAGAGGTCATAAGTGTCAGGGTTGTAGAACAAGCGCTGGAACAAAGCCTGCACTGCATCTTCAGTAGGCGGCTCGCCAGGGCGCATCATGCGGTAGATCGCCACTCGCGCAGCGAACTCGTCCACCGTCTCATCGACGCGCAAGGTTTGCGAAATGTAAGCGCCTTGGTCCAGCTCATTGGTGTAGATGCACTGCAAATCTTGCACGCCAGAAGCGCGCAGTTTTTTCAGCAACACTTCAGTCAACTCTTCGTTGGCCTTGGCAATGATCTCGCCTGTTTCGGCGTCCACAATGTTGCGCGCCACCACACGGCCGACCAAGAAGTCTTCAGGCACGCTGATGCGTGTTGTAGCTGTTTGCTCGAGCTCACGGGTGTGACGCACGGTGATGCGCTTGTCTTTGGCCACCACGACTTTGCCAGACTTGTCGGTGATGTCAAAACGGGCGACTTCGCCGCGCAGGCGCTCGGCCACAAATTCCATTTGCGCGCCACTGTCCATCAAGTGGAAGTTGTCGTTCACAAAGAAGTTAGCCAAAATCGATTCAGGGTTCAAGCCAATGGCTTTGAGCAAAATCGTGACCGGCATTTTGCGGCGGCGGTCAACTCGGAAATACAGCAAATCTTTGGGGTCAAACTCAAAGTCAAGCCAAGAGCCGCGGTACGGGATGATCCGCGCCGAGAACAGCAATTTGCCTGAGCTGTGTGTCTTGCCCTTGTCGTGTTCAAAGAACACACCCGGCGAGCGGTGCAACTGAGACACGATCACGCGCTCAGTGCCATTGATGATGAAGGAGCCTTTGTCGGTCATCAAAGGCACTTCGCCCATGTAGACCTCTTGCTCTTTGACTTCTTTGACCACTTTGGACTGCGAAGTTGAAGACTCGCGGTCATAGATGATCAACTGCACGCGTGCGCGCACAGCAGATGCAAATGTCAATCCACGTGTTTGGCATTCACGCACATCAAATGCGGGCTTGGCCAAGTTGTATTCGAGATATTTCATCTCAACAAAACCATTGTGCGAGACGATCGGGAAAGCCGATTCGAAAGCCGCTTGCAGGCCTTCGTGTGCACGTTTGTTGGACACCACACCTGCTTGTAAAAATGACGTGTACGCGTCTTTTTGCATTTGCAGCAAGTAAGGTACTTCGAGCACGCTTTCGCGGCTGCCGAAACTTTTGCGAATACGCTTGCGTTCGGTAAATGAATAGGCCATGAAATCTCCGGGCTTGATCTTTCAGCAACTGTGTGCCGCGTGAACTTTTTCAGGGTTCACACGACGGGCTTGGCCGCTGGCCTCTACCAGCGTTGGCGGACGGCTGCGCATTGCACGCAGCCCGAACCAAGGCGATCTCTGCAGTCGGGTCAGAGAACACTCAAAAAAGAAACTTCAAAAGATGCTTTTTTGGCTGTGCTCTGTAAGCACCAAAGGCTGGAGGCCCTTGACAAGCACTCCAGCCTTGGACAAAAGTCGAATTACTTGAGTTCGACCTTGGCGCCAGCTTCTTCCAGCTTTTTCTTAGCAGCGTCAGCATCGGCTTTGGAGATGCCTTCTTTGACCGCTTTAGGCGCGCCGTCGACCAGGTCTTTGGCTTCTTTCAAGCCAAGGCCCGTGATCTCACGCACCGCTTTAATCACAGAGACTTTGTTCGCGCCAGTTTCGAGCAACATGACGTTGAATTCAGTCTGCTCTTCAGCCACAGCAGCAGCAGCGCCGCCGCCAGCACCAGCAGGCGCAGCCATGGCTGCGGCGCTGACGCCAAATTTCTCTTCGATGGCTTTCACCAGTTCGTTGAGTTCGAGGACCGTCATGCTGTCAAGCGCGGTCAGAAATGTGTCTTTGTCAAATGCCATTTTTAATTTCCTAACAATTGTTTATAAAAGGGCTGCGCTTTAAGCGGCAGCCGCTTCGCTTTTTTGGGCCGCCAAAGCACCCAGCACCACTGCGGCGCGGGAGATCGGGGACATCAGCAATCCGCACAACTGCGCCAACAACACTTCTTTCGAAGGGATGACGGAGAGCTGCTTAACACCATTGACGTCCAAGACTTTGCCGGAGATGGCGCCACCGCGAATGACCAACTTGTCGTTGGTTTTCGCGAAGTCAGCCACCACTTTGGCAGCTGCAACAGCATCTACAGAAAAGCCATAGATCAACGGGCCGGTCATCTGGTTCGCCACCACTTCAAACGAGGTTCCAGCCACGGCACGGCGAGCCAAGGTGTTTTTCAACACGCTCAGGTTCACGCCTTGCTTGCGGGCTTCAGAACGCAGTTTGGTCATGTCAGCGACCGCGATGCCGCGGTACTCCGCCATCACCAGCGTTTGAGCTTGTGCGGCGAGCTGGGTCACTTCGGCAATGACCGCTTCTTTCTCACTGCGATTAAGACTCAAGGTCTACTCCTTTTAAATGTGCTGTTCGGGCCCCAGGGCCCTTAAGCACGCCTTATTTCAGCGATCAACTGTTCAGGATTTTGTCCATCTGCAGCGGGATCGCCATCTGCGTTGGCTTTCACGATTAAGTGCAGTTGCCTGCACGCCAACGGTCTTGGATGGCCTGATACTTTTTCTTGCGATCGGGTATCAGCCCACCACACTCGCGCAGCAGGCCAAGGCCTGCAACGCAAATTTTTCACGCTCAAGACGTGAGGGTTTGTGTGTCGACGCGAACGCCCACACCCATGGTTGAAGACACCGCCACCTTGCGCAGGTAAATACCTTTGCTGGTTGCAGGCTTGGATTTGATCAAGGCCTCAATGAGGGCTGCCAAGTTGCCTTGCAACTTCGCGGTCTCAAACGAGCGCAAGCCAATGGTGCCGTGCACGATACCGGCTTTGTCAACGCGGAACTGCACTTGACCGGCTTTGGCGTTTTTAACGGCCGTGGCCACGTCCGCAGTCACAGTGCCAACCTTGGGGTTAGGCATCAAGCCGCGTGGGCCCAAAATCTGACCCAAAGTGCCGACCACGCGCATGGCGTCAGGCGCTGCAATGACCACGTCAAAAGGCATATCGCCAGCTTTGACTTGGGCTGCCAAATCGTCCATGCCGACCACGTCCGCACCCGCAGCACGGGCTTCGTCAGCCTTGGCGCCTTGTGCAAACACAGCAACGCGTTTGATCTTGCCTGTGCCATTGGGCAGCACCACGGCGCCGCGCACCACTTGGTCTGATTTTTTAGCATCAATGCCCAGCTGAACGGCCACGTCAATGGACTCGTCAAACTTGGCAGTGGCGCACTCTTTGACCAAAGCCAAAGCGTCAGCCAATGCGTAGAGTTTGTCAGCGTTGACTTTGCCGGCGTTGGCTTTTTGTTTTTTAGTTAAATTGGACATTTACACGCCCTCCACATTCACGCCCATGGAGCGGGCAGAACCCGCAATGGTGCGCACTGCTGCGTCCAAATCGGCAGCGGTCATGTCTTTCATTTTGGCCTTGGCAATGTCTTCAAGCTGAGCGCGCGTGATCTTGCCAACCTTGTCGGTATGGGGGCGTGCTGAGCCTTTTTCCAGCTTGATGGCCTTTTTGATCAAGGTGGTCGCCGGTGGCGTCTTGATGATGAAGGTAAAGCTCTTATCAGCATAGGCTGTGATCACCACGGGCAATGGCAGACCGGGCTCAACGCCTTGTGTCTGGGCGTTGAACGCCTTGCAAAACTCCATGATGTTCAAACCGCGCTGACCCAAAGCAGGGCCAATCGGGGGTGATGGGTTGGCCTTGCCAGCTGGCACTTGCAGCTTGACGAAGCCGACGATTTTTTTCGC
The DNA here is from genome assembly GCA_903870145.1 of uncultured Burkholderiales bacterium. Classification (GTDB taxonomy): domain Bacteria; phylum Pseudomonadota; class Gammaproteobacteria; order Burkholderiales; family Burkholderiaceae_C; genus Limnohabitans_A. Next base: position 1,413 of record CAIQBO010000007.1, on the reverse strand, counting down.
CATGATGAACTCCTAGTGGGTGCAAACGCTCGGGTGTTCAGGCCACAAGCTCCCCAAATTAACGACTCTTTCTTCTTTGCTATCGATGGGCATCGAGTCGGATGACGCCCATTTAATCAGTTGTCAGGTTTTCTCTACCTGGCCAAATTCCAATTCCACGGGTGTCGAGCGACCAAAGATCGTGACGGACACGCGCATTTTATTTTTGTCGTAATTGACTTCTTCCACCGTGCCATTGAAGTCCGTGAACGGGCCTTCTTTGACGCGGATGTACTCGCCCACCTCGAATTCCACCTTGTGGCGGGGTTTTTCAGTGCCTTCTTGCATTTGGTTGACAATTTTTCGCACGTCGTCTTCAGAAATAGGTGCTGGGCGGTTCTTGGCGCCGCCGACAAAGCCCGTGACTTTGTTGGTGTGCTTGACCAAATGCCAAGTCTCGTCGTCCATGACCATTTCAACCAGCACGTAGCCTGGAAAAAATTTGCGCTCTGTGGTTCGTTTTTGGCCATTTTTGATTTCAACCACTTCTTCAGTAGGCACCAAAATTCGGCCAAACTTATTTTGCATTTCAGCGCGCTGGATGCGCTCAATGATGTTGCGCTCCACAGCTTTTTCCATGCCCGAATAAGCATGGACCACATACCACTTCAAATCCGGATTGGTGGATTCGCCAGCTTTTGGTGCGTTTTCAACGGCGTCAGTCATTACTTTTTCCACCCCAGTATCAGATCGTAAAAAACCCACTCGAGTGTCTTGTCGGTCAACCACAAAAACAGTGCCATCACAAACACAAACACGAACACATAGGCCGTGACTTGCATGGCTTCTTTGCGCTCCGGCCACACGACTTTTTTAACTTCGCGAACAGCGTCTTGGCCGAACGCAACAAACTGCTTGCCGGTGTCGGAGGTTAGAAAAACCACAACGGCCAATGCCAGGCCCGCCAACAAAGCGCCCCACTGCGCCAACGCGCCTTGCTTGGAGAGCATGTAAAACGCCACCAGCGCGGCCAGGCCCACGGCAACAGCCGCTGCCAGCTTGAGCTTGTCAGCGGTTGAACCTACGGTTTGAACTTCAGTACTTGCCATATTGGCTTTTGGACCTTTTTGAGCCTGGTAAAACACTTGTCTTTGAGACACCGAAGCCCGCCAGGTTGTGGCGGGCTTTTTGTCCACCCTTTCAGGTGGCAGGGGCAGTAGGAATCGAACCTACAACCTTCGGTTTTGGAGACCGACGCTCTGCCAATTGAGCTATACCCCTTCAGCGTAAATTCTTACGCCAGGATCTTGGCAACAACGCCAGCGCCAACCGTGCGGCCGCCTTCGCGAATCGCAAAGCGCAGACCTTCTTCCATGGCAATCGGGTTGATCAGCTTCACAGTGATCGAGACGTTGTCCCCAGGCATCACCATCT
>CAIQBO010000006.1 GCA_903870145.1 uncultured Burkholderiales bacterium | reverse complement strand
GAGGTCACGGCCAGCCGCGGCCGCTCGGCCATTGACGTGTCAAGCGTCGAGTCCAACACAGTTTTCACCCAAGAGCAGTTGCGCAATTTGCCCGTGGTGCGTGACATCAATGCAGTTGCATTGCTCGCCCCCGGTGTTGTCAAAGGTGACGCAGGCTTGGGCGCTGGTGGCATTCCCTCATTCGGCGGTGCATCGGTTGCGGAAAACGGCTACTACATCAATGGTTTTGACGTTACCAACATTCGTAACTTCTTGTCCTACGCCAACCTCCCATTTGATGCGGTGGCAGAGCAACAAATCAAGACCGGTGGCTATGGCGTGGAATACGGCCGTTCATTGGGCGGCGTGATCAGCTTGGCCACCAAGCGTGGTACCAACGAGTGGAAGGGCGGCGCCTCGGTGTATTACGAGCCATCGGCCCTGCGATCCAAAGGCAAGAACGTCAAAGGCAATGAAGTCGAAGATGCTGGAACTTATTGGATGTTCGGCGAAGCCAATAAGCGCCAAAATTTGAGCACCAACCTTTACGCTGGCGGCCCCATCGTCAAAGATAAATTGTTCATCTTTGCTTTGGCTGAAGGTGTTAACAACACGTCTGACACTTTTGGGAACAATCAGAGCACCCACGTCAAATCAAGCCGGCCTAACGGAATTTTGAAAATTGACGTGGTGCCAAATGAGCAACATCGTTTTGAGTTGACATCAATTTCCAATCAAAAGGAATACACGATTGCCGACTATACCAATTTGGCTGCTTACAGCACGACCCATGACGGCGTTCCTAGGCTGAGCAAGCAGACAGAGGGCGGCGAAGTCAAGATCGGCAAGTACACAGGCTACCTGACAGACGACTTGACAGTCTCGGCCTTGGTCGGTGAAGTGAAATACCAAACGCCTTTGACCAGTGGCGATCGCACGGCAGGTGCCGCATGCCCCACCGTGTATGTGCTTCCAGGGACAACCTATGCAGGTTGCTGGAACGAGCCCTTCCCTGGCTTGCCAGGCCGCGACCCCAACGCACCTGCTACAGACAGCGACGTGCGCAAAGCCTTCCGCTTCGATGTGGACTACACCATTGGCAAGCACACGATCCGTTCTGGTATTGACAACCAAAGATTCAACTCTGCAGAGGCTGGCGGCTCCAGCTTCAGTGGCGGCCAGTATTTCCGCGACCTCGTTTCAACAGGCAACGTGAATGGTGTTGTGGTTCCTTCCGGAACGGTTTACACACGTTTGCGTGAGAGAAGTGCCACCAGCGGCGTGTATGCGGTTGACAACACAGCGCATTACTTGGAAGACAGCTGGCGCATTCAAAAGGACGTTTTGTTGTATGGCGGCTTGCGCTGGGAATCGTTTAACAACATGAACGGCGACGGCGAGAGCTTTGTCAAGAAAGACAACCTCTTGGCACCGCGTTTGGGCGCATCTTGGAACGTGAACGGCGACTCTTCTTTGAAGGTCTACGGCAATGCAGGTCGATACTACATTCCTGTTGCATCGAACACCAACATTCGCGCAACACGTGGCGAGTTGTACACGCAGCAGTTTTTCACCTTCACAGGTCGTGACCCAGTCACTGCCAAGCCTTTGAACCTGGTCAAGATTGGGCCTACCAACATCATTGGTGGTGACGGCTCACTCGCGATTCCTGCCACCATTGCGGACACCAATTTGCAACCCATGTCGCAAGACGAGTTCATTTTGGGCTTCCAAAAAGCCATTGCCAAAGGCTGGACTTTCGGAACCAAGTACACACACCGCAAAATTCAAAACGGTATGGATGACTGGTGTGATCCCGCCTCAGTTGGCGCTTGGGCTGTGGCCAACGGGTACCCCAATTTTGATTACCACACCATGGCAGGTTGCCAAATTGTCAACCCAGGTCGTGATGTGACATTGAACATGGATGTGTTGAACGACGGCGTTCTCAAGCCAGTAACAATTCCTGCTGCGGCAACCGGCTTGGCGCTTTACACCCGCAAGTACGATGCACTGGAGTTCACTTTGGACAAAGCTTGGGACGGCAAGTGGGGCGGTTCTGCTTCCTACACCTTCTCTCGCAGCAAGGGTACAGCTGAAGGTTATGTGAACTCCACCATCGACCAAGAAGACGCTGGTGTTAGCCAAGACTTTGACTTCGGTACGTTTTCTCATGGTGCAAACGGCTATTTGCCAAATGACCGCAAGCACCAGATCAAACTCTACGGTGTGATGGCTGTCACTGACGAAATTCGTGTTGGTATGAATTTGAACTCCACCTCGGGTCGTCCTTTGAGCCGAATTGGTTTTGTTCCAAGTGACACCCCTGGTGATGCTTCTCAGTACACATCCGCATCAACTTACTACTACTTGAACTCGGCAGGTCAAACTGTTTTGGGTCAACGCGGAGACCAAGGTCGCTCTCCTTGGAACCACACCATTGACATGCAAGCTTCTTACACCAAGAAAATGGGTGCCAACACCTTGACGTTCCAAGTGGGCATCTTCAATGTGTTGAATACGCAGCAAGCAACTGAGCTCAATGAGATCAACGACTACAGCCGTGCGACTACCACAGTCGATATGCCAGGTCGTGTCAGCTTGAACTATGGCTTGCCAACTTCGTACCAATCACCTCGCTCAGTTCGCCTCACAACTCGTTACGAGTTCTGATCAGCAAGCTTTGCCAGGAGTTAAAAGGACCGCTTCGGCGGTCCTTTTTTTATACCGATTCAAATCAAATCACAAGCTACTTGCGCGCCACTGCTCAAACTTCGAATCTCTGGCTTTTGCTCAGCGCAGGCAGCAATTGCTTGAGGGCAACGCGTGCGAAAAATGCAGCCCGAAGGTGGGTGGATGGGTGAGGGCAATTCGCCCTGCAGCAGTTGCAGTTTTTTGTGGCGCTCGCGCCTTGGGTCAGGGCTTGGAATGGCGCTGAGCAAGGCTTGTGTATAAGGGTGCTGCGGAGCTTGGTAAAGAGCTTGTTTGCTGGCCAACTCCATGGCGCGCCCCAGGTACATCACCATCACGCGTTGGCTGATGTGGCGCACCACCGCCAGGTCGTGCGCAATGAAGACCAATGCCAAGCCCATCTGGGCTTGTAGCGCCATGAGGAGGTTGATGATTTGCGCCTGAATCGACACATCCAGCGCCGAGACCGGTTCATCGCAGATCACCAACTTTGGCTCGAGCACCAAGGCCCTGGCAATACCAATGCGTTGGCACTGGCCCCCTGAGAATTCATGCGGGTAGCGGTTGATCTGCTGCGTTGTCAGGCCCACCTTTTGCATCATGGCGCGCACGCGCTGCATCACCTCTTGCGCAGGCAGCTGCGGCAGGTGTGTGTGCAGGGGCTGCGCAATGATTTGGCCAACTGTCATGCGCGGATCGAGGCAGGCCAGAGGGTCTTGAAAGATCATCTGCACGCTTTTGCGCAAAGCGTGCCATTCAGGCGCACCGGCGCCGCGCATTTCCTGACCCTGCCAAATGATGCTGCCTGCGGTTGCGGGAATGAGGTTGAGCATAGCCCGGGCCAGCGTCGATTTACCGCAACCCGACTCGCCAACAATGCCCAAGGTCTCGCCTGGGAAAACATCAAACGACAAGCCGTCAACCGCTTTGAGCAACTGGGGCTTGGCCCATGGCCAGGGCGAATCGCTGGCCACCTTGAAGTGGACCTGCAGATCACGAACTGACAATAGGGGCGTGCGGTCAGTCATGGCGCTGGGCTTGGCTTGAGTGGCTGAATTTGAGCGGCGCTTTTGTGGCAGGCGCGCCATACATCGGGCTTTTCAGGCAGGGCGGTCAGGGCGGGGCGCTGGCTCACGCACTGGGGTTCACGCCATTGGCAGCGCTCGTTGAAGGGGCAGCCTGATGGCAGGCGTGCCATGTCGGGCGGCGCACCCGGTATGGCCAAGAGGCTTGGGTTGTCGTTGCCTATGCGCGGCAGGGCGCCCAGCAGGCCCACCGTGTAGGGGTGGGTGGGCTGGTAGAAGATCGACTCAGCGCTGGCTTGCTCCATGACGCGCCCGCCGTACAGCACCATGACCTGGTCGCACAGACCGGCCACCACGCCCAGGTCGTGCGTGATCATCACGATGGCGGTGCCGTGCTCGCGCTGCAGCTCGCGCAGCAGCGCCAGTATCTGGGCTTGCACCGTCACGTCCAAGGCGGTGGTGGGCTCATCGGCAATGAGCACATCGGGCTCGCACAAAAGCGCCATGGCGATCATGACGCGCTGGCGCATGCCCCCCGAAAACTCGTGGGGGTACATGGCAAGGCGGCGTGCAGCATCTGGAATCTTGACCGCATCCAGGGCTTGCACTGCGCGCACGCGCGCCTGCCTGCGCGTCATGCCTTTGTGCAATTCCAGCACTTCGGTCATTTGCCGCTCCACCGTCAGGTAGGGGTTGAGCGATGTCATAGGGTCTTGAAAAATCATGGCCACGCGGTTGCCGCGAATGCTGTTAAGCGCCTTAGGGGGCAGTCTCAAAAGGTCTTGGCCCTCCAACAGTGCTTGGCCAGTGGCCGAGCCATTGCTGGCCAGCAAACCCATCATGGCCAGCACGGTTTGGCTCTTGCCGGATCCACTTTCACCCACGATGCCCAAGGTCTGCCCGCGCTCGAGATCAAAGCTCAGGCCGTTGACCGCAGTGACCACGCCGTCCAGTGTTTTGAACTGCACGTTCAGATTGCGGACTTCTAAAAGTGCCATGGTCTTAGCGCTCCTTGGGGTCCAGCGCGTCGCGCAGCCCGTCGCCAATGAAGTTAAAGCAATACAGCGTGATGCACAGCAAGCCCGCAGGAAACAACAAGATCCAAGGCGTGACTTCCATGGCATTGGCACCGTCGTGAATCAACACCCCCCAACTGGTCATGGGCTCTTGGATGCCCAGGCCCAGAAACGACAGCACAGACTCGGTCAAGATCACGCCAGGCACCGTCACGGTGGTGTAGATCACCACCACGCCCAAAAGGTTGGGAACGATGTGCCGAAAAATGATGCGTGTGTTCGAAACCCCCATGGCACGGGCCGCTTCAACATACTCCATCGAGCGCAGCGACAAGGTCTGGCCGCGCACCACGCGCGCCATGTCCATCCAGGAAAAAACGGTGATGGTGAACACCACCAGATAAAACTCGCGGCCCAAAATGGTGATCAACAAAATGGCAATCAGCAAGTAGGGAATGGCGTACATCATGTCCACCACGCGCATCATGAACGCGTCGATCTTGCCGCCCATAAAGCCTGCAGTGGCGCCCCACACAATGCCCAGCGTGACCGAGGACAGTGTGGCCAAGAGCCCCACCGTGAGCGAGACCCGACCGCCGATCAGGCAGCGCACCAGCAGGTCGCGCCCCGCATCATCGGTGCCCCAGAAGTGCGCATTTTGCCAACTGGGCGGGGTGCTCATGGCGTTCCAGTCTGCACTGTCAAAGGCGTAGGGCAGCAGCCATGGGCCGATCACGCAGGTCAAACCAATCAAGGCCAGTAGCAGCAGGCTCACAAGCGCTGCCTTGTTGCGCGCAAAGCGCACGCGCGCGTCGCTCCATAAACTGCGGCCCTGAACCAAGCCATCGATCTCTGGAGGTGTCAGCATAGGGCCTGGGTCAATAACGAATTTTGGGGTCGAGCCATGCGTAGGCCAAGTCCACCAAGAGGTTCAAGCTGACTGTCAGCACAGTGACCAGCACCACCAGGCCTAACACCAAGGTGTAGTCGCGGTTGCCCGCACCATTGACAATCAGCTTGCCAAGACCTGGCAATGAAAAAACAGTCTCTGTTACCAGCGCCGATGTGATCGACGTGATGGCCAGGGGCCCCAGCAAAGACACGACGGGCAAGAGCGCTGGCTTGAGGGCGTGGCGCAGCACCACCACACGTGTCGACAAGCCCTTGGCACGGGCGGTGCGAATGAAGTTGCTGTGCATCACTTCGAGCAGGCTGCCGCGCATCACACGGCCAATCGTGGCCACGTTGATGAAGGTCAGCAAGGCCATGGGCAAGACCATGAAGCGCAATTCGAAATCATGCCAACCGCCTGCAGGCAACCACTGCAGAACAATTGCAAAAATGATGATCAGCACCGGGCCCAGCACAAAGCTGGGAACAGCGCTGCCAATGTTGCCCAGCAGCATCACGAGGTAGTCAACAATGCTGTTTTGGCGCAGCGCCGCGGTAATGCCCAAGCTCACACCAATCAACAGCGACAGGACCAGCGAGCCGCCGCCAATGATGGCCGAGACCGGCAGCGCGCTGGCCACCAGATCGTTGACGGACCAATCGGCGTAACGAAAAGACGCGCCCAAGTCGCCTTGCAGCAAGCTTTGCAGGTACAACAAGTACTGTTGCCACAGCGGTTGGTCTAAGTGGTACTTGGCTTGAAGGTTGGCCAGCACTGCCGCAGAGACTTTGCGCTCGCTGTCAAAGGGGCCACCAGGGGTCAGGTGCAATAGCAAATAACACACAGTGATCACCATCAGCATGGTGGGAATCGCCGCCAGCAAACGGCGCAAGGTGTAAGACCACATGGCGCCGAGTTCAGTGCTTGATGATGTAGAGGTCTTTAGAGCGGAAACGGTCCATTGCATTGTTCAGTGAGTAGCCTCCCACATAGGACTTGACCAAACGCGGCAGTGAATACTGCAGCAGCGGAATGATGGGGTAGTCCTCCATGATCATTTTGGAGGCTTGTGTCAGCAGTGCGCGGCGCTTGGCCGGATCGGTGTTCAGTGAGCCTTGTTGAATCAATTCCTCGGCTTGCCGATTGCAGTTGAAGTTGTTGTTTTGATCGGAGTCGCAACGAATGAGTGCCAAGAAGGTGGTGGCGTCGTTGTAGTCAGCCAACCAACCGTTGCGCGCCATTTGGAAGCTGCCTTCGTGGCGTTTTTTAAGCAATACCTTGAACTCCATGCTTTCGGTCTCGATGTTCAGGCCCAATTTGGTTTTCCATTCAGAGGCGGCGAACACCGCCATTTTTTTGTGGTATTCGCTGGTGTTGTAGGAAAAAGAAAATTTTGTTCCTGGTTTCACGCCCGCTTGCTGCAACAAATTTTTAGCCTCGGCCACACGTTTGTCCATGGGCCAGGTGGCCCACTCGTAGGGGGTGACATCGGCGCCCTGGGTGCCTGCGACCATCGCGCTGTAGGCCGGTGCTTGGCCATCGGCTGTCACGCGTTGGGCCAAGATGTCGCGGTCGATCACCATCGACAAAGCCTTTCGCACACGCAAGTCTTTGAACACCGGGTCTTGCGTTTGGTAAGAGTAATAGCGCAGGCCGATCATGGGTGAGTTGCGAATTTCTTTGGGGTACTGTTGTTTGTACTTTTCATAAGTGCCAGGCGGCAATTGGTAGACCCATTCGTTTTCACCGGATTCATACAGCTTGATGTCTGCATGGCCGTCTTCAATCGGCAGGTAAGTCACGCGCGTCAGTTGCACGTTGGTGGCGTCCCAGTACTGCGGATTTTTCTCAATCACCAACCGGTTGTTGACCTGCCACTCTTTGAGCACAAAGGCGCCGTTGGAGACCAGATTGCCTGGCTTGGTCCAATTTTTCCCATGTTTTTCTAGCGCGCCGCGATGCACGGGGCCCAGGTTGTTGTTGCTCATCAGCTCAGGCAAAAAAGTCACGGGAAATGCGGTTTTGATCTCCAGTGTGGTTTTGTCAATGGCCTTCACGCCAAGCTCAGACGCCGGCTTGCTGCCTTTGACCACAGCCATGCCATTGCTCAAAAAAATCCCAAAGGTTGCGGCATAGGTCGAAGCTGTTTTGGGATCTAGAAAACGGCGCATCCCGAAGACGAAGTCCTCAGCGGTGACAGGGTCACCGTTGGACCATTTGGCGTTGCTGCGCAATTTGAAAACCCAGGTTGTGGCGTCAACCTGCTTCCAGCTCTGGGCCACGCCGGGCACAGTTTTGCCATCGGCGTCACCGGCGGTCAGGCTTTCAAAGAGGTCGCGTGTCAGGTTGTTGGCGCCGACCGACTCGGCCAGTGCCGGGTCTAGCGTTTCGGGCTCTGAGCCGTTGTTGCGAATCAGGGTCTGTGAAGGGTGCAACTGCACCCCCGCAGGCACGCTTGCCGCAGCAGCGTTCATGCCATATGCACCCAGAAGCAACAGGGTTGACAGGTATGGGGAATGGATGAACTTCATGGTGTCCTTCGGGGGTGCGACTTGACAGGGCGTGTGGCAGGAACTTCAGTTTGGCAATTTGCTGGTGTCAATGTCGACATAGCGCCAAAAACCTCTGGACGTTGGATGGCGGCGATAGCCAATTAACCAAGGCTGCATCAGGTCCGTGCGGATGCGGTGCGTGGAAAATTTATAGGGCATGTAAGCCACCATGATTTTGACCAGTTGCTGCATGATGGCCAGGCGTTCAGGGCCGTCCGCCATCAACTGCTGCTTTTGAAACAGTCGATCGAACTCGGCATTTTCAAAGCGCGCCAAATTGCCCTCGCCCTTGCTCGGTCCAAAGGCCAAGCCCAAGGCGCCTGAGCCGTCCGGACTGGATGCGCCATAGCCCAGGCCCCACATCATCAGTTTGCCAGCGCGCGCGGCCTTGAGATGCTCAGGCCATTTCCCTAATTTGAACTCCATTTTGATGCCGAGCGCATCCATGTTCTTTTTCCAAATTTGATTGAGCTCCCGGTCAGCGGCACTGGGCGTGGTGGAGTATTGCAAGATCAGGGGTTTGCCATCCGGCATATCGCGCCAGCCGTCGCCATTGCGATCTACGAAGCCGTACATGTCCAGCAGGGCCGCAGCGCGTGCGCGGTTGAAATCGCTCATTTCGGTTTTGAATTTGGGGTCGTAGCCATAAGTGGTGGGCTGCATCGGGCCTTGTGCAGGAATGGCTTGGTTGCGCCGTGGCAAACGAATTTCTTCTTCCGAGTTATAGCCAAGAGCAATGGCCCGGCGAAGCGCCACCTTCTCGGGCGTGTAGCCGCCCACAATGGGGTCTTCCATGTTGAAGTAAGTCACGGTGACATCGGGCGCAGCCACGCGCTCCATCGTGATGCCTTTCTTGGCCAGATTGGGTGCCACGCGGCTATTGGGTATGGCCTGGAAAGAAAAGGCAGCCGGCAGGTACATCAGGAAATCGTAATCATTGCTCAAGAAAGACAGCCAGCGCGGCTGAATTTCTTCGATGATCGAAATTTCAACGCGGTCAACCAAGGGGATCCGCTTGCCTTTCATCTGACGATAAATTTCTTGCGAACGCGCATCGTTCTCGGGTGGTTCAGCCTCGTAATAGGCTTCGCGAAAATTGGGGTTGCGCACAAAAGTCATCTTCGAAGAGCGCACCCATTTGTCCAGCATGAAGGGGCCGGTGCCGACTGGATGCTCCATGATTTTGTCGCCATATTTCTCAACCACTTCGCGCGCCACAGCGCCAAAGGAGCCTGAGTCTGACAGCGTGTAAATGAAGCGCGGTCTGGGTTCTTCCAATTTAAATTGAATGGTGTAACGGTCTAGCGCACGAATGCCTTCAACTTCCTTTTCGTAATTGAAGTGGGCGCCTGGTTTTTCGGACTCTCGCCGCAGCTCTTGCATGCCAACGAGCTTTTCTTCTTCCAAATCACTGAAGAGTTGACTTTTGGTTTTGGGGTCAAAGATGCGTTTGTAGGTGTAGGCAAAATCGTGGGCCGTCAGCTCGCGTTTTTTACCGCCAAAGGCCGCGTCATCCGCAAAATAAATACCGGGCTTGATCTGAATGGTGTAGGTGCGAAAATCCGCGCTGATAACTGGCATGGCCACCGCTACATTGGGCTTGACCTTGGCAGGTCGCGCCAAATAGTCGTAGGTGTACAGCGCATCAAACATGTTCTCCGTGGCGATGCGTGAGTAAGCATCGGAAAGCTGGGCTGGGTCAAAGCCAGTCTCGGCCACCTCGAAAGCGTAGCGCAACACTTTTTCGGGTGGTTTGGTTTGGGCCGACGAGTTGCCGATGCCCCAAAAAAGCAGGCCCGTCAGACAGAAAAAGCGCAGAAATTGAAACTTCATAGTTAGAAACACCAGTTCCGTTTGTTATTGTTCCAAGCATAATCGCAGCGGTTAGTATATTCATTGGCATTTTCCCCAGATAAACAAACTATGTTTCCCTACATCCTGCGTCGCGTTTGGCAGATGGTTCCCACGCTGCTGGGGGTCATTTTGCTGATTTTTTTCTTGTTCAAGTTCTTTGGCGGAGACCCGGTTGAGATCATGGCAGGTCTGAAAGCCTCGCCTGAGCGCATTGCTTCGCTGCGCGCGCAACTGGGGCTGGACAAATCGGTGTGGGAGCAACTGTGGGTCTTTGTGCAGCAAATTTTCAGTTTCAACTGGGGTAAAAGTTGGAGCACCAACGAAGCTGTCTCCGACATCTTTGCCTCGCGTTTGCCGGCCACATTGACCATCATGGTCCCAATTTTGGTTCTCGAAGTGGTGCTGGCCATTGCTGCAGGCTTGGCTGTGGCTTATGTACGCGGTAGTTTGACGGACAGGGCCATCATGATCATCAGCACGGTTGCGCTGTCGATCAGTTTTTTGGTCTACATCATCGTAGGTCAATTTTTATTTGGTTTTGTGTTGGGCTGGTTTCCTGTGCAGGGCTGGAGCAACAGCGTTTGGACCAACTTGGCAATTTATGCACCTTTGCCGGTTTTTCTGGCGGTGCTGGTCAGTCTGGCGCCGCAAACGCGGCTTTACCGAAGTTTCTTCCTTGACGAGATTGGTCAAGACTATGTGCGCACCGCTCGTGCCAAAGGCGTTTCGGAAAACGCTATTTTGCTCAAACATGTGCTTCGCAACGCCATGATCCCGATTTTGACCAACGTGGCCACGGGATTGCCGGGCGTCTTCATCGGTTCTTTCCTGATCGAAGTTTTCTTCTCAATTCCTGGGCTGGGGCGTGAGATTGTGACCGCCGTCAATCGCAGCGACTACCCCGTGATCCAAGCTGCCACTGTTTACCTGGCCGCACTGACCATGGTGATCAATTTGATCACCGATGTCTTGTACAAATTTGTTGACCCGAGAGTGAGCTTGAAATGAGCACAGAAACTTTGCAGGACTTGCCGCGCTCACCCGGCGTCTGGGCCCAAGCGTGGGCGCGTTTAAAGAACGATCGCGTGGGCATGGTCTCCTTGGCCGTGACAGTTTTTTTCATTGGGCTGGTGGTCTTGGCTCAGCTGGGCTGGGTCGCCAAAGATTGGCAAAAAGAAGTCGGAACACCGTTTGCTGCGCCGCATTGGGTTGGCAAAATAAGCGACGGTTCACAGACCGCAGTGGTAGATTCGATTGCGGGCCCCAACCTGGACATCAGTGACGTTGATCCGCTGGCGTCGCGCTACAAAGAATGGGCCGAACGAGCTGCTCAGTTCAAAGCCACCACCATTCAGAAGTCCGATACATTGCCTTTGGGCGGAGATCAACTTGGGCGCGATGTGCTGAGCAAGGCTATCAAGGGCGCGCAGGTCTCCATCACAGTCGGGCTGGCAGCGGCATTGGCTGCAACCTTGATTGGCACCGTCTTGGGCGCCATCGGCGGCTATTTTGGGGGTCGTGTGGGGGACTTTTTGGAATGGGTCTACAACGTCTTTACCGCTATTCCCTATATTTTGCTGGTGTTTGCTTTGGCTGCGGTGCTCAAGTCCGGGCCACTGGCCAACACCCTTGGCAGTGGGGCTTGGACGGTGGTGATCATCTTGAGTTTGGTGGGCTGGACCGGCATTTACCGCTTGGTGCGTTCTGAGTACATGAAGCACCGCTCGCGGGAGTATGTGCGCGCAGCAGAGGCCATCGGTGCTTCACACGCCTCGCGCATGTTCACCCACATCTTGCCCAACATCAGCCATGTGGTGCTGGTTCAACTCAGCCTGCACGTGGTCGGCTTTATCAAGGCCGAAGTGATACTGTCTTTTCTGGGGCTGGGCGTGCCGATTGACATGGTCAGCTGGGGCACCATGCTGTCAGAGGCGCAAACCGAGCTGGTGCAAGGCAAGTGGTGGCAACTGGTGGCTGCCACGGTTTTCATGGCCTCATTCGTCACGGCCTTTGCCCTTTTGACGGATGCCTTGCGCGATGCGCTTGATCCCAAACTACGCTAAAGCAGGATGCAAAACATGACGCCATTGATCAGTGTGCAAGACCTGCGTGTGTCTTTTCGCATGAGCAAAACACAAACAGTTGATGCGGTGCGCGGCATCAGCTTTGACGTTCCAGCCAACAGCACTGTAGCCTTGGTCGGTGAGTCCGGCAGTGGCAAGAGTGTGAGCGCCATGAGCATCGTTCGTTTGCTGCCTGAGAACGCCCTGTTGGCCGACAGCAGCAAGGTGATTTACCAAGGCCGTGATCTGCTGCACGACTCGCAAGAGGAGATGCGCCGCTTGCGCGGCAAAGATATCTCTGTGGTTTTTCAAGAACCCATGAGTTCACTGAACCCGGTCTTCACTGTGGGTGATCAGATTGCCGAGGTGCTGCGCATTCACCTCAATCTCTCAGCACGCCAAGCGCAAGTGCGCACATTGGACTTGATGAATGAGGTTGGCATTGCCGACGCCAAGCAGCGCCTGAAGTCCTACCCGCACGAGCTCTCTGGGGGGCAACAACAGCGCGTCATGATTGCCATGGCCATTGCCTGCGAGCCCAAGCTGCTGATCGCTGACGAGCCCACCACCGCTTTGGATGTGACGGTGCAGCGCCAGATCATGGACTTGTTGGCGAGCTTGCAAGAGAGGCAGCAGATGAGCATTTTGTTCATCAGCCATGACCTGGGCTTGGTGGGTGAAATTGCGGACCACGTGGTCGTGATGCGCAGCGGCGAAGTGCGCGAAGCCGGCACGGTGGAACACATTTTCAACGCCCCAAGCGATGCCTACACCCAGGCCCTGTTGGCTTGCCGCCCCCGCTTGGACACGCGGCCGCGGCGCCTACCGGTGATTGACGACATCGTCAACGGGCGTGCAATGCTCACCGAGCAGCGCGTTGCAGCGCCATTGAGCAGCGCTGCGCTGATCGAGGTCAAGGGCTTGCGAAAGGACTACCAGCTCAAAGAGGGTTTGTTCAAGCGCAGTGTTTTCAGCGCTGTCAAGCACGCCGACTTTGCCCTGCACAAGGGCCGCACCTTGGGCGTGGTGGGCGAGTCTGGCTCGGGCAAAACGACCCTTGGCATGATGCTCACGCGTTTGACCGATGCCAGCGCAGGCAGCATCATGTTTGAAGGCTTGGATTTGGCAAAGCTCAACGCCGCGCAGATGCGCGTTTACCGAAGCCGCATTCAAATCATTTTTCAAAACCCATACGCCAGCTTGAACCCGCGCTTTACAGTGGGGCAAATTCTCACAGAGCCTATGCGCATTCACAGCATTGGCAAGGATGAAGACGAGCGCGCTCGACTTGCGCTGAGCTTGTTGGGAAAAGTGGGACTGACGCGGGAAGATTTTGGCAAATACCCCCATGAGTTTTCCGGCGGCCAGCGCCAACGCATTGCCATTGCGCGCTGTTTGAGCATGAGGCCCGAAATTATTGTTTGCGATGAGAGCGTGAGCGCGCTCGATGTCAGTGTGCAGGCCACCGTGCTGAATTTGTTATTGGACCTGCAGGAAGAGTTTGGTTTGACCTACCTCTTCATCAGCCACGATCTGGCGGTGGTCAAGTACATGGCCGATGAAATATTGGTCATGAACCAAGGTGAAATTGTGGAGCGCGGCAGTGCTGAAGACATCTATGCCCGACCCCAGCACCCCTACACCCAGCAATTGCTCGGCGCCATTCCGCGCGGGCTTGCGGCTTTTGTTTAGGCTTTATCAAGAGGGGCTTTTTATGCCGTTTTCATTTTCAACTGCTGGCAGAGATGCTTGCAAGAATGGCTTGATTTGCAAAGTGATGCTCGTGTGGCTTTTGGGCTTGCTTCTACAGGCTTGCTCCAAAGCGCCAGAGGCCCCAATTGCAACTGCGCCGGCGCATGCCAGCAGTGTGGACTGGATCAAGCCCATCGGGGATGACATGACCCCCATCTTCGCCAAAGCCAAGGCTGAAAATAAGCCAGTCTTTTTGTATTGGGGTGCGGTTTGGTGCCCGCCTTGCAACCAGATCAAGGCCACAGTTTTTAACCGCCAAGATTTCATTGACCGCAGCAAGTTGTTCGTGGCGGTCTACATTGACGGCGACACGCCGGGTGCTCAAAAACTCGGCACGCGTTTCAAAGTACGAGGCTACCCCTCCATGATTTTGTTCAAGCCCGATGGCACCGAGCTGACACGACTGCCCGGTGAAGTAGATGCCGCCATGTACATGCAAGTGCTGGGCTTGGGCTTGGGGGCTGGCAGTTCTGTGAAAGATTCTCTGGCACTCGCCTTGGGCCCTGACAGCGCAGCATTGACGCCAGACGCGTGGCGTTTGCTGGCGTACTACGCATGGGAGCAGGACGAGGCGCAACTCGTGCCGGCCAACGAGCGTGCCGCCTTGCTGCACAAACTTGCACTGGCCAGCCCAAGCTCGCAACCCGCTTTGGGGGCCCGCCTCGCGCTGAAGTCCATCGTGGCTGCAGCGCTGGAAAAAACGCCTTTGCCCAACGCCCCTGGGGCCTTGAGCCGCGTGCAGCAAATGATGCGTGAGCCCAGTTTGGTCAAGGAGAATTTTGACGTGCTGGTGAACTACGCGCCGCTGATGCTCAATGCTCTGGCCCCTGCTGGCAGCAGTCAGCGCAGTGCATTGATTTCGACTTTGGACGAGATACTGACAAAATTTGCAGTTGACAACAGCTTGTACCAAGGCGACCGCTTGTCGGCGCTGCAGACCCGCTTGGCGCTGGCACGCTTGGACTTGCCCAAGGGCCAAGAGCCGACCCTGAGTACGCCTTTAGTGACCCAAATTCGCGAAGCTGGCGCCTTGGCAGATCAAAACACAAGCAGCACCTACGAGCGCCAAGCCATCATTCCACTGGTTGCTGATATGTGGAGCGATGCCGGTTTGTTAGACGAATCCGATGCGCTGCTCAAGGCTGAGTTGACCAAAGCCTTGTCGCCTTACTACCACATGCTGGTTCTCGCGGGCAATGCCAAGAAGCGGGGTGACAAAGTCTCTGCGCTGAGTTGGTCGGAGCGCTCATGGAAGGAAGCCAAGGGCTCTGCAACGCGTTTGCAGTGGGGTGGCGGGCACGTTAACCGCCTGATCGAGTTGTCGCCACAGGACGCAACTCGGATTGATTTGGCGGCCTCAGCCGTGCTGTCCGAGCTGGAGGCAATTCCAGAGACCTTTTACGAGCGCAACCGGCGCGGTTTGGAAAAAATGGGGCAACGCCTGCTGGCCTGGAACGCCAATGGACAGCACGCCGAGGTGATCAAAAAGTTGTCCAAGCAACTCGATGCCGTTTGCCTGCAATTGCCCGAGCAGGACGGCACGCGTGGGGCCTGCACAGCAGTCTTCAAGCCAAGGCAGCCAAAACCAACTTAACCTGGTCCTGAAAGCTGTTTCTTTAGGCGGCTTTTTCTCACAATTTCCTTCCAAATCAAGGATTTATGGGCTAGAATGCTAGCTTCACGACCAAACGGGCGGGTTCACACCGCCCGTTTTTTTTGGTCGATCGATAAGTGAGTTGATTTTTTCAGCAGTTTTTTGAAGACTTGGCAGACGTGGCATTGCAGCAAATTGTGGAAGAAACCGTGGCCGGATTGGGCTATGAATTGGTAGAGATTGAACGCTCTGCCGGGGGTTTGCTGCGCATCACGATCGACTGGCCTTGGTTGCCAAGGGCTGAGAGTTTAGAGGCAAGCCCTGAGATGAGCTTGGTCACAGTAGAAGACTGCGAAAAAGTCAACCGCCAATTGATGTTTGCGCTGGAAGTGGACGGGGTCGAATACCGCCGATTGGAGGTTTCCTCGCCCGGCATAGACCGGCCACTGCGCAACGAACGAGATTTGGAACGCTTTGCCGGTGAGTTGATCGACATCACGCTCAAAGCGCCCATGGGTGAGGCCGGTGCGGGCTTGGTGCATGCAAGTCGCAAAAAATTCCGGGGCCATTTGGAGCAGGGGGAGGCTGTTGGCACATGGCAAATCGTTTGGAGCGACGCGCCTGAGCCTAAACCGGGCCAGCGCGTGAGCAAAAAACGCCCGCCTGTGCCCATGCAAGTGCTGGGCTTTAGGTTAGACGAATTGCGTGAAGCGCGCTTGGCGCCCGTGGTGGATTTCAAGGGCCGTCGGCCCAAAGGTGCAGGCACAGAGCCTGCGCCTGAATGAACAAAGGCTTGTCAGCAGGGGCTGGCAGGTAATTTAAAGACTGACATAGGAGAGTAGTAGCATGAATCGCGAACTTTTGATGCTGGTGGAAGCCATCTCGCGTGAGAAAAACGTAGAGCGTGACCTGGTGATCGGTGCCGTTGAATCGGCCTTGGCACAAGCCACTAAAAAACTCTATCCGGGTCAAGACGTGGACATTCGCGTGGCCATTGACCGTGACAGCGGCAGCTACGAGACCTTCCGCCGCTGGCATGTGGTGCCCGATGAGGCAGGCCTGCAATTGCCCGATCAAGAAATTTTGCTGTTTGAAGCACTCGAGCAAATTCCAGACATTGAGGTGGACGAGTACATCGAAGAATCCATTGAGTCGGTGCCCATTGGCCGCATTGGTGCCATGGCCGCCAAGCAAGTGATTTTGCAAAAAATTCGCGATGCAGAACGCGAAATGCTGTTGAGCGAATTCATGGCGCGCGGCGAGAAAATTTTGGTCGGTACCGTCAAGCGCATGGACAAGGGCGACATCATTGTGGAGTCTGGCCGAGTTGAAGGCAGGTTGCGACGCGGCGAGATGATCCCCAAAGAAAACCTGCGCAATGGCGACCGTGTGCGCGCCATGATCATGGAAGTGGACTTGACTTTGCGCGGTGCGCCCATCATTTTGTCGCGTTCCTCGCCCGCCTTCATGGTCGAGTTGTTCCGCCAAGAAGTGCCCGAGATCGAACAAGGTTTGTTGGAAATCAAATCGTGCGCCCGTGACCCTGGCTCACGTGCCAAGATTGCGGTCTTGTCACACGACAAACGCGTTGACCCGATCGGCACCTGTGTGGGCGTGCGCGGCACGCGCGTCAACGGTGTGACCAACGAGTTGGCCGGCGAGCGCGTGGACATTGTTTTGTGGAGCGAAGACCCCGCCCAATTCGTGATCGGCGCTTTGGCGCCTGCCAACGTTCAATCGATCGTGGTGGACGAAGAAAAGCATGCCATGGACGTGGTAGTGGACGAGGAAAACTTGGCCATCGCCATTGGCCGTGGTGGTCAAAATGTGCGCTTGGCTTCTGACCTGACCGGTTGGAAGATCAACATCATGGACGCCGCTGAGTCAGCACAAAAACACGCCGACGAAACCACGGGCAGCCGCGCTTTGTTCATGGAAAAACTCGATGTTGACCAAGAAATTGCCGACATCCTGATTGAAGAAGGCTTTACCAGCTTGGAAGAAGTGGCCTATGTGCCAATTCAAGAAATGCTGGAAATCGAGAGTTTTGACGAAGACACCGTCAACGAGCTGCGCACCCGCGCCAAAGACGCTTTGTTGACCATGGAAATTGCCCGCGAAGAAAGCGTCGGCGAAGTCTCGCAAGATTTGCGCGACCTCGAGGGCTTGACGCCCGAGCTGATTGCCAAATTGGCCGAGGCGGGTATTCAAACCCGCGACGACTTGGCCGACCTGGCCACCGACGAACTCACCGACATCACCGGCCAACCCGAAGATGAAGCCACCGCCTTGATCATGAAAGCCCGCGAACATTGGTTCGCTGGTCAAGCCTAATCCGATGGAGGCACGAACCCAATATGTCCAGTAACACCGTCGCCGAGTTCGCCAGCGAACTCAAAAAATCACCTGATACCTTGCTTGAGCAATTGCGCTCGGCAGGGGTCAATAAAACGGACACGAGTGATGCACTGACTGAATCTGACAAGCAAAAGCTCTTAGGCTTTTTGCAAGCCAGCCACGGTACGCTTTCGGGCGAACGTAAGAAAATAAGTTTGGTGAAAAAATCCACCAGCGAGATCAAGCAAGCCGATGCCACTGGCAAGGCGCGCACGATTCAAGTCGAAGTGCGCAAGAAACGCACCTTCATCAAGCGCGATGACGAAGTCGAGCAAGCCCCTGAAGCTGCCGCCATGGAGCCCGAGGCGCCTGCCATCGATCATGCTGAATTGGCGCGCCGCGAAGAAGAGGCACGCAGTCACGCTGAGTTGCTGCGCCGTCAAGAAGAGGACCTGGTTGAAAAGCGGCGTTTGCGCCAAGCCCAAGAAGCCGCCAAACTGGAGTCGCAAGCTTCGGCCGAGTCTGCTGAATCAGCTGAAAAGTCTGCAGCCGATGAAGCGCAAGACACAGCCCAAAAGGTGGCCAATGCTGCTGCTGTTCGCAGCGCCAAGGTTGCAGCTGCGCAATCTGAGGCCGACAGCATCAATGCCGCGTCCAAGCCGGTTGACCCTTCCATTGCACTGGCAGCAGCCGAGAGTGCACAGGCCCAACTTGAGCAAGTGCGCACAGACGCAGCCACTGCCAAAAAAGCCCTTCAAAAAGAAGCCGCTGACCAAGCTGCAGCGGCCGCCAAAGCCGTGGTCGATGATGAAATTGCACGCGAGCGCGATTTGAACCTTCGCCGCAACAAAGCTTTGGCAGAAGCTGAGGCCATTCGGTCCATGATGAATGCGCCGAAAAAAGTCATCGTGGTCAAAAAAGAGCCACCCAAGGTCGATCCCAAAGCCGCTGTCAAAGGCACTTTGCACAAGCCTGCCAACACACCCGCGCCAGGCGGCACACGTGCAGCAGCTGGTGGCGCGCCGAACGCAGGCGCCGCGCCTTCAGGCCCCGGTGGCGGCAGCAACAAAGAAGTCAAGTCCGCTAAATTATCTTCCAGCTGGGCGGGTGACCCTGCTAAGAAAAAAGCCATTCCCACCCGCGGTGACACGAGCGGCGGTGTGGGCCGCAACAACTGGCGCGGCGGCCCTAAAAACCGCCGTGGCAACGAACGTGATCGTGAAGAGCATGTGCAAGCGGCACCTGTCGAAGCCCGTGTGATTGAAGTGCATGTGCCTGAAACCATCACGGTGGCCGAGTTGGCGCACAAGATGGCGATCAAAGCCTCTGAGGTCATCAAGCAGTTGATGAAGCTGGGCCAAATGGTCACGATCAACCAGCCTTTGGACCAAGACACTGCCATGATTTTGGTAGAAGAGTTGGGTCACAAAGCCGTTGTCGCTGCTCTGGATGACCCCGAAGCCTTCACCGACTTGGAAGTCTCGCACAGCGATGCTGAGTCCTTGCCCCGGGCCCCTGTGGTCACGGTCATGGGCCACGTTGACCACGGTAAAACATCCTTGCTGGACTACATTCGACGCGCCAAAGTGGCCTCGGGTGAAGCCGGTGGCATTACCCAGCACATAGGTGCTTACCACGTGCAAACGGCGCGCGGCATGGTGTCTTTCTTGGACACACCAGGCCACGAGGCTTTCACGGCCATGCGTGCCCGCGGCGCACAAGCCACTGACATTGTGATCTTGGTTGTGGCTGCTGATGACGGCGTCATGCCGCAAACCAAAGAAGCTATCAAACACGCCAAAGCGGCAGGGGTGCCCATTGTGGTGGCGATCAACAAGATCGACAAGCCCGATGCCAACATGGAGCGCGTGCGAAGCGAATTGGTCGCTGAAGAAGTGGTGCCTGAAGAATTCGGTGGCGAGTCGCCATTTGTGCCCGTCTCAGCCAAAACGGGCGAGGGCATTGACGCCTTGCTCGAGCAAGTCTTACTGCAAGCCGAGGTCTTGGAGTTGCGTGCACCGATTGCTGCTGCAGCCAAAGGCTTGGTGATCGAGGCGCGCTTGGACAAAGGCCGGGGCCCTGTGGCCACCATCTTGGTTCAATCAGGCACCTTGAATACGGGCGATGTGGTGCTGGCCGGTCAAACATTTGGCCGCGTGCGTGCCATGTTGGACGAAAACGGCGCTAGCATCAAATCGGCCGGGCCTTCAATCCCTGTTGAGATTCAGGGCTTGACCGAAGTGCCGCAAGCCGGTGACGAGTTCATGGTCTTGTCAGACGAGCGCCGTGCGCGCGAAATTGCCACCTACCGTGCCGGCAAGTTCCGCAACACCAAGTTGGCCAAGCAGCAAGCGGCCAAGTTGGAGAACATGTTCACAGACATCTCGGCGGGCGAAGTCAAAATGCTGCCCATCATCGTCAAAGCCGATGTCCAAGGCTCTCAAGAAGCCTTGGCAGCCTCGTTGCTCAAACTCTCGACCGACGAAGTCAAAGTGCAAATGGTCTACGCCGCTGTGGGCGGGATCAGTGAGTCCGACATCAACTTGGCAATCGCCTCTAAAGCGATTGTGATTGGCTTTAATGTGCGTGCCGATGCAGGCGCGCGCAAGCAAGCCGAGAGCAATGGCGTGAACATTCATTACTACAACATCATTTATGACGCTGTTGATGAATTGAAAGCAGCCATGTCTGGCATGTTGGCGCCCGAGCAAAAAGAAGAAGTCATTGGATTGGCCGAGATTCGCACCGTGTTTGTGGCCTCCAAAATCGGCACAGTGGCCGGTTGCATGGTCACCTCGGGGCAAGTCACACGCTCTTCACGCTTTCGTTTGCTGCGCGAGAACATCGTGGTCTACACCGGCGACATCGATTCGCTCAAGCGCCTCAAAGACGACGTGCGCGAAGTCAAAGAAGGCTTTGAGTGCGGTATCAAACTCAAGAACTACAACGACATTGCAGTGGGTGATCAGCTGGAATTCTTTGAAGTCAAAGAAGTGGCGCGGACCCTTTAAAGGCAAGCCCACACTCCATCATGGTTCGCAAAGCCTCCAGCACCCCTAACCGCGGTTTTCGCGTGGCCGACCAGATCCAAAGAGATCTGGCGGAGTTGGTGGCGCGCGAATTGAAAGATCCGCGGGTGGGCATGATCACCATCAGCGCCGTTGAAGTCACACCTGACTATGCGCATGCGAAGGTATATTTCAGTTTGATCTCGGGCGATCCAGTCGAGACCACGGCGGGCCTGAATGCCGCAGCCGGATTCTTGCGCAATGGGCTGTTCAAGCGATTGCACATTCACACGGTGCCAACTCTGCACTTTATTTTTGACCGCACCACAGAGCGCGCCGCAGACATGAATGCCTTGATCTCCAAGGCTGTGGCATCTCGTTCCAAAGAAGAGGGCTGAGACATGAACTCGCCTAGCACCAGGGTGCAACGGCGCCCTGTGCACGGGGTGCTGTTGCTCGATAAACCTCTGGGTCTTTCAAGCAACCAAGCTTTGCAAAAAGCCAAGTGGCTTTTGCGCGCTGAAAAAGCAGGCCACACGGGCACTTTGGATCCGCTGGCCAGTGGTGTGTTGCCGCTGTGTTTTGGTGCGGCCACCAAATTCAGCCAACTGCATTTGGATGCCGATAAAACCTACGAAGCCACGATTGCATTGGGCATCAAAACCAGCACGGGGGACGCCGAAGGCGATGTCATTGAAACCCGCCCCGTCCAGTGCAATTTATTGCAGGTTCAAGCCGTCATTGAAAAATTCACAGGCCCGATACAGCAAATTCCGCCCATGCACAGTGCCTTGAAAAAAGACGGCAAAGCGCTCTACGAATACGCGCGTGCAGGGCAAGTCGTTGAGCGTCAAGCGCGCTCTGTGCTGATCCATTCACTGCATTTGCTGCAAGCTGAGCTGCAAGGGCCCGAGCCTTTCTTGCGCATTCGCGTGCAGTGCAGCAAGGGCACCTACATCCGCACCTTGGGCGAAGACATGGCCGAAGTTTTAGGCTGCGGTGGTCATTTGATTGCTTTGCGCCGCGTGGCAACAGGTCCTTTTGTTGCGGAGCAATGCGTCAGCTTGACTGATTTGGAATTGCTCAGCGAAGAAAAGCGCAACTCCCAATTGCGACCTGTGGAAATTTTGCTGCAAGGTCACACGGAAGTCTCATTAGACGCCGAGAATTCAGGGCGCTTCTTGAGTGGTGTGCGTCGGCGTGGCCAATGGCCCGACGATGAACATGTGCAGGTTTATGGGCAAGAGCCACGTGCTTTGCTGGGAACCGCTCACGTCAAAGCCGGCGAATTGATTCCGGGGCGCTTGTTGAGCCCCATTGAAATTCAACAGATTTTAAAAACCCCGCTTGTTGCTTCGCCCACCCGGGTTGACCAAGCTTGAAGGAAAGTAGCATGAGAAAGCAAATTAGAAACATCGCCATCATTGCCCACGTTGACCATGGCAAAACCACTTTGGTGGACCAATTGCTCAGGCAATCAGGCACTTTCCGTGAAAACGAAAAAGTCGCTGAACGCGTGATGGACAACAACGACATCGAAAAAGAGCGCGGCATCACAATTTTGGCCAAAAACTGCGCTGTCAGCTGGAAAGACACGCACATCAACATTGTGGACACCCCTGGCCACGCCGACTTTGGCGGTGAAGTTGAGCGCGCACTGTCCATGGTCGACGGCGTGGTGCTGCTGATCGATGCGCAAGAAGGCCCCATGCCCCAAACTCGTTTCGTCACCAAGAAAGCTTTGGCCCTGGGTCTCAAGCCTATTGTGGTGGTCAACAAAGTTGACAAGCCAGGAGCGCGCCCTGACTACGTGATCAACGCAGCATTTGAGTTGTTTGACAAACTCGGCGCAACCGAAGAGCAACTGGACTTTCCAGTGGTCTATGCATCGGGCTTGAACGGCTGGTCCTCTTTGACAGAAGGCGAGCATGGCGAGCAGTGGGGCAGCGACATGGCACCTTTGTTTGACACTGTGTTGAGCCATGTGAAAGCCAACCAAGGCGACCCCACAGCTCCTTTGCAATTGCAAATTTCATCGCTGGATTTTTCTTCTTACGTCGGACGCATTGGTGTTGGGCGCGTGACCGCAGGCACGATCAAGCCTGCCATGGACGTGTGGGTCATGGAAGGGCCTGATGGTAAAAGTTTTAAAGGACGTGTCAATCAAATTTTGAAGTTTGAAGGCTTAGAACGTGTGCAAGCCACAGAAGCCGGCCCTGGCGACATTGTGTTGGTCAACGGCATTGAAGGCATTGGCCTGGGCGTGACTTTGACCGACCCATTGAATCCACAGCCCTTGCCTATGCTCAAGGTAGACGAGCCAACCTTGACCATGAATTTTTGCGTCAACAACTCGCCCTTGGCAGGCCGTGAAGGCAAGTTTGTGACGAGCCGCCAGTTGTGGGACCGTCTGCAAAAAGAACTTCAGTCGAATGTGGCCTTGAAGGTCAAAGACACCGACGAAGAGGGCATTTATGAAGTCTCTGGACGCGGCGAATTGCATTTGACGATTTTGCTTGAGAACATGCGCCGTGAGGGTTATGAATTGGCCGTCTCCAAGCCGCGCGTGGTGTTTCGCGAGGTGGACGGTGTCAAACACGAACCCATTGAAATGCTGACCGTTGACATTGAAGAAACGCATCAAGGCGGTGTGATGCAAGCTTTGGGTGAGCGCAAGGGCGACTTGGCCAACATGGAATCTGATGGCCGCGGCCGGGTGCGCTTGGAATACCGAATTCCTGCACGGGGCTTGATAGGTTTTCAAAATGAATTCTTGAACCTGACGCGCGGCACCGGATTGGCCAGCAACATTTTTGATGGATACGAAGCCTTCAAAGGTGATATCGCTGGCCGCAAAAACGGCGTTCTGATCAGCATGGACGATGGTGAAATTGTGACCTACGCTTTGGGCAAGCTCGATGACCGCGGCCGCATGTTTGTCAAAGCCGGTGACCCTGTGTATGAAGGCATGATCGTTGGCATTCACAGCCGCGACAACGACTTGGTCGTCAACGCCGTGCGCATGAAGCAGTTGACCAACTTTCGCGTCAGCGGCAAGGAAGACGCCATCAAGATCACACCTCCAATTCAATTGACCTTGGAGTACGGCGTTGAATTCATTGAAGAAGATGAGTTGGTCGAGATCACACCCAAGAGCATTCGCCTGCGCAAGCGGCATTTGAAAGAGCACGAGCGCAAGCGCGCAGGTCGTTGATTGAACAAAACGCTGCCCACGCATGAAGTTGAGTCACAGCAGAGCGGTTGCATTGATGGTGCTGGTTGCTGCCATGTGGTCGATAGCGGGCGTGGTGTCGCGGCACTTGGAGCAAGCGCGCAGTTTTGAGGTGACATTTTGGCGAAGCTTTTTCACCCTGATCGCTTTGACAGTGATCATGAGCATGTGGAAGGGCTTGGGTTTTTGGCGTCACATTCCTTGGCGCAGCCCTTACTTTTGGCTCTCCGGCTTTTGCTGGAGCGTGATGTTCACCGCATTCATGTTGGCCTTGACTTTGACTGCCGTGGCCAATGTGCTGATCACCATGGCCGTCGGGCCCTTGATGACGGCCTTGGTGGCGCGCGTGTTCATTGGTCATCAATTGCCCCTTCGCACTTGGGTTGCCATCGCCATGGCAGGTTCTGGCATTGCATGGATGTTTTCGAGTCAATTGCAATTGGGGGACCCCAATTTTCTCTGGGGTGCCTGCGTGGCTTTGTGTGTGCCCATGGCCAGCGCTGTTCAATGGACATTGGTTCAAAAAAGCCAAGCCAAGGGCCTTCAGCTTGATTTGATTCCGTCCGTTTTGCTGGGTGCGTTTTTGTCTGTTATTCTCACCTTGCCTTTGGCGATGCCACTGCAAGCGAGTCCGCACGATTTGACTTTGCTGGCGCTGTTAGGCGTGGTGCAATTGGCCATACCGTGCACCTTGTCAGTGGTTTGTGCTCGGGTTCTCCAAGCACCGGAGGTGTCTTTGTTGGCATTGCTGGAAGTTATTTTCGGCATTGCTTTGGCGTGGTTGTGGGCCGATGAGGCGCCGCAACTTTCTGTACTGTTGGGTGGCCTGTGGGTCATGCTGGCTTTGTTTGGCAATGAATGGCTGGCCTGGAGGCAACGCAATGTCTGAATCACAATCCACCTCGCAAAGCGGTGACGCATTTGTTGTGAGTGAAGTCGCAGGCCGCGTCGGTTGCATCACATTGAACCGTCCCAAGGCCTTGAATGCTTTGAGCCTTAAGATGGTGCGTAGCCTGACGCAAACTTTGTTAGCCTATCAAGCCGACCCCCAAGTGTTGGCCGTGTTGATTCGCGGGCAGAGCAAAGAGGGCGCTTTTGGCAATTTCTGCGTCGGCGGTGACATACGATTTTTTCATCAAGCTGCTTTAGCGCATGACGACGCACTGGGTGAATTTTTCACTGAAGAATACAAGTTGAACCATTTGGTGCACACCTACGCCAAGCCCTACATTGCTTTCTTGGATGGGCTTGTCATGGGCGGTGGCATGGGCATCAGCCAAGGCGCAAGTTTGCGCATCGTGACCGATCGCACGAAGATGGCCATGCCTGAGACCCATATCGGCTTGTTTCCAGATGTGGGTGGAGGTTATTTTTTAAGCCGCTGCCCTGGGCATTTGGGTGAGTACTTGGCACTGACTGGGCAAGTGATCAATGGCGCGCAAGCCCTTCAAGCGGGCTTGGCCGATGGCCTGATCGAGGCCCAACGCTTGAGCGTTTTGTGGGCTACTTTGTGCAGCACACCGTTTGAAAGTGGCCAGGCCGTTGAGCGCTGGTTGCAGGTTCAATTCACGCGACAAGAACCCGGGTTATTCCCTGAAAAGGCCGTGATCGATCGCTGTTTTTCCAAAGACACGCCCGCGCAAATTTGTGCGGCTTTGGAACAAGAGAGCAGTGCTTGGGCAGCCACTGCCTTGGACAGCCTGAGCAAAGCATCCCCCATGATGCTGCATGTGAGCCTGGCTCAAATCAGGCGCGCAAAAAACATGGGGCTGGCAGATGACTTGCGCATGGAGCGCGACTTGGTGCACAACTGTTTTCACTTGCGTGATGGCATCAGTGAAACGGTTGAAGGCATACGCGCTTTGGCGATTGACAAAGACCGAAACCCGCAATGGCAGCCGGCTCAAATTCAAGATGTCAAAGAAGCGCAGTGGCAATCGTATTTTGCAAGTCCTTGGTCGCCTGAGCAACACCCCTTACGCGACTTGAGCTGAACCTTCAGCGGTGCCGACTCTTCATGGCCCGCTCGACCTCACGCTTGCCTTCGCGGTCTTTGATGGTGTCGCGTTTGTCATGTTCGCCTTTGCCTTTGGCCAAAGCGATTTCGCATTTGATATGGCCATTTTTCCAATGCAGATTGATCGGCACCAAGGTGAAGCCTTTTTGCTCGACCTTGGCGGTGAGGCGGTCAATGTCATCACGCTTCAACAGTAATTTACGTGTGCGCGCTGCCTCTGGGTTGACGTGGCTGGAGGCGGTGTTCAAAGGGTTGATCAAGCAGCCAATGATGAACATTTCACGGTTGCGAATGACCACATAGCCGTCAGTCAACTGGACTTTGCCTTCGCGCACAGCCTTGACTTCCCAGCCTTCTAACACCATGCCTGCTTCATGCCGCTCTTCAAAAAAATAATTGAACGAGGCTTTTTTATTTTCGGCAATGAGGGTGGGTTTGGAGGCGGGTGATGCTTTTTTGATGGTGGCCATGAAATAAAGAGGGGGCAAAACTTGCATTTGCAAGCCGCGCGCATGGAAAAAATTACAATCCAAGTTGTCAGCCCCATTGTATGAAGAATCTACACAAATCTGTCTTAATCTGGTTCAGTCCCGAGGAAATGTTTCGCTTGGTCACGGACGTGGATCGGTATGCCGAGTTTTTGCCCTGGTGCGACCATGCCAAAGTCTTGCGCAACACGGGCTTGGAAATGGATGCGGAAATTGGCATCGGTCTTGGACGTTTGCGCCAAATTTTTGTGACCCACAACACTCACATTGAAAACCGCGAAGTTCAGATGAAATTGGTCAAAGGGCCTTTTTCAAACTTGGATGGCGTCTGGGCCTTTGACCCCGTGGGCGACGGCTCCCAGCGCGCCTGCAAAGTCACATTGAGCTTGCAATACGGATTCTCAAGCGCCACCTTGGCGGCCTTGGTGGGGCCAGTGTTTGACAAAATTGCAGCGAGTCTGGTGGACGCCTTCATCCAACGTGCAGAGCAAGTTTATGGGCCCAGTGCAGCATGATGACGATTGAACTTTGCTGCAGCCCTGCGGCGGGCCAAGTCTGGCGCTTGGCGCTGCAGTTGCCCCAAGACCTGTCGGTGCGAGATGCGTTGTCTGGGCCCTTGCCTGACGCGTGGCGCGAGATGGCGGCAGAATTAATCGACTTGCAGTCCAACACCTCTTGGGCCATGGGTGTCTGGGGACGCAAAGTTCATCTCTCAGACTTTCTCAAAGAGGGCGACCGCCTGGAGTTTTACCGACCCTTGGTGGTGGACCCCAAAATCGCAAGGCGGCAACGTTTCAAGGGGCAAGGCAAGGGGCGAACAGGGCTTTTTGCACGCAAACGAAAAGGCGCTGTGGCGGGTTATTGAAGGCTTTGACGAGGGTACAATCCTTGTTTTGGAGCCATCCTCTATGCGCCTGCTCGGTAAAGCGCTCACCTTCGACGATGTTTTGTTGGTGCCCGCGTATTCACAAGTCCTGCCCAAGGACGCCAACCTCTCGACCCAATTCACCCGCAAGCTTCGACTGAACCTGCCCTTGGTCTCAGCCGCCATGGACACCGTCACCGAAGCGCGTTTGGCCATTGCCATTGCACAAGAAGGCGGCATCGGCATCGTTCACAAAAACTTAACGCCGCAAGAGCAAGCCGCGCATGTGGCCAAAGTCAAGCGCTACGAATCGGGCGTGCTGCGAGATCCAGTGGTCATCACCCCCGAGACCAAAGTGCGCCAAGTCATGGCCTTGTCGCAAGAGTTGGGTGTCTCGGGCTTCCCCGTTTGCCAAGCCGGACGCGTGGTGGGCATTGTCACAGGGCGCGACATGCGGTTTGAGACGCGCTATGACCAACCCGTCAGTGAGATCATGACACCGCGCGAGCGCTTGATCACCGTGCCTGAAGGCACAACGCCAGAAGAGGCCAAAGCACTCCTGAACAAATACAAACTCGAGCGTTTGTTGGTGGTCAACGAAGACTTCGAGCTCAAAGGCTTGATCACGGTCAAAGACATCACCAAACAACTCAATTTCCCCAATGCTGCGCGCGATGCAGCAGGGCGCTTGCTCGTGGGCGCCGCTGTGGGTGTGGGCGAGGGGACCGAAGAGCGCGTGGAAGCTTTGGTCAAAGCCGGCGTGGATGCGATCGTGGTAGACACGGCGCACGGTCACAGCAAAGGTGTGATCGAACGCGTGCGCTGGGTCAAACTCAATTACCCGCACATTGAAGTCATTGGCGGCAACATTGCCACGGGCGCTGCAGCTTTGGCTCTGGCTGAAGCGGGGGCAGATGCGGTCAAAGTGGGCATTGGTCCAGGCTCCATTTGCACCACGCGCATCGTGGCCGGTGTGGGTGTGCCCCAAGTCATGGCCATTGACAGCGTGGCCACTGCTTTAAAGGGCAGCGGCGTGCCTTTGATCGCCGATGGCGGCATTCGCTACAGCGGAGATATTGCCAAAGCCATTGCAGCAGGGGCCAACACCGTCATGATGGGCGGCATGTTTGCCGGCACCGAAGAAGCGCCAGGCGAAGTGATCTTGTTTCAAGGCCGCAGTTACAAAAGTTACCGCGGCATGGGCAGCATTGGCGCCATGCAGCAAGGCAGCGCCGACCGCTATTTTCAAGAGTCCAGCACAGGCAACCCCAACGCCGACAAACTGGTGCCCGAAGGCATTGAAGGCCGCGTGCCCTACAAAGGCTCGGTGGTGGCCATTGTGTTCCAAATGGCAGGCGGCTTGCGGGCCAGCATGGGTTACTGCGGCTGCGCCACGATCGAGGACATGCGCAGCAAAGCGGAGTTCGTTGAAATCACCACTGCTGGCATTCGCGAAAGTCATGTGCACGATGTGCAAATTACCAAAGAAGCCCCCAATTACAGGGCCGATTGATTGAACCCGAACTGAATTTTGACATGCAGCATTCGAAAATATTGATCCTGGATTTTGGCTCTCAGGTGACACAACTGATTGCACGGCGCGTGCGTGAAGCGCACGTGTTTTGTGAAGTTCATGCTTGCGATGTGTCTGATCAATGGCTGCGTGACTATGCGGCTGACGGCAGTTTGAAGGGCGTTATTTTGTCGGGCAGTCACGCCAGTGTTTACGAAGAAAGCACCGACAAAGCGCCTCAATCTGTTTTTGAATTGGGTTTGCCCGTGCTGGGCATTTGCTACGGCATGCAAACCATGGCGCAGCAACTCGGGGGCATTGTGTCTCCAGCGCAAATGGTCGACGGCATGGCCCAGCGAGAATTTGGCTACGCTGAAGTGCGAGCCCACGGCCACACAGCCTTGCTCAAAGACATTGCCGACTTCACCACCAGCCAAGGCCACGGCATGCTCAAAGTGTGGATGAGTCACGGCGACAAAGTTACCCAAATGCCTGACGGATTCAAAGTCATGGCATCCACTCCGAGCTGCCCCATTGCAGGCATGGCCGATGAATCGCGCCATTTCTATGCAGTGCAGTTTCACCCTGAAGTCACGCACACTGTGCAAGGCAAAGCCTTGCTCGAGCGCTTTGTGCTGGGCATCTGCCAAGCGCGGCAAGACTGGGTCATGGGCGACTACATTGAAGAAGCAGTTCAAAAAATCCGCGAACAAGTCGGACAAGAAGAAGTTATTTTGGGTCTGTCAGGCGGCGTGGACTCCTCGGTCGCAGCGGCCTTGATTCACCGCGCTATTGGCGATCAGCTTACCTGCGTGTTTGTGGACCACGGCCTGCTGCGCTTGAATGAAGGCGACATGGTCATGGAGATGTTTGCGGGCAAGTTGCACGCCAAAGTCATCCGTGTCGATGCCAGCGATTTGTTCTTGGGCAAGTTGGCCGGTGTGAGTGAGCCAGAAGCCAAACGCAAAATCATTGGCGCTGAATTTGTCACTGTCTTCAAACAAGAAGCCGCCAAATTGAAAGCCGGCGGCGGTGCTGGCGTCAAAGGCGCAAGCTTCTTGGCGCAGGGCACCATTTACCCTGACGTGATTGAGTCAGGTGGCGCTAAAAATAAAAAAGCCGTGACCATCAAGAGCCATCACAACGTTGGGGGGCTGCCTGAACAACTTGGCTTGAAACTGTTAGAGCCCCTGCGCGAGTTGTTCAAAGACGAAGTGCGCGAGCTGGGCGTTGCGCTGGGCTTGCCGCGCGAGATGGTGTATCGCCACCCCTTCCCAGGCCCGGGTTTGGGTGTGCGAATTTTGGGCGAAGTCAAAAAAGAATTTGCCGACTTGCTGCGCCGCGCTGACGCCATCTTCATGGAAGAATTGCGCAATCACGTAGACCCAGAATCAGGCAAGAACTGGTATGAATTAACCAGCCAAGCCTTTGTCGTTTTCTTGCCGGTTAAAAGCGTGGGCGTGATGGGCGACGGCCGCACCTATGACTATGTGGTGGCTTTGCGCGCTGTGCAAACCAGCGACTTCATGACCGCCGATTGGGCCGAACTGCCATATGCCTTGCTGAAGAAGGTTTCTGGCCGCATCATCAACGAAGTGCGCGGCATCAATCGGGTGACTTACGACGTTTCAAGCAAGCCGCCGGCGACCATTGAGTGGGAATAGAAACGCCTGCTGAGTTGGGCCTGGACGCCGGTCAGGCAGCGTCCCTGTGCTCGTCAGGCGTGGTGTGAGGCGCTGGAATCGTTCGTCCCTAAGGGGGATCGACGAGTTTTCAATACTGCGAGTTTAACTTGCCTGCTCGCGGGGACGCCGAGGCTTCCCTCATGCTCTCGGCCAAGTCAGTCAGGTAGCGTGCGATCGCCGGTTCATGGGTCAGGTTCAGCATTTGGTGGAAACCGGGTGGCGTTGTGACGTAGCCGACTGTCCAATTGCGCGCGGTCATTCTCAAGCCGATGTCAGCGATGTTGTGTTCTTCCGAACCGTAGGCCAGTATGGATAATTTTGGGTCGCCGAATGTCGGGAGGCCCAGGCTCGTGGTGCCCTCCTGCAACGCACGCCGTGTGGCGATGACGCGCTGGGTGACGCGTTGGTATCCCGATTCACCGAGGTATTTCATCACGGCCCACGCTGATGCGATGGCGCCGCCCGCGCGCGTGCCCACCAGCGTGTTGGTGAAGTACTGGCCCCGTGGCCAGTTGTCGAACGTCCAGCCCATGCCTGCAAATGATTCGGCGTCGCGGAAAAACAGGGTCGACGCCCCTTTGGCGGTGTAGCCATATTTGTGCAAGTCGGCCGAAATTGAAGTGACTCCGGGAACCAGGAAGTCCCAGTCGGGAATCGCCTCGCCCAGTTGCTTGGCAAAAGGCGCAAAGTAACCGCCTACGCAGCCATCCACATGCATCCAGATCTCGCGCGCCTGGGCCAACGCCGCAATCTCACCGATGGGGTCAATCACACCATGCGGGTAGGCCGGCACAGAACCCACAATCATGACTGTGTTGGGGGTGATCGCCGCCTCGATCGCCGCCGGGTCAGCGCGAAAATCAGCCTGTAGTGGCGTTCGAACGGCCTCTAGACCCATGAAGTGGGCTGCCTTGTCGAAGGCCGGATGGGCGCTGCAGGCCATGACGATTTGGGGTTTGCCACGGCCCGAATCCCGCTTTTTTGCCAGATCGCGCGCTGCTTTGACGGCCAGAAAAATGCTCTCGGTCCCACCAGTGGTCATCGCCCCTCGCGTCAGCGGGCCGCCATGCAGCAAGCCGAGCCCCATTTCAACCACTTCGGATTCAAACTTCGCCAGGCTTCGAAACGCGCGCAAGCCAAGGCCATTTTCGGAAAAGTACATCAGGTAAGCCTGCTTGGCGACCTCCAGCACATCCTCCCCGGCGTAGTGAATGAACATGGGCAC
This sequence comes from uncultured Burkholderiales bacterium, assembly GCA_903870145.1. Taxonomy (GTDB): domain Bacteria; phylum Pseudomonadota; class Gammaproteobacteria; order Burkholderiales; family Burkholderiaceae_C; genus Limnohabitans_A. Next base: position 130,225 of record CAIQBO010000006.1, on the reverse strand, counting down.
CCGGCCGTTGCGCCAGTCCACATCGTCCTTGCCTGCTTCGCGCAGTTGGTCTTGCAGTTCGGGCCATGGTGTGCCCTGCACCGGCAAAGTATTCAATTTAGCCTTCTTTCCCGCCCCAATGGACGATACGGTTTTCAAGCGCCCTTGCGCACAGGTCAAGCGAGTACCCCAATGAGGCCATGATCAATGCCCCAACGATCACCACGTTCGTCAGCAAAAAGTCGGACGCAGACATGGCCATGAACGCAATACCGGCGCTGGTGGCAATCATTTCTGCGCCGACCAGCATCGTTACGCCAATCCCGATGCTCACGCGGATGCTGGTGAAGATGCCCGGCAGGCTAGCCGGGAAGATGACGCGGCGAAAAATCATGGTGCGAGATGCGCCCAGTGCCATCGCTGCCTGCACCTTGCGTTGACCGACACCCCGCACAGCCTGCATTGCGCTGATCGACAGAATCGGGAAGAGTGCCAGGACGATGATGACCACCTTGGCGACCTCACCGATGCCAAACCAGATGATGAGCAGCGGTAGCAACGCCAACTTGGGCATGGGCCGGCTGATTTCGATGGGTGGGTCGAGCACGGCCTTGACGGTTTCGTTCATTCCCATCCAAAGTCCCAGCGGCACGGCCACCAGGACTGTAATTGTAAAAGCCAGACCAAAGCGAAAAAGGCTGATGCCGAGATGAAACCACAGGCTCTTTCCCTGGTAGCCGTTTTTTATCAGCATCAAGAAGGTGTCCCAGACCGACCCTGGCGATGGCAGAAACAACGGCGCGACAAGTGGCTTGTCGCCGAAGGGGGCAGTCACCAGCCACCACATCAGGAGCAAGGTCACGAATGAACCGACGTTTATCAAGCTCGAACGTCTTGATTTGGAGTTGGCCGTATTCACCGCATAACCTCTTGGCGCTGCGCTGTGAGCGCCTCTTCGCGCAACATGCCAAATATGTCGGCCTTCATGCGCACGAACTCGGTGCTTGTTACCACCGCCGGATCCCGGCTCAGCGCGAACTGCGGCGTCAGTCGGGCCTTGATGCGTCCCGGTCTGGCGGTCATGACGACGATGTCTGTCGCCAGGAATAACGCCTCCTCAATGCTGTGCGTGATCCACAGCACCGTCTTTCGGCTGTCCTGCCAGATGTGCTTGATCTCCTCTTGAAGCAACTCCCGTGTCTGCGCGTCAAGCGCAGCGAAGGGTTCGTCCATCAGCAGGATCTGCGGGTCATTGGCCAACGCACGTGCAATGCCCACCCGCTGCTGCATACCACCTGACAGCTCATACGGGTAGCGTCGTGCGAAGCTGGTCAGGCCCACCATCTCAAGGTAGTGTGCCGCGATGCCAGCGGCTTCTTTCGGGCTCTTGCCAGTGGCCAATGGGCCAAAGGCGACGTTGTCCTGAACACTCATCCAAGTAAATAATGCACCTTGCTGGAACACCACACCCCGGCGCGCATCGGGTCCGCGAACCGGCACGCCGTCCATCAGTGCCTGGCCGCTGGTGGCCGTCTCGAAGCCGGCCAGTATGTTCAATAAGGTGCTCTTGCCGCAGCCCGAGGGACCGACCAGACAGACGAAGGCGTTTTCTGCAATGTCCAGCGAGATGGGCTCCAGTGCGAGCACGGATTCAGGACCCATGCCAAAGCGTTTGGATACTTGGTCGAAGCTGGCTTTGACGCTGCTCTTGGACGCATCAACGGATGGACTGGCGTGCACGATATCGGCCTGTAGGTCGGGAGATGCCGTCAGAATCACGACCCTCAGACCATTTGCGCGACGAAACTGCTGTCGACCAAACCGTTCATGTCTTTGGGCAGGGCGTTGATCTGTCCGGTTTCTTTCAGGAACTCGGCCTGGACTTGCAGCGTCTTGACAACCGAAGAGTTCTTGGTACCCGGCTTGCCCAGCCATTTGTCAGTGAGTTGTTCGCGCGCCGTCACAGGGTAAAACGTGTTGAGTGAGCGCATCACGGCCGCCTCATCGACACCCAGGAACTTGGTCATGGTCTCGACCACGTCCTTGGGGTTTTGCTTGAAGGTAACCGCAATCTTCTCAAAGTCCTTCAGAAAAGCCAGCACCAGTTCTGGATGTTTTTTCTTGAACTCGTCGCGAACCAGGAAGGCGTCGAACATCACCAGGCCGGTGGCATTCAGATCGCCGGTTTTGAAGATGATCGTGCCACCGTCTTCGACCAACTTCGAAATCACGGGAACCCATATGTAGCTGGCATCGATTTCACGACGTGTCCATGCCGAGGGAATGGTGTCGGCGCGCATGTTGATCAACTGCACGTCGTTGACCCCGAGTCCCGCGGTCTTGAAGGCCGCCAACGCTGCGAAGTGCACCGAGGTATTGAACGGCAGACCAACGCGCTTTCCCTTTAGGTCAGCCAAGGTTTTGATTTTGGCGCTGTTCTGAACCACCAGCGCCTCGCTGTCGATGATGTTTTTGTAGATGTAGACCAGCGAGGCCTGTACGCCATTGGCGTAACCCACGACCATCGGACTGGATCCGAGGTTGCACATGTCCAGGCTGTTGCCGGCCATTGCCGCAATCACTTCAGAGCCTGCACGGACGGTGACGAAATCAACCTTGGTCCCAGCTCCGAAGGTCTTGTCCATGGCATTCTTGGCCCGGATGTAGTTCTGCGCATCGATGCCGCCGAAGGTGCCGAGGTTCACCGCTTTTTGTTGTGCAAACGCGCTCCCTGCATTCATCAAGGCACCTCCAGTCACGGAGCCGATGATCATTTGGGAAGCGGTCAAGCTGAAATCGCGGCGGGATAGGTTCAGTTTCATGGGTGGCCTTAGGTGAACAGTGGACAGTTAAAGGGTCTGCACCCCGGAGCATTTTGGGGGTGGAGTGGTCTTATGATATATCGTATTACAAAACACGGGGTAATGTTTTCCGAAATTCACAAAATAGAGCCAATCTCAGGGTTTGAGTGAACGTAACAAGTAGTTGGACCCATGGACCAAGTCGTCCCGGATGGCCTGCGCCAGCGCGTTGCCATCACGTCGGCGCAAAGCATCCACTGCAGAGCGGTGCGCTTCATGACCGACCAGGCTGCCACAGTATTGCGGAAACAACATATTGAGCGTTGGGCCGACGCGCAGGTACAGACTTTCGATGATGCCGAACAGAACAGGTTGTTCGGAAGCTCGATATATCGACATATGAAAATCAGTGTTAGCCGTCAAGGTCCGATGAGCTTCGCCCGCCTTGATCGCGTCCAGGTGATCGGCCATGACACCGTCGAGTCTGTCCATCTCCTCGTTGCTCATGCGGGAGGCCGCTTCGCGCGCGGCCATGGGCTCCAGTTCAAGCCTGATTTTCAGGATTTCACGGTAGGTTTCTATGTCCAGGCGTGGCACACGAATGGTCCTGGCGTTCTCAATGATCAGCGCCCCCTCGGCGAATAACCGTTGTATGGCCTCGCGCGCCGGCGTCAGGCTCACGCCGCAGTTGTCAGCAATGCCGCGTATGGTCAGCACCTGCTCTGGCAGGAGGCCGCCCGTCATCAGTGCACGATGAAGGCGAAGGTAGGTCTGTCCGGCAAGCGTCTCGGACGTGATGTGTGGATCAACAACCGGCGTGTCGCAGATCGGTGAGTTCAAAGGCATGCTGGGTTGATTCTGCAAAAAAATAGGTTGGTTACTTAGATATATTCTAATGCCGGTTCGGTTACGTCCTTCAGAGGCACCTCACAAAGACCCGGCCATCCGCAAGAGGACTGGGCCGCACTCCTGGCGGGCAGTGCCCAGAACTTTTAATTCGTCATGGGTGTTGGGCTTTCAAATCAATGGCTCCTCCTGCGACGGTGTGCGAAAATCGCCCTACTTCATTTTTGAAAGTCTTGGGTTTTACATGAGCACATCACGAACCCCCCGCAGCCTGTACAACCCCGCACAATTTGACACGCAAGACTTTGCCGTCGCGCTTCAGATCATGCGTGCGCACCCCTTGGCACAGCTCATTTCCGTTCAGAGCGATGGTTTTCCTTTTGTCTCGCATTTGCCTTTGCATTGGGAGCCTTGTGCAGCCCAAGAAAACAGCCAATTGACCGAGCCAGGCCAACTTTTGGGCCACTGCGCTCGCGGCAACCAGCATTGGAAATTGCTGACTGAAAACCCACAGGCCTTGGTCACTTTCATGGGCCCACAAGCCTATTTGTCGCCCAAAGTTTATCCTGATCTCGTGCGCGTGCCCACATGGAATTACATTGCACTGCACTGCCACGTGCAGGCCGTGGTGCTCGATGACCCCGCTGTCAAAGATGCCCTGTTAAAACAGTTGATTGCAGACCACGAACCTTCTTACGCTGCCCAATGGCGTGGCTTGCCGCAGGACTACACCGAAAAAATGTTGTCGGGCATTGTGGCCTTTGAGCTGAAAATCACACAGTGGCAATGCAAAGTCAAAGTCAATCAGCACCGCCCAGAATCGCATGCGGCCATGCTGCATGCCTATGACCAAGGCGATGCCAATGCGCAAGGCTTGGCCGCTTGGATGCGGCAAATGGGCTTAGGGTCAACCGCAAAATGAATCAACTCGGCGAAGGCGCATTGCAGGCTGAGCACTGGATGCATCAAGCCTTGGCCCAGGCCCAATTGGCAGCAGCTTGCGGTGAGGTGCCAGTCGGTGCCGTGGTGGTCAAAGGGGGCCAGGTGGTCGGCAGCGGTTTCAATCAAACCATCGCCAGCCAAGACCCTACAGCCCATGCTGAAGTGGTGGCCTTGCGCGCGGCTGCCAAAGCGCTTGGCAACCACCGCTTAGAGGGTTGTGATTTGTACGTCACGCTCGAGCCTTGCACCATGTGCGCCGGCGCTGTTTTTCACGCACGATTAGACCGCGTGATTTACGGCGCTGCAGAGCCCCGCACGGGTGCGGCTGGCTCAGTTCTGAACTTGTTTGAGCAAACGGCGTTGAACCACCAAACCCAAGTGCTGGGTGGGGTATTGGCAGATGAGTCAGCCAAACTGTTGCGCGAATTTTTTCAACCCATCAGGCAAGCCATGCGGGGCAACGCCAGCCCTTTGCGCGATGACGCGCTCAGAACCCCCGATGAACGCTTTGACAACTTGCCCGACTATCCTTGGCCAGCCAACTACGTGAGCGATTTGCCAAGTCTCAAGGGCTTGCGCATGCACTACCTCTATGTGGGCGAGCAGGGCTCAAAGTTGACTTACCTGTGCCTGCACGGCAACCCCGCTTGGAGTTATTTGTACCGAAAAATGATTCCCATCTGGACTCAAGCCGGCCACCGCGTGATCGCGCCGGACATGATCGGCTTTGGCAAGAGCGACAAGCCGAAAAAAGACAGCTTCCACCAATTTCAGTTTCACCGCCAAGTTTTGTTGGAGTTGGTTGATCGTTTGGACTTGAAGCGCATTGTCTTGGTGGTGCAAGATTGGGGGGGCATTTTAGGCCTGACCTTGCCCATGGAGCAGCCCGATCGCTACGCAGGTTTGTTGGTGATGAACACCTTACTGGCCACCGGTGATGTGCCCTTGTCCCCAGGTTTTCTGGCCTGGCGCGAGTGGTGCAGCAAGAACCCGGAGTTTGACGTGGGCCGATTGTTCGCTAGGGGTAATCCGCAAATGAGCCCCGCGCAATGGCAAGCCTACAACGTCCCTTTCCCCGACAGTGGTCACAGAGCTGCGCTGCGCACATTTCCCAATTTGGTGCCCGAGTTTTCGGACAGCCCAGGCGCTGAGCTGTCGCGCCAAGCGCGCGAATTTTGGCAAACAAAATGGACAGGTCAAAGTCTCATGGCGATTGGTCAGCAAGACCCTGTCTTGGGCGAGACAGTCATGCGTGCATTGAAGGCGCAAATTAACGGTTGTGAAGAAGTGCTGCTGCTTGAGAAGGCTGGCCATTTCGTGCAAGAACACGGCGAACACATTGCCCCAGTTGCTGTTACTTTTTTTGATTCAATGCAATGAGCCACATTTATATTTTTTCCCCCTCCAGCGCGGTGCGAGACAAAGCGGCTTTCAGGCGTGGACTGCAACGCTTGAAAGCGCAAGGTCATGAAGTCGAAGTCGATCCAAGCGCCTTGGGCAGCAGCATGCGTTTTGCTGGGGACGATGCCACACGCGTGGCTGCCATCGCACGCGCTGCACAAAGTGGCGCTGACGTGGCCATGATTACGCGGGGAGGCTATGGCCTGACCCGCTTGCTGACGCAATTGCCCTACAAACGAATCAGCAAAGCCATCGACAAGGGAACACAGTTTGTTGGCTTGAGTGACTTCACCGCTTTTCAGCTGGCTGTTTTTTCTCAAGCCAAAAGTATCACCTGGCAAGGCCCTAACTTGGGGGAAGATTTTGGTTGTGAAGGCGCGCCTGACGAGATCATGCAGGCCTGCTTTGATGACTTGTTGCTACAGCAAGGGGAGGGCACGGGTTGGCGTTTGCCAGCGCTTGAAGCCAACTTGCAAGTCAGTGTCAACAACGCTACTTTATGGGGTGGTAATTTGTCTGTTTTGACATCGCTTTTGGGAACCCCTTATTTTCCAAAAATCAAAGGTGGCATTTTGTTTTTAGAAGATGTGGGCGAGCACCCTTACCGCATTGAACGCATGCTCACGCAGTTGCTCAATGCCGGTGTTTTAGCGCAGCAAAAAGCCATTTTGTTTGGGCAGTTCACCCATTACAAGTTGGTGCCACATGACAAAGGTTTTAAATTGAATACCGTGATCGAGCGCTTGCGACAACTCATCAAGGCGCCCATTTTGACGGGATTGCCGTTTGGCCATGTGCCTACCAAGGTCTTGCTGCCGGTGGGTGCCAAAGTGGATTTGGCCACGCAAGGACGCGATGCGTTTTTGGTGTGGGGTCACGTTTAAGTTTCACCCAATTTTCAACCCACTGTCAGCATACGCATCATGAAAATTCAAAAATGGTTGCTTCGATCCGTCCTGGCCTTGGTCATGTTGCTGCTCTTGATTTGGGGTGTTCTCAATGTGTACTTGCTGCGCTCTATGCCCTTGCTCGATGGGCAGTTCAAATTGGCCGGCATTTCTGCGCCGGTGCAAGTTGTGCGCGATACCTCTGATGTCACGCACATTCACGCTGCCACCCCCATGGACGCGTGGCGTGCACTGGGCTTGGTGCATGCGCAAGAACGCGGTTGGCAGTTGGCGTTTAACCGTCAATTGATGCATGGCGAGTTGTCAGCTTGGTTTGGCCCCAGCACCTTGGACACTGACAAGTTGATACGAACCCTGGGCATTGTGCAAACAGCCCAAGCGCAATACGACCGATTGCCCGCCAATGCAAAACTGGCATTGCAAGCCTATTCTCAAGGCATTCAAGCCGGCTACGACAGTGGTCAGTGGCGCGCGCCAGAGTTTGTTCTTTTGGGTTTGAATCCTGGCCTTTCTGCACCTGCTTGGACGCCTGTAGACAGCGTGGCCTGGAGTTTGATGATGGCCTTGGACTTGGGCGGCAACTGGGGTCAAGAGTTCGCGCGTTTGATGTCTGCGCAAGTCTTGAGCACCGACGAGTTGTGGCAATTGATTCCGCCTTACCCAGGTCTGAGCAAAGGCACATCTGTTGATTTGGCAGGCCTTTATGCCAGCTTAGGCGTTTATGCCAAGCCTGGTGTTGCATTCAACGCAACACAAGACAGCACTTTGGATTTTGGCGTTGTGGAAGGAAAAGGAAGTAACAACTGGGTGCTGCCTGGCTCGCGTACGCAAAGCGGACAAGCCTTGTTGGCCAATGACCCTCATCTGGGCTTGAGCGCTGCTGCAATTTGGTATTTTGTGGGCTTGCATGCACCCGCAGGAAAATTCCCAGATGGCACAGCGCATGCGGCCTTGGAGGTGGTGGGTGCGAGTTTGCCAGGACTTCCATTCGTGGTTTTGGGTCGCACCGACCAAGTGGCTTGGGGCTTTACCAACACCGGCCCGGATGTGCAAGATTTGTATTTGGAAGAGTTGATTCTCGCTTCAAACCCAGGTCAAAATTTAACCAGCACACAGTACAAAGGCATTGACGGTCCGCAGGCATTTCAGACACGCGAAGAAGTTTTTAAAATCAAAGGGCAGGGCGATGAGCGCATCACCGTTCGCACAACACGGCATGGCCCAGTCATCAGCGATGTGCAGCCAATCTATCGATCATTTTTGAATATGGACCGTTATGCGGTGGCTTTGAAATGGTCTGCCTTAGACCCAGACAATCGCACCGTGTTAGCGGGCATGAATGCTAACTTTGCCAAATCGGTGGATGATTTGAAAGTTGCCTATGCAGATCATCTAGCGCCCATGCAAAGCGTTGTGATGGCCGATACGCGCGGCCAAGTGTTGTTCAAAGCCGTTGGCAAAGTGCCAATCAGGCATGCTACCAATGACCTCCAAGGCTTGGCGCCTGCGCCAGGTTGGCTTGCGAAATACGATTGGCAAGGGTGGTTGCCTTATGAGAAAACACCTGAGCAATCTACGGCACAAATTCAAGCAACAGGGGGCTTGGCCACCGCCAACCAAAACATATTGCCCTCAGGCTACAAACACTTCATTGGCCACGACTGGACCAACCCAGAGCGTTTTGACCGAATCACCGCATTGCTCAAAGACAAACCCATTCACAATGTGAGCAGCATGAAAAGTATTCAGGGTGATGCATTGTCTTTGGCTGCTGTGCGCTTGTTACCCGCCATGAAAAAGCTGGAGTCGTCCCATGCACTGGCGCCAAAAGCCAAGGCTTTGCTCTCCACCTTTAAAGGTGAAATGTCCCGTGAATCCGCAGCGGCATTGATTTATGCCGTGTGGGCAGACGAGTTGACCCAAGCTTTGATCAAGCCCAAATTGGGCGAAGCTCGGTTCAAAGCATTGTTTGGCAAGCGCCATTTTCGAGCTGCTGTCGAAGGCATTTTGGAGCGCAACGATCCTGCCTGGTGTGGCAATAAAGGCTGCCAGGCGCAGATGAATGCCGCTTTTGACAGTGCTTTGGATCGCATTGTTAGCATGCAAGGGCGCGATCCAAGCCTTTGGAACTGGGGCCAAGCACATCCGGCCTTGAGCAGCCACAAGCCTTTTGGCAACGTCAAAGCTTTTGCACCTTGGTTTGATGTGAGCGTGCCCAGTGCGGGCGATGCATTCACAGTCAACGTGGGCCAGTACTGGACCAACAGTGCCAGCATGCCGTTTGCCAGCCGTCATGCCGCCTCGATGCGTGCTGTTTATGACTTGTCCAATCTGGAGAACTCGGAGTTCATTTACCAAGCCGGCCAAAGTGGCCATCCTTTTTCGCGCCGCTATCAAAGCATGCGCGATGAATGGGCGCAGGTTCAATTGCGACCGCTCAAGCTCAAGGATGTGCCTGCAGTGCATCGCCAGGCGCTATCGGTTGATTGACATTCCCCAAGCCAGTGGTGGGGCTACTTTGAGCTCATGTGATTGATTGCAACTCCGCGGCGTATATTTAACTTAACATAATATACATCGTATGAAGTATTATCGAAGCAATGCAATCGCGTCAGGGCGATTGCCGGCATGGGCAAAGTCCAGTGCAGTTAAGCCCAATTGGTTCTTCAACAGCACGTCTGCGCCTTCGTCAAGTAGCAGTTTGACGCAAGCGGCATTGCCATAGCGTGCGGCCATCATCAAGGGCGTTGTTCCATTGGGTGATTCAGCGTCAATGTAGGCGCTTTGATCCAGTAGCAATTGAATGATTTGAGGGTGACCGCCCGTGGCTGCGTAATGCAAAGGCGCCCAGCCCGGCTTATTGACATCAGCATCGCGGCTGATTAGCTTTTGGACCAGGTTGGTTTGTCCTTTCAGTGCTGCCAACATCAGCAAGCTTTCGTCCAGTTCATTGCGCACTTCGGCTTTGGTGCCGGGCCAGTCCAGCAACAGGTCTAAAACCCCCAAAGATTCGAAGCGCCAAGCCACCAGCAAAGCTGCGCGGCCTTCTAAATCGACCGTATTGGGATCAAAACCGCGCACCAGGAGTTGGCGGGCCACGTTCAGATCGTTGGTTTTAAGTGCCTTGAAAAAATCCTCGTAAGAGCCTGAATTAGCAGAAAATGAAATTAAAAAACCAATTAAAACAACATATTTTTTAATCAATTTAAAGTTTAACATTCAGTTTAATTAAAGTGAATTCTAGGACAAAATGGCTGATAGCTTAGTGAAAAGCCGATCAAAATTCAGATCTGTCAGGCGCCCGATGCTGTGGGCATCGGTGGACCTGATATCTGCCAATTGCTGCGCAACAAAAGGCACATAGGCAGGTGTATTGGTCTTGCCTCGGTATGGCACAGGGGCCAAATATGGGCTGTCGGTTTCTATCAATAAGCGGTCATCCGGCACCCATTTGGCAACATCTCTCAAATCCTGTGCAGATTTGAAGGTCAAAATGCCTGAAAAAGAAATATAAAAGCCCATGTCCAAGGCTGCGCGCGCAACTTCCTTGGATTCGGTAAAGCAGTGGAAAACCCCGCCAGCAGACTGCGCATCTCCGATTTCACCCTCTTCTTTCAAAATCGCCAATGTGTCCGCCGAAGCGTCACGGGTGTGAATCACCAGTGGCAATTGGGCGCTGCGAGCAGCGCGGATGTGCGTGCGAAAACGCTCGCGCTGCCATTCCATGTCGATCACCGATCGGCCGCCTTTGCGCTCTTGCATTTGGTAGTAGTCCAAACCAGTCTCACCGACAGCCAAAACCTTGTGGTTTTTCGCCTTTTCAAGCAACTCATCCATTGTCGGTTCGTGCACATTTTCATTGTCGGGGTGCACACCCACCGTGCACCAGAAATTATCGTAGGCCAATGCCAAGCCATGCACAGCGTCAAACTCTTCCATGGTGGTGCAAATGCACAGCGCGCGCGTGACTTGCGCCGCTTGCATGGCGCTTCGAACATCGCTCATTTGGCTCATGAGTGAGGGGGCAGACAAATGGCAGTGGGAGTCGGTGTACATCAGCTTGTTCGTGCTGCACTGGCACGTAAAGTTTGGCTGGCCTCAGAGCTCAAAGCTTCGAGCATCAAGCTAGCATTGAAGGGGTGCTCGGCTGTTCGTGCGGCAAGGCTCAAGCGCTTGAACCATGCGGTCAATGTGGCCAAGCTCGGGTGCACATGGGGCAAGTCTTGCTGGCTGAAGAACCGCGTGGCAACGCCGCTTTCGCGCATCAAAACATCATGACACAATTTTTGCAAAGCATCGATCACTTCTGCAGGTGGCAAGTTGGCCAGGCACGCTGCATCACCCTGCGCCATGGCTTTGGGAAATGCAGCCCACCAAGCCGGTGATTGGCCCAATGCCACATGACGCAAAACATCGTCTGCGCGCCCGCCTGCTGCCTGCAGGAGCACCTGAGCGTCATGCGCAGAAAAGCCTTGTGCTGCAAGCCAGCTCAAGGCCTCAGAGCCAATTGGCCAACGCATGGTGTGGGCCAGGCAACGGCTTCGAATGGTCGGCAGAAGTTGGTGGGCAGCGTGTGTTGCCAATACAAACTTGACATCGCCCGGGGGCTCTTCCAAAGTTTTAAGCAAGGCATTGGCAGTCACGTGGTTCATGCGTTCTGCTGGGTAAACCAGCACCGCTTTGCCTTGCCCGCGGGCATTGGTGCGCTGAGAAAACTCGATGGCATCTCGCATGGCTTCGATGCGAATTTCACGACTGGGTTTGCGTTTTTTTTCATCAATTTCGTTTTGCGCTTTTTCACTCAATGGCCAGCCCAGCTCCAGCATCACGGTCTCTGGCATCAGGACACATAAATCCGCATGAGCGCGCACTTCGATGGCATGGCAACTGGGGCATTGAGCGCAAGCGCCTTGCTGCACAGAATCAGGTGCCTCACACAACCAAGCGCGCACCATGGACAAAGCCAATTCATATTGACCCAGGCCCGAAGGCCCGTGCAACAGCCAAGCGTGGCCATTTTGCTGAAGCAGCGCCAAGTTTTGAGCCGCAATCCAAGGGGCCAATTCAGCGCGACTCATGCACTCTTTCTGCGACGGATTGCAACACATCGCGCCAAACGCTGGGGCGGTCTTGGTCGGCTGCAATGCGTGCGAATCTTTGCGGCATTTCCTGCATGCGTTTGGCGTAAGCGGCGCGCACTTGACGGAAAAATTCTACGGGTTGGGCTTCAAATTTATCGGGCACACGGGCACTGGACAAACGTTGGGCTGCGACCTCGGGCGGCAGGTCAAACCACACAGTCAGATCGGGCTGACGCAGGTCGGCAGCAGGGGGCAGGTGTTGCACCCATTGCTCCAGCGTTTGCAGCACCCTCCAATCAAACCCCCTGCCCCCACCTTGGTAAGCAAAGGTGGCATCGGTGAAGCGGTCACACAAGACAACATCAGCGCGGGCCAGCGCAGGCTCGATGACTTGCAGCAAATGTTCACGGCGGGCTGCAAACATGAGCAGCGCTTCGGTCAAGGGGTCCATGGCTTGGTGCAAAACCAATTCACGCAATTTCTCAGACAGCGGCGTTCCACCTGGCTCGCGGGTCAATGTGACTTGACGCCCTTGCGAGCGAAACCAATCCGCCAAGCCTTCAATGTGGGTTGATTTTCCGGCACCATCTATGCCTTCAAAAGTGATAAACCAAGCGCGGCTCATAAAAATATTTGTTTGTAAAAGTGTCAATTGTCACCTGCTTGGCGCAAGCTCCAAGCTCATGCCTCTTTGGTACCTGTTGACAGCGCGATTGTGCTCGCTCAATTCTTGACTGAAATGGCTGCTGCCATCACCACGCGCCACAAAATAAAGGGCTTGTGTTGCCGCGGGTTGCACCGCGGCCATGAGGGCGGCTTTGCCCGGCATGGCAATGGGGGATGGCGGCAATCCATCGCGCGTGTATGTGTTGTAGGGCGTGTCTTGGCGCAAATCTGAGCGCCTTAAATTGCCATCAAACGTGCTGCCCAAACCGTAGATCACCGTGGGGTCAGTTTGCAGGCGCATGCCTATGCGCAATCGGTTGTTAAAGACACCAGAAATCATGGCCCGGTCGGCCGCTTTGCCAGTTTCCTTTTCTACAATGCTGGCCAAGATCAAGGCCTCTTCGGGCGTTTTCACCGCTGCACTGGGGTGACGTTGTGCCCACGCTCGGTCCAAATGGCGGTCCATGGCGGCCATGGCACGCTTGAGCACGCTCAAATCGGTGGCGCCCTTGGCGTAGGTGTAGGTGTCGGGGTAAAAACGCCCCTCAGGGTGCAATTGCGGCCTGCCCAGCTCTTTCATGATCTGTGCATCTGAGATCGAGAGTGTGCTCGGTTTGAGTGAATCAGCCTTGGCCATGGCTTGTCGCAATTGCTTGAAATTCCAGCCTTCCACCACCGTCAAGCTGCGCAAAGTTTCCTCGCCGCGAACCAACATGTTGAGCAACATTTTAGGGCTCATGTTCAGGCTGATTTCATAGCTTCCGGCTTTGATGGCGCGCGCTTGTCCCGAAGCTTTGAACCAGAGCAACAGGAGTTGGGCGGATGTGTCAGCCCCCGCTTGCACCACGGCCTGCGCAACGCCTCGTGGTGAGGTGCCAGACTCGATGGACAAGTCCAGAACTGACCCCCCCGCGCTGGGCGAATTGCTGTCAGTGGGCTTGATTTGAAAGCCCATGGGCTGGTACAACCAACTCACGCCCAAAGCCAAGACAAGCAGTAAAGAAACCCCCAAAAAAGCCAAAGCCCTAGGCCAAACCCGAGCCGAGTGGCTTGCCCTTGATTTTTTTGACTTTTGCCCCCTGCTTATCAAACCCTGCATCCTTTAGGTATTCAAGCTACGATGATAATTCAGCCATGCACGACATCCATCCCTTTTTGAATTCTTCCCTGACCGGCTTTGCCATCGTCCCTGATGACGGCGTGATATTGGCCGATGGGCCCGATGCCGGCACTTTTTTGCAAGGTCAATTGAGCCAAGATGTGCTGTTGATGCCGGTGGGCCATGCACGCCTGGCTGCATTTTGTTCTGCCAAGGGGCGCATGCAAGCGAGCTTTGTGGTGTTCAAGTTAAGCCCCGAGCGATTTGCCCTGGTCTGCCGTCAAGATTTGTTGGCAGCCACCCTCCAGCGTTTGTCCATGTTTGTGATGCGGGCCAAGGTCAAACTGAGCAACGCCAGCGATGAATTTATGTGTTGTGGGCTTTTGGGCAGCGCGGGGCTTTCATTTTTCGGGACAGCCTCAGATGCACCACCTTGGACCGCAGTGGTTCAAAATCAAGCGCAGCTTGTCGCATTGCACCCCGCTGGCGGCCTTTTCAGGGCCCTATGGCTGGCCCCCGCAGGCAGCACGCCACCAGAGGGCCCAGAGCTGTCTGCGCAGGCATGGCGCTTGTCTGAAGTGCTTGCGGGTGTGGCCGTGGTGAGCGCTCCCGTGGTGGATGCTTACGTGCCGCAAATGCTCAACTTTGAATCGGTCGGCGGTGTCAACTTCAAAAAGGGGTGCTACCCCGGGCAAGAGGTCGTGGCCCGAAGCCAGTTCCGCGGTACTTTGAAGCGGCGCGGATATATCGCAAAGTCCACGGCGATACTCCAAGCCGGTCAAGAGATCTTCACAGCGCAAGACCCCGAACAAGCTTGCGGCAGTGTGGCCATGAGCGCGCTGGCATTGCCTGCTGATGCACAGCACATGGGCTCTTATGCCATTGTTTCATTGCAAACCAGCAGCAACCAAGACCTCTTGCATGCAGGCTCAGCAAGCGGGCCCCAGCTCACGCTGATGCCCCTGCCCTACCCCTTGCTTGAAGATATTTAAGCGCTTTGAACTGCGTTGCTTGCAGTGAGGTTTTTTGACATTTCAATGTGCTCAATGCCAGCGTCGTCAAATGCCTCCCCATGGGCCACATAACCCAATCGATGGTAGAAGCCTTCGGCGCTGCGCTGGGCATGCAGCATCACTTTGACATCGCCTCGCGCATGCGCTGCTTGCTCTAAAGCCAACATCACTTGCTGGCCTAAACTGCTGCCGCGAAGGGCTTTGTGCACGGCCATTCGGCCGATTTGAGCCACACCCGGCGCAGCTTGCAAGAGGCGCCCCGTGGCCACGCCTTGGCCAAGACGATTGATCACCACTGCATGCAATGCGGTGGCGTCAAGTTCGTCCCACTCCAGTTCGATGGGCACTTCCTGCTCTTTCACGAACACGTCAATGCGCAGGGGTGACGCCAGCGCTTGCATGTCGTGCCATGAGCCGGTTTTCAATTCCACCATGGATTCACCGGCTTCGTAGCCTTCTAAAATATGCCGTAGCGCTTGTGGCACAGGCTTGGAGGTTTGTTGAATAGGGTCTGCAAAAACATATATCAACTCACCCGAGATGAGCAGTTTGTCACCCCTGAAAATGTCGGCGTTAAAGACCATGGACGAATTGCCCACTTTGCTGCACTTCATGCCAATGTCGAGGTTGTCGTCCATCAAAGCTGAGGCATGGTATTGCACAGTGGCTTTTTTAACGTACATCTCCCCGCCCAAGGCTTGAAAGGCAGTTTCATAAGGCAGCGCCAAATGACTCCAATAGCCGCTGATGGCAGAGTCAAAATACATCAAGTAATGGCCATTGAAGACAATTTTTTGCATGTCCACCTCGACCCAGCGCACGCGCAAGCGGTGAAAAAATCGATAGTTACTTCTTTTCATACAGGTCAGTTGGCCAAGGTCAATGTTAAATTAGAGTCAGGCTTGATCCTAACCCGAGCTCAGATCATTTCATTGTCACGGAGACGCCATGGCCTTTATCAACTACGTTACCCAAATCCAAATAGATTTTGGCGCCATTCAATTGTTGGCGCAAGAATGCGCACGTGTGGGCATCGAGCGGCCACTGATCGTGACCGATGCGGGCGTCAAAGCGGCAGGCGTTTTGCAAAAGGCTTTGGAGGCCTTGCCGGGCATGAAGCTGGCGATTTTTGACCAAACCCCGTCTAACCCCACGGAAGCTGCGGTGCGCGCTGCCAGCGCCATTTACCTGGCCGAGCATTGCGATGGCTTGATAGCTGTGGGCGGTGGCTCTTCGATCGATTGCGCCAAATGTGTCGCCATTGCAGTCAGCCATGAAGGCCCCATGAAGACCTATGCCACGATTGAAGGAGGCTCGCTCAAAATCACTGACCGCGTGGCGCCCATCATTGCGGTGCCCACCACCAGCGGCACGGGCAGTGAAGTCGCGCGAGGCGCTATTTTGATTGTGGACGACGGCCGAAAACTCGGATTCCATTCTTGGTTCCTCGTGCCCAAAGCGGCTATTTGCGATCCTGAATTGACCCTGGGTTTGCCTCCTGGCTTGACCGCTGCCACCGGCATGGACGCGATAGCCCACTGCATGGAAACGTTCATGGCCCCGCCCTTTAACCCCCCTGCGGATGGCATTGGCCTGGATGGCCTGCAAAGAGCTTGGGCGCACATCGAGCGCGCTACAAAAAATGGCCAAGATCGTGAGGCACGGATGAATTTGATGAGCGCCTCCATGCAAGGGGCCATGGCCTTTCAAAAAGGTTTGGGCTGCGTGCATTCTTTGAGCCACAGTTTGGGCGGTGTGAACCCTCGTCTGCACCACGGCACCTTGAACGCCATGTTTTTGCCCGCAGTGCTGCGTTTCAATGCCAGTGCCGAATCGGTTCAAAAAGAAAATCGCTTGAACCGCATGGCGCAGGCCATGGGCTTGCAAAGTGGCTCAGACATTCCTCAGGCCATTGTGGACATGAACGCCAGGTTGGGTTTGCCCCATGGGCTGGCTGCCATGGGCGTTAATGCGTCACAGTTTGACGCAGTGATCCGCGGCGCAATGGCCGACCATTGCCATCAAACCAACCCGCGCATTGCCAGCCCCGAAGACTACTTGGACATGTTGCAAACATCCATGTAACACTTCTCACGTCAATTCAATGCTGACGTCAAAGCGATTGAATTTCTGAAAGATCAGGCTTTTCAAGCCATTGTGCAAATTCATCAGCCAGTTGCTGACTGGCTTGCACAGCGCTTTGCCAAACGCGCACGCGGCCTGGGAAATCGTCTGCATAGGTAACGAAGTCTTGGCGGTCAGGCAGCTTGTTTTGAGGCAGCGTCTGTACCCATTGCGGCTTGGGGGCTAACACCACCGTGTGATCTAAAAACGAGCTGGCACCATGGCGCCACTTGAGCGTTTTGTCCAGCCAACCCGGAATCACTGATTTTTGAAAATGAGGGTACAGCACCAAGGCACGTTGACTTTCATCTGTGGGGCCGTCTGTATGGTTTTGCCAATTCAAATGCAAGTGGTAATCGGTGATGCCGCCGTCCCAATACGCTCCACGTGGCGCGCCTGAAATGTCATGGACCGCCTCCAACACGAAGGGAATTGAGCAACTCGCTTGCAAGGCGGCCATGAAATTGCCCTCGGTCAAAGCGATTTGCTGCGTCGGGTAGTCTTGCGCTGAAAATGGCAAAGGGTGAGGCGATTTTTGCACCCCTTCCAAGCCTGAAAAAACCACCCGTTCCAAGTAACGCCCCATCCACGGTCGGTGCATGGCGTTGGCCGCAAAGGCACAGGCGTAACCCAGCGGTGTTCGAAGCGCATGCTCACGGTGCAGCAAGCCTTTGCCGTACGAAGTCAGGATGTGCAGTCGGTAGCGTGGGTGACTCAAGACTTCTTGAATGCGATCGCCATAAAACAAATTCAAGTTCTCAACAAAGGCCTGACTGACTTGATGGGCGGAAGGTTTTCGTTGACCCGGCGCAAGCTCGTAATGTTGTGCGATGTAATCTTTTTCTAAGCGCACAAGCGCATGGGCCGAGTCATTCAAACAAGCTGTGGCCATGCGCCAAGCGCCAATCGATGCGCCAACCAAATCAACAAATTGATGACTCTGAGGCAGCCACTGGCCAAAAATAAAACGGTCCAAGGGGCCCAAAATCAAACCTTTGGGCCCACCTGCTGCGCCTGGAATCACACCCACATGCTGGGGCAAAAAGCCATAGCGTTGAAGGTGCTCTCGCGCTTTGGGCCCCGCATAGATGGCAAGCGCCTTCATGGTTTATTTGCGCTGTGTTTGAAGTTTGGCAAAGGCCGAAGCCATGGCGCTTTGCCCTTGCACAGGTGCTGCTGTGGGCGACTTGCGCCCTGCCCCTTCGTATCGATTTTCGCGTGGACGGTCGCTTGAACTGCGAGGTGCCTGCCCCAGTTTCATGGTCAAGCCAATGCGCTTTCGTGCCACGTCCACTTCAGTCACGCGCACTTTGACAATGTCGCCGGTTTTGACCACCTCACGTGCATCGGTCACAAATTTGTGGCTCAACTGGCTCACGTGCACCAAGCCGTCTTGGTGAACACCCAAGTCGATAAATGCACCGAAGGCGGCCACGTTGCTCACGGTGCCTTCGAGCTCCATGCCTTCTTTCAGATCGCGGATGTCATTGACACCTTCGTTAAAGCGTGCCACCTTGAAATCGGGTCTGGGGTCACGACCTGGTTTTTCCAGTTCAGTCAAAATATCTTTGACCG
Organism: uncultured Burkholderiales bacterium; assembly: GCA_903870145.1. Classification (GTDB taxonomy): domain Bacteria; phylum Pseudomonadota; class Gammaproteobacteria; order Burkholderiales; family Burkholderiaceae_C; genus Limnohabitans_A. The sequence goes on along the minus strand of CAIQBO010000006.1, from coordinate 111,790 downwards.
TGATGACCCCAAATTGCGCGTTGGCAAACAACTCGGGGCGCAATGTTTGGAGCATGTCCGCACGGCCCATCAATGCTTGAACAGGTTGTGCAACTTTGTCCAAAATGGCTTGCACAACAGGGTATGTCTCGGGGTGAACGCCGGTCATGTCCAACGGGTTTTGGCCATCACGAATGCGCAAAAATCCGGCGCTTTGTTCAAACGTTTTAGCCCCTAAACCAGAGACTTTCAGCAGATCTTGGCGGCATTTGAAAGCACCATTGGCTTCGCGCCAACGCACCACCGATTTGGCCACAGTGGCTGACAAGCCCGAGACCCTGGACAGCAGGGGCACGCTGGCCATGTTCAAGTCAACACCCACCGCATTCACGCAGTCTTCCACCACGGCTTCGAGGCTGCGGGCCAAATCGCTTTGGTTCACATCGTGCTGGTACTGCCCCACGCCAATCGATTTGGGGTCAATCTTGACCAACTCAGCCAAGGGGTCTTGCAGTCTTCTGGCAATGCTGGCGGCGCCGCGCAAGCTCACATCCACATCGGGCATTTCTTGGCTGGCAAATTCACTGGCTGAATAAACTGAGGCGCCCGCCTCGCTCACCACGACTTTTTGAATGTCCGTCACGCCGGATGCCGCAGACAATTGCGCGATCAAATCAGCCGCAAGTTTGTCGGTCTCACGACTGGCGGTGCCGTTGCCAATGGCAATCAAATTCACGCCGTGGCGCTTACAGCACAAAGCCAGTGTGTGCAGAGCACCGTCCCAATCCCGGCGCGGTTCGTGCGGAAAAACAGTTGCAGTTTCAAGCAATTTGCCAGTGGCGTCGACCACAGCGACTTTCACACCGGTGCGTATACCGGGGTCCAGACCCAAAACCACGCGAGGGCCAGCAGGCGCAGCCAGCAGCAAGTCTCGCAAATTGTCAGCAAAAACTTTGATGGCTACTTTTTCAGCTGCTTCGCGCAGCTTGGCAAACAGGTCGCGCTCTAAAGACAAGCTGAGCTTCACACGCCAAGTCCACAAAATACATTTTCGAATCAAATCATCCGATGGTCTGTCAGCATGCGACCAATTCAAATGCACTGCAATGCGTCCTTCCGCCAGGGCAGTGGAACTGGGCGGGTCACTCAGGGGCTCTGACAATATCAACTTGGCATCCAGCAGTTCCAAGGCGCGGCCCCGAAAGACGGCCAATGCGCGGTGCGATGGCACTTTGTGGATGGGTTCGCTGTAGTCAAAATAATCGCGAAATTTGGCCACTTCTGCCAAATTTTCATCTTTGCCCGTGGCCAATTTGCTAGAAAACATGGCCTCTCGCCAGAGCCACTCGCGCAGTGTTTGAATCAAACTGGCATCCTCAGCCCAGCGCTCTGACAAGATATCGCGCACCCCATCTATTACCGCAGTCAAAGTTGAAAAATCTGCACCCTCAATGGCATCTGCAGGTTTCAAATAAGCTTGTGCTTCCTGCGTGGGGTTCAGGTTGGGGTTGAGCCAAAGTGCATCGGCCAAAGGCTCGATGCCTGCTTCACGCGCGATCATGCCCTTGGTTCGGCGCTTGGGTTTGTAGGGCAAATACAAGTCTTCAAGGTCTTGCTTGGTGGCAGCATCTTCAATGGCCTGGAGCAACTCGGGCGTCATCTTGCCTTGCTCTTGAATGCTTTTGACAATGCTGACTCGCCGCTCTTTCATTTCTCGCAAATAACCCAGGCGGTACTCCAACTCGCGCAATTGAATGTCGTCCAGACCCCCTGTGACTTCTTTGCGGTAACGTGCAATGAATGGCACCGTTGCACCGCCATCCAGCAATCCAACTGTGGCATGGACTTGCTCAGGCCGAACTTTGATTTCAAGGGCCAGTTGGCTAATGATCTTTTGCATTTCTAGGGAGAACTCACTGCGACAAAGTCAGCGAGTTTGACACACTGCAGGCTGCACAAATCAAGTTTTCAAAGCGGCCTTGAGTTTTTCACCAATATCTGGGCGTGCAGCAAATGGATTGGGTGGGTTTTCTTGCGCCACAATGGCCTGCATGCGGCTTTGCACATTGCCCAAAGCTTGAGGGTGGCTGTAGATGTAGAACTGATCTTGCGCCACCGCGTCAAAAACCATTTGCGCCACTTCCACGGCTGAGACTTTGCCGCTGTGAACGGCTTTGTCGCTCATGGCTTGCCCAATCAACTGGCTTGGTGTGGGCTTTTCGTGGGCCTGGTTAGCGGGTCGATTGCGATGACTTTGCGTGATGCCGGTAGGCACAAAGTAGGGGCACAACACACTGGCACTGATGCGGTCATTGACCAACTTCAAGTCTTGGTACAAAGTTTCTGTCAGAGCCACTACGGCGTGTTTGCTGACGTTGTAAATGCCCATATTGGGGGCAGTGAGCAAACCAGCCATGCTGGCTGTGTTGACAATGTGACCTTCGTAGTCAGGGTCTTTGTGCGAAGCCTCCAGCATCATGGGCGTGAACAATCGAACGCCGTGCACCACCCCCCAGACATTGACACCCAATACCCATTGCCAATCGGCCACCGAATTTTCCCAAATCAAGCCCCCTGATCCGACACCTGCATTGTTGAAGACCAAATGGGGTGCGCCAAAACGAGCTTGGACCGCATCGGCCAGTGCTTGCATTTCTTGGGCACTCGAGACATCCACGCGGTACGCCAAAACTTGCGCGCCCATGGCCTTGATTTCGGCTTCGGCCAAATCGAGGGCGTCTTGCTGCACATCGGCCAAAACCACATTCATGCCCAAGTTCGCTGCAATGCGTGCGCAAGCCAGACCAAAACCCGATGCGGCACCGGTCAGCACCGCAGTTTTGTTTTTAAAGTTGCGGATCATGCATTTGCCTTTTTCAAAATAAAACCATTGCGAGGAAAGTGCACATGCACCGTGCCAGCGCGAGGGTCAACTCGCTTCAAGGTCAAGCGGGTTGCCGTTGCAGCGATCAATATTCCCAGGCTAGGCTCTAAACCAAAGTGATCGGCGGTCACGGTCACTTCGGATCCCAGGGCAATGCCATGCGTGTCATGAAACTCCTCCTCGTCAACTGCCAATGGGGTGGCTTGCTTGGCGCACTGCAATGCCTCCTCAGAGCTCATGCGAGTGCTGCTGCCGTGTCCAAAGCCTTTCATGCGGGCCATCCAAACCAAGAGACCTGGCGTTGCTTGCAAGATGCCGGCCATGACGGGGGTTCGCTCTGCGGTAAACCACAAGGGGTGGTAAGCGGAAAAGTCTGCAATGCTGGGTGCATCGCCGAGTAAAAATGGCTTGGTCCCTAGCATTTCTGACAAGCATTGGAGTTGATTTTGGTAAGCGCTGGTGGCCTCCGCAACGGCCATGCGCTTGGCGCCGCCCCGCATGGCTGCGCGGTCGTCAACAAAGGCCTTGATCACTTCGGGTGCTGCGCCCGCAAAAACCTGCGCCACTCCGGCAGCTTGAAAATTGTAGGCCATGGCGCTGGCAAATATCTGACTGTCTGCCCATTGCGCGACCACGCGCGATACGGCGCTGATCGGCTTGGGATACAAACTGGGCAAAGGCGCTGCGTCTTCAAGCACCTGTGCAATTAAGGCGGTGTCGCAGTAAATATCTGCGCCAATTTGCAGCAGCGGTGTACGACGATGACCGCCTGTCAATGCGATCACATCGGGCTTGGGCATGATCATCGGAATGAACACACTTTTCCACGCCAGACCTTTAAAGCCCAGAATCAAACGCACTTTTTCAGCGAACGGCGATGTGGGGTAATGGTGCAAAATCAGATCGGACATATAAGAAATGTGCTTTCGAGCTTGGTGAATCGCCAGAGTTGAAAAATGTCCTGGCAGTTAAATCAGCTTGACCAATTGCTTGCCAAAATTTTTGCCTTTCAGCAAACCCAAGAAGGCCTCGGGCGCTGCAGCCAAACCCATTGCAACAGATTCTCTTGGACGAAGCTGTCCGCCGCCCACCATTGCGCCTAATTCTTGCAAAGCCTCAGGCCAAACTTCCATGTGCTCGCTCACAATGAAGCCTTCGATCTTCATGCGGTTGATCAAAATCAGAGACGGAGTGTGCATGGGCAAAGGCGCGCCGTTGTAGCCAGCGATCATGCCGCACACCGCGATCCGAGAAAACGCATTGCTGCGCAGCATCACGGCGTCCAACACCATGCCGCCGACATTTTCAAAATGCCCATCAATGCCCTTGGGGCAAGCCAGTTTCAAGGCTTTGGACAAGGAGATGTAGTCAGCATGCTCTTTGTAGTCAATGCATTCATCAAAACCCAATTCCTTGACCACGTAATCACATTTTTCTTTGCCCCCCGCAATGCCGACCACACGGCAACCTCGGGCCTTGGCCAACGCGCCAAAGGCACTGCCCACAGCGCCACTGGCTGCGCTGACGGTTAAAGTTTCACCGGCTTTTGGGGCAATGATTTTGACCAAGCCATACCAAGCGGTGACGCCGGGCATGCCTACTGCACCGAGATAGTGGCTCATGGGCACCTGTGTGGTGTTGACTTTGCGCAAGGCCCCCATGGCATTGCCGTCAACAACGCTGTAGTTTTGCCAACCGCCCATGCCCACGACGGTATCACCCGCTTTGAATTTGGGGTGGCGGCTCTCTACCACTTCACCTACTGTGCCGCCGATCATGACTTCACCTATTGCTTGAGGTTGCGCATAACTTTTGTTGTCGTTCATGCGCCCTCGCATATAGGGATCCAGGCTCAAAAAATGATGACGGACTAATACTTGACCGTCTTGGAGCGAGGGTGTGTCGCAGTTCACAATTTTAAAGTTGCTCGCCTGTGCCTCGCCTTGTGGGCGACTGTCTAAAACGATTTGGAAATTTTGAGCCATGATTTGTTTCCAGAATAAAAGTTAAGTTAATAATCAATCGGTTGATATTTGAGAGGCAGGTGTCTGGGGGCGTGGCATATATTTGAAGGTGCCCGTAGCGTGAGCGCATATCTGGCCTTGAGCGTCAAAAACTTTGCTTTCTGTGAAAGCCATGGATTTTGTTCGGTGCAACAGCACGCCCTTGCCAACCAAGTTTTCATTGTCATGTGAGATCACGGGCCGCATGAAACTGGTCTTCATCTCGATCGTGACCACACCCATTGCAGGCGCCACACTTCGCGCAGCAGTGGCCATGAGCACATCTAAAAATGTCATGATAGCGCCGCCGTGCGCAACATCAAAAGAATTGAGATGCTCGGGCAACGGCCTGTAATGCATTTCAGAATGGCCATTCTCAAACAATTCCAAAGTAAAGCCCAAATGCTCCACAAACGGAATGCGTGCGCCAAATGAAAGACTCATGAGTGAATCAACCGGCAGTGATGCAACTGACGCCGCCGTCGACTGCCAACCACTGCCCAGTGATGTGTTTGCCAGCATCTGAAGCATAAAGCAGCGTCAAGCCCTTGAGGTCTTCGTCGTCGCCCAAACGCCTGAGGGGGGCGTGTGCGATCAAATTGTCAACACCTAGTTTTTCGAGCAGTCCATACGTCATTTTGCTTGGGAAAAAACCAGGGCAAATGGCGTTCACCGTGATGCCGAAATGGCCCCACTCACCGGCTAAAGCTTTGGTGAAAGTGATGACAGCACCCTTGGATGTGTTGTAGGCAATGGTCTGCATTTGTGAAGGATTTCCGCCCAAACCGGCGATCGAGGCCACGTTCAAAATCCGTCCTTTGCGCCGTGGAATCATGCTCAACTTGGCTACTTCTTGCGACAAGATGAAATAGCCGCGCACGTTCAAATTCATGACCTTGTCCCAGGCTTGCACGGGGTGATCTTCTGCCGGTGCGCCCCAAGATGCGCCTGCATTGTTGATCAAAATATCGATGTGGCCCATGCGGCTCACAGTTTGAGCGGCCAGGCTTCTCAGATCTTCTTCCTTGGCGCAATCTGCGGCGATCCACTGAGTCTCAATGCCGGCAGCTTGAAGCTGTGTTGCAGTGTCTTCCAAATCAGCGGCCTTGCGTGAGCTGATCATCACGCGTGCACCGGCTTCCCCCAAGGCATGCGCCATCTGCAAGCCTAGGCCACGAGAGCCACCGGTGACCAAGGCTGTTTGCCCGGTCAAGTCAAAAAGTTGTTGAACGCTTCGAGTCATGTCAATCTCCTTAAAATCATTCATTGTCTGCGCCTCTTTCAAAAGGACGCTTCGTCCAAATTGGCGCAGGTTAAATCGCGATGGCTGACCACGCTCAACCAAGCATCGATTTTGGGCAGTTCATATCGGAAAAAATACTGAGAAGCTGCAAGTCGGCCAACCTGAGCGGCGCAACTCTCACCCCTGCATCTGGCGTTGACATCAAGCCACATCCAGGCAATGACAAGATGGCCAAATGCTTGCAAATAAGGCACTGCATTGGCCAATGCTTCATGGGCTTGCCCGGTTGACCACGCTTGCTGCGTGGTAGTGACAACTTTTTGCAATGCCTGGCTCAAACTCTTTGCGTCACTTTCAAGGTCTGGCCATTGAGCAGCTATCGCAATGGTCTGGTGCATGCGCTCGGACAAAAGACGCATGGCCCTGCCCTCTTCCATCAACACTTTTCGGCCCAGTAGATCCAAGGCCTGAATGCCATGTGTTCCTTCGTGAATCATGTTCAGCCGATTCTCGCGCCAATATTGCTCCACAGGAAAGTCTCGCGTGTAGCCGTAGCCGCCATGGATTTGAATGGCCAAACTGTTGGCTTCCAAACACCATTCACTGGGCCAACTTTTTGCAATGGGCGTGAGAATTTCCAGCAGCAAACGGGCGTCATCCGCCGATTCGGCAGTGCCAGTATGATGCTCATCGACCAGACGTGCGCAATACAACTCCAAAGCCAAGGCTGCTTCACAGTAAGATTTCTGAGCCAGCAACATGCGCTTGATGTCGGCGTGTTCAATGATGCGAATGGGCGCTTGTTCGGCATCTTTCACAAGCTTCGAACCTGCGGCTCCCGCTGCAGCAGATGTGGGGGACCCCGATACCGCACGACCTTGCGTGCGAGTTCTGGCATAGTCTAAACTGGCCTGATAGCCAGCCATGCCCAGCATGGTGGCCGCCATGCCAACGCCAATGCGTGCTTCGTTCATCATGTGGAACATGCACGACAAACCACGACCTGGCTGCCCCACCAAGTAGCCCACCGCACCGGCATCTTGCCCTTGCAAGCCTTGGCAGTCATCGGTGTTAACGGGGTACTTGCCTTCGCCAAAATTGAGCAAGGTGTTGGTGGTGCCGTGCCAACCGCATTTGTGATTCAGGCCAGCCAAGGCCACGTCGTTGCGCTGTCCGGTCAAATGCCCTTGTGCATTCACCATTTTTTTCGGCACGATGAACAATGAAATGCCTTTGACCCCTGCGGGCAACTTGCCGTTGGGGCCAGGGATTTTGGCCAAGACCAAATGAACGATGTTCTCGGTCAGCTCGTGCTCTCCCGCCGAGATCCACATCTTGTTGCCCTTCAGGCGAAAGCGGGGCCCCAAAGGGTCTGATGCATAGGCCGGGCCGTCAGGGACTGCGCGGGTGGCCACATCACTTAATGAGGAGCCCGCTTGCGGTTCAGACAAACACATGGTGCCGGACCACAGTCCAGAAAATTCATTCAATGCAAAGACTTCTTTTTGCATTGCCGTGCCATGCACCATCAACAAATTGGCATTGCCCACAGTCAACAAGCCCGAGCCCATGCTGACCGAAGCCATCGCAAAAAATGCATTGGCTGCGGCTTCCACCGTGTAAGGCAACTGCATGCCGCCAATGTCGTAGTCTTGCGAAGCGCTGAGCATGCCCGATTGCGCATAGGCCTTGTTGGCATCATGCGTGGCTTGCGGCAAGCTCACTTTTTCACCATCAAAGACAGGCACTTGGGTGTCCACCAAACGGTTAAAGGGGGCGTACTTTTCCAGCGCAATGCGCTCGCAGGTGTCGAGCACCGCACCCCACGTCTCGCGTGTGTGCTCCTGAAATCTTTCGCGCGATTGAAGCTCTGTGACTTGGAGCCAATCAAACAGCAGAAATTCCAATGTAGGTCGAAAACTCATGTGTGTACCGCGTTGTCAATCAAAGCTTCAAAGTCAAAAAACGGGCGTCCTGCATCATTAGCGGGGCGCCCGTTTAGAGACGAGATGGCAAATCAGAGAACTTCAAAAATACCGCAAGCCCCCATGCCGCCACCGATGCACATCGTCACCGCAACACGTTTGGCGCCTCGGCGCTTGCCTTCGATCAGGGCGTGACCCGTTAAACGTTGACCACTGACGCCGTAGGGGTGGCCTACCGCAATGGCGCCGCCATTGACGTTCAAGCGCTCAGGCGGTATGCCAAGGGTATCGCGGCAATACAAAACTTGCACCGCAAAGGCTTCGTTGAGTTCCCACAAATCAATGTCGGAGACTTTCAGGCCCAAACGCGCCAGCACTTTGGGCACGGCGTACACAGGGCCAATGCCCATTTCGTCAGGCTCACAACCAGCCACCGCAAAACCGAGAAACCTGCCCAGTGGTTTGAGGCCGCGTTTTTCGGCCAGGGTCTCGTCCATCAAAACGCAAGCGCCTGCACCATCAGAAAACTGACTGGCATTGCCCGCAGAGATCAGGCCACCTGGCACTGCAGAGCGCAGGCCAGCGATGGCTTCGATCGTGGTGCCCTCACGCGTGCCCTCGTCCTTGCTGACGGTGACTTGTTTGGTCATCATGCCCATGAGTTTGTCTATCACGCCGGCTGAGACTGTGATGGGCGCAATCTCCGCATCAAACAAGCCGGCTGCTTGCGCAGCACATGCTTTTTGCTGGCTGGCCGCGCCATATTCGTCCATGCGGTCACGGCTAATTTTGTAACGCTTGGCCACTTGCTCAGCGGTTTGCAGCATGTTCCAGTAAATTTCGGGTTTGGCTTTTTGCAATGCCAAATCAAAAAACATGTGCTGATTCATTTCTTGCTGAACACAAGAAATACTTTCAACACCACCGGCCACATAGATTTGTCCTTCACCGGCGATGATGCGCTGCGCGGCCAAGGCAATGGTTTGCAACCCCGAAGAGCAAAAACGATTGACGGTCAAGCCGGATACCGAAATCGGCAGCCCTGCGCGCAAGGCAATTTGCCGAGCAATGTTGGCCCCGGTGGCGCCTTCAGGATTGGCGCAGCCCATGATGACGTCTTCTACTTCTGCGCCCTCTATGCCGGCGCGTTGAACCGCGTGTTGAACCGCGTGGCCACCCAATGTGGCGCCATGGGTCATGTTGAATGAACCTTTCCAGCTCTTGGCCAGAGGCGTGCGTGCAGTCGAGACGATGACAGCGTTGGTCATGGTGTTTTCCTCTGATCAGTTGAAGGTTTTACCGTCGGCCACCAAACGGGCTAACAGCGGAGCGGGTTGCCAAAATGCGGCATCGTCGTGCGGGTTTTGGGCAAAGCGTTTCATGCTTTGGACCACATTGAACAAGCCCACTGTATCGGCGTACAACATGGGGCCACCGCGCCAAATGGGGAAGCCATATCCGGTCAAGTAAACCATGTCAATGTCGCTGGCCTTGCCCGCGATGCCCTCTTCCAAAATGTGAGCGGCTTCGTTAACCAAAGCGTAGACCAAGCGTTGCACGATTTCTTCGTCGGCGATTTTGCGTGGTGTGATACCGCACGCTTGCCGGTGTTTCTCGATCATGTCGACCACCACGGCACTGGGAATGGCATCGCGCTTGCCGGTTTGGTAGTCGTACCAGCCAGCGCCTGTTTTTTGACCAAAGCGGCCCATCTCGCACAATAAATCTGCTGTTTTGCTGTACTTCATGTTGGGGCGCTCGATGGTGCGACGCTTGCGAATGGCCCAGCCAATGTCGTTGCCAGCCAAGTCCCCCATGCGAAACGGACCCATGGCAAAGCCGAACTTCTCAGCAGCTTTGTCGACTTGCGCAGGTGTGCAACCTTCATCAATCAAAAAGCCGGCTTGGCGGCTGTATTGCTCGATCATGCGGTTGCCAATGAAGCCATCACAAACACCTGAGACCACGGTTGTTTTTTTGATTTTTTTGCCCAGGGTCATGACGGTGGCCAGCACGTCTTTGCTGGTTTTCGCGCCGCGCACCACTTCAAGCAATTTCATGACGTTGGCGGGACTGAAAAAGTGCATGCCCACCACATCTTGAGGGCGCTTGGTGAATGCTGCAATTTTGTTCACATCCAAGGTCGAGGTGTTGGAGGCCAAGATGGCGCCGGGCTTCATGACTTCGTCCAATTTTTTGAACACAGCTTCTTTCACGCCCATTTCTTCAAACACGGCTTCAATGACCATGTCTGCGCTGCCGATGTCGTCGTAGCTCAAGGTGGTGCTGAGCAAGGCCATGCGCTGATCGTATTTGTCTTGTTTCAGCTTGCCCTTTTTGACTTGAGACTCGTAATTTTTGCGAATCGTGGCCACGCCGCGGTCCAGCGCTTCTTGCTTCATCTCGAGCATCTTGACCGGAATGCCTGCGTTCAACAAGTTCATTGAAATGCCGCCGCCCATGGTGCCAGCGCCGATCACGGCCACCGAAGCAATGTTGCGTTTGGGGGTGTCTTCAGGCACATCCGCAATCTTCGAAGCGGCGCGTTCGGCCATGAAGATGTGGCGCAACGCGCGTGACTCATTGGAGAACAGGAGATTGGTGAAAATTTCACGCTCAAAGGCCATGCCATCGTCAAATTTTTTCTGAGTGGCTGCCTCTACCGCATCCACGCATTTGGGAGGGGCAGGATAGTTTTTGGCCATGCCCTTGACCATATTGCGCGCAAACTGAAAGTAAGCATCGCCTTGGGGGTGCTTGCAAGGCAAGTTACGGATCAAAGGCAATGGGCTGCCATCTGCATGCTGCTGCGCCAATTCACGTGCATAGTCCATCGCCTCTTGCGCCAATGTTTCAGGTGAGCTGGCCATTTTGTTGAACAATTTCTGGCCTGGCAGCATGGCCAGCATTTCACTGTTGATGGCCTCTCCGCTGACGATCATGTTCAGTGCCGGCTCAACGCCCAAGACACGCGGCAGGCGCTGCGTGCCACCAGCCCCAGGCAGCAGGCCCAGCTTGACTTCTGGCAAAGCCACTTTGCAGCCAGGCGCTGCCATGCGGTAATGGCAGCCAAGCGCCAACTCCAAACCACCGCCCATGGCAACCGAGTGCATGGCTGCCAGTATCGGTTTGTTTGATTTCTCACATTCACGGATGACGCTGAGCAAATTAGGCTCTTGCGTTGATCTTGGCGTTCCGAACTCTTTGATGTCTGCGCCACCCGAGAAGGCTTTGCCAGCCCCTGTGATCACAATGGATTTGACAGCAGCATCCGCATTGGCTTTGCTCAAGCCATCTGTGATGCCCAATCGGGTTGAATATCCCAAACCGTTCACCGGTGGGTTGTTCATCGTGATCACGGCCACGTCGCCATGGACTTTGTATTCAGCGCTCATGCTGTTGTTCCTCAGTAGGTGATACAGACAAAAAAGAACGGGCGTTCTTTTTTAGATTTTAGGCGTTTGCGTAAACTTTAGGTGCGGTGCATGTCGCACCCGTGACCAGGTCAAACTTCCAGCCACTCCTTGCGGATGTAACTGTCTTGCTTCAAAGCTGCTGGGCTGCCATCGAAAACAATGCTGCCGTGCCCCATGACCAAGGCTCGATCAGAGATGCGCATGGCGATGGTTAATTTTTGTTCAATCAACAAAACGCTGATGCCGCGATCGCGCAAAGTTTTCAAAAACTGGGCGACCAACTCGACAATTTTGGGCGCCAGGCCTTCCGTGGGCTCATCAATGATGATCAGGTCAGGGTCGCCCATCAAGCTGCGGCATAAAGTTAACATTTGTTGCTCCCCCCCCGATAAAACGCCGGCCTCTGTGTGCTGGCGCTCGCGCAAGCGAGGGAACAAGGTGTACATGTCCTCAAACGACCAGCGACTTCCTTTTCCGGAGCCTTTTTGTCCCAACAGTAAGTTCTGATGGACAGTCAGGCTAGGAAAAATATCTCGGTTTTCGGGCACATAGCCAAGGCCCAGGTGAGCAACTTCGAAGGGTTTAAGCCCTCGGATTTGCTGGCCTCGCCACAGAACGGAGCCGGTCGCATCGACCGACCCCATGATGGCTTTGGCGGTTGTGCTACGCCCTGAACCGTTGCGCCCTAGCAAGGCAACGATTTCGCCCTGAGCCACTGAAAAGCTCACACCATGGAGCACATGGCTTTTGCCATAAAAAGCATGCAAATTATCTAAGACAAGCATTTCAATGTCCCCCGGCCTGATCTTGCTGATCGGGTGAACCCAAGTAAGCTTCTTGCACCAAGGCGTTGGACCTCACCGCTTCAGGGGTGTCAAAGGCAATCACTTCGCCGTAGACCAAAACAGCAATTTTATCGGCCAAGCCAAATACCACCCCCATGTCGTGCTCGACCGTCAACAGCGTTTTGCCGACCGTGACTTCTTTGATCAAGCGGATAAACCGAGTGGTTTCACTTTTACTCATGCCAGCGGTAGGTTCGTCCAACAAAATCACGTTAGCCCCACCGGCAATGGTGATGCCAATTTCCAAAGCGCGCTGCTCTGCATAGGTCAGATTGACAGCCAGCACATCACGTTTGTTGTCGAGCTTGATCATTTCCATCAACTCATCAGTACGCGCATTGGCATCGTCCAAGTCCGCCAGAAACTTGAAAAAAGTGTATTTGTAGCCAAGACTCCACAGCAAGCCGCAACGCAGGTTTTCAAAAACACTCAGCTTCGGAAAAATATTGGTGATTTGAAAACTTCTGGACAGCCCCATCCGATTGATCTCAAATGGCTTCTTGCCCTTGAGTTGTGTGCCGTTCAAAAAAACGTCTCCAGACGTCGGGGCAAAGCGGCCACTGATCAAATTAAAAAGCGTAGATTTTCCGGCCCCATTGGGCCCAATGATGGCGACACGCTCACCCGCTTTTACAGCCAAGTTAACGCCCCGAATGATTTCAGTTTGACCGAAATTTTTCCGAAGGTCTTTGAGTTCTAAAGCGTAACTCATGACAATGCCTGCCTGCGTTTGATTTCGTTTTCAATGTCTTCTTGAATTTCGCCCCATTCTTGCAAAAATTGTTTGCGGCAAAGTTCAAACAAACCCAGACCCGTGAGCATCAAGAATCCTGATCCAAACCAAATGTCGAAGTTTTTGGCGTTGAAGGTCATGGACAAAAACTTCAGTTCATCACCCAGCGCGCCATCAAACTGAAGGTGATAAATCATCTCGATCATCACACTTGCACCGAGCAGGGCAACCATGGCCGTCACTCCCAAGGCCAGGTAACTGACCCACAATTTTCTTAAAAATCCAAACGAAGCAACCCGCAAGTTCATCATGATCAAGCCAGCAAAACCGCCGGGTGCATACATGACCATGAACAAAAACAGGAGGCCCAAATAAAGCAGCCAAGCTTTGGTCAGTTCACTGAACATGACAAAGGCCAGCACCGCCATCACACCGCCAATGATGGCACCAAAGAAAAATGTAGCGCCACCTAAAAAGGTCCATAACAAATAGACAGTTGAGCGAGCACCACTGACATTCTCAGACGTCACAATTTCGAAATGCAATGCGGCGATGGCCCCGCCGATACCGGCAAAAAATCCAGCCACCATGAAGGCAATGTAGCGCACGCGCTCGGTGTCGTAGCCAACAAACTCAACCCGCTCAGGGTTGTCTCGAACTGCATTCAAGATTCTGCCCAAGGGCGTGCGTGTGAAGGCAAACATCAAAGCAGTGCAGATGAAAAGATAAAAAGCACTCAAATAGTACAACTGAATTTGTGGGCCAAAGGTGATGCCAAAAGGTGAACTGCCAGCGATGCGATTGCCACTGACACCGGCTTCGCCACCAAAAAAACCAGGAAAAATCAGGGACATGGCCCAAATCAATTCACCGATTCCAAGCGTGATCATGGCAAAGGGCGTGCCTGCCGTTTTGACGGTGACAGAGCCAAACAGCGCAGCAAAAAAGAGTCCTGCCAGCCCACCTACCAAAGGCACCAAACTGACTGGTAGCAGAAAACTGCCTGCCGTGATGGCATTCAATGTGTGCATCGCCACAAACGAGCCTAGACCTGAATAAACAGCGTGCCCGAAACTGAGCATGCCCCCCTGCCCCAGCAAGATGTTGTAGCTCAGGCAAATGATGATCACAATGCCCATTTGGGTCAAAATCATTTGCCCCAAGCTGGAGGTGAAAACCAAAGGCGCGCTGATCAAGACCAACGCAAACAAACCCCAAATCAGCCATCGACCGACGTTGATCGGTTCGAATTTATAAACTTGTGAAGAACTGCTGTGCTTGCTTGCCATGCTCAGCCCTCCCTCTTGCCCATCAAACCCTTGGGTCTGAAGATCAAAATGAGCACCAGAAAGAGGAACGGCATGATCGGCGCAATTTGACTAACTTTCAAGGACAGCACTTGGTAGCCAAATGTGTCAGGTGTGAGAACCATGTTCATGGATGCCAATGCACTTAGCAATGAAGCATCGATACCCACAGAAAAGGTTTGAACGATGCCAATCAAAAGTGAAGCTAAAAAGGCCCCTGCCAGCGAGCCCAATCCACCGACCACCACAACCACAAAAATAACAGGGCCCACCGCTGCAGCCATGCCAGGTTCGGTGACAAAAGCATTGCCGCCAATCACCCCGGCCAACCCCGCCAGTGCAGCGCCCCCCCCAAACACCAGCATGAAAACGCGTGGCACATTGTGGCCCAGCGCTTCTACAGTTTCGGGATGTGTCAAGGCTGCTTGAATCACCAGGCCAATGCGTGTTCGTTTGATAAGCCAGCCGACAGATGCAAGCATGAGCAATGCCATCATCATCATGAAGGCTTTGTAAATAGGGAACTGCGTGCCGTAAACGGTAAACAAGGGGCCGTCCAACTCGGGAGGAATTCGGTAGTCGACGGAAGTCCGTCCCCAAATCAATTGCACCAGTTCCAAGAGCAGAAAGGCCAGACCAAATGTGATGAGCAATTCCGGCACATGGCCCAAAGCGTGCACTTTGCGTAAAAAATAGCGTTCAAACCCGGCGCCAATCAAGCCCACCAAAACGGGGGCCAAAATCAAAGCAGGCCAAAAACCAATCAGTTTTGCAATTGTGAATGCAAAAAATGCACCCAACATGTAAAAGCTTGCATGAGCAAAATTGAGCACGCCCATCATGCTGAAAATCAAAGTGAGTCCGGAACTCAACATGAACAGCAGCAGGCCGTAGCTGATGCTGTTGAGCAGTGATATGGTGAAAAATTCCATGATGACAAAAAAAGAGGCGCACAAAGCACCTCAGTGGTTAAAGAGGGAAATCAGGGCATATTGCAGCCCTGATCATTCTTCATTGTAAGTTCATGAAGGACGCTTCATTTGGCACGATGTGGGTGTTGATGCCACATAGGCTGGGATCGTTTTCACATTGGCGAAATTAAAGCCCGTATTTTCTTCGCTGTAGGGGTCTTTGGCGGTGGCCTTGGTCCACTTGCTGATGAAAAGCGGTTGCTGCAACTGGTGGTCAGTCTTGCGCATTTTGACTTCCCCGTTGTAGTTTTTGAAAGTCATGTCTTCCATGGCGGCAGCTACTTTGACAGGGTCTATGCTCTTGGCATTGGCCATGCCCTGCGACAACATGGCCACTGCGGAGTAGGTTTGGAAGGTGTAGTAGTCATCATTGAATTTTTTCTTAAATTCATTGCGCAAAGCTTGCTCATCACCCGAGAAGTTCGAGTGGGAGATGGCGATCTGACTGACATTCCAGTCAGATCCTTGTGCCAATGCAGTGGGTGTACCTGAAACACCTCCGTAGTAAACGTACAGGGCGATCTTCATGCCCGCATCGTTCATGGCTTTGACCAACAGCGTCATGTCTGTGCCCCAGTTCCCAGTCAGGACGGTGTCGGCACCCGAAGCTTTGATTTTTGCAATGTAGGGTGAGAAGTCTTTGACTTGACCAATTGGATGCAAATCTTCACCCACAATTTTCACGTCGGTACGCTTTCTTGCAATGCCCTCTTTGAAATACTTCACAACTTGGTGGCCGTGCGAATAATTCTGGTTGATCAAGTAGATATTTTTGACCTTGGGGTCGTCCTTCATGAAACTGGTCAAAGCTTCCATCTTCATGGAGGTGTCTGCGTCAAGGCGGAAATGCCAGAAATTGCATCGCTCGTTGGTCAGTGCAGGGTCGACTGCCGCGTAGTTCAGAAAAATCACTTCCTTGCCTGGATTGCGCTCATTGTGCTTGGCCACTGCATCCGACAACGCACCCGCTACGGCTGAGCCATTGCCTTGGGTGATGTAGCGAAAGCCTTGGTCAGTCGCAGCCTTGAGTTGCACCAGTGCTTCTTGAGGAGAGCTCTTGCTGTCAAAGGGCACGAATTCAAACTTGACACCAGCCGGGTTCTTGTCGGTATTGGCCAAGCGGTCGGCTACAAATTGGTAACTTTTCAGCTGATTTTGACCGACGGGGCCAAAGGGGCCTGAGAGCCCCTCAATCATGGCCACTTTGATCAACTTGCCGCTGGTCTCTGCAGGGGCTTTGGCAACTTTGGCTGTGGCTTGCGCTTGCGCAAAAGTGCTGTATTGGCACAGCAGGACCGCACAAGCAGCAACAATTTTCAGCGAGAATTTCATGGAGTCTCCAATTAATTTAAAACAACTTATAGAATAAATGAGAAGTAAAAGGCAACCACTAGGTAATTGCCCCTAACTGCTATCTTTTATGAGACAGCTCGGGCGCGCCATTGCTGACTTGAGAAACAGGTTAGATGGGCAGTTTGTAATCTTTCAGCTGCTCACGCAGTTTGGTTTTGAGCATTTTCCCGGTAGCGCCCAATGGGATCGCGTCGACAAACACCACATCATCTGGGATTTGCCATTTGGCAGTTTTGCCTTCGTAAAAAGCCAGCAGTTCAGCGCCGCTGAAGTTTGCATCAGGCCTCTTGACCACGCAGACCACAGGCCTTTCATCCCACTTGGGGTGTGTCATGCCTATGCACGCTGCCATGGCCACGCCAGGGTGCGACATGGCGATGTTTTCAATGTCGATCGAGCTGATCCATTCGCCACCGGACTTGATCACATCTTTGCTGCGGTCGGTGATTTGCATGAAGCCATCTTCGTCGATGGTGGCCACATCGCCCGTGGGGAACCAGCCATCGACCAGGGGTGAGGGTCCTTCTTGTTTGAAATATTCACGAATGACCCAAGGACCTTTGACCAGCAAGTCGCCGTAGGTCTTACCGTCGTGCGGCAAAGTCTCGCCAGCGTCGTTGACAATTTTCATGTCAACGCCAAAAATCGCGCGCCCTTGCTTGAGGCGCAATTTCAATTGTTCTGGCTCAGGCAAGGCCAAGTGCTTGTTTTTCAATGTGCATAAAGTGCCCAAGGGGCTCATCTCCGTCATGCCCCAAGCGTGCAGCACATCGACCCCGTAATCGTCGCGAAAGGCGTCAATCATGGCCGGTGGGCAAGCCGAGCCGCCGATCACAGTGCGCTTCAAAGTTGAAAATCGCAAGCCTGCAGGCTTCATGTGTCCCAGCAGCATTTGCCAAACGGTGGGCACACCGGCAGCGAAAGTCACCCTCTCTGCTTCGATCAATTCGTAAATTGATTTGCCATCCATGGCCGGCCCCGGAAAAACCAATTTGGCACCTGTCATGGCAGCGCTGTAGGGAATGCCCCAGGCGTTGACGTGAAACATGGGCACCACGGGCAAGATGGCATCGCGCGCAGACAAACACATCACATCGGGCAGGGCTGCTGCATAGGCGTGCAAGACGGTTGAGCGGTGGCTGTAAAGCGCTGCTTTGGGGTTGCCGGTGGTGCCGCTGGTGTAGCACATGCTCGAGGCGGTGTTTTCGTCTAAATCGGGCCATGTGTAGTGCGTGCCCTGCTGGCCCATCCAGTTTTCATAGCTGATCAAGTTTGGAATGCCGCTGTCGGCTGGCAACCGATCTGGATCGCACATTGCGACCCAATGCCGCACAGTGGTGCAGCGCGCATGCACGGCTTGTACCAAGGGCAAAAAATTCATGTCAAAGCACAGAACTTGATCTTCCGCATGGTTGGCGATCCAAACGACTTGGTCGGGGTGCAAGCGCGGGTTCAAAGTGTGCAGGACGCGACCTGAGCCGCTGACCCCAAAATACAACTCCAAGTGGCGGTAGCCATTCCAGGCCAGTGTGGCCACACGCTGGCCCATGGTAACGTTCGAGGCGTCCAGTGCATTGGCCAATTGGCGTGACCGCTTGGCCACATCGCTCCAGGTGCAGCGGTGAATATCGCCCTCGACGCGGCGCGACACCACCTCGCCATCGGCGTGGTGACGCTGGGCAAACTCAATCAAAGAAGAAATCAGCAAAGATTGCTGTTGCATCAAACCCAACATGGCATGCCCCTTATTTTTCGGTGAAATTTCAATCTGAAGCGTGGTTTTATCACGCCTTGCGATCGACTCCGAAAAACCCGTATTTTCACGAGTTCATCGCAAGACAGGGAAAATGTACAAGATGCCAAGCCCTTCGAAAGCACCTGTGCCAGATTTTTCAACAGACCGACACACCAGCCGCCAGCCGCAGTGGATCAACCGCTTCGCCAATTTGAGCGGCGATTTTGGCTGCGCGGTGGATCCCACGCCTGTACCCAACCCGGTATGGGTGGCGCGAAACACGGAGTTATTGGCGCAAATGGGCTTGCCATTGGATTGGTTGGAGAGCAGCCAAGCATTGCAAGCCTTCAGCGGCAACGCCCTTTTGCCAGGCAGCCAACACTGGGCCAGCGTTTACAGCGGGCACCAATTCGGTCAATGGGCTGGGCAACTTGGAGATGGACGAGCCTTGTACTTGGGCGAATTGCGTACCCCCACGGGCAGCATGGAGCTGCAACTCAAGGGAGCTGGACGCACGCCTTTTTCACGCATGGGCGATGGCCGCGCCGTCCTGCGATCAAGCATCCGAGAATACCTTTGCAGCCAAGCCATGCAAGGCCTGGGCATACCCACCACCCTCGCCTTGTGTTTGACCGGATCACCTTTGTCTGTCATTCGGGAGACTGCCGAAACAGCTGCGATTGTCACCCGCACTGCACCCAGTTTCATTCGCTTTGGACATTTCGAACACTTCTCATCAGCCCCCCCACATCAAGGTTCAAGCGCCTTGAAGTTGCTGGCCGATTTTGTGATTGATCACCACTTGCCTGAAAGTCAAAGCCCTGGGTTTTGCCAAAATCGTTATGCCAATTTGCTGCACTGCGTGACACAAAAAACTGCTGCTTTGATGGCGCAGTGGCAGGCCGTCGGCTTTTGTCATGGCGTGATGAACACCGACAACATGAGCATCTTGGGTTTGACCTTGGACTATGGCCCTTTCCAGTTCTTGGACGCCTTTGACCCTATGCACATCTGCAACCATTCGGACCACCAAGGACGCTACGCCTACCAACGCCAACCGCAGGTGGGGTATTGGAATTTGTTTTGTTTGGCGCAAGCCTTGATGCCTTTGATTGAAGATCAAGACCTCGCCGTCAAAGTTTTAGAAACTTATAAAACATCTTTTGCACAGGCCATCGACGCCGCCATGTTGGCCAAACTTGGCTTGTCTGGCGTCAACCCTGCCGGGGGCAAGCTCTATCAACCGGCAGACATTTCTGAAGAAGACCGCGCCTTGCAGCAAGATGCATGGCAACTGCTGGCCGAGGATCGCGTTGATTACACTCTTTTTTGGCGCCGCTTAAGCCATGCCGCAGCTTCCAACAACAGCCAGGACCCGAATTGGCAATCCGTGCAAGATTTATTCATAGACCGCAGTGCTTGGCAGGCATGGCAGCTGCGCTACATGAACCGAATCAGCCATGAGGACAGCTGCGATGTGTCCCAGCGAATGCTGCAAGCCAACCCCAAGTACACTTTGCGCAACCATTTGGCCGAACTTGCCATCCAAAAAGCCCAAAATAATGACTTTTCAGAAGTGGACAGATTGCACAGCTTGCTACAGTTCCCCTTTGATGAACACCCAGAGTTTGAAAGCTACGCAGGCCTTCCCCCCGATTGGGCGGCCTCCATTGAAATCAGTTGCTCCTCTTGAACACCATGACCGACAAAGCATTGCCCCAAACCGATGACGCATGGCGCGAACATTTGCGCGCACAAGGCGCTGAGCCGTTGGCCTTTGAAGTCACGCGCCGCGCCGCCACGGAACGGGCCTTCACGGGCAAATACGCTGACCACTGGCAACCGGGCCACTACCACTGCGTGTGCTGCGATGCGCGGTTGTTTGCTTCTGAAACCAAATTTGATGCCGGCTGCGGTTGGCCAAGTTTTTACCAATCGGCCAAGCCCGAAGCAGTCCTGCAGAAAATCGACCGTAGCCACGGCATGGTCCGCGTTGAAAGTGTTTGCGCTCAATGCGGCGCGCACTTGGGACATCTCTTTGACGATGGCCCCCAGCCCACGGGCCAGCGATACTGCATGAATTCTGCCTCTTTGAAATTCACGGCTGCTTGAGATGAAATTTTTACTCGACCTGTTTCCGATCCTGCTATTTTTTGGCGCTTATAAATGGGCTGATATTTACACTGCCACTGCAGTTTTGATGGCTGCCACATTGGTCCAGTCCTTGGTGATGTACAAAATCGATGGCAAATTGGCCACGATGCAAAAAGCCACACTTGTCTTGATTTTGGTCTTTGGCAGTTTGACTTTGTTTTTGCATGACGATCGGTTCATCAAATGGAAACCAACCCTGCTGTATGGCTGCATGGCTCTGGCATTGTTTGTTTCACAAGTGTTTTTAAAGAAGAATTTTTTGCAGACAATTTTGTCAGCACAGTTGAAATTGCCAAGTCCAGTGTGGACCCGCATGAACGTGGCATGGACACTTTACTGCCTCTTCATGGCGCTCATCAACGCTTATGTAGCCTCTTATTACAGCACCGAAGAGTGGGTCAACTTCAAGCTCTGGGGCTATGTCTTCCCCTTGGTCTTTATATTGGGCACCGGTTTTTACATTGCACGCCACCTGCCCAAAAATGAGACTGAAGCATGAACACTGAATCTGCAGACGCCATCGACTTCTCAGTCCCACAGGCCTGGGCCCCATTGATTTACAAACGATTGGAAAAGCGCTTTCAAACCAGCACCTTAGAGGTGCTTGACGAGAGCGCGCAGCACGCCGGGCATTCAGGCGCCAACGCCATTGGCATGAACAGCCATTTGAGAATTCGCATTGCCTCCGATCAATTTTCCGCACTCAGCCGGGTGCAGCGTCACCGCCTTGTGTATGATGCGCTGCAAGATTTCCTGGACCAAGGCCTCCATGCTTTGGCCATAGAATTTCTTTGATTGCTGCACTAACCCCCTGATATTTGAGGATTCCGATGAAATTTTCGATCTTGACCCTGAGCTTGGCCACAGCCTTGAGCCTTCCTGTTTTGGCTCAAAACTTGGCCGTGGTGAATGGCAAACCCGTACCCAGCTCGCGCGTAGAAGCCCTCAAACAACAAATTGAGCGCTCTGGCAAGCCCGTCACGCCTGAAATTTTGGGTCAAATCAAAGAAGAGTTGATTGCTCGTGAGATTTTCATGCAAGAAGCGCGCAAACGCGGCTTGGATGCCACAGAAGACTACAAAACCCAACTCGAGTTGGCACGCCAAAGCCTGTTGATTCGCGAGTTGTTTGCCAACTTCCAAAAGAAAAATCCGGTCACTGACGCCGAAATCAAAACCGAATATGACAAGTTCGCAGCAGCCAACGGCGGCAAAGAATACCGTGCGCGTCACATTTTGGTGGAAAAAGAAGACGAAGCCAAAGCACTGATCGCCGACATCAAAAAGGGCGCAAAATTTGAAGATTTGGCCAAAAAGGGCTCTAAAGATCCAGGCTCAGGCGCCAATGGCGGTGACCTGGATTGGGCCAATGCGGGCAGCTATGTTCCGGAGTTTTCAAACGCCATGGTGAAGTTGGAAAAAGGTCAAATGACCGAGACGCCTGTGAAGAGCCAATTTGGTTTTCACATCATTCGAGTGGACGATATTCGTGATGCCCAGTTGCCCAAACTGGAAGAAGTCAAACCTCAAATTGCGCAGCAACTGCAACAGCAAAAGCTGGGCAAGTTCCAAGAAGACTTGCGCGCCAAAGCCAAGGTTCAGTAAGCCACTTCAGCCCACCCAGCGGCGTGCGTTTTGCCACAAACGCAGCCATGGGCTGTGCGCCCCAATCTCCCCGCTGGTCCAGCTCATTTGAACGTTGCGAAAAACACGCTCAGGGTGCGGCATCATGGCGGTGAAGCGGCCATCGGCTGTGGTCACTGCTGTCAAACCAGCAGGACTGCCGTTGGGGTTGAAGGGGTAGTCCTCGGTGACTGCCCCATGGTGGTTCACAAAGCGCATGCAGGCCAAGGCCTGCGCCGCATTGCCCCGGTGCTTGAAATTGGCAAAGCCTTCACCGTGCGCTACTGCGATAGGCAAACGACTGCCCGCCATGTCTTGCAAAAAAATGCTGGGGGAGTTCAGAACCTCCACCAATGACAAACGCGCTTCAAAGCGCTCACTTTGGTTGGTCGTAAAGCGCGGCCAAGCTTGCGCGCCTGGGATGATGTCGGCCAGTTCAGCGAACATCTGGCAACCGTTGCAAACTCCCAAAGCAAAGCTGTCTTGCCGTGCAAAAAATGCCTTGAAGCCTTCTGCTAAAACTGGATTGAAAGTGATGCTGCGCGCCCAGCCAATGCCTGCACCCAAGGTGTCGCCATAACTGAAACCACCACACGCCACCAAGCCTTTGAAGTCTTGGAGGTTGACACGGCCACTTTGCAAATCGGTCATGTGCACATCGTGCGCTTGAAAGCCCGCTTGTGTGAAAGCATAGGCCATTTCAATGTGAGAATTGACGCCTTGCTCTCTTAAAATTGCCACTTTGGGCTGCGACAAATTCAGCCATGGTGCAGCCACATTTTGCGCCGGATCAAAGCTCAATTGAAGGTGCAGGCCAGGGTCTTGTTCACGCCCCACGGCCGCATGCTCTGCATCGGCGCAAACGGGGTTGTCGCGTTGTTGGCAAATTTTCCAGCTGACGTTGTCCCAGACTTGGTGCAGGTCAGTCAAATTGGCACTGAAAATCTCGCGCGTATCGCGCCAAATGCTCAAAGCACCGACGCCTTTTTGAATCTCGCAATGTGAGGGCCGGGTTTTGCCAATCACGTGACTGTGTTTGGACAAACCATGATCACGCAGCACCTGCATGACAGCGGCGCGCTCAGCGGTGCGCACCTGCAAAATCACCCCTAATTCTTCGTTGAACAAGGCGCTCAAAGTCAATTCGTCACGCCGAACGCTGATTTGACTGGCCCAGTTTTTGGCATCGCCATGTTCCGCTCGGCTGTCGGTGATGCCGTCGCCCTGAGTCACCAGCAAATCCACATTCAAGGCTACACCCACGTGCCCCGCGAAGGCCATCTCGGCCACTGCCGCTAACAGCCCGCCATCGCTGCGATCATGGTAGGCCAAAACCAAGCCTTGGCTTCGCAGCAAGTTGATGGCTTTGACCAATTGAACCAAATCTTGCGCAGCGTCTAAATCGGGCACAACATCCCCCGACTGGTGCATGACTTGACTCAAAATGCTGCCGCCCATGCGCTGCTGGCCTTGACCCAAATCGATCAGCAACAAACTGCTGTCTAAAACTGACGCATCCAGTTGTGGGGTGAAGGTGCCGCGCACATCGCTCAAGCTTGCAAAGGCGCTGACGATCAAGCTGACAGGTGACGTCACCTTTTGGGCTGCGCCGCCTTGCATCCACTGCGTGCGCATGGACAAACTGTCTTTGCCTACAGGAATCGAAATGCCCAACGCAGGACACAGCTCCAATCCAACGGCTTTGACCGTGGCGTACAGCGCGGCGTCCTCACCGGGTTCACCGCAGGCGGCCATCCAATTGGCACTGAGCTTGACCCGGTCCAATTCGATGGGGGCGGCCAACAAATTGGTGATGGCCTCGGCCACCGCCATGCGGCCTGAAGCTGGCGCATCCAAACTGGCCAAGGGGGTTCGCTCACCAAGGCTCATGGCCTCCCCTGCAAAACCTTGGTAATCGGCCAATGTGACGGCGCAATCGGCCACGGGCACTTGCCAAGGGCCGACCATTTGGTCGCGGTGTGTCAGGCCTCCTACGGTGCGATCACCGATGGTGATCAAAAATCTTTT
This sequence comes from uncultured Burkholderiales bacterium, assembly GCA_903870145.1. Classification (GTDB taxonomy): domain Bacteria; phylum Pseudomonadota; class Gammaproteobacteria; order Burkholderiales; family Burkholderiaceae_C; genus Limnohabitans_A. Next base: position 87,592 of record CAIQBO010000006.1, on the reverse strand, counting down.
GGAGGCCACGGTGGGGTGGCTGAGCACCTGAATTACAGCCTCTTGCAACGTGACACCTGAGAAGTCGATGGGCTTGGCCTTGCGCTGAACCGTCTGCACATCACGGTGCATTTTGGGGGGCTTGCCCAGCAGCACATCCATGGGCATGTCAACGGGCATCTGTTGGGAAGCATTGGGCTGTTGCTCGTCTGACAGCATCAGCTGGCGCTCTTGCGAGGCCACACCCACCACCGCAAAGGGGCAGCGCTCGCGCACACAAAATGCTTGAAATTGTGGCAAAGATGCGGGCGCAATGGCCATCACATAACGCTCTTGGCTTTCGTTGGACCAAATCTCTTTGGGCGATAAACCAGAGGCTTCCAACGGCACCGCGCGCAAATCGAAATGCGCCCCCCGCCCTGCGTCGTTGCTCAGTTCGGGAAAGGCGTTGGACAGGCCGCCTGCGCCTACATCGTGAATGGCCAAAATGGGGTTCTCCGCGCCCAGTGCCCAGCAGTGGTTGATGACCTCTTGCGCCCTGCGCTGAATTTCAGGGTTGCCACGCTGAACTGAATCAAAGTCCAAAGCAGCAGCGTTGGTGCCCGAGGCCATGGAGCTCGCGGCGCTGCCGCCCATACCAATCAACATGCCCGGCCCACCCAATTGCAGCAGCAAAGTGCCTGCTGGGAATTGAATTTTCTGGGTTTGGCTGGCATCGATCACACCCAAGCCACCGGCCAGCATGATGGGCTTGTGGTAGCCCCGCAGCACTGCATCAACGGTTTGTTCGTATTCCCTGAAATAGCCCAACAAATTGGGCCGGCCGAACTCATTGTTAAAGGCTGCGCCGCCCAAGGGGCCTTCGGTCATGATCTGCAAAGGGCTGGCCATGTGCTCGGGCTTGCCTGTGGTGCTGCCCCATAACTTGGAGACCGAAAAACCTGTCATTCCTGCTTTGGGCTTGGATCCGCGGCCTGTAGCGCCTTCGTCGCGAATCTCTCCGCCTGCGCCCGTACTAGCCCCTGGAAAAGGGGAAATGGCGGTGGGATGGTTGTGCGTTTCAACTTTCATCAAAACATGTTGCAGCGCAAATTCTTTGCGGTAAACACCATCGGCTTTGGCCACAAATCTTTGAACCTCATGGCCTGACATGACCGATGCGTTGTCTGAATACGCCACCACCGTGTGCTGCGGATGCAGCTGATGCGTGTTGCGGATCATGCCGAACAAGCTATGACTTTGCGACACACCATCAATGGTGAATTGGGCGTTGAAAATTTTGTGCCGACAGTGCTCGCTGTTGGCCTGTGCAAACATCATCAACTCCACGTCGCTGGGGTTGCGGCCCAACTTTTCAAATGCGCTCAGCAAGTAATCAATCTCATCCTCGGCCAATGCCAAACCAAATTGCACATTGGCACGCTCAAGCGCTTGCCTGCCGCCTTGCAAGATGTCCACATGCTCCAAGGGCTGGGCCGGTAACTCGGTCATCAAGGACAGTGCTTGCTCGCGTTGCCAAAGCACCGATTCAGTCATGCGGTCATGCAGTAAATCGGCCCATTGCCCTTGAATTTCAGCAGGCACGTCTTGGGCGCTTTGGCCGTCAGGCAAACGAAGCACAAACTCAGTCAAGCGTTCAATCCGCTTGACATTCAGCCCGCAGTTGTGGGCAATGTCAGTGGCTTTAGAGGCCCAAGGCGAGACAGTGCCAAGGCGCGGTGAGACCCAGATTTTGAGGTGACTGTCAGGCATGGCAACGCTTGCCTGATGGGCCTGCATGGCAGGCTCGCCGTAGGAGAGTAAATCCTGCAGCATTTTGGTCGCCTGCTCAGGCAAAGCCTCTGAACTTGTCACCAAATGCACGAAGTGGCCTGACACGTTCAGTGCTTGAGGGCTGATTTGCTGCAAGCCTGGGAGCAACTGCTGCGTTCGAAAAGCGCTGAGGGCGTTGCCGCCGTCCAATATGAGGGTGTGCAGTGTCACAAACTGAGGCCTTGTAGGCAAAAAGGGAAAGTTCTCTCAAATGCCGCTGAATGGGGCCTTGAACGAGCTTTTATTTTAACCCTTGTAGGGGGTGGCTTGAGCAAACTTCTGTCTTGAATGGGATAATCCTGCCCCATGACAATCACCTTCAAAGACGCCCAAGGCGTAGCCGGAATGCGCGTGGCTGGGAAACTGGCATCCGAAGTGCTGGATTTCCTCACGCCGCACATCAAACCGGGTGTAACAACCAATGAAATTGACAAACTGGCGCATGACTTCATGACCCAGGTTCAAGGCACCATCCCCGCGCCGCTCAATTACCAACCCAGCGGCTACAGCCCCTATCCCAAATCGATTTGCACCTCCATCAACCACCAAGTTTGCCACGGCATTCCCAATGACAAGCCATTGAAAAAAGGCGACATCATGAATGTTGACATCACCGTCATCAAAGACGGATGGCATGGCGATACCAGCCGCATGTTCATTGTGGGCGATGCGTCCATCGCAGCCAAGCGTTTGTGCGCCCTGACTTACGATGCCATGTGGCACGGCATTGAGCAAGTCAAACCCGGTGCCCACTTGGGCGACATTGGCTGGGCCATTCAAAAGTTTGCCGAAAACTTGGGGTTCTCCATTGTCAGAGAATTTTGCGGTCATGGGATTGGCCAAGTTTTTCATGAGGAGCCCCAAGTCTTGCACTACGGGCGTCCTGGCACCTTGGACGTGCTCAAAGCCGGCATGACGTTCACCATTGAGCCCATGATCAATGCAGGCAAGCGCGAGATCAAAGAAATGGGCGACGGCTGGACCATCGTCACCAAAGACCATTCACTGTCTGCACAGTGGGAGCACACTATTTTGGTCACCGATGCCGGCTACGAAGTTTTGACTTTGTCGGCAGGCAGTCCCCCGATACCTGCGTTTGTGAAAGTTTGATCATTTCATGACTGACTTGCCGGGGCTGCGAGAGACTTATCGCAACAACCAGCAGGCATTGCTGCAAAGCATTGCTGCCAGCGGGACACAGTCTCGCGGCTTGAAAAAAACCTTGAACCGCCTGGCAGGTTTGGCCGACGCTTTGCTCATTGAGCTGTGGCGCATTGCAGAATTCCAAGACGGTGAGGCCATGGTTGCTGTGGGGGGCTACGGCAGAGCCCAACTGTTTCCCTACTCCGACGTGGATGTGCTGGTGCTGCTGCCCGATGGCATCTCCTTGGAGGACAAGCCTGAGTTGAAGTCGCGCTTAGAGCGCTTTATCGGAAGCTGTTGGGACGCAGGCCTTGAAATCGGCTCGAGTGTTCGCAGTTTGAGCGAATGCTTGGCGGAATCTGCCAAAGACATCACCGTGCAAACTTCTTTGCTTGAGAGCCGCTTGATCACCGGTGATGCCAGCTTGTATCAAAAATTTTGCACTAGCTACCAAAAAGCGCTTGACCCTCATGCTTTTTTTGTGGCCAAGACCTTGGAGATGCAGCAACGGCACACCAAATTTGAAGACACACCTTACGCCTTAGAGCCCAACTGCAAAGAGTCGCCAGGGGGCTTGCGCGACTTGCAAATTATTTTGTGGGTGGCGCGGGCTGCCGGATTGGGCAAGAGTTGGGAAGATTTGGCCCGTAATGGGTTGGCAACGCCCCTGGAAGCCCGGAAAATTAAAAGAAATGAAGCGGTTTTGGGCTTGATAAGAGCGCGCTTGCACCTGCTGGCCAAGCGGCGTGAAGATCGCCTGGTGTTTGATCTGCAAAGCACGGTGGCTGAGTCCTTTGGCTACACCGCGCAAACCACACCCGATGGGCGCTTGACGCAAAGAGCCAGTGAAGTTTTGATGCGGCAATATTATTGGGCCGCTAAAGCAGTCACCCAGTTGAATCAAATTTTGCTGCTGAATATTGAAGACTTTTTGCAAAACAAACGTGAGAAATCAAGCGATCAAGCTCGTCCATTGAATGCATTTTTCTTCGAAAAAAGAGGGCTCTTGGAAGTCGCCAGTGATGACCTGTATCAAAAGCACCCGCACGCTATTTTGCAAACCTTTTTGATGTACCAGCAAACGCATGGTGTCAAAGGTTTTTCTGCCAAAACATTGCGGGCTTTGTACAACGTGCGTGGCGTCATGAATGCCCAATTTCGGCGTGACCCCGTTAACAGGCAAACTTTCTTAGAGATTTTGCAGCAGCCCCAAGGCATCACCCACGCCATGCGCTTGATGAACCAAACCTCGGTGTTGGGGCGTTATCTGTGGGTGTTTCGAAAAATTGTCGGTCAAATGCAGCATGACTTGTTCCATGTGTACACCGTGGACCAACACATTCTGATGGTGCTGCGCAATGTGCGCCGGTTTTTCATCGCTGACCACGCGCATGAGTACCCCTTTTGCTCTCAGTTGGCTGCTGGTTGGGACAAGCCGTACGTGCTTTACTTGGCCGCTCTGTTTCACGACATCGCCAAAGGCCGAGGCGGCGATCACTCTAAACTCGGTGTGGCCGAGGTCAAGTCTTTTTCGCGTGAGCACAAAGTGCCTGCGCAAGACGCCAACCTCATCGCTTTTTTGGTCAGTGAGCATCTGAGCATGAGTCACATTGCGCAGAAAGAAGACCTGAGCGACCCTGAGGTGATTGCCGCATTTGCCAAACGCGTTGGCAATGAGAGGCAACTGACGGCTTTGTATTTGCTCACCGTGGCTGATATACGCGGCACCAGTCCCAAAGTGTGGAATGCTTGGAAAGGCAAGCTACTCGAAGATCTTTACAAGTTCACTTTGCGAACGCTGGGAGGTCGTGCGCCCGATGCCGACGCAGAAATTGAATCACGCAAACGCGAAGCCTTGATTGAATTGGCGTTGCACGCCGAGCCCCACGATGGCCAAAAAGCCCTTTGGGACACCTTGAATGTTGGCTACTTCATGCGCCACGATGCTGGCGACATTGCCTGGCACGCGCGCCAGCTTTCCCGTCATGCAGTGCACTCAACGCCCTCTGCAGGGGCGATCAAAAGCATCGTTCGTGCGCGCATCTCACCATTGGGGGAAGGGCTCCAAGTCCTGGTTTACACACCCGATCAAACCGATTTGTTTGCGCGCATTTGCGGTCACTTTGACCAAGCAGGATTTAGCATTTTGGATGCCAAAATTCACACCACAAACAATGGGTTTGCGCTGGATACTTTTCAAGTTGTGACATCGCTGTTGCCCGAGCACTACCGTGAATTGATCACCATGGTTGAGGCCGATTTGGCCCACACCATTGACCACCATGGCCCCTTACCGGCCCCCACGCGCGGGCGTGTTTCAAGGCGCGTGAAGAACTTCCCCATCACGCCGCGTGTGGCACTGCACCCCGATGAAAAGGCGCAAAGTTGGCTGCTGAGCATTTCCGCCAGTGACCGTCTAGGCTTGCTCTACAGCGTGGCCACTGTGCTGGCCAAACACGGTATCAGTTTGAAGTTGGCCAAGATCAGTACTTTGGGTGAGCGGGTTGAAGACAGTTTCTTGATTGAAGGCGCAGCCTTGCAGCACAACCGCGCCCAAATTGAAATAGAAACTGAGTTGCTGCACGTGCTCCAGCCGTGAATTCCCTGCGCCACGCGCCCAAAGTGGGTGCGGCTCAGCGTTTCTTGCGAGGTGGCAACCCAGTGTGCTGCGTGAGCAAATCCCCTTTTTCAGGCGCGTTGCCTCGCGTGCTGTTTTTCTTGCGTGCGCTTTGATAGGGTTCCGCCAAGGGCTGCCAGGTCGGGATCAAATGCTGCTTGCCGTTGCCAATCAAGTCAGAACGCCCCATGGCTTTCAAAGCCTCGCGCAGCAAGGGCCAGTGTTTGGCATCGTGGTAACGCAAAAACGCTTTATGCAAACGCCTTCTTTTCTCACCCTTGACCACATCGACTTTGGCACTGTCTTGCGTGACTTTTCGCAGAGGGTTGCGCGAGGTGTGGTACATGGCCGTTGCAGTGGCCATGGGGCTTGGGTAAAAGGTTTGCACTTGGTCGGCTCGAAAGCCGTTCTTTTTGAGCCAGATCGCCAAGTTCATCATGTCCTCGTCGCTGGTGCCAGGGTGAGCGGCGATGAAGTAAGGCACTAAGAATTGCTTCTTGCCAGCTTGCGCACTGAACTTGTCAAAGAGTTGCTTGAACCGGTCATAACTGCCAATGCCTGGCTTCATCATTTTGTCCAAGGGCCCTGATTCTGTGTGCTCTGGCGCAATTTTCAAATAACCGCCAACATGGTGCGAGACCAACTCTTGAATGTATTCGGGGCTTTGAACCGCCAGGTCATAGCGCAAGCCTGAACCGATCAAGATTTTTTTCACGCCGCGCAAAGCACGCGCCTTGCGGTACATCTGAATCAAGGGGGCATGGTCAGTGGTCAAGTTGTTGCAAATGCCAGGGAACACGCAACTGGGTTTGCGGCAGGCCGCTTCGATTTCCGGGCTCTTGCAGCCCAGGCGGTACATGTTGGCCGTGGGGCCTCCCAAGTCCGAAATCACACCGGTAAAGCCTTTGACTTTGTCGCGAATTTCTTCAATTTCTTTGAGCACCGAAGCTTCGCTGCGGCTTTGAATGATGCGCCCTTCGTGCTCGGTGATTGAGCAAAAAGTGCAGCCCCCAAAACAGCCGCGCATGATATTGACCGAGAAACGGATCATCTCCCAAGCCGGAATTTTGGTGGCGCCGTCGTGCGAGCCTTTGGCATCGGCATAGACCGGATGGGGGCTGCGCGCGTAAGGCAGGTCAAACACGGCGTCCATTTCTGCGGTGCTCAGAGGGATGGGCGGGGGGTTGATCCAAACGTCGCGCGCCGTGTGGCCTTCCCCATGGGCTTGCACCAAACATCGGGCGTTGCCGGGGTTGGTCTCCAAGTGAAGCACGCGGCTGGCGTGCGCGTACAACACGGGGTTACTTTTAACCTGCTCATAACTGGGCAGGCGAATCACACTTTTCTCGCGAGGTGGAACTTTGTGCAAACCCTTGCCCACCAGTGGCCCCAATTGCGGGTTGGGAACAAAAGTCAAAACCTGAATTTTGCCGCTGTCCGTACTGGCGTTTTGTGCATCGGCCGTCGCCTGTGCTTCGTCTTCACGCAGGCATGAGGCGCCTTGTTCTTTGGCCTGCTCAGAGATCATCAAATACGGGTTGACATGCGCCTCAATGTGCCCTGGAAAGTCCACTTGCGTCGAGTCAATCTCGTACCACCCTTCTCGTGCTTGGCGTTGCACAAAGGCGGTGCCGCGCACATCAGTGATCTCATGCACCGATTCGCGTGCAGCCAATCGATGCGCTATTTCAACCACAGCACGCTCTGCATTGCCGTACAGCAGCAGATCGCATTTGCTGTCCACCACCACGGAGCGGCGTACTTTGTCAGACCAATAGTCGTAGTGCGCGATGCGCCGCAAAGAGCCCTCAATGCCACCCAGCACAATGGGCACGTCTGGGAATGCTTCGCGGCAGCGCTGGCTGTAAACAATGGCGGCGCGGTCAGGTCGCTTGCCGCCCACATCGCCAGGTGTGTAGGCATCGTCGCTGCGGATTTTTCGATCAGCGGTGTAACGGTTGATCATGGAGTCCATGTTGCCCGCTGTCACGCCCCAAAATAAATTGGGTTTACCCAATGCTTTGAAAGGTTCGGCACTTTGCCAATCAGGCTGCGCAATGATGCCGACTCGAAAACCCTGGGACTCGAGCATGCGACCAATCACAGCCATGCCAAAACTGGGGTGATCTACATAGGCATCACCGGTGACCAGCACAATGTCACAACTGTCCCATCCCAGTTGGCTCATTTCCGCGCGGTTCATGGGCAAAAATGGGGCCGTGCCAAAGCGCGCCGCCCAGAATTTGCGGTAGCTGTTCAAGGGCTTGGCGATGCGCGGAAAAAAAGAAACGTCAAGCAAAGCGGGCATGGAGTTCAAAATCGTTCAAGACAGCTAGTTTAAAGTGACTTGGCTGACTTTGAATCACAAGGGTCTTTGGGCTCATGGATAATTGAGCCATGCACCCTCAGAACCCTGGCACCACGGCTTTGCGCGAGCCCGGCTCCAAAACAGAGCTTTTTTTAGCCTTCAACTTCATGGCATTGCAAGGTGTCGGTGGCGTCTTGGCCGTGGTCCAAAACGAGATGGTGGAGCGGCGGCGCTGGATGACGCGCGTGCAATTTCTTGAAGAGTGGTCTGTTGCGCAAATCATGCCGGGCCCCAATGTGGTCAACTTGTGTTTGATGTTCGGTGGCAAATATTTTGGTTTGCCTGGCGCTTTGGCGGCCTTGGCCGGTTTGCTTTGCGCCCCCCTCGTTCTGGTTTTGTTGATGGCCATTTTGTTTGGTGGCATTGCAGATCTGCCCTCTGCGCAAGGGGCTTTGAGAGGAATGGGTGCAGTCGCTGCTGGTTTGATCATTGCAACGGGTTTGAAATTGGCCTCCGCTTTACCGCAAAACGCCATGGGCCTTTTGGTTTCATTGGTTTTCTCCAGTTTGACCTTCGTGGCTGTCGGCTTGTTCAGATGGCCTTTGGCCTGGGCATTGTTGGGCTTGGGCTCAGTGGCCATGGCTTATGCTTATGTCCGATTGAAGCGGTCAGCCATCGTTCATCACGGAGACTCAGCATGAGCATGGTGCTGAGCCTGAGCTACCAAGATTGGTTGAATCTTTTTTTGCAATTCGCCAGCTTGTCTTTGCTCGGCGTGGGTGGAACCATCACCACCGCACCAGAGATGCACCGCTTCTTGGTTGAAGAAACCCATTGGCTCAGTGAGATGCAATTTTCCTCCTCGATTGCTTTAGCGCAATCGGCCCCTGGGCCCAATGTGTTGTTTGTCGCCGTAATGGGGTGGAACGTTGGACTCAACGCAGGGGGTGGCTTGGCTGCGGGGCCGCCCGCTTGGTGGCTGGGCTTGCTGGGCGTGCTCTTGACGATGATGGGCATCATGCTGCCCTCCTCCATCTTGACCTACAGCGCAACCCGATGGGCTCACCGCAACAGGGACATGATTGCGGTGCGTGCCTTTAAAGCCGGCATGGCCCCCATCGTGATCGCCTTGTTGGTTGCAACTGGATGGGTTCTGACTGCTGCGCACAATGATGCCGCCCGCGACTGGAAGTTGTGGCTTCTCACGGGCCTGTCCTGCCTGTGGGTGTGGCGCACCAAGCACCATGTACTGTGGCTGATGCTGGCAGGTGGTCTGCTGGGCGCCTTGGGCGTGGTCTAAGCCAAACGTTGGCGCACAGCCTCGAACAAACACACGCCACTGGCCACCGACACGTTCAGGCTTTCCACTGCGCCTTGCATTGGAATGCTGACCAATTCATCGCACGTTTTGCGCGTCAACTGCCGCATGCCCGGCCCTTCGGCGCCTAGCACCCAAGCCACCGGCCCGGTTAAATCAATTTGGTAAAGGTTTTTGGGCGCCTCTTCACTCGTGCCCACAACCCAAATGGCACGCTCTTTGAGCTCCCCCAAAGTACGAGCCAAGTTGGTGACCATGAAATAGGGCACAGTTTCAGCCGCCCCGCTGGCCACTTTGGCCACAGTTGCATTGATGCCTGCTGCATGGTCTTTGGGGGCGATCACAGCGTGCGCTCCTGCAGCATCTGCCACGCGCAAACACGCACCCAAGTTGTGTGGGTCGGTCACGCCATCCAGGACCAAAAGCAAGGGCGGGCCTTGCACTTGGTCGAGTAAATCGTCCAAGGAATGTATTTGCGCCAAGGCCTGTACTTTGGCTGCCACCCCTTGATGGCCATGGCTGCCAGCCAACTTGGTCAAGCGCACTGAGTCGGCCTCGATCAATCGAACCCCAGCAGCTTGGGCGCGATCTAAAAATTGCCGCATTCTGGCGTCACGCCGAGTGCTTTCAAAATAAATTTCAACAATCGATTGCGGCGCAGTTTTAAGGCGTACGCCTAAAGCATGAAAACCAAATAAAACTTGAGGTGATGACATGCCTTGATTATCCTTCGCTTCGCATGCGACCGGCCTCTAAGGTGATAAATCGTTCACATTTTTGTGCCAAGCGCATGTCATGGGTGACCAGCACCAAGGTGGTGGCAAAGGACTGGTTCAGGGCCAGCATCAAGTCCATGATGCTTTGGCCTGTTTCGGCGTCTAAACTGCCCGTGGGCTCATCGGCCAAGAGCAATTGTGGGCGCATGACAAAGGCCCGTGCCAAAGCAACACGCTGCTGCTCACCTCCGCTTAAGACTTTTGGAAAATGCTTCATACGCTGGCCTAAACCAACTTGTTCCAGCATGGCCTTGGCTTTGGTCGTTGCATCTTTGGCGCCGGCCAATTCAAGCGGCAATTGCACATTTTCCAGCGCGTTCAAGTGCCCCATCAACTGAAAGCTTTGAAACACAAAGCCCACATGTTGACCCCGCCATGCGGCCCGCTCGTCTTCGCTCATGTCAAACAGGTTTTGACCGGCAATTTGGACCGAGCCTGCGCTGGGCGTGTCTAAACCCGCCATGATCGACAGAAGTGTGCTTTTGCCCGAGCCCGAAGCGCCCAAAATGGCCATTGTCTCGCCCACCGACAAAGAGAAATCAATATCGCGCAGAATATGCAAAGTGCCACTGGCATCACTGACCGATTTATCGATGTGATGGACCGAAATAATTTTTTCTGACATGCCAAAACCTTTGATTTACCGACGCGACTTTAACTGCTTGGCCTTTGGCTTGGGGCTGACAGGGCTTTGCGCGCTGACAAGTGCGGGCGCACAAGCCAGCACACATTCTGAAAAACCGATCTTGGTGCTGGGTGATTCATTGAGCGCTGAGTATGGATTGACGCGCGGCACAGGCTGGGTCAATTTGATGGACAAACAAGCCAAGCAGTCCAAGTGGGACTTGACCATTGTCAATGCCAGCATCAGCGGCGACACCACGGCGGGGGGCCTCTCGCGTTTGCCCGCACTGCTGACATTGCACAGTCCGCAATTGGTCATCCTGGAGTTGGGCGGCAATGATGCATTGAGAGGCCTGCCATTGCCCCAGACACAAAGAAACTTGTTGGTCATGGTGAAAGCAAGCCAGAAAGCAGGCGCCAAAACTTTGATCTTGGGCATTCAAGTGCCGCCCAATTACGGCGCTGACTACGCAGACAAAATGAAAGTGATGTTTGAGCAAGTGGCGCGGCAAACGGGTTCTGGTTTGCTGCCGTTTTTCCTTCAAGGTGTGGCCGATGACGCCGACCCCCTGCGCTGGTTTCAATCGGACCGGATTCACCCCAATGAGGCGGCGCAAGCACTCATGATGCGCAACGTTTGGCCCAAGGTGCAGCAGTTGTTGCCCTTGGCCATGAAAAAACCGGCCTAAGCCGGTTTGGGTCGATTCAAGTGGGTGATGGCGGATCCGTGGGGCCTGGCAAGCCAGTCACCGCGTTTTCTTCCAAGTCAGAGTCTTCCGGTGATGCATCACCCTCCTCTTCGCCAGGCAGCCCGGTCTTGCGATCGGCTTTGGCTTTGAGTTTGTCCTCTTTCTTACGTTTTTTGGCCAATTCTTTTTGCCGTTTTTCGTAACCGTAGTTAGGTGTTGCCAAGGTATGTCTTTCTGTTCAAGGGGTCCACTGTATCAGTTTGAAGCAGCCTGTGGTCAAGCCACGCCTTCAACAGCCAGCCAAGCTTGGGCAGATTGATGTAAATCAGCGATCAAATCAGCCGGTGACTCCAGCCCTGTAGAAAAACGCACCAAATAGCCTTGCTGCAGCTGTTCTGGCCACTGGGCTCGCATGGAAGTCAGGCTGTAAGGCACCACCAAGCTGACGGGGCCGCCCCAGCTGTAGCCTATTTTGAACAGTTTCAAATGGTCACAAAAATTGTCGACTTGCTGCTGCGTTAATGTGGGGCTGAGCATCACACTGAACAGGCCAGCCGCTGCACCCTCACCCCCATCCGGCGCACACAAAGATTGCCAATGGGCGTGGCCTGGGGAGTCGTGCAAGGCAGGGTGCATGACTTGCACGCATGCTTTTTGCGCAAGCCACCAACGCGCCAAGGCACGCGCGCAGCGGTCTTGTGCTTGGTAGCGCAAGCCGATGCTCGGCAAGGCTCTTAAAAGGGTCTCAGCGTCGTTTGCAGCTACGCCAAGGCCCAAGCGCATGTGCGTCATTTTGATTTGCAAATGCAAGCCTGCATCTCGTGTGATCACGCTGCCCATTAACACGTCGCCTCCACCGCTGGGGTACTTGGTCAATGCATGGGCGCTGATGTCAATGCTGCAACTGCCGTCGCCTGTCAAATCAAAGGGTTGGAAGGCCAAGCCGGCCCCCCATGTATTGTCCAATGCAGCTAGCACTGAATGGGCTTTGCAAATATTCAGCAAAGCCACAAGATCAGGAAACTCCATCGTGACAGAGCCTGGCGCTTCAAGCCACACCAAACGCGTTTTCGGGCTCAGTTTGGCTTTCAAATCGGCAGGGTTCATGGCGTCGTAAAAACGATGGGCTATGCCCAAGGCCAACAACTCGCCTTCAGCCAAAGCTTTGTTGGGCCCATACGCATTGTCAGGCAATAAAATTTCGTCACCGGTTTTCAATACTGCCAAGGCCACCAATGCCAATGCAGCCAAGCCACTGGGCACCAGCAGGCACTGCAAGCCGCCCTCCAATGTACACAATCTCTCCTCCAGCACATAGGTGGTAGGTGTGCCATGCAAGCCGTAGGTGTAGCCCGATTTATCTTTCCATTCGCGTTGGCGCATTGCAGCAACGTTTGGAAAATAAACCGTGGAAGCCTTGAAAACTCCGGGCTGCGGGGAATCGAAATTGCCCGGCGGCTTGTAAGCGTGGTGAATCAGGTCGGTTAGATTGTGAGTTGGTGCGTCATTCGTCATGTCAGCCTTTGAAGATCAGACTTTCCATTTTTCAATTAACTTTTCAGGGCTCAAGCTGTCATAGCCCTCAAAGGGTTGATGAATCCAGGGGTTGCTAGGCAAATAATCCACTGAATAGTCGGATTGAAAACCAGACACCCCTTTTGTCCAAATGACTGCGGTGCGAAGTTCAGTGATGGGGCTGTAATTGGTTTTGAGCAAATTGACCACAGCATTCAAGGTGTGCCCTGTATCGGCCAAGTCGTCTACCAGCAACACGCGCCCTGCAATTTCACCTTTGGGTGTGGTGATGAAGCGGGCAATGTCCAAATGGCCTTGAACCGTACCAGCATCGGCACGGTATGAACTGGTCGACATGATCGCCAGTGGCTTGTTGAAAATGCGCGACAAAATGTCGCCAGGCCGCATACCGCCGCGAGCAAGACACAAAATCGTGTCGAACTCCCAACCTGAATGAAAAATTTTGATGGCCAGTTTTTCAATCAGGTTGTGGTATTCGTCGTAGCTCACATAAAGGTGTTTACCGTCTTCGGTCAGCATGCCGTCTCTCCTGGGTTATGGATGCCGCAGCTTGTCGTTGCGGGGTTGAAATTAAACAGCTGCAGGCGCCAAAAATGGATGCTGCAACAAAATAGTGTGATCGCGATCCGGGCTGGTCGAGACCATGTGAATCGGCACGCCCGTGACCTGCTCAATGCGCTGCAAATACAGGCGCGCATTGACGGGCAATTGATCAAGTTGAGTGACGCCCACGGTGCTGTCAGTCCATCCGTCCATGGTTTCGTAGATGGGCTTGCAGCGGGAAATATCGTCTGCGCCCATGGGCAAAATGTCAACGATTTGCCCGTCAAGTTCATAGCCTGTGCACAGCAGCAACTCTTTGAGTCCATCAAGCACATCGAGCTTGGTGATGCACATGCCGCTCAGGCCATTGACCTGAGCGCTGCGTTTGAGCAAGGCGGCGTCAAACCAACCACAGCGCCTGCTGCGCCCGGTGGTGACCCCTTTTTCAGCCCCCACGGTGCTCATGTGCCAACCGGGTGTGCCCTCTTTTTCCCACTCCAACTCAGTTGGGAAAGGCCCGCCACCCACACGCGTGCAATACGCTTTAGTGATGCCTAAAACATAGTGCAACAAGCCCGGGCCAACGCCAGCGCCCGCTGCGGCATTGCCGGCCACGCAATTGCTGGAAGTGACATAGGGGTAAGTGCCATGGTCCACATCGAGCAAGGTGCCTTGTGCACCTTCGAACAACAAATTCGCGCCCATGCTGTGCGCATCGTTCAACTCGCGCGAGACATCGGCCATCATGGGCTTGAGCAGGGCTGCGTGTTTCATGGCTTCGTCGTAGACGGCATCAAATTGAACTTCGCCATGGGCCATATAGGGCAGCAAAGGATCGCCAAAAACGAAATGGTCAGAGCCTAAAAAAGATTTCAAAATGTGGTTGTGCAAGGTCAGCAGTTCGCGCAATTTGCTGGCAAAGCGTTCGGGATATTTGAGGTCTTGCACGCGCAGCGCTCTGCGTGCAATTTTGTCTTCGTAGGCGGGGCCAATGCCGCGTCCTGTGGTGCCAATTTTTTCACTCCCACTTTGCTCACGGGCAGCTTCACGTGCTACATCCAAGGCGGTGTGGAAAGGCAGAATCAAGGGACAAGCTTCGCTGATGCGCAGGCGCGAACGCACCTCCACACCGGCTTTTTCCAGCCCTGCAATTTCTTCAAACAATTTGGCAGCCGACAAAACCACGCCATTGCCGATGTAGCACTTCACCCCAGGACGCATGATGCCGCTGGGTATCAAGTGCAAAGCTGTTTTGACACCATTGATGACCAAGGTGTGGCCTGCATTGTGGCCCCCTTGAAATCGGACCACTCCTTGCGCGCTTTCGGTCAACCAATCAACCAATTTGCCTTTGCCCTCATCGCCCCACTGGGTGCCGACGACGACCACATTGCGTCCTTTGATCTTGTTCATTTTTGTGTTGTTTTCAAATGGCTTTAAGCAACCATTGGTCGGCGGATTGAATCAACTCGCGGTCGCAATGGAATTCATCGATTTGGCTTTCATGGCCTGGCAAAGCGCAGACCACGGTTTCACCGCGCAGGCGAAGCCCTGCAATGGCGGCTCGTAAACCGGGCTCAGTCCCCCACGGGGCTCTGATAGCGGCCTTCAAGGGCAAAGCAGGCACCAAGCCAACGACCTGCTTCAAATCCAAACTGAAGCCCACGGCAGGACGCTCTCGGTTGATTTCATGGCCAAAGACAGCGCCTACGCCGTCGTAGCGGCCACCGCGAAGCACGGCGTCACTGGCGCCTTTGGCGTAAATGGCAAAGCGCAAGCCGCTGTAGTAAGCGTAGCCTCTGGCATCGGCCAGATCAAAGCTAAAGCGCACCTGGGGCAAATGCTCGATCAGCCATTGCATTTGCTTTAACGCTTGGGCAATGGCAGGATGTGCAGGCAGTTTGGCTTGTGCCAAAGCCAGCACCGAAGCATCGCCATACAGATCGATCAAGTCCGTCAATGCCTGTTGGATATCTTTTGGAAAGCTTTGCGTGAGGTCTGCCAACGCACTGGCATTTTTGGACGCTAGAGCTGAAAAAATCAGTTCGCGCTTGTCATCTGTGAGGTCAAGGGCTTGGAGCAAACTGGCCACAATCCGGGCATCGGCCAAGTCCACTTGCAAGTCCAGCATGCCGGCACAGCCCAAGCAATCCAAGGCCAATTGCAGAATTTCCAGATCAGCTTCTAGTCCTTGGTGCCCATAAATTTCAGCGCCCAATTGCAATGGCTCACGGGTTGCGTGGGGGCGGTCTGGGCGAGTGTGCAAAACCGGTCCGCAGTAGCAAAGTCGGGTCACGCCAGCGCGATTGAGCAAGTGCGCATCGATGCGAGCAACTTGCGGCGTGGTGTCAGCACGCAAACCCATCATGCGCCCCGAGAGTTGATCGACCAATTTGAAGGTTTGCAAATCCAAAGCACGCCCCGTGCCTGTCAGCAAGGACTCAATGTGCTCGAGCAAAGGCGGAGATACCAACTCATAGCCATAGCTGCGAGAGGTCTCGAGCAGTTGTCTTCGGAGTTCTTCGATGTGCCGCGCCTCAGAGGGCAGGACATCGGCAATGTGATCCGGTAGAACCCAAGCGGACATGGCGTGAATGCTGTGTTAAAAACGTGATTTTACCGGTTCAAAGTGCACTCACTGCAGCCAAGTCAAAAGAAACAGGCCGATCACCACCGCGATCAGTCCAAAAAAACGGATTTGGCCCTCATCAAGCTGAATCAATTGGGAGAAAACTTGCCGCCAGCGCGCTGGTGAGATCAGCGGAAAAATGCCCTCGAAAATCAGCACGAGGGCAATCGCAGTCAGCCATGTATCCTGCAACGATTACTTTCGGACAGCAGCGCCAGCAGCCGTTGCAGGCGCGGGAGTTGGAGCGGTCGGCGCCGACTGACCGCGCATGGTTTTGAAAAAGTCGGTGGACGAGGGGTCGAGCACCATCACATCGCTCTTTTTCGAGAACGTGGCTTTGTAAGCATCAAGGCTTCGGTAAAACTGTGCAAATTGAGGGTCACGGCCGAACGCTTCGTTGTAAATCCGAGCGGCTTGCGAATCACCTTGGCCTTTGATTTTTTGGGCTTCGCGGTAGGCATTGGCCACGGTCACTTCGCGTTGTCGGTCGGCATCAGCGCGAATCTTCTCGCCTTCAGCACCGCCTGTTGATCGCAATTCATTGGCCACCCGCTTTCGCTCGGCCTCCATGCGCCTGTAGACTGACTCGGTGATGGCGTCCACATAGTCAGCCCGTGTGATGCGCACATCGACCACATCCACACCCCAAGGCTTGGCCCCACGCACTTTTTCGAGCACTTCTCGCTTGACGTCGTTCATGAGCACATCACGGCTGAGAGACAACAAATCTTTCACCGTTCGCTTGTTGATTTCTTCTTGGAACGCATTGCGAACCACGCGGTTCAATTGATTGGCGCCGGCTTTTTCATCCAGGCCCACATTTCGAATGTAGGCCAAGGGGTCGGTGATGCGCCAGCGCACATACCAGTCGATCACAACGCGCTGCTTCTCAGCGGTCAACATGGGCTCGGTGTCAGGGCTGTCCAAGGTGAGCAAGCGTTTGTCAATGTAGGTGACGTTTTGCAGTGGCGGAGGCAACTTGATGTTCAAGCCCGGCTCCGTGATCACCTCTTTGATTTGACCCAAAGCGTAGACCACGCCAAATTGCCGTTGGTCAACCACAAACAGCATCGAGCTGGCCAAAACCAAGACCACGAGCAGCGAAGAAATCCACAATCCAATTCGATTCATGATGGCGCGTCCTTAACGAATTTCGCGATCGCGCGATCGCAGGCTGTCACGTGAACGCGCATCCGCCGCTGGCGTGACAACGTTGGAGGTGGGGGGCATTGGGCTTTGGGGTGCTGCCGCTTCGGTCGTTGCTGCAGCGCTTGGGGCCGACGTGCCGCTCATTTGGAGCAATTTGTCCAAGGGCATGTACATCAGGTTAGAGCCTTGTTTGCTGTCAACCACCACTTTGGTGACGTTGCTGTAGATTTGCTGCATGGCATCGAGGTACATGCGGTCACGCGTGACTTGCGGGGCCTTTTGGTATTCAGGCAGGATGGATTTGAAGCGTTGCGCATCGCCTTCAGCCTGCGCCACGATGCGCTCACGGTAAGCCTGCGACTCTTCTTTCAACCGCGATGCAGTTCCCACGGCCCTGGGTATCACATCGTTGGCGTAGGCTTGCGCCTCATTTTTAGCGCGTTCTCTTTCTTGACCGGCTTTGAGCACATCGTCAAATGCGGCTTGAACTTGCTCTGGAGGGCGCACACCGCCTTGTTGCAAGTTGATGCCAACGACTTCAATGCCAACTTTGTAGCGGTCCAAAATGCTTTGCATCAAAGCGCGCACGCGAGGCGCAATTTGATCGCGCTCTTCAGCCAGCGCCGAGTCCATTTTCATTTTGCCCACCACCTCGCGCACTGCGGTTTCAGCCGCTTGAACCACGGCTTCGGTGGGGTTTTTGCTTTCAAACAAATACGCGCGCGCATCGTTCAATCGGTACTGCACGGCAAATTTAATTTCAACAATGTTTTCATCTTCGGTCAGCATGGCCGATTCGCGCAGTCCGGTGGCCTTGATCACATTGTCGCGACCAATGTCAACCGATCGAATTTGCGTCACGAACACCAACTCGTGGCGTTGCACAGGGTAGGGCAAGCGCCAATTAAAACCAGCACCCACGGTGGATTTGTACTTGCCAAACTGTGTGATCACAGCTTGTTGACCCTCTTGCACAATGAAAAACCCGGTGCCCAACCAAATCAGCAGACAGGCGCCCAAGATCACTCCCACGCCAATATTGCGCAAAAATGGCGGCAATGGATTGTGATTCTGAGGTGGCCCGCCTGCGGGTGGACGGTTGGAGGGGCCGCCTGTTTTGGAGCCAAAAAATTGGCCAAGTTTCTTATTCAAATCGCGCCACAATTCGTCCAGATCAGGCGGCCCAGATTGCGACGCGTTGCGTCCGGGGCTTGGGTTGTTCTGGGCCCGGGGGGACTCAGGCGCGGCGCCTGGTGCACCATTATTTGCCGGCCCGTGGGCTTGATCTTCGTTGGGCGATGGCGCAGCTGCGCCATCGGAGGTCTGAGGGGGAGATTTGTCGTCACCCCTGCCCCAGCGGGGGTCGTTCAAATTGAACATGCCGCGAATGCGTTGGCGTAACTGTGTCATGCTAAAGGCACGGAGGTGAAGGTTCATTCGCTTGTCTATCATTTAATCAGCAGGGCTCTATTGTGCCTAATCCATTGGGCACTGGATCCAATTGAGCCCAATTTTCCCCGGGTATGGCACGGGCTTGGCTCTCGGCATCAAGGCTGGACAAGGCTTTTTGGGCCAGCAACTCACGCACCAGGGGCACCCCCTCACCGGTCAAGGCGCTGACAAAAATGCGCTGCAGGGGCATGCCATCGACTTCGTACAGGTCTTGCATCACAACGGGTTGGCGCTCAGGAGGCAAGCTGTCAATTTTATTGAAGATCAACCATTGCGGCACATCAGCGGCGCCAATTTCGTGCAGCACGCGCTGGACTTGGGCCATTTGTTCAGGGAAATTGGGGTTGGCAGCATCAACAACATGAAGCAACAAATCAGCGTCAACAGCTTCTTGCAAAGTGGCTTGAAAGGCGTCAATCAAACCATGCGGCAAATCACGAATGAAGCCCACTGTGTCAGACACGGAGGCCGACCTGCCGCTGTGGCCCAAGTAAAGTTGCCGCGTGGTGGTGTCCAAGGTGGCAAAAAGTTGGTCTGCCGCGTAGGCACGCGCCTTGACCAAGGCGTTGAACAAACTGGATTTGCCAGCATTGGTGTAGCCTACCAAGGAAATGTTGAAGGCATTGGCGCGTTCACGTTGACGCCGCTGTGTGCTGCGCTGTTTTTTGACTTTGATCAAGCGCTCTTTGGTGCGCTTGATGGACTCGCCGATCATGCGCCGGTCTAACTCGATTTGGGTCTCTCCTGGGCCGCCGCGAGCGCCAATGCCCCCGCGTTGGCGCTCCAGGTGCGACCATCGCCTGACCAAACGGGTGCTGAGGTACTGCAGGCGCGCCAATTCGACCTGAAGCTTGCCCTCGTGACTGCGTGCACGTTGGGCAAATATTTCCAATATCAGCAAGGTGCGGTCATTCACGGGCATGGCCAAGTGCCGCTCTAAGTTGCGCTGCTGGGCGGGGCTGAGCGATTGGTCAAATAAAATTTCTTGTGCACCCAACTGCTCGGCCATGAACTTGATTTCATCGGCCTTGCCGCTGCCCACAAACAAGGCCGCATCGGGTGCTTTGCGCTTGCAGGTGATTTTCCCTACAGGGCGAAGACCCGCAGTGTTGGCCAGTTGAGCCAATTCCTCTAACTCAGCGTCAAAATGGGGCAAACCAAAATCCACACCCACCAATAAAGCAGGCGTTGTGACGGTTGAATCAGCGCTCAAGACGGTCGATTAGGCTGGGCTGTCGGGGGAGCCTGGCTCATCCGGGTTCAGGTTGACCGCGCGTGCTGGCACTATAGTCGATATGGCGTGCTTGTAGACCATCTGTGTGACGGTGTTGCGCAGCAGCACCACATATTGGTCGAAGGATTCAATTTGGCCCTGGAGTTTGATGCCGTTGACCAAGTAAATGGACACTGGCACATGCTCGCGCCGCAAGGCATTGAGGAAGGGATCTTGCAAAAGTTGCCCTTTGTTGTTCACGATATTCTCCGTGTTTTGAAGTTGTGTTAAGGGTTAACCTTAGCACAGACAATGGACCAATTCGACAATTCAAGGCAGAAATCCTTAAAAATCAGTCTGAATCTTTGTCTCCATAGGGGTTTTGAGACGTTTTCATCTCAATTCGCAAAGGCGTGCCAGACAAATTGAAGGCCTTGCGAAAGCGGCCTTCCAAAAAGCGTTTGTAGGCTTGCGTGACATGCTCCAACGAGTTGCCGTGCACCACGATCACCGGTGGGTTCATGCCGCCTTGGTGCGCGTAGCGCAATTTGGGTCGGAACATGCCGCCCCGCTGAGGGCTTTGGAATTGAACCGCTTCAAGCAACAAACGCGTCAAAATGGGCGTGGACATTTTGCACATGGCTGACTTATGGGCCTGGGCAATCGAGGACCAAACAGGACCCAAACCTTGGCGCTTCTTGGCTGAAATATTGTGCAGATTGGCGAACTTCAAGAAAGGAAGACGCGTTTCAATCGAGCGCTCGACCAACTGGCGTTGGTACTCGTCCACGGCGTCCCATTTGTTCACGGCCACAACCACGGCCCTTCCGCTGTCCAAGATGAACCCTGCAATGTGAGCGTCTTGGTCCGTCACGCCTTGGGTGGCATCTAACAGCAGCAAGACCACATTGGCTGACTCGATGGCTTGCAATGTTTTGACCACTGAAAATTTCTCAATGGCCTCAAACACCTTGCCTTTACGGCGCAGCCCTGCGGTGTCAATCAATTCAAATTTTTGGCCATCTCGCTCAAAAGGCACAGTGATGGCGTCGCGTGTGGTGCCTGGCATGTCAAACGCGACCAAGCGCTCCTCACCCAGCCAGGTGTTGATCAGAGTGGATTTGCCCACATTGGGCCGCCCTGCCACTGCCAATTTGATAACGGAGGGGTCAACTGCGGCTTCTTCTTCTAATTTATCCAACTGCAAGGGGTCCAGTGCCAACTCCACCAGGCTTCGAATGCCTTGACCATGGGCCGCAGACACGGGTATGACTTCACCCAAACCCAGCTCGTAGAACTCGCTCAGCTGCACGCCCTCACGCATGCCCTCGGCCTTGTTGGCGACCAGCAAACAAGGCTTGCCAATGCGGCGCAAGTATTTGCCGATGTCGTGGTCTTGCGCGGAAACGCCAGCTCTGGCATCGACAACAAAAATAACCACATCGGCTTCGGCCACTGCTTGGCGCGTTTGCTTGGCCATTTCTTGATAGATGCCGGTGCTGGCATCGGGCTCAAAGCCCCCGGTATCGATGACGATGTACTCGTAGTGACCCTGACTGCCTTGGCCGTAGTGCCTGTCACGCGTTAAACCCGCAAAGTCGGCCACGATGGCATCTCGGCTTTTGGTCAGCCGATTGAACAGCGTGGATTTGCCCACATTGGGGCGGCCTACCAAGGCCAGGACGGGTTTCAAATTAGAGTTTCCGATCGATCGATATCTCAGTCAGCGCGATAAGCTTGCACAGCGCCGCTGCGGGATACCACCACCCAAATATTGCCTATCCGTACAGGCCGCATGGCCACACCGGAGGCGTCGGCCAAGGTGCGGTTCAAGGTTTGTCCGTTGTCTCGGTTGAGCCAGTGCACCCAGCCCAAATCATCCCCCACCACCAGGGCCCGCCCCGATAAAACGGGGGCAGTCAGGCCGCGAAAACGAAGGGCTTCAGATTGCCAAGCTGGCAGGCCAGTTGCCCTGTGCCATGCTATCAACTTGCCATCGGATTCGGTACCCAAAACGAACGCAGCATCGCCATCAATGCCCTGATGTCCTTGGGCAGCACGGGTCCATAAAACTGCGCCTCGCTGAGTGTCCACGCAGCTGACGGAAGTTTGAAACGAGCGCGCGCAAATAACGGGGTCAACGCGGCTGATGCCGGCCACCAAATCGACCAAACGCTCGACCTCGTTGGTGCCGCGCGATGAGCCCACAGCGGCGTCCCAGCGACTAGTGCCATTGGCAGGGTTCATGCCAACCAGGCGTCCTGACAGGCCCACCACCAAGGTGTCTTGCATGGCGCTCAAGATGCCAGCTTGTCGCAGTACCAATGGGTCACCACTTTTTTGCTGAGCCCACAGCTTTTGGCCCGAGGCACCGTCCAAGGCGATCACGGTTCTGTCACCCGTTAAGACAAAAACTCGCCCGCCAGCGACCAATGGTGACGTCAAGGCAATGGCTGGCAACTTGAAGCGCCAAATGATTTTGCCTTCCTGCATCGTGACCACTTCATTGGTTTGGGTCACCACGGCAAAGCGTTGTCCGTCTCCGCCGATGCCTGCAGACAAGGGCGTGCCCAGATCGATTCGCCACAGGTCAGCGCCTGTTTGCGCCTGCAACAAGGCAACTGTGCCAGTGCTGGATGCCAAGGCAATCTGCTCGCCTTGAACGCTGGCTGTCATGGGGCCGGAGATGGCGCCAATTTGCTGCGTCCAGACTTTCTCAATGCCCATTTGGGCGTTGAACTCTGCCAGCGCTGTGGGGGCAGGTTTTTCGGTCGTGCTCGAGCAAGCGCCCAGCAGGGAAATCAACAGCAGGGCAAGAAGTCTCATTTAGCAGCCTCGTTGCTTTTGGTTGTAGCAGCCAAGGGGTCCACCCCCAGGGCATTGAGTTTGGCTTGCACCAAGCGGCGGTAATCGGCGTTGTCTTGCAGTTGCTTCCATGCTTGCAAGTAGGCTGGGGCTGCATCTTTCGTGCGACCCTGTGCCAAGGCCAAGTCGCCTTGCAAATCAGCGCCTAGGCCCGCAAACGCTGGTGTAAAAGGTTTGGACAAGGTTTTGCTTGCGTCTTCATAGGCTTTGGCATCGATCTGCAAAGAGGCCAAGCGAAGACGTGCGATTTGAGGAAAGGATTCATCTGAAGAGGTTTCAATGACCCACGTCAAAGCCGTTTTGGCCGCATCCAATTTATCAGTTTGCTGAAAAGATTTGGCCGCCAGCAAAGCCGATTGCGCGGCAAAGGTGGTTGAAGGAAATTTTTCTTTCATGTCTGACCAGGCCCGCTCCAAGCGCGCGGACTCTCCCATGGCGGCAGTACGCTCGACCTCATCGAACAGCGCAGATGCTTTGCCCGCTTGATGGTTTTGCCAGTATTGGTAGCCGTTCCAAGCAGCGTAGGCGCCCATCACGGCGATCAATAGCCACGTGATGAGGTTGCCGTATTGCTTCCAAAAGTGCTTGAGTTCGTCAAGTTGCTCTTGTTCTTCGAGATCGAGATGTTTTGCCATGAGAAGGTCTGAATTAAGGGTTGGATTGTAGGCTGTGCGCCCAATGGTCCATTTGATCCAAGGATTCAAGGCGTTGGGCGCCACTGCCATCGCGCAGGGATTTGACGGTCACAGCCTTGGCGGCAATTTCATCAGGTCCAAAAATCAAGGCGAATTGCGCGCCACTGCTGTCTGCCTTTTTAAACTGCGATTTCATGCTGCCCAAGCTCTCCCCAGTGCCCGCATGCATTTGCACCTTCACGCCAAGCGCTCGCAATGCGCGAAGCGCTTTCAAGACCATCGGCAAACTCTGTTCCTGCGTGATCACGGCGTAGGCATCGGGCGAGGCATCGGGCATTGCTTGCCCCTGCTCATGCAGCAAAGCCAAGACGCGCTCGACGCCCAAGGCCCAACCCACTGCGGGTGCGGGTTTGCCTCCGACTTGCTCAATCAAATAGTCATAACGCCCGCCGCCACAGACCGTGCCTTGTGCGCCCAAGCGGTCGGTGATGAACTCAAAGACGGTCAAGTTGTAATAGTCCATGCCTCGCACAAGGCGTGGGTTCAAGGTGTAGGCCACACCATTGGCGTCCAAAATACTTCGCAGTGCATTGAAATGCTGCAAAGACTCAGGCCCTAAAAAATCAAGCAGTTGCGGCGCAGCCTCCACAACAGTTTGCATGGCTGGATTTTTACTGTCCAAGATGCGCAAAGGGTTGGTGTACAAGCGCCGCTTGGCGTCTTCGTCTAAGCTTTCTGCATGTTTTTCAAAATGCACAATCAAAGCCGCGCGATGCGCCAATCGTTCAGGGGGTTGCCCTAGGCTGTTGAGCTCTAGGCGAACATCGGTCAGGCCAATGGCTTGCCACAAATCATGCGCCAGCAAGATCACTTCAGCGTCTACTTCAGGCCCTGAAAAGCCCAAGACCTCGGCGCCGATTTGATGAAACTGCCGGTACCTGCCGCGCTGAGGGCGTTCGTGGCGAAACATCGGGCCCATGTAATAAAGCCGCTTACCGCCGTCATACAAAAGATTGTGCTCGACCACTGCTCGAACCACTCCGGCGGTGCTCTCTGGTCGCAAAGTCAGGGCTTCGCCGTTCAGGCGATCTTCAAAGGAGTACATCTCCTTCTCAACGATGTCGGTGACCTCGCCCAAGCCGCGCACAAACAAAGCGGTAGGCTCGACTATGGGTGTTCGAATGTTGCGGTAGGCATAGCGCGACATGAGTTCGCGCACCGCGCCTTCCAGCCACTCCCAGCGTGCCGATTCTGCCGGCAAGACATCGTTCATGCCTTTGACCGCATTGAGTTTGGTGTAAACCGCCGCTTTGGGCAGTGCTTGAGAAGTTGGAGTTTCAGACATGGTCATCAAGAGGGAATGGGCTGGTTCGCGCCAAAACGGTTTTCAATGTATTGCTCTACCAGCACTTGAAATTCTTGCGCAATGTTGTCACCACGCAGTGTGAGTTTTTTCTCGCCGTCAATGAAAACGGGGGCTGCAGGGGCTTCTCCGGTGCCCGGCAGGCTGATACCGATGTCGGCATGCTTACTCTCTCCGGGTCCGTTGACGATGCAACCCATGATGGCCAATTTCAAGTTTTCCACACCCGGGTAGCGTGTTCGCCAGACTGGCATCTGAGCGCGCAAAAAGTCATCAATTTGTTTGGCCAACTCTTGAAAAGTGCTGCTGGTGGTTCTGCCGCAGCCAGGGCAAGCGGTCACGCTGGGCACGAATATTCGCAGCCCCAAAGATTGCAATATTTCAGATGCGATGACTACTTCTTGTGTTCTGGACTCGCCAGGCTGAGGTGTCAACGACACGCGAATCGTGTCGCCAATCCCTTCTTGCAACAAGACGGACAAGGCTGCTGCGGAAGCCACAGTTCCTTTGGTGCCCATGCCGGCTTCGGTCAAGCCCAAGTGCAATGGGTAGTCCGTGCGTTTGGACAACTCACGGTAAACCGCGATCAAATCTTGCACGCCTGAGACTTTGCAAGAAAGCATGATTTGCGAGCGCGACATGCCCATTTTGTGAGCCAGGTCTGCCGACATGATGGCCGAGGAGATCAGTGCCTCGTACATCACCTGGCGCGCCTGCCAAGGGTGGGTGCGCCGGCTGTTGGTGTCCATCAAATCGGCCAGTAACTCTTGGTCCAAGCTGCCCCAATTCACGCCAATTCGGATGGGCTTGTCCCAGCGCAAAGCCGCTTGCACCATCAAGCCAAACTGCACGTCGTGCTTATCGCCTTTGCCCACATTGCCCGGGTTGATGCGGTACTTGGACAAGGCCTGCGCGCAAGCTGGGTGATCGCTCAACAGGCGGTGGCCGTTGTAGTGAAAGTCACCGATCAACGGAACATCGACGCCCATGCGGTCTAACTGCTCGCGAATGTGGGGGACGGCATCGGCCGCCTCGGGCGTATTGACCGTGATGCGGACCAATTCAGAACCAGCCAAGGCCAGCTCTTTGATTTGAATGGCTGTGCCAATGGCGTCCACCGTGTCGGTGTTGGTCATCGACTGCACGCGCACAGGCGCGTTGCCCCCAACAGTCACAACACGCTGGCCCCATACGACGCGCGACTGCAAACTGCGCCTTGGTGCGGTGACGGACTCAGGGATGGGCACTTCTTCGATTTGCATTACTTGGTCTCCTGTGGCTTTGGGCTTGGCAAGCGCGCTGGCGCGCTGGGTGGACCTTCAAATACCATCGCCTTAGGGGCGTGATCTACCACTTCAAGGACCTCAGGCGGCGCAGACCCGGCAGGAGGCATGCTCGGGATCACAGGGTTGTGTGCCGCGGCGTTGAAATTAAATTCCAATGGACCTTGCACGTAAAACCAAGCGGCAGCTGCCGCACACACCGACACGGCACCGATCAGCCAATTGGCCGGCCGCAGGTGCCTGAACCATGCCTGGCGATGTTGGTCATCCAAACGCAGACCTGCAAAGTCACCACCGTCAACCATGGTCACAGGCTTCAATCCGTTGGTGATTGCTGGCAACAAAAGCAGCACAGGGGCTGGGTCCAACTTAATGAAGCGGCAAACTTTGGCTGCCAGGCCACGTACAAAAACAGTGCCGGCCAAGCGCTCAAACTGATCGGCCTCCAGGGCTTCCAACTGCTTGATGCTGACCTTTAAATGGGCGGCCAGAACGGCCAAATGGATGCCGGCTTTCTCTCGCGCTTGGCGTATCAGTGCCCCTGGCGAGTCGACGGCCGTGCTCCGCAGATCTGCAACGCTCTCGTCATTCATGAAAAGCCTCCCTTTGGTATGCCGACCATTGTGGCGACATTGGAAATTGAAGACCTAGCATCTTGCCCCATTGGCTGACTTGATCAGATTGCTGGCCAGCTTGGGCGAGTTGAATGGCCATCCACAGGGATTGTGCACTGATGCTCTGGCTGGCGTTGATGGCGCGCAAGGTTTTTTCAGCCTCCCCTGCGCGGCCCAATTTCAGCTGCGCTTGGGCCAATGGCAAACTGTCAAGCACCCAACTGGGCTTTAACTTCAAAGCCAACTCCATGTGCATGGCCGCCGAAGGCCAAAGTTGATTTTGACTCAAACACAAGCCCCAGACCCAATTGGTTTTAGCCTTATCTTGGTAAAGCGTTTGCTGCAATGCGGTTGCGAACCGATCGTAGGCTTGCTCAAAGCGCTGTTGCTCACAATAAAACACCCCCAAGTTGTGCGACAAGGCTGCATCATGGGGGGCCAGGGCTGAGGCTTGAAGGAAAGTGGCTTCAGCCAAGGCAGGCTCTTGCATGCGGTGCAGCAGCAAGGCTTTCAAGCCCAAAGCTTGAACATCCAAGGGGGCCGCCAGCAGTGCAATCTCTGTCTCTTCCAAAGCCACGGCGTATTGCGCGGCGTCAAAATACGCCGATGCCAGAGCCAAGCGAGCCGCAACTTGAGGCGACTGCGCCGCTGGCCTGCTGGCTTGAGATGCTTGCACAGGGCGAGGCAAGCTCAGCCAAGCAAGTGTGCACAAGATCAAAGCCCAGCACCATCGATGCGTCTTTGCGAAGTACGCTTGTTTCATGGCTTAGGATCCGCAGTGACTGATCTGTCAGCCCCCGCCCCTTGCGGGGTGGGGGCCATCCAATGTATGGGCTCGGCTCGTTGGGCGGCCACGCGCTGCGCAACGCGTGTGCGGTCTTGTACATCACCGGCCAACTGTCCACACGCTGCTGCAATGTCATCGCCACGCGTTTTGCGCACTGTGGTGACAATGCCTGCCCCCTGCAAAAGCCGTGCAAATTTTTGCACCTGTTCATCTGCACTGCGACGCAAGCCAGATTCGGCAAAAGGATTGAACGGGATCAAATTGAATTTGCAACGCAAACCATTTTTGGCATGCAAACGAATCAAATCAATCAATTCTTGAGCTTGCTCGGGTTGATCATTGACCCCCTCGAGCATGCAATATTCAAAGGTGATGAAATCTCGCGGCGCATGCTTCAAGTAAGCGGTGCATTCGGACAACAATGCGGCCAGTGGGTATTTGCGATTCAAGGGCACCAAGTTGTCACGCAAATTGTCATTGGGCGCGTGCAATGAGACCGCCAAGGCCACAGGACAGTCTTGCGCTAAGCGCGTGATCATGGGCAGCACGCCCGACGTTGAGACCGTCACGCGCCTTCTGGACAAGCCATAAGCATGATCGTCCAGCATGGTTTTCAACGCGGGTAGCAAGGCTGAATAATTTTGCAAGGGCTCACCCATGCCCATCATGACAACATTGGAGATCACTCGTTCTTCGCGCTGGAAGTGTTTGCGCAAAAAATGTTCGGTAAACCACAACTGCGCCAAAATTTCACCAGTGCTTAAGTTGCGACTGAAGCCTTGATGGCCGGTGGCGCAAAAACGGCATCCGACCGCACAACCTGCTTGAGATGAGATGCACAAGGTGCCTCGATCATCTTCAGGAATAAACACAGTTTCAATGGCATCACCAGCGCCAACATCAAACAGCCATTTGATGCACCCATCGGCGGACATTTGTTGCGACAAGATGGGTAAAGCGGCCACGTGCGCATGCAATTGAAGTTTTTGGCGCAAGGACTTGGCCAAGTCGCTCATGTTTTCAAAATCATCAACACCGCACTGGTGTATCCAGCGAAACAGTTGTGTTGCGCGAAAGCGTTTTTCGCCCAGCCCTGCACAAAATGCGGCCAACCCTTCGAGGTCAAATTCGAGAAGGTTGGCCGTCATGGCAGGTGGGGCTGCGCTGATCGGCTCAGCGCGAGTAAACGTTCATGCCGGGGAAAAAGAAACTGATTTCAACGGCTGCTGTTTCAGGGGCGTCAGAACCATGCACGGCATTGGCATCAATGCTGTCAGCAAAGTCAGCGCGGATGGTGCCAGCAGCGGCCTTCTTCGGGTCTGTGGCGCCCATCAAATCACGATTTTTGGCGATGGCACCCTCGCCCTCCAAGGCTTGGATCATGACCGGGCCAGAGATCATGAACTCAACCAAGTCTTTGAAGAAAGGACGCGCACTGTGAACTGCGTAAAAAGCTTGTGCATCGCCGCGTGAGAGGTGAACCATTTTGGAGGCCACGATCTTCAGGCCAGCAGCTTCAAAGCGAGCGTAAATTTGTCCGATGACGTTTTTGGCAACAGCGTCGGGTTTGATGATCGAGAGAGTGCGTTCGATGGCCATTTAATTTCCTAGAGAAGGTTGTTTTTTAAGCATAATTTGCACGAAGGCAAGCCTAACATTCTAACCTGAGCGAGGTATTTCCTCTGAAAAAAGGCAATTTGGTAGGCCAATGAAGGGCTTTACCGACTGCGGCCACCATTTCGCCGAGGACCACCGCTTCGACCACCGCCGCCAGGGCCTTGTTCTTTGCGTTGGCGGCTGAAACTGTCTGCACCAATGTAGCCCACCGAGGTTTTCAAGGGGTCGGGTTGCGCTGAATCGCCTTTGCGCGCATCACGGCCTGCATTTGGGGGATTGGCCCTTGGAATGGCCGTGCCCGGCCTGCCCCGCCCACCCACTGCGCGTGCAGGACCCTTGCCCGTGCGGCTGCCAGGTCGATCGGGCGCTCTGCGGGCAGGTCTTGTCTCAGCGTCTGCTGAAGCCTCATCGCTCAATTCGGGTTTGGGGCCACCGGCGGCGCGTGTGAGTGCGCGGATATCTGCTTCGTCCAGCTCCATCCACGCACTGCGGCGCAGACCGTGCGGCAAAACCATCGCGCCATAGCGAATGCGAATCAAACGACTGACTGCGTGGCCCACAGCCTCCATCATCCGACGAACTTCGCGGTTGCGGCCCTCTGAGATGGTCACGCGGTACCAACAATTAGCACCTTCCCCACCGCCGTTTTCGATCGAGCTGAATTGGGCCAGCCCATCCTCCAGCATCACCCCGTCCAAAAGTATTTGCTTTTCCTCGTTGCTAAGGGCTCCCAAGACACGCACTGCGTATTCACGCTCCAAACCAAACCGGGGGTGCATCAGGCGATTGGCCAGCTCACCAGAACTGGTGAACAAAAGCAGGCCTTCGGTGTTCAAGTCCAAACGTCCGACGGACTGCCATTTGCCTTGCTGAAGGCGCGGCAGTTTACGAAAAACAGTGGGCCTGTTTTGAGGGTCGTCATGGGTCACAATTTCGCCAGCCGGCTTGTGATAAGCAATCACGCGCGCTGCAGGTGGGTCAATTCGAATTCGCAAAGGGCGGCCATTGACTTTGATCTGATCGCCAAACTGAATGCGTTGGCCGATGTGCGCGGGCTCATTGTTGACCGAGATGCGGCCTTCCAAAATCAGTTGCTCCATCTCAAGGCGCGAGCCAAGGCCAGACTGCGCCAAGACCTTGTGCAATTTGGGCGATTCGACCTGCGGCGCTAGCACGCGTTTGGTCAATAGGGGTTCTGCATCGATGGGGGGGTCTTGGTCAAATTCGCCAGAGACCACGTCCGCCATGGCGATCGGGCGAAGTGCAGCAGTTTTAGGATCCGTCATGCGCACTGTCTTTGGCCGCAAGCGCGTCTTGCATCAGGGGCAATTCGGGTTCAAGCATCAATTCCGGTTCAAGTGTCAGATCGGGCTCAAGCGTCAAGTCGGTAGTCAGCGGCAACATGTTTTGAGGATCTTCGCTCAAAGCAGCCAAGGCATCGGCTTGATTGTCGACAGACGAAAGCAATGGCAATTGGTCTAAGGAGGACAAGCCCAGGTCGTCTAAAAACTGCTTGGTGGTGGCATACAAACCGGGCCGCCCAACCGACTCTCGGTGCCCGATCACCTCGACCCAGCCACGGTCTTCCAATTGTTTCAAAATCAGCGAGTTGATGGTCACGCCTCGAATGTCTTCCATTTCACCGCGCGTGGTGGGTTGACGGTAGGCGATGATGGCCAGCGTTTCCATCACGGCACGCGAGTATTTGGGTGGCTTCTCGGGGTTCAATCGGTCAAGGAAAGGCCGCAACTCGGGACGGCTTTGGAAGCGCCAGCCGGTGGCAACGCATACCAATTCCAAGCCCTTGGTGGCCCATTCCAATTGCAATTCGTCTAGCAAAATTTGCAGCGTGTCGGCACCTAATGCATCTTCAAACAACACACGCAAGTCACGCAAAGTGACCGGTTGTGTCGCACAGAGCAAAGCAGTTTCGAGGACACGCTTGGCTTGCGCCGTATTCATGGTGTCTATCTTCCGGGAAAAAAGCGCCGGTGGCGCGAGCCTGAAGTGTCAGGTGCTTTGATTGTAACTGAGGCCCCAGGCCTGTAACAGGTCTAGAAAATCGGGCGGCGGATTGGCAAAAAACTCCAAAGGAGCCCCGCTGACGGGGTGCGCAAAGGCCAAATGGTAAGCATGCAAAGCTTGGCGCGGCATGCAAGGGTGCACCGGGCCGCCATAAATTGCGTCTCCAACCAAAGGCATGCCCAAATGGGCCATGTGCACCCGTATTTGATGGGTTCTGCCTGTGTGCAAGGTGCAGCGCAGCAGACACCCCTCGGAGCTATCGGCCAATCGCTCGATTGTGGTTTGCGCCGTTTTGCCAGGATGCTTGGCCAAATCGACCACTGCCATGCGCAAACGGTTGCTTGGGTCGCGGCCAATGGGCACATCCACTTGCTGTTGTCTGGCGCCGCGCCATGGGGCTGCGCAAACGGCCAAATACCTACGGCGCACATCGTGCGCTGCGATCAATTTGACCAAGCTGTCCATGGCCGCGCGAGTTCGGGCCACCACCATCAAGCCGCTGGTGTCTTTGTCCAATCGGTGAACGATGCCAGCCCTTGGCAACTCCAAGGCCTGTGCGTCCAGGGCCAGCAAGCCATTGAGCAAAGTCCCAGACCAGTGGCCCGGGGCTGGGTGCACGACCAAGCCAGCGGGTTTGTAGATGATGCGCAGGTGCTGGTCTTCGAACACAACGGCAAGCGCCATCACTTCGGGCTTGAAGGCTTGCGACTGGGGCGTTGCGCGCAGTTCTACCACCCAAGGTTCGCCGGCTTTGACTTTGGTGGCCGCTTTGTGTGCGGTCAGGCCTTTGTGCACAACCGCGCCTTGCTCGACCAACTGCTGCAGGTAACTTCTGGAAAATTCTGGCACCGCCCAAGCCAGCATCCGGTCTAACCTTTGTCCATGAAATTGTGGGGGCACCACGACCTCACGCACCTCACAAGCACTCTCCTGCGCAAGCTCTTGGGGGTTGGGCTCGTCGCTCAAGTCATCCGATTCCTCGGGTTCGGGGGGGATCGATATAATCAATTTGGTTTATTGTTCAAGGTTGCCAGATGTTCCATGTCAGATTATCGGTGCTAGCCACAGGGCTCATGTTGGCTTTGTTTGGGCTGCTCTCAGGCTGCTCGAGTACGCCCAACGATCCAACCTCCGCTTGGTCGCCAGAGCGCATCTACACAGAAGCGCGCGAGGAAGTCAGTGTCGGCGCCTGGGACCGGGCCGCCATGTTGTTTGAGAAACTCGAAGGCCGCGCCGCGGGCACCACATTGGCCCAGCAGGCTCAAATCGAAAAAGCCTACGCCCAATTTCGGGCCAGTGAAAAAATTCAAGCCATTGCCACGCTGGACAGATTTCTCAAACTCCACCCTGCCAGCCCCGCATTGGACTACGCCTTGTACTTGAAAGGCTTGATCAACTTCAACGACAATCTCGGACTTTTCTCCTCGATCACACGTCAAGATCTGTCTGAGCGAGATCAAAAAGCAGCAAAAGATTCTTTTGAATCGTTCAAAGAGCTGACCACCCGTTTTCCAGATTCCAAATACAGCGCCGAGGCACGTCAGCGCATGACCTACATCGTCAATACATTGGCTTCTTATGAAGTGCATGTGGCGCGTTATTATTTTGGGCTAGGTGCTTATGTGGCCGCGGCTAACCGCGCTCAAATCGCACTCGCAGACTACCCAGGCGTGCCGGCATTGCAAGAGGCCTTGGAAATTTTGGCTAAATCCTATGAGGCCTTGGGCATGATCGCTTTGCGCGACGACACGCAACGCATTTTAGAAAAAAACTACCCCCAGGCGGCCGCCATCAAAGCGCAGAAGTTGGCTAAAGACAGTCCGTGGTGGAAGCTTTGGTAAGCCGATCCAAAGCACTTTGAAACTGCAACTCGGTGCTGAGTTTTTGCATGGGTGGCAGACTTGCAATCAGTCTTCGGCCATATGCCATGCTGGTCAAACGCGGATCGCAGACCACCAAAATTCCCTGATCTGACTCGCTGCGAATCAAGCGGCCAGCGCCCTGCTTCAGGGCAATGGCAGCTTCTGGCACGCTGTAGTCAGAGAATGCGCTTTTCCCGCTGAGCTCCAAGCGCTGGGAGCGCGCTTGCACCAAGGGGTCGTTGGGAGGTGGGAAGGGCAGTTTGTCAATCACCACCATTTGCAAGGCCTCGCCGGGAACATCAAAGCCTTCCCAAAACGAAGCCGAGGCTACTAAAACGCAGCCCTTCTCGCCGCCTGAAGTGCCTTGCCGAAAGCGCTCCATCAGGCGCCTCTTAGGGCCTTGACCTTGCACCAAAACTTCCAACTCACCTGAGTGGCCTAAGGCTGCAGTCAATGCCTCCCCGATCAGGCGCATGGCGTTCAAGGTGGTGGTCAACACCAAGGTTCTTCCACCCAGTTGTCGCGCGTATTTTTCAACCCACAGCGCCACAGTGGGGATATGCGACTCGTCATTGGGCCTAGGCATGCCCACGGGCACATAAAAGCAGGCTTGCTGCGCATAGTCAAAGGGGCTGACGACACGAAGAATTTGCGCGGCACTCAAGCCGCAAGGTTCGGTGAACCAGCGCAAGTTGTCGTCTTCGCCCAAAGTGGCGGAGGTGAAAACCCAAGCGCGACGCACACCCGCACTGCTGGTGCTGCTGGAGGGACCAGGTTTGTCTTGGATCATGTGCGTTTGCACCGCATCAGCGATGTCCAAAGGCGATTCAACCAACCTGATCTGCGCGCCCACCTCGACCCAACGCACCGAGCCTGGGGTGCAGGTCTGATCGAAATGCGCGGTCAACTCGCTTGCAAGCCGTACGCGTTCATGCAAGCGCACAAAGTCGGGCGCCATTTCTAATACGGCTTCCAGCGCTCGCAGGGCCTGCTGGCAAGCCAATTGCAATTGCGCCAGGGCCAAGGACCAAGCTTGCGGATCGGTGTCTTGGGGGGCTGCGTCGGTCCAACTCAGCCGAGCACCCGCACGTGCGTGGCTGGCCGTTAACCGCAAATCTCGTGCAGATTTTTCCAGGGCATTGGCCAGCATGGCCCAATCGACCAAGCCTCTTGCCCACTGCAACCCAGCACCCAACATATCGCGCGCCAATTCCAGCAGTTGCCCTGAACTGACATGGCGGCCTAAAAACTGAATGCCAATTTCATTGAGTTGATGCGCCTCGTCAAAGACCACGGCTTGAACCGATGGGAGCAACTCGGCCATGCCCGATTCACGCACGTTCAGATCCGCAAAGAACAAATGGTGGTTGATCACCACCACATCGGAGGCCATGGCCTCTTTGCGTGCCAAATTGACATGGCAAGCGCGAAACTGAGGGCATTGGGAACCCAAACAATTGTCTCTGGTGGAGGTGACCCAGGCAATGACCGGCGAGCGATCGTCCAAACCCGACAACTCTGCCAAGTCACCCGTTTTTGTGGCGTGTGACCAGGTTTCAATTTTGCTCAAGGCTTGCGCATATACGCGGGTTGAGGCTTCATGGCCTTGTCGTGCTTGTTCCAACCGCTGTAGACACAGGTAACTGCCTCGCCCTTTCAAGAGCGCCACTTTGACAGGCAAACCAAGGGCAGTGACCAGGCGAGGGATATCGCGAGAAAAAAGTTGGTCTTGCAGCGCCTTGGTCGCAGTTGAAATCAAGGCTCGCTGACCACTGAGCAAGACCGGGATCAGATAGGCGTAGGTTTTCCCAACACCCGTGCCAGCCTCGACCACCAACTCACCGCCCTGCTCTATCACGGCGGCAATCGCCAAGGCCATTTCATTTTGCCCAGAGCGCGGTTGGTAGTTCGGGGTGGATGTCGCCAGCACGCCATCGGCTGCAAAAGCGCCGACAACGGCTTGGAGAAAATTGCTCAATGCGAATCCTTGGGAGGCGATTTTTCGCTCAGACGCTGCAAACGCTCCGCCTCTTTGATCGCACGCTCCTCACGACGGAGTTTTTGCTCTAGCTCTTGAATGGGGGCCAAGCTTTGATAACGCACGCTGCGCGCTTTGGCCAAACAATCATTCACCCAAAAAACACGCCAACAAGCTTTGGATGCTTGCTCAAATTGCAGCACGATTTGCTTTCGGGCCTCTTCGAGCTCAGCATGCTGGGCTTCATCTGCCCATCCCATGGGGCAAAATGCCAGAAACAGGGAGCACAAGCATTTTTTTAAAACTGAGCTCATGTGATATGGGTGTCTACAGTTCGGTGTGGCAAGGCTAAAAATTCAGCCGATTGCATTTCATGCAAGCGTGAGATGGTGCGCGGAAACTCATGTGACAAAGGCCCTTGCGTGTACAAATTTTCTGGTTGAACTTCAGCAGAAAGTATCAGTTTGACGCGCCGATCATAAAGAACATCGATAAGCCAAGTGAACCTGCGCGCCTCTGATGCTAACCGAGGCGGCATGCATGGCACGTTGCTCAATAAAACAGTATGGAATTGTGAGGCAATTTCCAAATAATCATTTTGTGACCGAGGGCCGCCACACAGCGCACGAAAATCAAACCAGACCACGCCACCTGCGCGCCTTTTGCAAGTGATTTCCCGCGCCTCAATGTGCAGCAAGTTGCCCTCGTCTGGTCCACTGACCAAGCGGTTAAAGGCATCAGTCATGGCTGCATCAGCATCAGGGCCCATAGGGCAATGGTAGAGCTGCAAGCGATCTAAGGTGCGGCGCCGGTAGTCAATGCCATTGTCCACGCTGATGACTTCCAAACGCTCTTTGAGCAGCTCTATGGCCGGCAGCACGCGGTCCCTGTGCAGGCCGTCAGGGTACAAGTCGTCAGGTTTGAAATTGGAGGTGGTGACAAAGCTGACGCCGTTTTCAAACAAAGAAGACAAGAGTCTGTGAAGAATCATGGCGTCCGTGATGTCGGCCACATGGAATTCGTCAAAACAAATCAGTTGGTAGCGTTTGGCCATGCGCTTGCCCAACTCCGTCAACGGATTCACAGTGCCTTGCAGCGCTGCCAATTCGCGGTGAACTTCTCGCATGAATTCATGAAAATGCAGACGTGTTTTGTTTTGAATAGTGACCGCGCTGAAAAAACAATCCATCAAAAAACTTTTGCCGCGCCCTACTCCGCCGTGCATGTAAACACCGCGTGGCAGCACTGGTTTTGTGAAGAATTTTCGAACAGTGTTCGAGTTTTGACTTTGGTAGCTGTCCCACTCCTGCGCGCAACGCTCTAAGGCGTCGATAGCGCGCCACTGCGCTGGATCAGACTCGTAGCCGCGCAGCAGCAACTCTTTTTCGTAAGCTTGTCTTACCAACATGAGGGATCAGCACGCATCGAATTAAAAATTCAAAGTGCGTTTGTCCACTGCCAAAGCGGCCTCTTTGGTGGCCTCACTCAGGGAGGGATGCGCATGGCAAATGCGGGCAATGTCCTCACTGCTGGCCCTGAATTCCATGGCGACCACTGCTTCTGAAATGAGCTCACTGGCCATCGGCCCCACAATGTGCACGCCCAAGATTTCATCGGTTGTGGCGTCTGCCAAAAATTTCACCATGCCCGTGGTATCACCCAAAGCCCGTGCACGCCCGTTGGCCAAGAAGGGAAAGGTACCGGCTTTGTATGCCACGCCATCGGCTTTGAGCTGTTGCTCGGTTCGGCCTACCCACGCGATTTCTGGGCTGGTGTAGATCACCCAAGGCACAGTGTTGAAATTGACATGACCGTGCTGCCCTGCAATGCGCTCAGCCACCGCCACGCCTTCTTCTTCTGCTTTGTGGGCCAGCATGGGTCCGCGCACCACATCGCCCACAGCCCAGACTCCTGGCAAGTTGGAACGGCATTGGGCATCAACTTCAATCGCGCCGCGCTCATCGAGTTTCAAACCAAGCACTTGAGCGTTCAGGCCCTGGGTGTTGGGCACTCGTCCAATGGAGACAATCAGCTTGTCGGCCTCGATGCTCAATGCTTCACCTTTGGCGTTGACATAAGCCACTTTGACGCCCTTTTTGCTGCTTTGAATGTCGCCGACTTTGACCCCCAACTCGATCTTCAGACCCTGCTTGTCGAAGGCTTTCTTGGCTTCCTTGGCGATTTGCGTATCGACTGCGCCCAAGAACGTGGGCAGACCTTCCAAGATGGTGACCTCTGAGCCCAAGCGACGCCAGACCGAGCCCATCTCCAAACCGATCACACCAGAGCCAATCAGCACCAATTTTCGAGGCACAGAACCAAGGGACAAGGCGCCATCGTTGGACAAAATTTGCGTCTCATCAAAAGGAACGCCCGGCAAGGCCCGTGCGGTCGAACCCGTCGCAACAATGACGTTCTTGCCTATCACGGTTTCCTGTTGTGCACCATTGACCAAAATTTCATACGCGCCTTCATGTGCACGGCTGAAAGAGGCTCGTCCGTGGAAAAAACTGACCTTGTTTTTTTTGAACAAGTACAAGATACCGTCGTTGTTTTGTTTGACCACGCTGTCTTTGCGTGCAATCATTTTGGCCACATCCAAACTCACTCCTTTGAGCTCAATGCCGTGCTCCGAAAAATGGTGATTGGCGTGATCAAAGTGCTCCGACGATTGGAGTAAGGCTTTGGATGGTATGCAGCCCACATTGGTGCAAGTGCCCCCCGGTGCTGGGCCGCCTTGCGCATTTTTCCATTCGTCGACACAGGCCACTTGAAAGCCCAATTGGGCTGCGCGAATGGCCGCGATGTAACCCCCAGGCCCAGCGCCAATCACGACGACGTCAAATTGTTTGCTCATGCTGGGCTTTCTTAAATGTCAAACAACAGGCGTGAAGGATCTTCCAAAGCTTCCTTCATGGCAACCAAGCCCAAGACAGCTTCGCGCCCGTCAATGATCCGGTGGTCGTACGACATGGCGAAATAATTCATGGGGCGCACCACCACTTGACCGTTCTCGACCATGGCACGGTCTTTGGTGGCATGCACGCCCAAAATAGCAGATTGTGGTGGGTTGATGATGGGGGTGGACATCATGGAGCCGAAGGTGCCGCCGTTGGAGATGGAGAAGGTGCCGCCGGTCATGTCTTCAATGCCCAACTTGCCGTCTTTGGCTTTGGCGCCAAATTCTGCAATCTTTTTCTCAATGTCGGCAAAACTCATTTGGTCGGCATTGCGCAAGATGGGCACCACCAAACCGCGCGGTGAACCGACTGCAATGCCGATGTCAAAGTAGCCGTGGTAGACGATGTCATTGCCATCGACAGAAGCGTTGAGCACAGGGTATTTTTTCAACGCATGGACTGCGGCTTTGACAAAAAAGCTCATGAAACCCAGCTTGATACCGTGCTCTTTTTCGAACTTGTCTTGAAAGCGTTTGCGCATGTCCATCACAGGGGCCATGTTGATTTCGTTGAAGGTGGTCAAAATGGCATTGGTCGCTTGCGATTGAAGCAAGCGTTCGGCCACTCGCGCACGCAAACGCGTCATGGGAACGCGCTGCTCAGGGCGATCGCCCAGGTTCATGGCAGGCCCAGCCACCTGGGGCAAGCTCGATGTAGGCGCACCTGTTGGAATGGGCGACGACTGCACTGCGGGTTTTGCGGCAATGGCATTGCCGCTGGCCACTGCCGACAAAACATCACCCTTGGTGACGCGGCCGTCTTTGCCCGAACCCATCACAGAGCCACTGCTCAAGTTGTTATCGGCCATCAATTTGGCGGCGGCGGGCATGGTGACGCCGGCCATGGACAGGCTTTGCGCCGCTGCTGGGGTGCTTGGCGCAGGAACAGATGCAGACACCGGCACGGGTGCTGCTGCAGCAGACTTAGAAGCAGCCCCCACTTTGCCCTCGGTGTCAATGCGCGCAATCAATTGCTCTGCCAACACCGTTGCGCCATCCAGCACCAATATTTCTGACAACACACCGGCCGAAGGTGCGGGTACTTCAAGCACCACTTTGTCGGTTTCAATTTCAATCAAAATCTCATCAGCGGCAACGCTGTCACCAACTTTTTTCTTCCATTGCAGCATGGTGGCCTCGGCCACGGACTCGGAGAGCTGCGGAACTTTAACTTCTACGATAGACATTTCAATTCTTTCTAAATATATTTTGCTTGAAGGTGCAGCGCGCTTACTTGGTCAGCACAAAGCCTTTGATCTTGCCAAAAGCACCATCGACCAAGGCCTTTTGTTGGTCTTGGTGCAAGTGTGAATAGCCCACAGCAGGCGAAGCCGAAGCTGCGCGACCGGAGTAACCCAATCGCTGTCCTTCGGACATGTTTTCATGAACGTAGTGCTGCACAAAAAACCAAGCACCTTGGTTTTGTGGCTCGTCTTGGGTCCAAACCAACTCCGTGCTGTTGGGGTATTTTTTCAGCTCTGCCGAAAACGCTTTGTGGGGAAATGGGTAGAGTTGCTCGACACGCAAAATCACCACGTCGTCAGCACCGAGATCTTCGCGCTTCTTGACCAAATCGTAATAGACCTTGCCAGAGCACACCACGATGCGTTTGACTTTCTCTGCTTTGAGCGCCTTGTTCTCGGGGATCACAGTCTGAAAACCACCTTTGGTGAATTCCGACAAAGGCGAGCTGGCATCTTTGTTTCGCAGCAATGATTTAGGCGTGAAAATGATCAATGGCTTACGCAAATTGCGCACCATTTGCCGGCGCAGCACATGGAAAATTTGACTGGCCGTGGTGGGCTGCACGATTTGCATATTGGCGTCTGCGGCCAACTGCATGAAACGCTCTAAACGCGCTGAACTGTGTTCAGGGCCTTGGCCTTCATAACCGTGGGGCAACATCAACGTCAAACCGTTGACCCGGCCCCATTTGACTTCGCCGGAAGCGATGAACTGGTCAATCACAACTTGCGCACCATTGGCAAAATCGCCAAATTGAGCTTCCCAAATCACCATGGTGTTGGGGTCGTTTGATGCATAACCGTATTCAAAGCCCAAGACGGCCTCTTCTGACAAGATCGAATCGATCACAACAAAGGGTGCTTGATTTTCTGTGACGTTTTGCAAGGGAACATAAGTCCCGGTGTCCCACTTTTCACGGCTTTGATCATGAATCACAGCGTGACGGTGCGTGAACGTGCCGCGCCCGCAATCCTCGCCCGACAAGCGCACTGGATAGCCACTTGCCACCAGCGAGGCAAACGCCATGTGCTCGCCCATGCCCCAGTCCACGGGCACATCACCGCGGCCCATGGCGGCGCGGTCGTCATACACTTTTTTGACCAACTGGTGCGGCGTGACTGAAGCAGGCAAAGTGGTGATTTTTTCCGAGATGCGTTTCCACTCTGCCAAGGGAATGGCCGTGGCTCCTGCATCGGTCCACTTCTGTCCCAAGTAGGGCGCCCAGTCCACTGAAAACTGTGTCTTGAAGTTGGTCAGAACGGGGTCGTCCGTGTGTTTGCCGGCATCCAAAGCAGCGCGGTAAGCCTTGACCATGTCCTCGCCCAAAGTCTCACCCAGGCCTTGGGCTGAGAGTTTGTCCGCGTACAAGCGGCGCGTGCCCGGGTGCGCTGCAATTTTTTTGTACATCAAGGGCTGCGTCAAACTTGGTGTGTCTTGCTCGTTGTGGCCTAGCTTGCGAAAGCAAATCACATCGACCACCACGTCCTTGCGAAAGGTCATGCGGTA
Organism: uncultured Burkholderiales bacterium; assembly: GCA_903870145.1. Taxonomy (GTDB): domain Bacteria; phylum Pseudomonadota; class Gammaproteobacteria; order Burkholderiales; family Burkholderiaceae_C; genus Limnohabitans_A. The sequence goes on along the minus strand of CAIQBO010000006.1, from coordinate 47,065 downwards.
ATCCAGTGCAATTTGAGTGGCCAACACCACCGCTTCTGGGTCGTCTGCATTGACGTGCAGCACCGGCGCTTCCACCATCTTGACAATGTCAGTGCAGTACACCGAGGAGCGCATGTCGCGCGGGTCAGACGTGGTGAAGCCAATTTGGTTGTTGATAATGATGTGCACCGTGCCGCCGGTGGAATAACCACGCGTTTGGGCCAGCGCCAAGGTTTCTTGGTTCACGCCTTGACCCGCAAAAGCGGCGTCGCCGTGAACCAGCACGGGCAATACTTGCTTGCCCAACGGGTCTGCACGGCGGTCCATGCGCGCTCGCACGGAGCCTTCGACCACCGGGTTGACGATCTCCAAATGCGAAGGGTTAAACGCCAAAGACAAGTGAACGGGGCCACCTGCGGTGCTGACATCAGAGCTAAAACCTTGGTGGTATTTGACGTCACCCGCTGGCAATTCTTCGGGGGCAGTGTGGTCAAACTCGGCAAACAAATCTTTGGGCAATTTGCCCATGGTGTTGACCAAGACATTCAAGCGGCCGCGATGCGCCATGCCAATGACGATTTCTTGAACCCCTTTCACGCCAGCCGACTCGATCAGCTCGTCCATGCAAGCGATGAAGGTTTCGCCGCCCTCCAATGAAAAGCGTTTTTGACCCACGTATTTGGTGTGCAGAAAACGCTCCAAGCCTTCAGCTGCCGTCAAGCGGTCCAAAATGTGTTTTTTCTTTTCAGGCGTGAAGTTGGGTTTGCTGCGAATGCTTTCAAGTTTTTGTTGCCACCAACGCTTTTCAGCTTGGTCGGTGGTGTACATGTATTCAGCGCCCAGCGTGCCGCAATAGGTCTCGCGCAGTGCATTCATCAGCTCACGAAGTGACATGGCATTTTTGCCAAAAAATGTGTTGCTGGTGTCGAACACCGTTTCTTGGTCCACATCGGTGAAGCCATAAAACGAGGGGTCTAAATCTGGAATGGCAGGACGCTCAGTGCGCTTTAAGGGGTCCAGGTCAGCCCAGCGCTGTCCCACGTTGCGATAGGCTGCAATCAGTTGCTGGGCTGCCGTGCGCTTGCGGCCCATTTCTGCATCGGCGCTGGCCATCAGTACTTTGGTGCCGCCTTGTTTGGCGCGCTGTGCAAAGGCATTGATGACCGGCAAGTGCGCTACGTCTTTGGCTTGCGAGCCATCGGTTGCGGGCACATGCGAAAGCGCGTCAAAGTAAACACGCCAGCTGTCAGGCACGCTGGCGGGGTTGGTCAAATAGTTTTCATACAACTCTTCGACATAGGGCGCATTGCCCCCGAAGAGATAGGTGTTGCCTTGGTAGGCGGTGTAGACGGATTTTGTCTCACTCATTGCGCTGACTTTCATTCCCCTTGAGGGAATAGGAGTTGGTTGAATTACCTTCCGCGACACGGCTGAACCGGTTAGCGGATGCGACTGTGGCATGGGAAGGGCCTAAGTACTCTTGGATTATCCCATTGATTTTACTTGTGCTGTTTTAAATATTTTCAATGCCCGTCAGCGAACTGTCAGACTTGCACCACGTCTTTGATTTGCTGCAAGGCGCTGGGGTCGTCCATGGTGGTCAAGTCACCCGGGTCTCTGCCTTCGCAAACTGCTTGAATGGCGCGCCTTAAGAGTTTGCCGCTTCGCGTCTTGGGCAAGATGGAGACAAATCGAACACGTGCGGGCCTGGCCACTGCCCCCAGTGAGGTGTCAACCACTTTCATGATCTCACCTTCAAGTTTGAGTAAAGCGGCGGCATCACCGAGCAAACTGCCGTCTTTCAAAACGACAAATGCCATGGCCACCTGGCCTTTGAGGCTGTCGGCCACTCCCACCACCGCCACCTCAGCCACGCTGGCGTGGCCGGATACGCTCTCTTCAATTTCGCGCGTGCCCAAGCGGTGCCCGGCCACGTTGATCACATCGTCTGTGCGGCCCAAAATGAAGAAGTAGCCATCTTCATCGCGAATGCCCCAATCAAAAGTGGAGTAGACCATCTTGCCTGGAACAGTGGCCCAATAGGTTTTAACAAAGCGCTCATCGTCGCCCCAGATGGTTTGCAAACATCCTGGAGGCAAGGGCCCTTCGATGGTGACCACCCCTTTTTGATTCGCGCCCAAGAGTTCCTCGCCGGTTTGATCGTCTAACAATTTCACGTCATAACCGTACACGGCTTTGCCAGGTGAGCCAAACTTGCTGCGGGTTTGTTCCACACCGTTGCAAACTGTCAAGATGGGCCAGCCGGTTTCGGTTTGCCAATAGTTGTCAATGATGGGTTTGCCAAGGCCTTCTGAAATCCATTTGGCAGTCGGCTCATCCAAAGGCTCACCCGCTAAGAACAAGGCTTTCAAACTCGACAAGTCGTATTTTTTGAGCAAAGTGGGATCTTGCTTTTTCAAGACACGCACCGCAGTTGGCGCACTGAACATCACGGTGACTTTGTATTTCTCCACCAAGCTCCACCAAATGCCGCCGTCGGGCCGGGTTGGCAATCCTTCGTACAAGATGGTCGCCATGCCGCCAATCAAGGGGCCGTATATGATGTAACTGTGGCCGACCACCCAGCCGATGTCACTGGTGCAAAAAAATGTTTCGCCTGGCTTGCCGCAAAAAATATGGGGCAAGCTTGCCGCCAGCGCAACGGTGTAGCCACCTGTGTCGCGCTGCACACCTTTGGGTTTTCCAGTGGTACCCGAGGTGTACAAAGTGTAACTGGGGTGCGTTGAATCGACCCACTCGCAAGGCACTGTGGTCTTCAAGTGTTGCTCGCGCATCTGCGCCCATGAATGATCACGGCCCGCTGCCAATGTGATGGGCGCCAAGCCGCGCTCGACCCACAAAACCGCATTGGGTTTGTGGCTGGACAAGCGAATGGCTTCGTCCAACAGCGGTTTGTATTCGACAATTTTTCCACCACGAGAGCCTGCATCTGCACTGACAATGACTTTGGGCGTGGCGTCTTCAATACGTGAAGCCAAAGAGCCTGAAGCAAAACCGCCGAAGACCACCGAGTGAATCGCGCCAATGCGCGCACAGGCCAACATGGCAAACGCTGCTTGCGCGATCATGGGCATGTAGATCAAAACACGATCGCCTTTTTGCACGCCCAAGGCCAACAACGAAGCCGACATGCACTGAACTTCTGCATGCAGTTGCCGATACGTGTAGGTGATCTCTTGGTCTGTTTCAGTAGAAACAAAAATCAAGGCGGCTTGGTCTGCCCTGTCCTTCAAATGCCGATCCACCGCGTTGTGACACAAGTTGGTTAAGCCACCTTTGAACCATTTGGCAAAAGGCGGGTTGCTGTAGTCACAGATTTCTTGAGGAGGCGTTTTCCAGTCAATCAGTTGGGCTTGCTCAGCCCAAAAGGCGTCTCGATCCTGAATCGAGCGTTGGTGGAAGTCGGCGTATTGACCCATGGTGCATCTCCTTGAACTCTAATTTCTGGGTGGCAAAATACGCACCGAACTTGCGCGCAATGGCTCACCTTATGAATTCATAATTATTCATGAGGGACTTGCTAGAAACTGACTTTCGTGCACAGTAAATACAAGCTCGGCATAGCGCCAGGCGCAGGAACTTTTCCCGATGCACTCAAGGCAAGGCTTTGATCCATGACAAGATTTGTTTGAATTCTGGGTGCTCTGCCGTGCGAAGCCATTCAAACAAAACCATCTCCGTCGTCACAAGTTCAGCGCCTGCACCGGCCAAACGATCTAATGCAGCATCTCTGTCGCGTTCGCTGCGCGAGCCACAGGCATCTGTGACGATCCAGACGTCAAACTCATCTTCCAACAGATTCAGTGCGGTTTGCATCAAACAAACATGCGTTTCACAACCTGCCAAAACGATGGAGGCGGGCGCATTTTCTTCTTGATTTTTTTGCAAATGGCGTGGCAAACTGCGCGCATTGCCCTTGGGCGCCTGCGCCGGCGGACGCAACCACTCGCCAAGCCCCTCCTCCACAGCACTGAAGTGCATCTTGGACAAAACACGGGTGCAGCGTTGCTTGATCTCAGGCGAACTTGGCCCCAGCGCTGAGGGGTTTTGTTCTGTGCCCCACACTGGCACTTGCAAATGCTGCGCTGATTGCGCCAATGCAAGCGCACGTTGCCAGACAAACTCGCCATCGTGAATGGCCGGTTTGAGCTGCAATTGAAAATCTATCAGTACCAATTGTGAGTCTGCAATATCAAGCAACATAGCGTTGTCTTTCGTTGAATTTTACGGAGCAACCAAGCTGACCTCCAAGGCCAACGCGGCAATCATTGACGCGCGTGGTAGCTGCAGTTAAGCTGCAAGTCTATGCGTATCATTTTATGTGCCCTGCTCAGCTTGTCGACTTGGTGGTCGATGGGGGCCTTGGCCGCTCCGGTGGATGACGACCTGGAGCGCCAGCTCAAAGACAAAGGCTTGGTTGCGCACATCAGTGGCCAAATTCAGCAAGTCCGCTTGAATGTCGGGGGAAAAGCCTCAGAAATGGTGATGCAAGCCATGGGCTTGTTGGGCGTGCCGTATCGCCGCGGCGGCGTCTCCGAAGAAAAAGGGTTTGATTGCAGTGGATTTGTCCGTCACCTCTTTGAAAAGTCAGTTGGTTTGATTTTGCCCCGCCGAGCAGAAGAGCAAGCCAAGGCCACACAAGAGATTGCCAAAAACGAATTGATGCCGGGCGACTTGGTTTTCTTCAACACTATGCGCCGCGCTTTCAGCCATGTGGGGGTCTATGTGGGCGACGGCAAATTCATACATGCCCCCAAGCCCGGTGATGCAGTTCGCATGGACGACATGCGAGCAGCCTATTGGCAAAAAAGATTCAACGGGGCACGCCGTGTGCCCACTCAAGTGGGCAAGATCACACCAGTGGATTGATCTTGCGCTGCGTACTCAAATCATTATTTACGCGCCGGAGGTAAATCAGTGCAGCTGCCATGGGCAACTTCGGCCGCCATGCCGATGCTCTCGCCCAAGGTCGGATGCGGGTGAATGGTTTTGCCAATGTCAATGGCGTCAGCGCCCATTTCAATGGCCAAGGCTATTTCGCCAATCATGTCGCCAGCATGTGTGCCAACCATGCCGCCGCCAAGAATCTTGCCATGACCGTGCGCATCAGGGCCATCGTCAAACAGCAACTTGGTGACCCCTTCGTCGCGCCCATTGGCAATGGCCCTGCCTGAAGCCGTCCAAGGGAATAAGCCCTTTTTCACTTGGATGCCTTGTGCTTTGGCTTGGTCTTCGGTCAAACCCACCCAGGCCACTTCGGGGTCTGTGTAGGCCACACTTGGAATCACGCGAGCGTTGAATGAGGCACTGGCCAATTCAGGATTGCCCTGCAATTCACCGGCAATCACTTCAGCAGCAACATGAGCTTCGTGCACCGCTTTGTGCGCCAACATGGGCTGACCCACAATGTCGCCAATGGCGAAAATATGCGGCACATTGGTGCGCATTTGAATGTCAACTAGGATGAAGCCACGATCGGTCACTGCCACACCGGCTTTTTCTGCGGCAATCTTCTTGCCATTGGGCGTGCGGCCCACGGCTTGCAGTACCAGATCGTAGACCTGAGGTGCTGGCGCAGCCACGCCAGGTTCAGCGCTTTCAAACGTCACCTCAATGCCCGCTGGCGTGGCTTTGGCGCCCACAGTTTTAGTCTTGAGCATGATGTTGTCAAACCGCTTGGCGTTCATTTTTTGCCAAACTTTCACCAAGTCACGGTCAGCCCCTTGCATCAGGCCGTCCATCATTTCAACCACATCCAGGCGCGCGCCCAAAGTGCTGTAGACCGTTCCCATCTCTAAACCAATGATGCCGCCACCCAAAATCAGCATGCGCTTGGGCACTTCTTTGAGCGCCAAGGCCCCCGTGCTGTCAACCACACGCGTGTCTTCTGGCATGAAAGGCAAACGCACCGCTTGCGAGCCTGCTGCAATGATGCACTTCTTGAACGCAATGGTTTGTGTTTTGCCTGTTTTGTCTTGGGATGTGCCGCTGGTTTCTTCCACAGTCAAGTGGTTCGCACCTGCAAACGCGCCATAACCGCGAACAGTGGTGACCTTTCGCATTTTGGCCATGGCCGCCAAACCACCCGTGAGTTTGCCAATGACTTTTTCTTTGTGCCCGCGCAGTTTGTCAATGTTCACAACGGGTTTGCCAAAGTCCACTCCCAGGTCGGCCATGTGACTGACCTCGTCCATGACGCTGGCCACATGCAACAATGCTTTGGAGGGAATGCAGCCCACGTTCAGGCAAACACCGCCCAAGGTGGCATAGCGCTCAACAATCACCACCTTCAAGCCCAGATCGGCCGCGCGAAAAGCAGCTGAGTAGCCACCAGGGCCACCGCCGAGCACCAGCAGATCACAGTCCAGGTCAACTGTGCCTGCATAGGCCGAGGCCGTTGGCGCTGCAACCAGAGCCGCATCGGGCGTGCCAGCAGTTGCTGCAGTTGCATGCGGCGCAGGTGATGGGTTTGAATGTGCGACGCCCGTTGACACCGCTCCAGCGCCCTGTCCCTCTAGAGTCAACACAAGCGAGCCTTGCTTGACTTTGTCGCCCAATTTAACTTTGATTTCTTTGACCACACCCGCGTGCGAAGAGGGAATTTCCATCGAAGCCTTGTCGGACTCCACCGTGATCAGCGATTGCTCGGCTTTGACGGTGTCGCCAGGTTTGACCAGCACCTCAATCACTGCCACTTCATCAAAATCACCGATGTCTGGAACTAGTATGTCTATGGATGCCATTTTTTTCAATCAGTTGGAGGCCGAATGCCGCGCCGCGGAAATCGGCTGTTCATGTTTAGAGCAGGACACGGCGCAAGTCGCCCAAAATTTGCCCCAAGAAGGCGTTAAATCGTGCTGCAGAAGCGCCATCGATGACGCGGTGGTCCCACGTCAACGACAAAGGCAACATCAAACGCGGCACGAACTGTTTGCCGTCCCAAACAGGTTCAAAGCTGCTTTTGCACACGCCCAAAATGGCAACTTCGGGCGCGTTGATGATGGGCGTGAAATATTTACCACCAATGCCGCCCAAGCTGGAAATGGTGAACGTTGCACCACTCATCTCGGCAGGGCTCAACTTGCCTTCACGGGCTTTCTTGGCCAATTCGGACATTTCCTGACTGATTTGCAGAACACCTTTTTTGTCAGCGTCTTTGATCACAGGAACCATCAAACCATTGGGTGTGTCAGCGGCAAAACCAATGTGCCAATAGTTTTTGTAAATCAACGCATCACCGTCCAGCGAGCTGTTGAAGTCCGGGTATTTTTTCAGTGCCACCACGCAGGCTTTGATCAAGAAGGCCAGCATCGTGACTTTGACACCTGACTTTTCGTTTTCTTTGTTGGTTGAAACGCGGAAGGCTTCCAGATCGGTGATGTCAGCATCGTCGTGGTTGGTCACGGCCGGGATCATGATGGCGTTGCGCAACAAGTTGGCACCGCTGATTTTTTTGATGCGGCTCATCTCCTTGCGCTCGATGGGGCCGAACTTGGCAAAGTCGACCTTGGGCCAAGGAATCAAGCCTAAGCCTGCACCGCTTTGTCCGGATGCAGCACCAGCCGCTTGCGCCTGCGTTTGCACACTGCCGGACATGACGCTGCGGGTAAAGGCCTGCACATCTTCTAGAGTGATACGGCCTTTGGGGCCTTTGCCTGGGACTTGCTCCAATGGCACACCCAATTCACGTGCAAACTTGCGAACCGAAGGCGAGGCATGCGGCAAACCCACAGCGCTGGCGCTGGGCTCATGCGCTGGTACTGTGGCCCCAGGCGTTGCCGCGGCCACCGCAGTCACTTCAGCCAAAATGGGTGCAGCGGCTGTCAGCGACTGCGCTGCAGGAGCCTGGGCTGGTGCAGCCGGAGGCACTTGCACTGGGGCTGCATCAGTAGCAAGGCCGTGCGCCTCCAACACCAAAACAGTCGAGCCTTGTTTGACTTTGTCGCCTATTTTGACCCGAATCTCTTTGACCACACCTGCGTGTGAGCAAGGAATTTCCATCGAGGCTTTGTCAGACTCGACGGTGATCAAAGATTGCTCCGCTTTCACGCTGTCGCCAACCTTGACCAATAACTCGATCACGGCGACTTCATCGAAATCGCCAATGTCTGGAACTTTGACTTCTACCAATGCCATATGTGTCTCCAACTGATATTATTTTGATCAAGCGTAAAGTGGGTTGACTTTGTCAGTCTGAATGCCGTACTGCTTCAAGGCCTCTGCCACTTTGGCCACTGGTAGCGCACCCTCTTCGCTCAAGGCTTTGAGCGCTGCCACCACAATGAAGTGACGGTTGATTTCAAAGTGCTCACGCAATTTACTGCGGAAGTCGCTGCGCCCAAAACCATCGGTGCCCAGCACTTTGAAGGTCCGACCTTTGGGCAGATAGGGTCGTATTTGCTCTGCGTAGGCTTTCATGTAATCGGTTGAAGCGATCACAGGGCCATCGTGCTTGCTCAACTGCTGCGCCACAAATGGAACGCGCGGTGATTCAAGTGGGTGCAGCAAATTGAAACGTTCTGCGTCTTGGCCATTGCGGGTCAATTCGTTGAAGCTGGGGCAACTCCAAACATCGGCAGCTATGCCCCAGTCCTTGGCCAGCAGCTCTTGCGCTGCCAATGATTCGCGCAAAATGGTGCCTGATCCCATCAACTGAACACGCAACTTGTTTTTGCCACCGGCTTTGCACAAATACATGCCTTGAATGATCTGCTCCTCTGTGCCTGGCGTTAAACCGGGCATGGCGTAGTTCTCGTTGAGCAAGGTCAAGTAATAAAAAACGTTGTCTTGTTTTTCCACCATGCGTTTCATTCCGTGATGCAAGATGACGCCCACCTCGTGCGCAAAAGTTGGGTCGTAACTGATGCAATTGGGAATGGTTCCAGCCAATATATGGCTGTGGCCGTCTTCGTGTTGCAAGCCTTCGCCGTTCAAGGTGGTGCGCCCTGAAGTGCCGCCCAATAAGAAGCCACGTGCTTGCATGTCGCCTGCGGCCCAGGCCAAATCACCCACGCGCTGGAAGCCAAACATGGAGTAGTACACATAAAACGGCAGCATGATGCGGTTGCTGGTGCTGTAGCTCGTGGCCGCCGCGATCCAGCTGGACATGCCGCCAGCTTCGTTGATGCCTTCTTGCAGAATTTGGCCGGCTTTGTCTTCTTTGTAATACATCACTTGGTCTTTGTCGACGGGGGTGTATTGCTGGCCTGCTGGGTTGTAAATTCCAATTTGCCTAAACAAGCCTTCCATGCCGAAAGTGCGTGCCTCATCAACTAAAATTGGCACCACGCGCGGGCCCAAGGCTTGGTCACGCAGCAACTGCGTTAAGAAGCGCACATAGGCCTGTGTGGTTGAAATTTCCCGACCTTCAGCCGTGGGTTCAAGCACTGCTTTGAATGTCTCCAGTGCGGGCACAGTGAACTGTTCATCGGCTTTCGTGCGGCGATGCGGCAAGTAACCACCCAAGGCCTTACGCCGCTCGTGCAAATAGCGCATCTCGGGGGTGTCTTCAGCGGGTTTGTAAAACGGAATTTTCGACAGCTCACTGTCTGGAATCGGCAAATTGAAACGGTCACGGAAAATTTTGATGTCTTCGTCGGTCAGTTTCTTGGTTTGGTGAACGGTGTTTTTACCTTCACCTGATTTGCCCATGCCAAAGCCTTTGACCGTTTTGATCAGCAGCACCGTGGGTTGACCTTTGTGATTCACAGCTTGGTGGTAGGCCGCGTAGACTTTTTTCGGATCATGACCGCCGCGGCGCAGGTTCCAAATATCATCGTCGCTCATGTGCGAGACCATTTCTAAAGTTTTGGGATCGCGCCCAAAGAAATGCTTGCGAACATAGGCGCCATCATTGGCTTTGAATGCTTGGTAGTCGCCGTCCAAAGTGCTCATCATGATGCGGCGCAGTGCGCCGTCTTTGTCGCGCGCCAACAGCGCGTCCCAATCGCTGCCCCAAAGCAGCTTGATCACGTTCCAGCCTGAGCCTCGAAACTCGCCCTCGAGTTCTTGGATGATTTTGCCGTTGCCACGAACAGGGCCATCCAAGCGCTGCAAATTGCAATTGACCACGAAGATCAAATTGTCCAAGTTCTCACGTGCGGCCAAACCTATGGCACCCAAAGATTCGACCTCGTCCATTTCACCATCGCCGCAAAAAACCCAGACTTTGCGGTTCTCGGTATTGGCTATGCCACGGGCGTGCAAATATTTCAAAAAGCGAGCTTGGTAAATCGCCATCAAGGGGCCCAAGCCCATGGAGACTGTTGGAAACTGCCAAAAATCAGGCATCAATTTGGGGTGTGGGTAACTCGACAAACCCTTGCCATCAACTTCTTGGCGAAAGTTCAGCAACTGCTCTTCCGTCAATCGTCCTTCCATGTAAGCACGTGCATAGACGCCGGGAGAGACATGGCCTTGGATGTACAAACAATCACCACCATGGTTTTCGCTTTCAGCATGCCAAAAATGGTTGAATCCAGCACCAAACATGTGCGCCAATGATGCAAACGAGCCAATGTGGCCGCCCAGGTCACCGCCGTCCTCGGGGTTGTGGCGGTTGGCCTTGACCACCATGGCCATGGCATTCCAGCGCATGTAGGCGCGCAGGCGCTCCTCTATCTCAATGTTGCCTGGGCAATTGGCTTGCTGATCGACCTCGATCGTGTTGACATAACCAGTGGTGGCTGAAAATGGCATGTCGATGCTGTTTTCGCGGGCATGCTCGAGCAGTTGTTCTAACAAAAAGTGCGCGCGCTCCCCACCTTCTTTTTCGATCACAGCGGACAATGCGTCCATCCACTCACGTGTCTCCTGAGCGTCTAAATCAGGCAAGACTTTGTTCGGTGTTTCAGCGTTCATGGTTTGTTCTCCTCTTTGTTTGCTGTTCCAAGCTTGTCCGAATTGTCTCATATTTTTGAAAAATTTCAAATGGTGCCTAATCATTTCATAATACGAAATATTGAGAGGAGTGTTTACCCTAAACTTCACAAATGAAGACTCGCAACGTCAAACAAAGCTTGGCTGCCCTGAAGCCTGCCAAATGGTGGCGGCGATGGTGGAGGCGGCTCACACCATGGCATCAGGACAGATTTGCCATGCTCGCTCCGCTGGTCGCTGTATTGCTGTTCTTTGCCGCCATTGTGTTTTCATTTGGCTATTTGCGCTATGAAGAAATCGACCGCGAACAAGAAGCCGTCAAAAGAGATGTCGAATACGGCCAGCAAAGACTGCGCCTGCGCCTCTTAGAGCGTCAAGAGCAAATCATGCGCTTGGCGCGCGATATGGCCAACAAAGATTTGGACATTGAGGTTTTCATGAGCCGCGCAGAAGCCTTGGTCATGCAAAACCCTGAATTACAAGCCCTGGTTTGGATCGACGACAAACGGCGTATTTTGGCCAGCCAAACAGCCCCCAGTGTGATCACGAACCAACGCTGGAAAACTGGTGAAATATTAAAGTGGGGCGAGACTGAGAACAACTACAGTTTGGCCCGTGACCTCATGCAGCCGGTCTACGCGCAAGAGGCGGGCAGCATCGCCACCCCAAACACAGGAACGCCCAAACCCCCAGGGCAATCACTTGAAAACAGCCAAGCTGCAGCGGTGCTCCAGCTGCACACACCCCTGAGCACCAACCAGGGCAAATTCAGTGGCGTTTTGATGGGTGAATACGCCATTGACAATCTATTGCGCTATGGCGTTCCCACCGAAATATTGGCCAAATATGCCGTTTCCCTTCTCGACAGTGAAGGCCATTTGATCGCGGGCCAAGCCATCCCCAAGCGCATCAGTTTATGGAGTTTTATACCTGGCGCTGCGTTCCAAAACAACGAATTTGAAGTGCCTGTTTCGCCAGTTGGAAATGGTTTGATTTTGCGCGCACAGGCCTGGCGAACTTCGCAAGACTTGGTGGGCAGCGGGCTGTTTTGGTTGGTCAGTTTTTTGAGCCTGATGACAGCTTGGATGCTGATTGGCAATTGGGGCCACACGCGCAAGAGATTGCAAACGCAAAAGGCCCTGGTAACTGAAACCAATTTCAGGCGCGCCATGGAAAACTCTATGCTCACGGGCATGCGTGCGCTTGATTTGGAGGGGCGCATTACCTATGTGAATTTAGCCTTTTGCCAGATGACTGGGTGGAGCGAGGAAGAACTGGTGGGTGCTGTGGCTCCCTTTCCCTATTGGCCAGAGCAAGACCGTGAATTGCTGATGTCCCGATTGGATGATGAGTTAAGTGGGCGCCACACCACCGGCGGCTTTCAAGTCAGGGTCAAACGCAAAAATGAAAGCCTGTTTGATGCGCGCTTGTATGTCTCGCCCTTGATCGATGCCATGGGTTTGCAAACCGGCTGGATGACCTCCATGACCGACATCACCGAGCCCAACCGAATACGCGAACAATTGGCCACGTCGCACGAACGCTTCACCATCGTGTTGGAGGCCTTGGACGCCTCGGTCTCGGTAGCCCCGCTTGGACGAGCAGAGTTGCTGTTCGCCAACAAACTGTATCGACAATGGTTTGGTGACGACACAAAAGGCCACTTGGAGTTGGTGGAGAAAGCCGGCATGCTGGACTTGCCGCCTCTCGAAGAAGGCCATGACGATGTGGACGCCTTGGCAGGCCTGCCCACGGAGAGCTTGACAGTGGCGCCTGCGGAGCGGGCTGAAATTTTTCTCACGCCCTTGGGCAAGTGGCTGGAAATTCGCACACGTTACATCAACTGGGCGGATGGCCGATTGGCCCAACTGGTGATCGCCACAGACATCACACCGCGCCGTCAAGCCCAAGCAGTGGCAGCGCAGCAAGCCGAGCGCGCTCAAACCGCCAGTCGCTTGATCACCATGGGCGAGATGGCTTCCAGCGTGGCGCATGAATTGAATCAACCGCTGACGGCCATCAGCAATTATTGCAATGGCATGGTCTCACGCATCAAAGGTCAACAAATCGAAGAAAAAGATTTGATCTGGGCTCTGGAGAAAACAGCGCATCAAGCACAGCGCGCTGGACAAATCATTCAACGCATTCGCGCATTCGTCAAACGAAGCGAGCCCAACCGCAGCAATGCGCAGGTCAGTACCATGGTGGCCGAGGCGCTCGAGTTGGCAGAGATTGAGTTGCGCAGGGCCAATGTGCGCCTGACGCACCACGTGGCCGCCCGCTTGCCATTGCTGTGCGTCGATCCTATTTTGATTGAGCAGGTCTTGGTCAATTTGCTGAAAAACGCCGCCGAATCAATTGACAATGCCAAGCGCCCCGCGAGCCAGCGCCATGTGGAATTGCGCGTGGTGCCGCAAACAATGGACGATGTCCCTGTGGTCCATTTTTCGGTCACAGACACCGGAAAAGGCTTGCCCCCGCAAGTGCTGGACCACTTGTACGAAGCTTTTTTCTCCACCAAAGTCGAAGGCATGGGCATTGGCCTGAATTTATGCCGAACCATTGTGGAGTCGCACCAAGGCCGAATCGCGGCTGAGAACATCTACAATGCCGACGAAGTCATCGGATGCTGTTTTTCCTTTTGGATTCCAGCTATGAGTACCGAATCGACAGTTTCTGCAAGCAAAACCGGGGGCACCCTATGAGTTTGATTCCAAAAAAAGGCACGGTTTACGTTGTTGACGACGACGAAGCCGTGCGTGATTCCCTGCAATGGTTGCTTGAGGGCAAGGACTACCGCGTGCGTTGTTTTGACTCGGCTGAATCTTTTCTGGGTCGGTACGATGCCAGAGAGGTGGCCTGCCTGATCGCAGACATTCGCATGGGCGGCATGACGGGCCTTGAATTGCAAGACCGTTTGGTCGAGCGCCGCTCGCCACTGCCGATCGTGTTCATCACAGGCCATGGCGATGTACCCATGGCGGTCAACACCATGAAAAAAGGAGCCATGGATTTTATCCAAAAACCCTTTAAAGAAGATGAGTTGCTGGCCTTGGTTGAGCGCATGCTCGACAGCGCACGCGATACTTTCGCAGAACACCAAACCGCAGCCACCCGAGACGCTTTGCTCTCCAAACTCACAAGCCGCGAAGCGCAAGTGCTGGAGCGCATTGTGGCCGGCCGCTTGAACAAACAAATTGCCGACGATCTGGGCATCAGCATCAAAACGGTGGAAGCGCACCGCGCCAATATCATGGAAAAATTAAACGCCAACACTGTGGCTGATTTGCTAAAAATTGCTTTGAGAAAAAGTGCTCCAAAGAGTTGATCCACCAGGCCTCCTTAGACGATCGAGAAGCTTAAATTTATATGACAGCCCAACGCATTGATGGCAATGCAATCTCTCAAGAACTCAGAGGCCAAGTTGCCCAGCGCGCCCTGGCCTTGAAATCAAAGGGCGTCACGCCAGGCTTGGCTGTGGTTTTGGTCGGCGAGAACGCGGCCAGCCATGTCTATGTGCGCAACAAAGTCAAGGCTTGCCAAGACAGTGGCTTTTTTTCTTTGCTGGAAAAACACCCCGATACTTTGAGCCAAGACGCGCTTTTACTGCGCATTGAGGCGCTGAACAACGACCCTCAAATTCACGGCATCTTGGTTCAATTGCCACTGCCCGCCCACATCGACGCGCAAAAAGTGATTGAAGCCATCGACCCCGCCAAGGACGTCGACGGATTTCACATTGCCAGTGCCGGTGCACTCATGACGGGAATGCCCGGCTTTTGGCCTTGCACACCTTATGGCTGCATGAAGATGTTGGAAAGTATTGCGTATGACCTGCGCGGAAAACACGCTGTCGTGATTGGAAGAAGCAACATTGTGGGCAAACCCATGGCCCTCATGCTCTTGCAAAAAAATGCGACGGTCACCATTTGCCACAGTGCTACCGCTGATTTGAAAGCCCTGACGCTGCAGGCCGATGTGATCGTGGCCGCAGTGGGAAAACCCAATGTGCTGACAGCCGACATGGTCAAGCCCGGCGCCAGTGTGATTGATGTCGGCATGAACCGAAATGCGCAAGGCAAGTTGTGCGGCGATGTGGATTTTGCTGGCGTTGAACAAGTTGCCAGTTTCATCACCCCCGTGCCAGGCGGTGTGGGGCCGATGACCATCACCATGCTGCTGGTCAACACGCTAGAGGCTGCGCAGCGCTGCTTGGCTTGAGCTCATTCAATGCCAACACCCCCCATTGCAATGTCATGACAAATTCAAATCCTTTGCTGCAAAAATCTGAGTTGCCGTTGTTTGATCAAATCCAACCAAGCCACGTCAACCCGGCTGTTGCGCACTTGATGGAAAACGCCTCTCAAGCCCTGCAAACCGTGACAGCCGACTCCTTTCCAAACCAATGGAGTGAGATCTCCAAAATCTTGGATGTGGCCACCGAACAATTGAGCAGCGCTTGGGGCGCAGTGAGCCACTTGAACAGTGTGGCCGATACGCCCGAGCTCAGAGCCGCTTACAACGAAGCCTTGCCCTTGGTGACTGAATTTTGGACCCGTTTAGGGGCTGATGAGCGCTTGTATGCCAAATACAAATCGATACCTTTGGAGAGCCTTAACACGGAACAACGCCAAGCCCAGCACAACGCATTGCGCAACTTTGTTTTGGGCGGTGCGCAATTGCAGGGGCAAGCCAAATTGCGCTACGCCGCGATCCAAGAACGCATGGCCGAGTTGAGTCAAAAATTCAGCGAGAACGCGCTGGACGCCACCGACAGTTTTGCCCTGTATGTCACCGAAGCCGAGTTGGCAGGCGTGCCAGAAGATGTGCAACACGCAGCGCGCATGGCGGCAGCCAAAGAAGGCAAAGCGGACTACAAACTCAGCTTGAAAATGCCTTGTTATTTGCCCATCATGCAGTTTGCCCAAAGTAGCAGCTTGCGCCGGCAAATGTACCAAGCCTACGTCACGCGTGCTTCCGATCAAGCGGCGCCCGAAGCTCAAAAGTTTGACAACAGCCAATTGATTCAAGACATTTTGCAGCTGCGAGAAGAAGAAGCCCATCTCTTGGGCTTTGAAAATTTTGCAGAGGTCTCGGTGGCCAGCAAAATGGCCGAGTCACCTGAGAAAGTCATCACCTTTTTGCGCGACTTGGCTCAGCGTGCCAAGCCCTTTGCAGAAAAGGACTTGCAAGACATGCGGGACTTTGCGGCGCAGCACCTTCAATTGGCCGACCCACAGGCTTGGGACTGGCCTTTCATTGGCGAAAAACTCAAAGAAGCCCGCTACAGCTTCAGTGAATTGGAAGTCAAGCAATACTTCACGGCGCCCAAGGTTCTGCAAGGCTTGTTCAAGATCATTGAGACACTGTTTGAAGTCAGCATCCATCCCGACAAAGCCCCTGTGTGGCACCCTGCTGTGGCCTTTTACAGGATGGAGCGCGAGGGCCAATTGGTCGGCCAGTTTTACCTGGACCAGCCTGCCCGCGTAGGCAAGCGAGGCGGCGCCTGGATGGACGATGTGCGGGCCCGTTGGTTGCGCCCCGATACACACAGCCTGCAAACCCCCGTGGCGCAATTGGTGTGCAACTTTGCCGAAGGCGTGGATGGGCATCCTGCTTTGTTGACGCACGATGACGTGATCACGCTGTTCCACGAGTTTGGTCACGGCTTGCACCACATGCTGACCCAAGTCAATGAGCGCGATGTATCTGGCATCAGCGGCGTGGAATGGGATGCGGTGGAGTTGCCCAGCCAATTCATGGAAAATTTTTGCTGGGAGTGGTCGGTTCTGCAACACATGACTGCCCATGTGAATACGCAAGCACCCTTGCCGCGCGCCTTGTTTGACAAAATGGTGGCCGCCAAAAACTTTCAAAGTGGCTTGCAAACGCTGCGCCAAATCGAACTCGCATTGCTCGACATGCTGCTGCACACCAGCCACAAACCCTCCGAAGATTTCATGCCGATTTTGCACCAGGTGCGAGAAGAAGTTGCCGTTCTCAAACCGCCCGCTTTCAACCGCTCTGCACACACTTTCAGCCATATCTTTGCCGGGGGCTATGCGGCCGGTTATTACAGCTACAAATGGGCTGAAGTTTTGTCGGCCGATGCCTACGCCGCCTTTGAAGAGACCGCCATGCCCGATGGCAGCCCCAGCCTAGAAACCGGTCGGCGCTACCGCCAAGCGATCTTGGAGGCCGGGGGCAGCCGCCCTGCCCTTGACTCGTTCAAAGCCTTCAGGGGCCGCGAGCCGTCGTTGAGCGCGCTTTTGCGTCACCAAGGTATGTCCGGGCAGGCCTGAGGCTCCAAAAGGGCCTGCCAAGCGCAAATTGGCAGGGCTTTAGAACCGCAAAGTCTGCACGCCCGCTTCTGTGCCCAGCAAACAGACTTGCGCTTTTTGAATTGCAAATACGCCGACCGTGACCACCCCGGGCCACTGGCTGATTTGCATCTCAAAAGCCAGCGGATTTGCAATTTTCAAACCCCTGACATCCACGATGTACTGGCCGTTGTCGGTCACCAAGGCTTGCCCATCTTGCAGTCGAATGCCGGCCTGTGCGCCCATCGCTTGAAATTGACGAATGATGCGCGCGCTGGCCATCGGAATCACCTCGACAGGCAAGGGAAAAGCGCCTAGTATGTCGACCAATTTCGATGCATCGGCAATGCAAACAAATTGCTTGGACTGTGCAGCCACAATTTTTTCTCTGGTTAGGGCAGCACCCCCGCCTTTGATCATGTGACCTTGCCGGTCAATCTCATCAGCCCCATCAATGTAGACCGACAACTCGGGCACATCGTTGCTGTCAAAAACTTCAATGCCCAGTGCCTTCAAGCGTGCTGTGGAGGCTTTCGAGCTGGAGACTGCGCCCTTGATGGTGTTCTTCAAGGTGGCCAAGGCATCAATGAATTTGTTCACCGTGGAGCCTGTGCCAACCCCGACAATGGCACCTGGCTGCACATAGGCAAGTGCGGCTTGACCAACCAGTGCTTTGAGTTCGTCTTGGTTCATAAAAATCTCTAGAATTGAAAGTTGTAACTGCAGTGCATGGCCCCATCAATTTGAGACAATGGCAGATTCCTACAAGATTATCCAATGTCCTTGAACCTCTACCCCCTGGCCCGCTCATTTTTGTTTGGCATCGAGCCAGAAACTGCGCACGATCTGACTTTGCAGCAATTGGCATGCACTCAAAACACCTTGCTGGACCGCGCCTACCGCCAACCTTGGGTGGCCGACCCCATTGAACTGGCAGGCTTGAATTTTCCCAATCGCGTGGGCATGGCCGCTGGGCTGGACAAAAACGCCAAGTGCATCGATGGCTTGGGTGCCATGGGTTTTGGTTTTGTCGAAGTTGGCACTGTCACCCCACTGGCCCAAGATGGCAACGCCAAGCCGCGCATGTTTCGGCTGCCTCAAGCGCGTGCCCTGATCAACCGATTGGGCTTTAACAATGATGGTTTGGCCGCTTTTATCGCCAATGTCAAAAAGTCCAACTTCCGCCCGCAAGGCCGCTTGCTGGGCTTGAACATTGGCAAAAACGCCAGCACGCCCATCGCGCAAGCCACAGACGATTATTTGCTGTGCCTGAACGGCGTTTACGCGCATGCCGACTACATCACGGTCAACATCTCCAGCCCCAACACCCAGAATTTACGCAGTTTGCAAAGCGACGAAGCCTTGGACGCGTTGCTCAGTGCCTTGACCCACCGCCGCGCTGAGCTGAGCCAAGAGCACGGCAAAACTGTGCCATTGTTTTTGAAAATCGCACCTGACTTGAACTCAGAACAGGTCAACGCCATTGCATCGAGCCTGCAACGCCACGGCATGGACGGTGTGATCGCCACCAATACCACCTTGTCGCGCGATGCAGTTCAAGGCATGGCGCACGGCCAAGAAGTGGGCGGCCTGTCAGGCGCGCCCGTGCGCGAGTTCAGCAACCGCGTGATCTCGCAATTGCGCCAAGCGCTTGGCCCGAAGTTTCCCATCATTGGCGTGGGCGGGATCATGAGCGGCAATGACGCCATTGAAAAAATCAAGGCCGGCGCCGATGTGGTTCAAATCTACACCGGCTTGATTTACGAAGGGCCGCGCTTGGTGCACGATGTGGCTTTGGCCCTGCGCCAACTCAGCCGCGGCTGATCAACTGAACAGGCATTGCCGCCTTACGCCAACAATTGCGCCACGCGCTGCGCCAAGGCCAAGGAGCTGGTCAAACCGGGCGACTCAATGCCCAGCAAATGCACCAAGCCGGGCACGCCATGCTCGGCTGGGCCCATCACAGAAAAATCGGCAGCAGGCTCGTGGGCTTGATTGATTTTGGGGCGAATTCCTGCATAGGCTGGCAGCAAGGCGCCGTCTTTCAAACCTGGCCAATATTTTCTGACTTCGGCATAGAAAGCCTCGCCCCTTTGCGGGTCAACTTGCAAGTCATCGGGGCTGACGACCCACTGCACATCGGGTCCAAATTTCGCTTGTCCAGCCATGTCCAAGGTCAAGTGCACACCCAAGCCAGCCAATTCTGGCACGGGGTAAATCAAACGCGTAAAAGGCACAGGCCCCGACAAACTGAAATAATTGCCTTTGGCATAGGCGGCCTTGGGGACAAGCGCAGGGTCCATGCCTTGAAATTTTGCAGCCAAATCAGGCGCTTTGAGCCCTGCTGAATTGACCACGCGCTGCGCTCCAATTTGTGTGCCGTCTTGCATCTCCAAGATGAAGCCTTGCCTGCCGCGCGTTTGCTGTGCATGTACGTGGGCCAAGCTGGAGTTCAAGGCCAGCAAGCCACCGGCATTTTCCAAGTCACCCCATAAACTGAGCATCAGTGCATGGCTGTCGATAATGCCGGTGCTGGGGGACCACAGAGCGCCGGCGCAGGTCAGCGCGGGCTCCATGTTTTGGGCTTGTTCTTGACTGAGCATGACCAAAGCATCTTGCCCCTTGACCCCGTTGGCCAATGCCTTGGCTTGTATCCCAGCGAGTTGCGCGACTTGATGTTCATGGGTGGCCACTATCAATTTGCCGCAGCGCCGATGTGCAATGCCCCTTTCGTTGCAATAGGCGTACAACATGTGTTTACCTTGCACGCACAACTCTGCTTTGAGCGAGCCTGCAGGGTAGTAGATGCCAGCATGAATCACTTCACTGTTGCGCGAACTCGTGCCTGTGCCTATCGCATTTTCAGACTCCAACAACAAGACCTCTTGTCCTGTGAGCGCCAAGGCGCGCGCCACAGCCAAGCCGACCACACCCGCTCCAATCACCACCGTTTCAATTGAGTCCATCATTTGTCCGCCACACTCCGGGCTTTCTGCCCCTTGACTTGCAAGTCCACCACGCCATCGGACAAAGTGGCTTGAACCAACTGGCCCACTTGAAAATCATGGGCATGTGTGAGTGCTTTGCCGCTCTGGTCAGTCAACCACGCGTAGCCGCGCTCCAATACCAAGCGCGGATCGAGCAATTCCAAACGCACCTTCAAATGCGCCAACGCGGTCTTCTGCACTTGCCATGAACTTTTGCAAGCCCGTGGCAAGCGCTCTGCACAGCGCTCCCACTGCGCATGCTGGCGTGTCCACTGTGAGCCCAAAGCAAAGCGCATGGATTGGTTCAAGCGCTCCAATTTGGCTGCCTGCTCGGCAATGCGGGAAGAAGGCCTGCCCATGCGGCTACTGACTTGGTCCAAGCGTTGCCCCTGGCGCTGCATTTGTCGCTCAACGGCGCTGCCGCATTGCTCCGCCATAGCGCTCAAGCCGGCCTCTAAACTGCCACGATCGGTGGCCACCAACTCGGCCGCAGCAGTGGGTGTGGGCGCGCGCAAATCAGCCGCAAAATCAAGCAAGGTGAAATCAGTCTCGTGGCCAACGCCAGAGACCACAGGCACCGGGCAAGAGGCAACCGCACGCACCAAATTTTCATCATTGAAGGCCCACAAGTCTTCCATGGCGCCGCCGCCGCGCACCATCAATATCACATCAACCCCCAATTCGCCGCTGCGCCACGCCACCAACTGCTGCAGGCCGTGCAACAACTCAGCAGGTGCACCAGCGCCTTGCACGGCGGCAGGCGCAACGATCACGGGAATGTGAGGCGCACGCCTTTGCAAAGCGGTGACCACATCGTGCAATGCGGCTGCGCCCAAAGAAGTGACCACCCCAATCACGCGCGGCATGGCGGGCACCGCTTGCTTGCGCTCAGGCGCAAACAAACCTTCTTGCGTCAGCTTGGCTTTGAGCAGCAAGAACTGTTCAAACAAAGCCCCTTGACCCGCCTTTTGCATGGACTGAACCACCAACTGCAGGTCCCCTCGGGCCTCGTACACGCTCAAGTTAGCCCTGACCTCAACCAACTCGCCATCTCGTGGCGCAAAGTTCAAAGCACTGGCTTCGCGGCGGAACATGGCGCAGCGGATTTGACCGGTCTGATCTTTCAATGTGAAGTAACAATGTCCACTGGCCGCCCTTGAAAAGCTTGAAAGCTCGCCTCTCACGGCAACAGGGTTGAACCTTGCGCTCAATGTGTCCGCCACAGCATGGCATAAAGCCCCAACATCCCATACCTGTGGCGCTGATCCTGAAAAGTTCACTGCCATGTGTTTATTTCCAAGGGTTTTGAGCGCTTTTCAGCCCCAGGGCCACTGCTTTCAAGGCGAAGTACTCCACAGCGCAATGTCCATGGGGCTTGGCCAAGTGAGCGCTGTGAATGAGGCTTGAGAAACCAAGATAAGCCATTGATATATATGAAGTTTTTTTTGATTAAAAAATAAGCAGCAAAAGAAAACCCAATGTTCATGCGCTTTTCAAAGGGTTCAGCAGGGGTTTCTTCACAATGTTATCCACAGAAAACAGGGACAAATGCTTGGGCCATAATCAAAACCAGACTTCGTCCGTGAAAGAACCCCTATTTTGCTCAGCATCATACAAGCCGCAGGTTGGCCCATTTGGCCACTGATTGTCTGCTCGGTCTTTGCGCTGGCCTTGATCTTGGAGCGCCTTTATGCTTTGAGAAGCAGTCAAGTCATTCCGCCCCAAGCACTTGCGCAGGCCATGGAAAGCACCCGTGGCGGTTTCCCATCGGACAGCGCCATTGCGCACATCGCGCAAATGGGAGCGATTGGGCCTGTGCTGGCCTCGGGCTTGGAAACTTTGGCTCGCAACCCTGCAGCCACCCCGCACGATGTGCAAAGCAGCATGGAAATGCAAGGCCGCGTGACCGCACAAGGGCTAGAGCGGTACCTCACAGCCTTGGCCACCCTGGCCTCTGCTTCGCCTTTATTAGGACTTTTGGGCACGATCATCGGCATGATTGAGCTCTTTGCCGCTCAAGCACCGGGCCAGCAACACCCAGAGCAACTGGCGCACGGCATCTCCGTGGCCTTGTACAACACAGCGCTTGGCTTGATGGTGGCCATCCCCAGTTTGATGGCTTGGCGTTATTTCAAAGCGCGCGTTGACCAACATGTCGTTCATATGGAATGGACGGCGGATCAATTTGCCAAACATTTATCGGCCATGCGCGAGTAGATTGCGGCCCAATTGGAGTTGTTTTGAAATTCAGAAAGTCCTCCCCACTTGAGCCGGAAATCAATTTGATTCCGTTCATCGATGTGCTGCTGGTGATCGTGATTTTTTTGCTGGTCACGACCACGTGGTCGCACTTCAGTCAGCTGAACCTGACCATGCCCACCGCCAGCGCAGAGTCGGGCCCCAACCCGCCAACATGGGAGATCAGCGTCAGCGCGCAAGGCGACTACGCGCTCAATGGTGTGCGCCTACAGGGCCGCAGCGTCTCCGACATCCGAGCGGCCATGCAGGCCTTGCCGCCCGCTCAGAGCCACTTGTTGATACGC
The DNA here is from genome assembly GCA_903870145.1 of uncultured Burkholderiales bacterium. Lineage (GTDB taxonomy): Bacteria > Pseudomonadota > Gammaproteobacteria > Burkholderiales > Burkholderiaceae_C > Limnohabitans_A. The sequence continues at coordinate 24,337 of CAIQBO010000006.1, read as the reverse complement.
GCAGATGCCTTGGCCAGCCATCAAGCCGTGGTCAACGTGATGGAGGCAGCCAAGCAAAGCGGCTTGAGCAAAATTGCCTTTGCAGCGCAAGCGCCTCTGGCGTCCCCTGAGCTTCGGGGCAAAGGGCCGTGAACCGCCCAGGATGGCAGATGCAACTGCCGCGCCTGTGGGCGGGCCGCAGCGCACTGGCCTGGTGTCTGTGGCCGGTCTCGATCGTCTACGGCGTTTTATTCTGGCTTCGAAAACAGCTGTATGCCCTGGGCATTTTCAAGTCTGAGCGAGTTGCAGCAAGCGTGATTGTGGTAGGCAATGTGGTGGCAGGAGGCGCTGGGAAGACCCCGCTGACACTGGCCTTGGTGCAGCACTTGAAAGCTCAAAATGTCCATGTGGGCATCGTCTCGCGCGGCTACGGCAGGGCCAGCATGCAGCTTCAAAGCGTGACGCCCAACAGCACGCCGGCCGATGTGGGCGACGAGCCTTTGTTTATCTTTCAGCAATGCCAAGTACCGGTGGTGGTGGGGTCCAACCGAGTCGCAGCTGCGCAGCATTTGTTAAGCCTGCACCCTGAGGTTTCTGTGATTTTGTGCGACGATGGTTTGCAACATACCGCACTGCAACGCGACATGGAAATATGCGTCATGGACGAGCGCGGCATTGGCAACGGCTGGTTGCTGCCAGCAGGCCCGCTGCGCGAGCCGTGGCCGCGTGCGGTGGACTTGCTGCTGCACACCGGACCTCGCAGCATGGCACAAGGCTATGCAGCGCGCCGCAGCTTGAGTCACTTCGCTTTGAAAAGTGACGGCAGCTCAGTGCCACTTGCACAACTCGAGGGGCAGGAAGTGCAGGCGGTCGCTGCGATAGCGCGGTCGCAAGCATTTTTCGCCATGCTGGCACAAGCTGGCTTGACGCTCAAAACCTGCACAGAACGCCCGGACCACGATGCCTTGGAAAACTGGCAGCCACCTCATCCGGGCCTGCCATTGTTGTGCACAGAAAAAGACGCCGTCAAACTTTGGGCGCATTACCCTGAGGCTTTGGCCGTTCCCTTGATTTTTGAGCCCGAAGAAGCCTTTTGGAAGGCCTTTGATGCACTTTTTCAAACCAGGCACCGGTATCATTAGGGCCATGGACATTAAATTGCTTGAACTGCTGGTTTGCCCCGTCACCAAAGGGCCCTTGGATTTGCAGCGTGAGCTGCAAGAACTCTGGTCGCGCAGTGCACGTTTGGCTTATCCCATACGCAATGGCATTCCGATCTTGCTAGAAAACGAAGCGCGCACTTTGAGCAACGAAGAACTTGAAGGCCTCAAGCCACGCTCCCCCTTGGTTTGAAGAGGGTCTGAATCTTGCCTGCAGTACTGCCCCAGTTCACTGTCATTGTTCCAGCCCGACTGGCGTCCACCCGCTTGCCCAACAAGCCCTTGGCCGACATTGCAGGGCTCCCCATGGTCGTGCGCGTGGCGCAGCGCGCAGCCCTGTCGCACGCCCGCCGTGTGGTGGTGGCGGCAGACAGCCCTTTGATCGTGCAAGCCTGCCAATTGCACGGCATCCACGCCCTTTTGACCCGCCAAGACCACCCCAGCGGCAGCGACCGTTTGGCACAGGCCTGTGATTTGCTGGGCTTGCACGACGATGAAGTGGTGGTCAATGTTCAAGGCGATGAGCCGCTGATTAAGCCTGACCTGATCGACCAAGTGGCCGCCCTGCTGGGCCACATGGCGCATGCGAGCATGAGTACAGCAGCCCATGCCATTGACAACGTGGCTGAATTTAACAACCCCAATGTTGTGAAAGTTGTTCTAGACCAACACCACCTGGCCCTGTATTTCAGTCGCGCCCCTATCCCTTGGTGGCGAGATGGCTTGAGTCAAGGCGTGATGCAACTGCCCACACCAGCGCCCTTGCGCCACATTGGTCTCTATGCTTACCGTGTTGGTTTTTTGCGCATCTTTCCCAGTTTGACGCCTGCACCACTAGAGAATTTAGAGGCTTTGGAGCAATTGCGCGCCTTGTGGCATGGCCACAAAATAGCGGTTCACATCAGCCCCCATTCGCCTGGTCCAGGGGTTGATACGCCGGAAGATTTAGAACGGGTTCGGCAATTGTTCCTAACCGCCTAAGCGCAAACTGATGTCAGCAATTGCACGGTTTTAGCATGCTATTCTCAGGATGAGATTTTTTGCCTTCGTGGCCAACCTCCTTGACAACAAAATGGGACATCCATGAGACTGATACTTCTGGGCGCTCCGGGCGCCGGCAAAGGCACCCAAGCTGCTTTTATCTGCCAAAAATACAGCATTCCGCAAATTTCCACCGGCGACATGTTGCGCGCCGCGGTCAAAGCCGGCACGCCCTTGGGCCTGCAGGCCAAAAACATCATGGAAACAGGCGGGCTGGTCAGTGACGACTTGATCATCAATTTGGTCAAAGAGCGCATTGCACAAGACGATTGCAAACAAGGCTTTTTGTTTGACGGTTTTCCGCGCACCTTGCCGCAAGCCGACGCCATGAAAGCTGCCGGTGTCAAACTGGATTTTGTTTTGGAGTTGGATGTGCCTTTTCAGGCCATCATCGAGCGCATGAGCGGGCGCCGCTCACACCCCGCCTCAGGTCGCACCTACCACGTCAAATTCAATCCACCCCAAGTCGCTGGCAAAGACGATTTGACCGGTGAGCCTTTGGTGCAACGCGAAGACGACAAAGAAGAAACTGTCAAAAAGCGTTTAGAAGTTTATAGCCAGCAAACTCGGCCTTTGGTTGAATATTACTCGGCTTGGGCCAAGCGCGAGCCGCATGAGGCCCCGCAATACCGAGCCATCAGCGGTATCGGCAATGTTGACGAGATCACTCAGCGCGCCATGCAGGCGCTTGGCGCTGCTGCTTAATTCAAACTTCGCTGCTCAGCCCAGTCCAGCAGCATCGACACCCGCGCTTTGACAGGGCTTAAGCCTTTGGAATCTGCAAACTTAGCCCCCGGCAAGGGCATCACACTGCCTGTAGCGCATCGGGTGGCCAAGCAGACCTGAAGGCCTGCAGATTGCGCCTCTTCAAGCGCTTGCGACAACGCTTGGCTGAGCGAGCCGTTGCCCGTGCCCGCAACCACCACCCCATAGGCACCGGCCTGAACCATGGCCTTGACCACCGCACCATTGGCCCCGACGTGGTTTGAAATAATCTCCACCCAAGGCCAAGTCTGTGCGGGTGGCCAGTTCAGCATCCTGGAGACCACGCCGCTTTGTGCTTTCACCGAAGACTCCGCATGGCCGTTGTTTGCTGGTTGCGGCGTCTGTGCGAGCCACTGAACAACACCCTCACCGACCAGGCCCAACGGCCCCCTGCCCAGACTGCCAAAGGCATCTAGGCGTGTGGGGTGAATTTTTTGAACATGCAAGGCGGTGTGAATTTGCCCCGCGCAAACCAGCAAAACCCCCTGGGCCCTGGGGTCAGGCGAGAGCGCCAGCGTGAGAGCGTCCTGTAAATTTTGAGGGCCATCGGCTCCCACTGCATTGGCAGGCAGCATGGCACACGTCATCACCACGGGCTTGTTGCCAGGCAAAACGCGAGATAAAAAATAAGCGGTTTCTTCCAGCGTATCGGTGCCATGGGTGATCACCACAGCTTTGACCTCGCTTTGCTGTAGCCAAAAGTGGCAGCGCTGCGCTAAAGCCATCCAAGTAGCAAAGTCCATGTCTTTGCTGTCGAGCTGGGCCACTTGCTCAGACACCAGTTCATGCGCCTGCAGGGCTGCTGGGCTGTTGGGAAGGCAAGCCAACAATTGATCAATTGAACGCTGCGCGCTGGTGTAGACCAAGCGTTCGCTGGCGTGGGCCGACTCCCCCGCAATCGTGCCCCCTGTGCCTAAAACAACAATTTTTTGCTTTGCCACTTGCATTTCTTTCAAAGCTGGTTAAAAATACAGTTACTGGATAAGAAAACAGTGGTCGCCTTGAGCGCCCCCCTTCACAAGGACTGCAACATGCTTGAACAACCTAAACTTACCGCCCGTCAGCAGCAAATTTTAGAGCTGATCCAAAAAACCATAGCCCAAACCGGCTCACCCCCCACCCGCGCAGAAATTGCCCACGAGTTAGGGTTCAAGTCCGCCAATGCAGCCGAAGAACACTTGCAAGCGTTGGCCCGCAAAGGCGCCATCGACTTGATCAGCGGCACCTCCAGGGGCATTCGCCTCAAAGGATCCTCCCGCGATGCCATGCGCAACTCTTCCGACTTGTTCAGCATGGCCTTGCCGGGTTTTGCCCAACTCGCCCTGCCCTTGATTGGCCGCGTTGCTGCCGGCTCCCCCATTCTCGCGCAAGAGCATGTAGACCGCACTTACCACCTTGAAAGCACATTGTTTCAAGAAAAACCCGACTATTTGCTGCGCGTCAGAGGCATGTCCATGCGAGACGCAGGCATCATGGACGGCGACTTATTGGCCGTCAAAGCCACCCAAGAAGTTCGCAATGGCCAAATTGTGGTCGCCCGCTTGGGTGACGAAGTCACCGTCAAACGGTTGCGCCGGCTTGCAGACCGCATCGAATTGCTGCCAGAAAACCCCGACTACCCCATCATCATGGTCCAGCCAGGCGAGCCTTTTGACATTGAAGGCCTGGCCGTTGGGCTCATTCGCAACACCTTGATGATGTAACCCCCCATCACCCAGGCTCTTTCACAGGTGGCGGGCGCTCAAAGCTCTATCGGCTTTAGCCCTGTGAAAATGGCCTTCTTTTCAATCCTGCCTATGTTCAACCTCCACTTTTAAAGGTTTCACATGGGAATCGCTCTGATGACTTTCTCTGCTCTTTTTTCAGGCTTGGCAAGCCTGAGCGCCTCGGCTTTCAAGCCAAGACTCCCTCAGCACACACAGGCACCCCTGAGCGTTGGCCGCGGGCACACCTTGAGCCGTCCACCCCAAAGGCCGCGCAGTTTGCGCGTTCTCAGGGTGGCCGAACTCGACAATTTGCCCCAATGCGCAGGGCGCATGGTCATTTCAGGCTGTATGGCTGATGTTTGCGCCGAACTTGACCGCTTGGCTGCCATCGAAGCACGCCAAGCCCATGTGAAACACTGAATTTTCAACTGGCTTGGTTTGGCGCGGGCCTAAGGCCTTAAGGTCAAGGCACAATACAGTCCATGAATATTGTGATCCTTGACGACTACCAAGACGTCGTTCGAAAACTCGAATGCGCAACCAAACTGGACGCCTACTCCGCCAAGGTGTACACCAACACCGTCAAAGGGCTGGGGCAATTGTCTGTGCGGCTCAAAGATGCCGATGTTGTGGTTTTGATTCGAGAAAGAACGCACCTGAATCGGCAGTTGCTGGAAAAGCTGCCGCGCCTGAAATTGATTTCCCAAACGGGTGGGATCGGCTCCCACGTGGACGTCGAGGCGTGCACCGAGCGCGGCATTGCCGTGGCTCAAGGCACAGGCTCCCCCATTGCAGCGGCCGAGTTGACCTGGGCCTTGGTCATGGCCGCGGCGAGGCGCTTGCCGCAATACATTGGTAACTTAAAGCATGGCGCTTGGCAACAGGCGGGGCTCAAGTCTGCCTCCATGCCAGCCAATTTTGGTTTGGGCACCGTGCTGCGCGGGCGCACCTTAGGGATCTGGGGTTACGGCAAAATTGGGCAACTGGTCGCTGGTTACGGCCGCGCTTTTGGCATGCCAGTTGTGGTTTGGGGCAGCGAAGCTTCGCGCGAACTGGCCATCCAAGATGGCTGCATTCCTGCCGCAACGCGCGAAGCTTTTTTTGAACAATCTGATGTGCTCTCGTTGCACCTGCGCCTGAACGATGCAACACGTTACACCGTCACTTTGGAAGACCTCTCTCGCATGAAACCCAGTGCCATGCTGGTGAACACCTCTCGAGCTGAACTGATTGAACCCGACGCCTTGATCAGCGCCTTGAACCGCGGTCGCCCAGGCTTGGCCGCGATCGATGTCTTTGAACATGAACCCATCTTGCAAGGCCATGCCCTGCTGCGTTTGGAAAATTGCATATGCACGCCGCACATCGGCTATGTCGAAAATGACAGCTACGAGATGTATTTTGGCAAGGCCTTTGAGAACGTGGTCAATTTCATCAAAGGCACACCTACCAACATCGTCAACCCTGGCGCCTTGCAAGTTCGCCGCTAACAATCCAGTGCCAGCCTTTCATGGGGCAGCACACTGGCAAGTCATTTGAGTTTTACTTTTGAGACAAGTCAATATGATCATTGAATTCAAACAAGTCGCTGTGATCGGTGCAGGCGCCATGGGCCGGGGCATCGCACAAATCGCCGCGCAAGCCGGCAGTCAAGTCTGGCTGTACGACACGCAAGCCCAGGCCTGCCTCAAGGCCCAAGATGCAGTTGGCCAAATGTGGGACACGCTGCAAGCCAAAGGGCGCTTGTCTGCAGACAGCGTGGTCAGTTACAAATCTCGCTTGCATGTGGCCAGCAGCCTGCAAGATTTGAAATCATGCGATTTGGTGATTGAAGCCATCATCGAGCGCCTGGACATCAAAAAAAGTTTATTTGCCGAGTTGGAATCACTGCTGCCCCTGGGCACTGTGATGGCAACCAACACATCTTCTCTGTCCATCACAGCCATTGCGGCCGGCTTGCAACGGCCAGCCCAATGTGCGGGCTTTCATTTTTTCAACCCCGTACCTTTGATGAAAGTGGTTGAAGTCATAGCAGGACTTAAAACCGACACTGCGGTATGTGATCGCTTGTTCAGTTATGCCAAACAAATGGGCCACACCCCCGTACATGCCCATGACACGCCGGGCTTCATCGTCAACCATGCAGGCCGTGGCTACGGCACAGAAGCACTGCGCGTGGTCAGTGAAGGTGTGTCTGACTTCGCTACCATTGACCGCATTTTGAAAGACCAAGCAGGCTTCAAACTCGGCCCCTTTGAGTTGTTTGACTTGACCGCTTTGGATGTTTCTCATCCGGTCATGGAATCCATCTACAACCAATATTTTCAAGAGCCCCGCTACCGCCCCAGCGTGATCACCGCGCAGCGTTTTGAAGCTGGCCTGGTTGGCAAAAAAGTTGGCGAAGGTTTTTACAAATACACCGACGGCAAAGCGCTCACAGCACCTGAGCCCCCCCCGCCTGTTGTAGACGCGATGCCACCTGTCTGGGTCTCCCCTCGCGCCTCACGGCGGGTTGAATTGCTGCAACTTTTGAAGGACTTGGGCGCGCACATTGAGACTGAATCAACGCCTTCAGCTCAAGCCTTGATTCTGGTAGCGCCCCTGGGCTTTGATGTCACAACAGTGGCCGTGGTGGACCTCCTGGACCCCTCTCGCACAGTGGGCATTGACATGCTGTTTGACGACAGCGCCACGCGCCGCCGTGTGCTGGCCACCAACCCCGCCACGCGAGTGGACATGCGCAATGCTGCGCACGCTTTGTTTGCCACAGACGGCAAAGCCGTCAGCGTGATCCGCGACAGCGCTGGCTTTGTGACGCAGCGTGTGGTGGCCACCATCGTGAACATTGCCTGTGACATGTGCCAGCAGCGCGTGTGTTCCCCACAAGATTTGGACTTGGCGGTCACTCTGGGCTTGGGTTACCCACTGGGGCCGCTGGCTTTAGGCAACTTATTGGGGCCTGCCAATATTTTGGAAATATTATTCAACATGCAAACCGTCTACGGTGACCCCCGTTATCGCCCCAGCCCTTGGCTTCGCCGGCGTGGCGCAATTGGTTTGTCATTGTTGCAAACCGAGGACTGAGCCATGGCCGCGCAAATCTTAAGCACCAGCGAAGGTGCCACCTTGATCTTGACCTTGAGCAACCCGGAGCATCGCAATGCGATGGGCCCAGAGATTTACGCAGCCGGCGTAGAGGCTTTGAACGTGGCCGAATCGAGCCCAGAAGTTCACAGTGTGGTGATCACCGGTGCTGGCAGCATGTTCAGCGCCGGGGGCAATTTGCAACGCCTGCTGGCCAACCGGCAAGAGTCGCCCGAGCACCAAGCGCAAAGCATTGAGGGCCTGCATAACTGGATCGAGGCCATCCGTGCCTTTCCAAAGCCCGTCATTGCAGCGGTTGAAGGCGCCGCAGCAGGTGCTGGATTTTCATTGGCTCTGGCCTGTGATTTGATCGTTGCAGCCCGTACCAGCATTTTTGTGATGGCCTACAGCAACATTGCTTTGTCGCCCGATGGCGGTGGCACTTGGAGCCTTTCTCGTGCACTTTCAAGGCAACTGGCCTCAGAGCTCTTGCTGCTGGGCGAGCGCATCAGCGCCGAGCGTTTGCACAGTCTGGGTGTGGTCAATCGCCTGTGCGAAGCGGGTCAAGCTCTGGGCGAAGCTTTGAAGCTGGCGGCTCAACTGAACGAGCGTGCCACCAATACGCTGTCGAGCATCAAAGAATTGCTCAGTGAGGCCGACGGCTCCAACTTGAATGCGCAATTGGCGCGTGAACGTGATCACTTTGTCACAAATTTGCACCATGCCAATGCTGGCATCGGTATTTCTGCGTTTTTAAACAAAGAAAAACCTCAGTACCAGTAAAGCGCGGTCTCTCAGGCGACAAAAAAACAAACCACAGTCACTCAAAAGACAGCTCATGGACGAACCCATTCTTACGATGCAAGAAAGAGAATCGATCAACGCAGGGCGTTGGTTCTCCACCCTGTCACCCTCACTGCGACACGACATACTTCGATGCACTTACGTCAAACGATTCAAAGACGGCGAACTCATTGCGGCCCGCGGAGAGCCGCCCGAGCAATGGATCGCTTGTGCCAAGGGCGCCGTGCGGGTGAGCTCAACTTCGGTTTCGGGAAAGTTAATCACCTTGACCTACGTCGAGCCAGGCATTTGGTTTGGCGATGTCTCGATCTTCGATGGGGACCGCCGCACCCACGACGCCTACGCCCACGGCGATACCACCACCTTGAATGTGGCCAAGGCCGATTTCAAAAAAATACTGGCCACACACGTCGAGTTGTACGATGCCATGCTGCGCCTGCATGCGCGGCGCATACGCCAATTGTTTGGCTTGGTCGAAGACTTGAACACGCTGCCCCTGCGGGCGCGCTTGGCCAAGCAGCTAACCCACTTGCTGCGCAGTTATGGTGTGCCCAGCCTGTCCATTCCAACCGGCATTCGCATCAGTTTGCAATTGGCCCAAGAAGAGTTGGCACAATTGCTGGGGGCATCTCGCCAGCGAGTGAACCAAGAGCTCAAACAAATGGAACGCGACCAAGTTATCAAAATCGAGCCGGGCGGTTTGGTCATCCTCGATCGGCAAGCCCTCTTAAAAATCGTGGACGCGGACGCCTAAACCCTTGCGACATGACCCCCGTTGCTGACCGGAGCCCGGCATGAGCCAGTTTGACCATTTTGTCGGTACGCGCCCGGTTTCTGGCTCGCATGTGTTTGATGTGGCGGTGTTAGAGGCTTGGTTATCAAGCCACATGGCACAGTTCAAAGGCCCTTTGAGCGTTGAGATGTTCAAAGGCGGGCAATCCAACCCCACATACAAGCTGATCACCCCGCAGCGCGCTTACGTGATGCGGGCCAAGCCGGGTCCTGTGGCCAAGTTGTTGCCCTCTGCGCACGCCATTGAGCGCGAATTTGCGGTCATGAGGGGGCTTGCCAACACCCCCGTCCCTGTGCCGCAAATGCATGTTTTGTGCGAAGACGAAGGCATCATCGGGCGCGCTTTTTACGTCATGGAATTCATGGACGGCCGCGTGCTGTGGGACCAATCACTGCCAGGCATAAGCAACACGCAGCGCAGTGAAATTTATGACGAGATGAACCGCGTGATTGCAGCGCTGCACGTCGTGAAGTTTGCCGAGCACGGCTTGGCCTCTTACGGTAAACCGGGCAATTACATCGAGCGGCAAATCAACCGCTGGAGCAGGCAGTACGTAGCCTCCACCACCCAAGCTATTCCCGAGATGGACCGCCTCATGGCATGGTTGCCAGAGCACGTGCCAGCCAGTGCCAAAGATGAGAGTTTGGTCAGCATCGTGCACGGCGACTTTCGGCTCGACAACCTCATGTTCCACCCCACAGAGCCGCGCGTCTTGGCTGTCTTAGACTGGGAACTCTCAACCTTGGGCCACCCCTTGGCTGACTTCAGTTACCACTGCATGGCCTGGCACATCAAGCCCGGCTCATTCAGAGGCATCGGCGGCTTGGACCATGCCTCTTTGGGCATACCGCCTGAGCAAGCATACATCCGGCGCTACTGCGAAAGAACGGGTTTTACAACGCCAGAGAAATTAGCGGCCGATTGGAATTTTTATTTGGCCTACAACATGTTCCGAATTGCCGCCATTTTGCAAGGCATTGCCAAGCGCGTTGAAGACGGCACCGCTTCGAGCGAGCAAGCCAAATCCTCAGGGGCTGGCGCCCTGCCCATGGCGCAATTGGCGTGGCATTTTGCCAGCAAGGTTGAATAAGTTTTGACATCTGACACACACTAGGAGTTTTGCCATGCAATTTGAATATTCAGACAAAGTTAAATCCATGCAAGCGCGCTTGCTGGCCTTCATGGACGAACACATTTACCCCAATGAGGGCCGCTTTTTTCAAGAGATCGCGGACAACCGCGCCAAGGGCAATGCTTGGATTCCTACGCGTATCGTCGAAGAGCTAAAGCCTAAAGCACGCGAAGCAGGTTTGTGGAATTTGTTTTTGCCCAAATCGACGCGTGCCCCTCAAGGTTTGTCGAACTTGGAATACGCGCCCTTGTGCGAAATCATGGGGCGTGTACCCTTTGCCGCCGAAATTTTCAATTGTTCTGCACCCGATACCGGCAACATGGAAACGCTGGAGCGTTACGCCAGCGAGGCCATCAAAGACGAGTGGCTCGAGCCTTTGCTCAAAGGTGATATTCGTTCCGCATTTTTAATGACAGAGCCCGAGGTGGCATCTTCGGACGCCACCAACATTCAGTGCGAAATTCGTCGTGATGGCAATGACTATGTCATCAACGGCCGCAAATGGTGGTCCTCGGGCGCGGGCGATCCCCGCTGCGCCATTTACATCGTCATGGGCAAGACCAACCCCGATGCGGGCCGGCATGAGCAGCAATCCATGATTGTGGTGCCGGCAAATTCGCCTGGCGTCACCGTGGTGCGCGCCTTGTCCGTTTTTGGTTACGACGACGCGCCTCACGGGCACATGGAAGTGCTTTTAAAAAATGTGCGCGTGCCTGTAGGCAATTTATTGCTCGGCGAAGGTCGGGGCTTTGAAATTGCTCAAGGCCGCCTTGGCCCAGGACGGATTCACCACTGCATGCGAAGCATCGGCATTGCCGAGCGCGCTGTGGAGTTGATGTGCAAACGCTTGAATTCACGCGTGGCCTTTGGCCGCGAAGTTTCTAAGCAAACCGTTTGGCAAGAACGCATTGCCGAGTCGCGTTGCATGATCGAGCAAGCCCGCTTGCTCACCCTCAAAGCCGCCTACATGATGGACACCGTGGGCAACAAAGTGGCCAAGGCAGAAATTGCCATGATCAAAATTGTGGCCCCACAAATGGCCTGCCAAATCATCGACTGGGCCATTCAAGCCCATGGCGGCGGCGGCGTCTCGCAAGACTTTCCGCTAGCCTATGCCTATGTGCACCAACGCACCTTGCGTTTGGCCGATGGCCCTGATGAGGTGCACCGCAATTCTTTGGCCAAACTTGAGTTGGCCAAACACTTGATGATGCCCGGCGATCTTGAAATGCCCATCACGCGCGGCAGCTGAATGGAGCCCCGGCGGCACTGAACTTTGACAACTTGCCACAAGCTTTAAGAGAAGTTTTGCAGGTTGGGCCAAAATCATGCCCATCCGGCGGTAGAATGCGAACTCAGTCGGAGCGTAGCGCAGTCTGGTAGCGCATCTGGTTTGGGACCAGAGGGTCGAAGGTTCGAATCCTTTCGCTCCGACCATCCAATACCCAAAAAAGGCCCCTCACAGGGCCTTTTTTATCAGCCCGTAGCTCATCTGGATAGAGCAATGTCCTTCTAAGACATGGGTAGGGGGTTCGAGTCCCTCCGGGCTGGCCACATTCAACCGAAAGTGTCCCCATGCGAACACAAGTAGCCATCATTGGTGCCGGCCCCTCCGGCTTGCTTCTCGGACAACTGCTTCACAAAGCTGGCATTGACGCAGTGATCATTGAACGCCAGACACCCGAGTATGTGCTGGGCCGTATTCGTGCAGGGGTCTTGGAGCAAGTCTGCATTGACTTGCTGGACGAAGCCGGCGTTGGCAAGCGCATGCACCAAGAAGGCTTGGTCCACGGTGGGTTTGATTTGCTGTTCAAAGGCTCGCGTCACCGCATCGACATGAATGGTTTAACGGGCGGCAAAAACGTCATGGTCTACGGCCAAACAGAAGTCACGCGTGATTTGATGGACGCCCGCCAAGCAGCCGGTTTGATCACGCACTACGAAGCCCTCGATGTCAGCGTGCAAGATTTTGACAGCCAACAGCCCAAAGTGCGTTATGTCAAAGACGGAAAAAATCACGAAATTCAATGCGACTTCATTGCAGGTTGCGACGGCTTTCACGGTGTTTGCCGAAGCAGTGTGCCGGCTGGCTCCATCCAAGAATTTGAAAAAGTCTACCCCTTTGGTTGGCTGGGTGTTTTGTCTGACACCCCCCCGGTGCACCACGAATTGATATACGCCAACAGCCAGCGCGGCTTTGCGCTGTGCTCACAGCGCAGCACCAGTCGAAGCCGCTACTACCTGCAAGTGCCCCTGACCGACACGCTCGCCCAATGGAGCGATGCAGCCTTTTGGGACGAGTTGCGTTTGCGCCTTGACCCCCAAGCTCGAGACCATTTGGTCACGGGCCCGTCGATTGAGAAAAGCATTGCACCCTTGCGCAGTTTTGTGACCGAGCCCATGCGTTTTGGCTCCTTGTTTCTAGCCGGTGACGCTGCGCACATCGTGCCCCCAACAGGCGCCAAAGGTTTGAACTTGGCAGCCACCGATGTGAAGTACCTGTGCAGTGCATTGATTGAGTTTTACCAAGACAAGACGCAGGCCGGCATCGACAACTACTCACAACGCTGCTTGCGCCGCATTTGGCGCGCCGAGCGTTTTTCTTGGTGGTTCACCAACTTGATGCACAAGTTTCCAGAAAACGGGCCTATTGTTCAAAAATTCCAAGAAGCCGAGCTCGACTATTTGGTTCACAGTGAATCAGGGGCCAGAACCATTGCTGAAAACTATGTTGGATTACCCCTAGACTTTGGGGCTTGATCTGAATAATTTGAGGCTGACATGACAAAAGATACAACACTGCGCGGCGTTCGAGTTTTGAGTTTGTGCTTGAACTTGCCTGGCCCCGCTGCATTGATGCGATTGACGCAAATGGGCGCGCGTTGCACCAAAATCAATCCGCCATCAGGCGATCCGATGCAGCACTTCAGCGCCGATGCTTACGCTCAACTGCATCAAGGTGTTCTTGAAATCAACTGTGATTTAAAAAGTCTCCAAGGACAAAAGACACTGCACCGTGCGTTGGCCAAAACCGATGTGTTGATGACCTCGTTTCGGCCCTCAGCCTTGCGCAAACTGGGCTTAGGATGGCGCGTTTTGCATGCCGCCTATCCGCGTTTGAGTTGCGTCAGCGTGGTCGGCGAGCCAGGCGCATTGGCAGAAGTTCCGGGTCATGATTTGACCTATCAGGCCAAAGTCAATTTGGTGCCCGGTATGGCTTTGCCTTCCAGTTTGTTTGCGGACATGGGCGGTGCTTTGATGGCCAGTGAAGCCGCTGTCAAAGCAGTCTTTCAATTGCGTGCCAAAGGCCGCGGCTCATTTCACGAAGTGGCCTTGTCCGAGGCAGCCCAGTGGTTGGCATTGCCCAGGCTGTGGGGCTTGACGCTGCCACAAGGACCGGTGGGGGGTGCCCATGCGGGCTACAAAATTTACGCCTGCAAAAATGGCCGCGTGGCCGTGGCCGCATTGGAGCCCCATTTCGCCAAAGCTTTGTGCGACGCTGCAGGCATTCCAATGAAAGATAGCAGCAGTTTGCTCAAAGCCAGCACGCATCTGGCCATGTCTAGATTTTTCATCGGCCAGACGCGGCAACAACTCGAGCGCTTAGCGCTGGCCCGCGATATCCCAATGATGACAATGCCCATGCGCTAGGCCAGGCACACATCAGTGCTTGAGCTGCGCCCAGGCTTTGTCAAGGCGCTTCAAACTCACCGGCTGCGGGGTGCGCAAGGTCTGCGCAAAAAAACTCACTCTCAACTCCTCCAGCAGCCATCTGAACTCTTGCATGCGCTCGTCCACCACGCCCTTGCGCTGTGCCACCAAGCGCCAATAGCGCTGCTCTTGAGGCCTGAATTCACTCAAGCGCAAGGCATCGCGCGCTGGATCATCGCGCCACTTGTCCAAGCGCAAAACAATGGCTTTGCAGTAGCGCGAGAAATGCTGCAGCTGCGGCCAAGGGCTGGCCACTAAAAAGCGTTTGGGCATCAAGCGCTGCAATTGCTGGTGCGCATCGACCGTGGCCTCTGGGGCACTTTTGCTATCTTTGATTTTGCGTGTGGCAGCAGCAAATTCAATCAAAATCACACCGGCCAAGCGCGCAACTTCATTGGCAATCAAAGTCAATCGCCCGCGCCCTTCTTCAATGCGCTTTTTGAAACTTGCTTCATCGCTTGGCAAAGGGGTTAATAAAAATGCACGGTCCAAAGCCACTTCAATGATTTGTTGACGCAACTCGTCCACCGTGCCAAGCGGCATGAAGGCCACTGCCATGGTTTGCAAATCAGGTATGTTTTTTTCTAAGTATTTCAGGGCATCTTTGATTTGCAATGCAAACAAGCGGCGCAAGCCTTCGCGGTGTTTGTTGGCAGCCACATCGGGCTCGTCAAAGACTTCAATGCGCACGGCATCGCCCTCGTCTACCAAGGCTGGAAAGCCGATCAAGGTTTGCCCGCCTTTGTGAATTTCCATGAGCTCTGGCAGCTCGCCAAAGGCCCATGTGGTGTAGCGCTGCGCACCCAGCGCCGGGGGCGGTGCGCTTTGCTTTGGCAAGGGGGTCACTTGAATTGGGGGCGCTCCGGGCTGCACCACGCGGGGCTCAAGCGCCGGGCTGGGAGCCAGTTTGAGCTGCGCCAAAGCTTGGAAAGCACCCCGCGCTTGGCTTCCCCATTCGGACTTGAGCGCCCCCAAGTTGCGGCCCATGCCCATTTGCCGGCCGTGTTCATCCACCACACAAATGTTCATGAACAAATGCGGGGTGAGCATGTCCAATTTGAAGTCAGCCCGCTGAACGTCCAGGCTGGTCATGTCGCGCACTTTTTTGAGCAAGGCATCTGTCAAAGAGCCGTTGCCAAAATTTTCGGGTGCCCCCATGACCTCAGCCAATTTGGCGGCAGAGTCTGGCAAAGGCACAAAGCGTGAGCGTGGTTTTTGCGGCAAACTTTTGAGCAAGGCTTGAATCTTGTCTTTGAGCAAGCCCGGCACCAGCCACTCACAGCGGTCTGGGTTGACTTGGTTGAGCACAAACAAGGGCACAGTCACAGTCACGCCGTCGCGCGCATCTCCAGGCTCATGCAAATAGGTGGCGCTGCAATCTGTGCCCCCAAGGCGCAAGGTTTTGGGGAAAGCTTGTGTCGTGATGCCTGCTGCTTCATGGCGCATCAACTCTTCGCGGCTCAAGAGCAGCAAACGCGGTTGGTGTTTGACTTCCTCTTTGTACCAAGCCTCCAGGCCGCGGCCGGTGCACACATCGGCGGGCAGTTGCTGGTCATAAAATGCGTAGATCAACTCGTCGTCAACCAGCACATCTTGGCGCCTGGACTTGTGCTCCAGCTCTTCCACTTTGGCCACCATTTTGTGGTTGGCTGCTAAAAATGGCAGAGCCGTTTCCCACTGCCCTTGCACCAATGCTTCACGAATGAAAATCTCGCGTGCGCCTTGTGGGTCAATCCGGCCAAAACTGATGCGCCGGCCACTGTAGACCGCCAACCCGTACAAAGTAGCGCGCTCCAATGCCACCACCTCGGCTGATTTTTTTTCCCAATGTGGGTCGAGCAATTGTTTTCGCAGCAAATGGGCGCCCACTTGCTCTAGCCAAGTGGGCTCAATGGCGGCCATGCCGCGACCAAACAAACGCGTGGTCTCGACCAATTCGGCCACCACCGTCCAGCGCCCTGGTTTCTTCGAAAGATGCGCACCGGGATGGCGGTGAAACTTGATGCCGCGTGCGCCCAAATAAACATCTTCCTCGTCTTGCTTGCAGCCCACATTGCCTAGCAAACCCGCCAACATAGACAAATGCAATTGCTCATAGCTGGCGGGCTGCACGTTGATGCGCCAGCGGTGCTCTGCCACCACGGTGTGCAACTGTGTATGCGTGTCGCGCCATTCGCGCACGCGGCGAATGTTGACAAAATTTTGCCGCAGCAATTGCTCGTATTGGCGATTGCTCAGTTTGTGGCCGCCGGCGACACTGGGCTGCCTAGGGCCTTGCGTGGGTTTCCCCGTGGGCGCGTGCTCGGGCTTGCCCCCGCGTGCCTCGCCCAGCCATTTCCACAGTTTCAAGTAACCCGTGAATTCACTTTTATCGTCGTCAAATTTGGCGTGTGCTTGGTCTGCTTGCGCTTGAGCCTCCATCGGTCTGTCCCGCACGTCTTGCACAGACAGGGCACTGGCAATCACCAAAACTTCGTCCAGAGCTTGCCTGTCGCGAGCCTCCAAAATCATGCGTCCAACTCGGGGGTCCAGCGGCAATTTTGAAAGTTCCACGCCGGTTTTGGTCAACTCATTGGCCTCGTCCACAGCGCCCAGCTCGGCCAACAATTGATAGCCGTCTGTGATAGCGCGGCGTGAGGGCTCTTCAATGAATGGGAAATCCTCCACCACGCCCAAATGCAAAGCCTTCATGCGCAAGATCACACCAGCCAAAGACGATCGCAAAATTTCTGGGTCGGTGAAACGCGCGCGACCCGCAAAATCTTTTTCATCGTACAAGCGAATGCAAATGCCATCGGCCACACGCCCACACCGCCCTGAACGCTGGTTCGCTGCGGCTTGGCTGATGGGCTCGACCAGCAACTGCTCGACCTTGCTGCGCAGGCTGTAGCGCTTAACGCGCGCTGTGCCAGCATCGATCACATAGCGTATGCCAGGCACCGTCAGCGAGGTTTCTGCCACGTTGGTGGCCAGCACAATGCGCCTTCCTGAATGCGTATCAAAAATGCGATCTTGATCTGCTTGCGACAAACGCGCAAACAAAGGCAGCACTTCGGCGCTGCGCGTGATGACGTTGTGTAAGAGGTGCTTGCGCAAGTGGTCAGCGGCTTCTCGAATCTCACGCTCGCCCGGCAAAAAAACCAAAATATCACCCTGCGCATGGCCGGTCCACAACTCGTCAACCGCTTGCGCAATCGCGTCATTCAAATCGTGTTCACGACTTTCTTCAAACGGGCGCCAACGCATTTCAACTGGGAACATTCGGCCCGAGACCATGATCACGGGCGCTGGGCCTTGGGCAGAGGCAAAGTGCTTGGCAAAGCGGTCGGCGTCGATGGTGGCCGAGGTCACGATCACTTTCAAATCAGGTCTTTGAGGCAGTATTTGCCGCAAGTAGCCCAATAAAAAGTCGATGTTCAAACTGCGCTCGTGCGCCTCGTCAATGATCAAAGTGTCATAAGCCAGCAGCAAAGGGTCGTTTTGCGTTTCAGCCAGCAAAATGCCATCGGTCATTAACTTGACCGAGGTCCCAGGGGTTAATCTGTCCTGAAATCGCACTTTAAAGCCCACCACCTCGCCCAAGGGGGTCTTTAATTCTTCGGCAATGCGCTTGGCCACGCTGCTGGCCGCAATGCGCCTGGGCTGGGTATGGCCGATCCAGCGCCCCCGCTGGCCTGGGGCCGCATTCATGCGCCCGCGGCCCAGCGCCAAGGCGATTTTGGGCAATTGGGTGGTTTTACCTGAACCGGTCTCCCCGCACACGATGATCACCTGGTGTGCGGTCATGGCGGCAGCGATCTCGTCGCGCTTTGCCGACACTGGCAAAGACTCAGGGAACTCGATTTTCAATGGAATGGCGGACAAAGGCGAAACTTCTGTAAAAATCAATGCTGCGGGGAATTCCGAATTATCCGCTGAGTCCAAGCCCAAAGGCCCCCAGTCAAGAGCAGAAAAATAAGCAATGTCTACAGTTTTCAATTTCACCTTCGTGCCCTGGTTCCGCTCGGTTGCGCCTTATATCCACATGCACAGGGGCAAAACCTTTGTGGTGGGCATCGCAGGTGAGGCCATTGCCGCGGGCAAGTTGCAACACTTGGCGCAAGACTTGGCCTTGATTCAAAGCATGGGTGTCAAAATCGTCTTAGTTCACGGCTTTAGGCCCCAAGTCAACGAACAATTGCTGGCCAAGGGCCACACACCGCAATACTCACAGGGCATTCGCATCACCGACAGCGTTGCGCTGGACTGCGCGCAAGAGGCCGCAGGCCAACTGCGCTACGAGATTGAAGCCGCATTCAGCCAAGGCTTGCCCAACACGCCCATGGCGGGCTCGACCGTGCGCGTGATATCTGGCAACTTCATCACCGCCATGCCCGTGGGTATCGTTGACGGTGTGGATTTCCAGCACTCGGGCTTGGTGCGCAAGGTAGACGTGGCGGGCATCACACAAACCTTGAACATGGGCGCCCTGGTTTTGCTCTCGCCATTTGGGTTTTCACCCACGGGCGAAGCGTTCAACTTGTCCATGGAAGAGGTTGCCACCAGCGTGGCCATTGAATTGCAAGCCGACAAACTGCTGTTCATGACCGAGATCGCTGGCCTGCGCCTGCGGCCCACAGAACCCGAGTCTGAAGACAATCCGATTGACACTGAACTGCCTTTGGCCGCTGCTGAGCAACTGCTGCTGCAACTGCCCAGCCCGCTCGTGCCCACCGACACCGCGTTTTATTTGCAGCATTGCGTCAAAGCCTGCAAAGAAGGCGTTGAGCGCAGCCACATCCTGCCTTTTTCTGTGGATGGCGCTTTGTTGCTTGAAATTTATGTGCATGACGGCATCGGCACCATGGTGGTTGACGAAAAATTAGAAGAGCTGCGCGAAGCCACCCCCGATGATGTGGGCGGCATCTTGCAACTGATAGAGCCGTTTGAAAAAGATGGCAGCTTGGTCAAACGCAGCCGCAATGAAATTGAGCGTGATGCCGATCACTACAGCATCATCGAGCACGACGGTGTGATCTTTGCCTGCGCGGCCCTGTACCCTTACCCCGAAGCCAAAACCGCTGAGATGGCCGCTTTGACAGTCTCTCCGCATTCACAAGGCCAAGGCGATGGCGAGAAAATTTTAAAACGCATCGAACAACGCGCGCGGGCCACGGGCTTGCAAAGTATTTTTGTGCTCACCACCCGCGCCATGCATTGGTTCATCAAACGTGGTTTTGTGCAAATGGACCCTGACTGGTTGCCTGAAGCGCGCAAGCGCAAATATAACTGGGACAGGCGCAGCCAAGTCTTGATGAAAAAATTAAGTTAAATCTGCAGTGTGTGCGGGCTTCAAAAGCCCATCGCGCCAGCGCAAAAGCAGCATCAAAACCACCATGCTGGCAAAAGCCAAGAAAGACCAGTTGGCCAGTGAACCGCCTAAAAAAGTCCAATCAATTTTGCTGCAGTCGCCGCTGCCTTTGAAGATCATGGGCACCCAGCGCTGGGGCGGAAAATTCTCGACCATGCCGTAAAAATCACGCCCGCACGAGACCACTTCGGGCGGGTACCACTGCAGCCAAGTTTGGCGCGCTGCCACAAATGCGCCAAAGCACGCAGCCAGCAGCACCAGCCAAGAAGCGCAAAGCGAGCGCCAAAACCCAGGCTGCCAAGTGGCGCCAAAAGCCGCAAACACAGCCACCCCAATCAATGCATAACGCTGCACGATGCACATCGGGCATGGCACCAAGCCGACAACATGTTGTAAATACATGCCAGCCAAAAACATGCCCACGCAGATCAACGAAAGAAATGCCAACCAAACCTGAATGGGCCATTGCTTGAAGTTTCGCAGGGCTTGCATCGCGTTAACTTTCAACGAAAGCTCTTTCAATCACGAAAGCCCCCGGCTTGCTGGTGTTGCCTTCTGCAAACCCCAATTTTTCACACATGGTTTTCATGTCACGCAGCATTCCTGGACTGCCGCAAATCATGACCCTGTCGTGCTCTGGGTTCAATGCAGGCAAGCCCAACTCCTGGCCCAATTGCCCTGACTCCAGCAGCGTCGTGACGCGGCCTTGGCGCACATAAGCCTCACGCGTGACGGTGGGGTAGTAAAGCAATTGCTGGGTCACCATCTCGCCTAAAAATTCATTCTTTGGCAACTCTTGGGTGATGAAGTCGTGGTAGGCCAACTCTTTGACTTGTCGCACACCGTGCACCAAAATCACTTGTTCAAAACGCTCGTATGTTTCAGGGTCCCGAATGATGCTCAAGTAAGGTGCCAAACCAGTGCCCGTGCCGACCAAATAAAGACGTTTGCCGGGGAGCAAATAGTCAATCAGCAAAGTGCCTGTGGGTTTGCGCCCCACCACGATGCTGTCACCCACTTGGATGTGCTGCAAGCGCGAGGTCAAGGGCCCGTCGGCCACTTTGATGCTTAAAAACTCCAAGTGCTCTTCGTAATTGGCACTGGCAATGCTATAGGCACGCAGCAAAGGTTTGCCGCCCTCGCCCCTGAGGCCAATCATCGTGAAGTGACCATTGGAAAAGCGCAAGGCAGGGTCTCGGGTGGTGGTGAAACTGAACAAACGGTCTGTCCAGTGGTGAACGCTCAAAACGCGTTCTTCAAGAAAAGCACTCATGAACTCTCAATTAATTGAAAAAATACAGGGCTAACTGACCCTGATGGCAGGACAGGCAACAGAAGCTTGCTAAAGTCTCACCCTGTCACTGGAAAATGAATTATTTTATATCCCTCTCTGTTGACCGAGCTTAAGACACATCAAGGAACCCCATGGCACGCACTGTCAATTGCATCAAATTAGGCACACAAGCAGAAGGTTTGGACTTTCCGCCCTACCCCGGCGATCTGGGCAAACGCATTTGGGAAAACGTCAGCAAAGAGGCTTGGGCCGCTTGGCTCAAGCACCAAACCATGCTGCTCAATGAAAACCGCCTGAACTTGGCTGATGCCCGGGCTCGCCAGTATCTGGCGCGTCAAATGGAAAAGCATTTCTTTGGCGAAGGGGCTGATGCCGCCCAGGGCTATGTCCCCCCTCCCGGCCCCTGAAAAAACGAACCTGGCCGCTGCTGGCAGCACTGGCGCAGCCTTTCACAGCCAAGCATGGCAGGGTCAACGCCAGTGGCATGCGCTCGAGACTGACTTTGGCAACGGTGAACGATTTTTGAGCACCTGCATGGCGCTCAAGCAGGATGTCAAGAGCCCCACGCGACTGTTCTTCACCGCTTTTTGCGAGCACCCGCCTCAGCCTCAAGGGGTGCTGCGCGCAGCGAGCCTGCATTCGCCATTTCAGACTTCATTTCAAGAATTAGCGCAAGCTTTGAGCCGCGAATGCCGCGGCTTGCTGCCCGGTGTGCATCGCCTTGTATTTATGCACGGGCGGGTCCAGCTGAATTTATGCATTGGCGATGCGGCCAAACTGTGGAAAGAAATCGACTTTGCTGCGGACAGCATTGACTGGCAACCTGCCCCGGGCTTTGAGCCGCTCAACTTGGCTCGGCTATCGCGCCGAGGCACCGTCTTGTCATGGCCCGCGCATGTGCCTGTGGCGCATGAAGACATGGCCCCCCACGGCTTTGAAATTTTGCCGCAGACCCCCATGGCCTGCTACCACCCGAGCTGGCCATTTCAAACCAACTTGCGAACCAGTACAGCCCTGGGGCATGGCGGCTCTTCTCACCATGAGCCACCGCATGTCGTGGTGGTCGGTGCTGGTTTGGCAGGGTCGGCCGCAGCCGCAAGCCTGGCCCAGCGCGGCTGGCATGTGCAAGTGCTAGACGCCGGCCCTGGCCTTGGCGCAGGCGCTTCGGGTTTGCCTGCGGGCATTTTTGCCACGCATGTTTCTGCGGACGACAACGTCTTGTCGCGCATCACGCGAGATGGCGTGCGCGCAACGTGGCAACGTGCTCAAGACTTGCTGATGCAAGGCACAGATTGGCAGCAAAGCGGCCTGCTGGAGCACTTGCTCAAAGGCCAACGTAAATTACCTACTGGCGATCAGTGGCCCGCGCAAGGTCACGAATGGAGCAGCCCTGCAAGCCCAAGCCAAGTGCTTGCTGCAGGCTTGCCCGAGAGCAACGCCGTGTTGTGGCACGCCATGGCCGGGTGGATGCGCCCGCAGTCTTTGATACAAGCCCAATTGAAAACACCGGGCATCACTTTGCAAACCAGCAGCCCCGTGGCGGGCCTGCAAAAGAGCGGCAACATGTGGCTGTTGTGGAGCGCCAGTGAAGAGCTGTTGGCACAAGCAGAGCATGTGATTTTGGCCAATGGCTTTGATTGCCAAGCGCTGCTTGACTCTGTCATGCCGCCGAAAACTTCACCCACTGCCAGGCGCTTACCGGCCACAGCTTTGCGTGGGCAAGTCAGCTTTGGTGCCATGCGAAGCCTGAGCCCTGCGCTGCAGACATGCCTGCCACACGCACCCGTCAATGGCCACGGCAGTTACATCGGCGGGGTTCCCATGCAACTGAGCGGCGGCGTTGAAGACGGCTGGATTGTGGGCTCAAGTTTTCAAAGAGATGACTTAGACACGCAAGTTCGCCAGCTCGACCAAACCAGCAACCAGAACCAATGGGCCGAGCTCTTGCCTTTGCTGAGCAATGAAATTCTGGCTGCGTTTGATACAGCGCAGACGCAAGCCTGGGCTGGCGTGCGTGCAACTCTGCCCGACCGATTGCCCGCCGTGGGCCCTATGCAAAACCCGGCATACCAAGGCATCAGTTTGTGCACAGGCATGGGCGCGCGCGGCATCAGTTGGTCAGTCTTGTGCGGCGAGTTAAACGCAGCGTGGCTGAACCAAGAGCCCTTGCCCATGGCCGCCTCATTGGCGCGCTTGATGGCCGCCTCACGCTACCTGTAGCCACCTGCTGCATTTGGGCGAGCGGGCGGCGCTCTGCAGGCTCCAATGTCTAAGGGGCTCCTATTCTTATGATCAAAAAGCATATGTGTAAAACAAATATATAGTTTGAAAAGTAATAAAGAACTCCTATATTCCTGCATTCGCAAGATTTTCCATGCATTCAGCAGATTTGGGGTCAGCGCGCATTGGCTGCTCTGCAACTTGTTTAAAAACTATATTTTCAGATGTACCAGTACACAGAATTTGACCACCAATTTGTGCAGCAGCGCGCCGCGCAGCACCGAGATCAACTCCAGCGATGGCAAGCCGGCCAATTGTCAGACGAAGAATTTCGCCCCTTGCGTTTGCAAAACGGCTGGTACGTTCAGCGCTACGCCCCCATGCTGCGTGTGGCGGTGCCTTACGGTGAAATCTCCAGTGCGCAATTGAGCGTGCTGTCCCGCATTGCACGTGAATTTGATACACCCGACAGCAGTTTGTTTGCCAAGGCCCAGGCCCAGCAAGACTTGCTCGCGGGCAAAGCCCCGCGACTAACGCAAGGCTACGGGCACTTCACCACACGCCAAAATGTGCAATTCAATTGGATCGCTTTGGAGCGCTCTGCCGATGTGATGGACCTGCTGGCCAGTGTCAACATGCACGGCATCCAAACCAGCGGCAACTGCATACGCAACATCACCACGGACGAGCTGGCCGGTGTGGGTGTGGACGAAGTGGCCGACCCACGTCCCTATGCAGAAATTTTGCGCCAGTGGAGCAGCTTGCACCCCGAGTTCGCCTATTTGCCGCGCAAATTCAAAATTGCCATCACCGGTGCCAAAGAAGACCGCGCAGCCATCGGCTGGCACGACGTGGGTTTGCAGTTGGTCAAAAACGATCAAGACCAAGTGGGTTTCAAAATTTATGTTGGGGGCGGTATGGGGCGTACCCCCATGATTGGCAGTTTGATTCGCGACTTTTTGCCATGGCAAGAAATCATGAATTACTTAGAAGCGGTGCTGCGCGTCTACAACCGCTGGGGCCGCCGCGACAATATCTACAAAGCGCGCATCAAAATTTTGGTCAAAGCCCTTGGCCAGCGCTACATCGATGAAGTCGAAACCGAGTACCAACAAATTGTGCATGTTGATGGCGCTGCGCACACCTTGTCACAAGTCGAGCTCGAACGCATCAGCGCATCGTTTGTACCGCCTGAAATTTTTCAAAGTTCTGCACTAGACAACAGATATGACAGCGCATCTGTCGATGCTGTGCAGCTCCAGCAACAAACTGAGCAATCGCCTGCCTTTGCACGCTGG
>CAIQBO010000005.1 GCA_903870145.1 uncultured Burkholderiales bacterium | reverse complement strand
ATTCAGAACTGGTGCAACATGGGCCGGCCCAATCC
Organism: uncultured Burkholderiales bacterium; assembly: GCA_903870145.1. Taxonomy (GTDB): domain Bacteria; phylum Pseudomonadota; class Gammaproteobacteria; order Burkholderiales; family Burkholderiaceae_C; genus Limnohabitans_A. The sequence continues at coordinate 26,742 of CAIQBO010000005.1, read as the reverse complement.
AACCCCAGTCTGGCTCAAATCACTGGGTTGAACTGGGTGCAGCCTGATCTGGTTGGCATGCTGCCCTGTGCAGCGAAGTCAAGGAGGAGGGCCGAAGGCCCGGGGGACATGAGCGGAACAGGGTGGCGTGCCAACCAGATCAGGCTGGGTGTCCAGAATTGGTGCGGCTGGCGGGGATCGAACCCACGACCCTTGGCTTCGGAGGCCAATACTCTATCCACTGAGCTACAGCCGCGACTTGGTGTTGAATGCTGACTTGATTATCGCACGGGCAGTTTTCAGTCCTGAACACACTAAACGGCCACAAACACACCCGGCTATAATTGAGGGTTGATCCGGGTCAACCGGACATCAGATCTTTGCCGATCATTCGATGCACACACCAGATTTTTGAGGACGCTATGAGCGAGAACAGCCACGATCAAGCCCACGAAGACCACACCGGCCCGGTCAAAACGCCTAAGCAAATGTTGATGCTCAGCGTGGCCTCCTTTGTGATCCCGATTTTCATCATCATTGGTTTGGTTTTCTACGTCACCTCGGCCAACCAACTGGCCCCTGGCGCATCCGACAGTGAGCGCGCCGTGGCCCAGCGCATTCAAAAAGTTGGCACTGTTGAAATTCGCGATGCCAACCGCCCACCCAAAGCTGGTGAAGAAGTCTACAAAGCCCAATGCTCGGCCTGCCACGCCACTGGCGCTGCTGGCGCGCCTAAGTTTGGCGATGCTGGGGCCTGGGCTGCGCGCATCAAAACTGGGTTTGATACTTTGGTCAACTCCGCACTCAAAGGCAAAAACGCCATGGGCGCGCAAGGTGGTGGTGATTTCTCTGATCTTGAGATTGCCCGCGCTGTGGCCTTCATGACAACGGCGGCTGGTGGCAAATTTGCTGAGCCTGCCGCGCCTGCTCCTGAAACTGCGAAAAAGTAAACGCTGCTTGCGGGCTGATCACGTAAGAAAAGCGCTCAGTCAAGCTTGCCGCTTGCACATTCTCTAGCTCCCAGCGCCCACGCTCGAGGGCATTTGCGGCCAGGCCCACGTCCAAGGTGTGCAGCAAGCCCAGGCCCAAGGGGGTCTGAAAATACACCCGCCCCAACTCGTCGCACAAGCACCGCGTCACCTGCGCTTGCACACTGGTGTGGGATGTAACGCTGTCGTCTGGGTTCAACCGCCATACCCACGGCGTGATGGCCAACTCCACATAAACACGCTGCGGGCCATTTTGAAAAAACCAGGCACCCGCTGAGTTGGCCGCGTAGTTGCGCTGAATGAAGTCAATCAATTTTTCGTGTTTCAAAAGCGAGCCTCTGGCACCAGGCACGCCGCTTTGAAAGTGCCCCAGGGCTTGCGCCGCATCGTCACGCATGTACCAGTGACCGCGCTCGTCCAAACCCAACCAGCCATAGCAATCGGGCACATTAGGCCATTTGGCCATGGCTTGTTTGACCAAGTCATCCATGCTTTGTCATGCTCCTTCCAGGTGCTGCATCATCCACCCTCCCACAGCCTCTGGCAAGAGGCGAATGTGCCCCGGCATGGCCCCGCCAGGAAAGCCCACATGCCCGCCATGAAGCGTTTGCCACAATGTGACGTTGGCACTTACTTCTTTGCTAGATGGCAAACTGTATGCAGGAACAAAAGGGTCGTTCAACGCATTCAAGGCCAAGGCAGGCACTGCGATGCAGGCCATGTGCGGCAAAGCAGAGGCGCGGCGCCAGTAGTCATCGGTGTTTTTAAAACCATGCAAAGGGGCAGTAAACACGTCGTCAAACTCGTACAGATCACGCGCGTCCAGCAGGCGCTTGGCGTCAAACAAGCCTGGAAATTGTTTCAACTTGGCCATGGCTTTGGGCTTCATGCTGTGCAAAAACATGCGTGTATAAACCTGCCGATTCAAGCCCTGGCCAATGGCTTTGCCGCTGGCGGCCAAATCCAGCGGCGCACAAATTGAGGCCACTGCGCCCACCAGGGCGCTGGCGCTTTGGCCATGCTCGCCAGCCCAACGCATCAAGGCATTGCCCCCCAAAGACACGCCAGCGGCAAACAAAGGCGCGCCGCCTTGGCTTTGTTGGCAGGCTTTGAAGCGGCGCAGCAAATGCTCAATTTCCTCATGGTCGCCTGAGTGATAAGCCCTGGGCGCATGGTTCATGCTGCCGCTGCAACCTCTGAAATGCGGCACGGCCAAGTCCCACCCATGCGCGCGCGTCCATCCCGCAAAGGCTTGTGCGTAGTGGCTCTGCGAGGAACCCTCTAAACCGTGAAACAGCACCAACAAAGGACGCTGCTGCGGCGCCCCTGGTGCCTGGCAAAAATCCACGTCGATGAAATCAGCATCAGGCGTTGCCCAACGTTCACGCCGCCAAACAGGCGCTGAGCCCGTGTACCGCTGCGCCCACAGCGCAGGCCAGATGGTTTGCAAATGCCCACCTGGCAACCACGAAGGCGCGCGGTAGTCTGTCAATGCAGCACCGAGGGGCTCACGCCCACATCGTCTGCCGCATGCGGTGTGCCAGGACTGGTGTGGTGCGCAACCATGCGCCAGCCTTGTGGGGTTTTGTGATACACATTGGTGGCAATCACAAAGGCCGTGTGTGGGCCATCGGGCGACATGACTTGCACCCGCTCAATCAAGTGGTGCACCGCACTGGCCAGCGACTGCACTTTGTGAATGCGCTCAGGAAACGCCTGCACGCTGCCATTGGCAAACATGGCTTCAAAAGTAGCGCGAATGGCGCCAGCCCCCACCAAGCGCGGCCCGCCAGGGTGCACGCACAAGATGTCTTCCTCATCGGCCCAGCAAGCCATCAAGCGCTCGATGTCGCCGTGCTGCAAGGCGTCATAAAAGGCCTGCTCGATGTCGTCCGCTTGGCCGCCCAAAGTGGCCGCTTGCAGTTTGGCTTTGCGCATATTGACGATCCTTCAAGGAAAAAACCCGGCTCACGCCGGGTTCAAAAAAAGTCGATCAGCGCTTGGGGCGCTTGCCATTTTATTTTTTCAAACGGAACTTGCGCAGAGCCGAGAGTTGCGCCGCAAACATGGCCAACTCACTTTGCGCACGCGCCATGTCGATGTGCGACTTGGCATTGCGCAGCGCGTCCTCTGCAGCCGCTTTGGCTGCGTTGGCTTTTTCTTCGTCCAAATCTTTGCCGCGAATTGCGGTGTCTGAGAGCACGGTCACGTGGTTGGGTTGCACTTCTAAAATGCCCCCCGCCACGAACACAAACTCTTCGCTGCCATCGGCCATTTCAATGCGCACTGAACCGGGCTTGATGCGCGTGATCAGCGGTGTGTGACGTGGGTAAATGCCCAACTCGCCGGCCTCGCCAGGCAAAGCGACAAAACGCGCTTCGCCCGAGAAGATCGACTCTTCGGCACTGACCACATCAACGCGGAGGGTTTTCATATCTGTTCCTTGAAAAGGTTTGACAAAAATGGCTTACGCCATTTTCTTGGCCTTCTCGAAAGCTTCGTCAATCGTGCCAACCATGTAGAACGCTTGCTCGGGCAAGTGATCGCACTCGCCAGCCACAATCATCTTAAAGCCGCGAATGGTCTCCGACAAGGAGACGTATTTGCCAGGCGAGCCAGTGAACACTTCGGCCACGTGAAAGGGCTGCGAGAGAAAACGCTGAATCTTGCGCGCACGTGCCACGGCCAACTTGTCTTCAGGTGCCAAGTCGTCCATGCCCATGATGGCAATGATGTCGCGCAACTCGCGGTAACGCTGCAACGTGCCTTGCACGGCGCGGGCTGTTTCGTAGTGATCAGGGCCAACGACCAAGGGGTCCAACTGTCGGCTGGTCGAGTCCAGCGGGTCCACCGCAGGGTAGATGCCCAAAGAGGCGATGTCACGCGAGAGCACCACGGTGGAGTCCAAATGGGCAAAGGTGGTGGCAGGCGATGGATCAGTCAAATCGTCCGCTGGCACGTACACGGCCTGAATCGATGTGATCGAGCCAACTTTGGTCGATGTAATGCGCTCTTGCAAGCGGCCCATCTCTTCAGCCAATGTGGGCTGGTAACCCACCGCAGATGGCATGCGACCGAGCAGCGCAGAGACTTCCGTGCCGGCCAAGGTGTAGCGGTAAATATTGTCCACAAAGAACAAAACGTCTTTGCCTTCGTCGCGGAAAGATTCGGCAATGGTCAAGCCCGTCAAGGCCACGCGCAAACGGTTGCCAGGTGGCTCGTTCATCTGGCCGTAGACCATGGCCACTTTGGACTCGGACAAATTCTCCAAGTTCACCACGCCAGAGTCTGCCATCTCGTGATAGAAGTCATTGCCTTCGCGGGTGCGCTCACCCACACCAGCGAACACCGACAAGCCGCTGTGCGCTTTGGCAATGTTGTTGATCAGCTCCATCATGTTCACAGTCTTGCCCACACCGGCGCCGCCGAACAAGCCGACCTTACCGCCTTTGGCAAATGGGCAAACCAAGTCAATCACTTTGATGCCGGTTTCCAGCAACTCTTGCGATGGGCTCAGTTCATCGTAAGCAGGTGCTTTGCGGTGAATCGAAGCTGTCAACTCTTGGCTCACGGGGCCGCGCTCATCAATAGGCGCGCCCAGCACGTCCATGATGCGGCCCAGTGTGGCTTTGCCCACGGGCACGGTGATGGCCTTGCCGGTGTTGGACACCATCAAGCCACGACGCAAGCCGTCCGAGGAGCCCAGCGCAATGGTTCGCACCACGCCGTCGCCGAGTTGTTGCTGCACTTCAAGGGTCAGCGCTGAGCCGTCCATCTTGAGCGCGTCATAAATTTTGGGCATCTGGTTGCGCGGAAATTCCACGTCGACCACGGCACCAATACACTGAACAATTTTTCCTTGGGCTTGCATTTTTCGCTCCACTAATTTAAATTTTCAGAACTGGAATCAACCGCTGATGGCAGCAGCGCCAGAGACGATTTCAGACAGTTCTTTGGTGATGGCGGCTTGGCGGGTTTTGTTGTAGATGAGTTTGAGCTCACCGATCACGTTGCCTGCGTTGTCCGTTGCCGCCTTCATAGCGACCATCCGAGCGGCGTGCTCAGAGGCCATGTTTTCTGCCACTGCTTGGTACACCAAGGCTTCGGCGTAGCGCACCAACAATTCGTCGATCACCGCTTGAGCATCGGGCTCATAGATGTAGTCCCAGCTGTGATGCGTGCCGCTGGCTTTGGTCTCAGCTTCCATTTTGGCGGCCGACAAAGGCAGCAACTGGTCAATGGTGGGCTCTTGCGCCATGGTGCTGATGAATTTGTTGTAGCACAAGTAAATAGCGCTCAACTCACCCGCGGCATAAGCGTCCAGCAGCACTTTGACAGGGCCGATCAACTTTTCCAAGTGCGGTTTGTCACCCAAATGCGTGACGTGCGAGACCACCTTGGCGCCCACACGGTTCAAAAAGCCCAGGCCCTTGCCGCCAATGGCAACGGCTTGAACCGTTTGACCTGACGCTTGCGTTTCGCGCAACTTGACTGTCACTGCGCGCAGCAAATTGGTGTTCAAACCGCCGCACAAACCTTTGTCGGTGCTGACCACGATAAAGCCCACCGACTTGCCTGAAGTAGGCTTCATGTAGGCATGCACATACTCAGGATTGGCGCGGCCCAGATTGCTGGCAACGCTGCGAATCTTCTCGCTGTAAGGGCGGGCCGTGCGCATGCGCTCCTGCGCTTTGCGCATTTTGGAGACAGAAATCATCTCCATCGCTTTGGTGATCTTCTTGGTGTTTTCTACCGATTTGATCTTGGTGCGTAGTTCCTTGCCCGATGCCATCAGAGGCTCCTTTTGGTCAGGTAGAAATTAAGCAAAGGTCTTTTTGAATGCGCTTACCGCGGCAGTCAATTCGGCCTCGGCGTCTTTGTCCAAGGCTTTGCTCTCTTCGAGTTTGGCCAGCAAAGGAGCGCATTTGTCTTTGAGGTAAGCGTGCAAGCCGTGCTCAAAGGGCAAAATTTTCTTGACTTCGATGTCGTCCATGAAGCCCTTGTTCACTGCGAACAATGTGGCGCCCATCAAACTGATCGGCAGCGGGCTGTACTGGGCTTGCTTGAGCAGCTCAGTCACCCGCGCACCGCGGTCCAGTTGCTTGCGTGTGGACTCGTCCAAGTCAGAGGCGAACTGCGCGAACGCAGCCAACTCGCGGTACTGCGCCAAGTCGGTACGGATACCGCCAGACTGGCCTTTGATGATCTTGGTTTGCGCGGCACTGCCCACGCGCGAGACTGAAATACCGGCGTTGATGGCAGGGCGAATGCCCGCGTTGAACAACGAGGTTTCCAAGAAAATTTGACCGTCGGTGATCGAGATCACGTTGGTGGGCACGAAGGCTGAGACGTCACCGGCTTGGGTTTCAATGATGGGCAAAGCCGTCAGTGAACCCGTTTTGCCTTTGACTGCACCTTTGGTGAAGTGCTCAACATAGTCGGCATTGACACGGGCTGCGCGCTCAAGCAAACGGCTGTGCAAATAGAACACGTCGCCAGGGTAGGCTTCGCGGCCTGGTGGGCGGCGCAGCAGCAAGGATACTTGGCGATAGGCCACCGCTTGCTTGGACAAGTCGTCATACACAATCAGCGCGTCTTGGCCGCGATCGCGGAAGTACTCGCCCATGGTGCAACCGGAGTAAGCCGAGACGTACTGCATGGCAGCTGACTCAGAAGCCGATGCGGCCACCACAATGGTGTAGGCCATGGCGCCGGCTTGCTCTAAAGCGCGAACCACGTTTTTGATCGACGAGGCTTTTTGGCCAATGGCGACATAAACGCAGGTCATGTTCTGACCTTTTTGGTTGATGATGGCGTCGATCGCCACAGCGGTTTTACCGGTCTGGCGGTCACCAATGATCAACTCGCGCTGACCACGGCCAATCGGCACCATGGAGTCAATCGACTTCAAGCCTGTTTGCATGGGCTGATCGACTGATTTGCGAGCGATCACGCCAGGGGCGACTTTCTCGATCACGTCGGTCATCTTGGCGTTGATCGGGCCTTTGCCGTCAATCGGTTGACCCAATGCGTTGACCACGCGGCCAATCAATTCGGGGCCGACGGGCACTTCCAAAATGCGCCCTGTGCACTTGACCACATCGCCTTCGGAGATGTGCTCGTAGTCACCCAAAATCACGGAGCCGACAGAGTCGCGCTCCAAATTCAGCGCCAAGCCGAATGTGTTGTTGGGAAACTCGAGCATCTCGCCTTGCATCACATCGGACAAGCCGTGGATGCGGCAAATGCCGTCGGTCACAGACACGACCGTACCTTGGTTGCGAATGTCCATGCTGCCAGACAGCCCTTGTATTCGACTCTTAATGAGCTCAGAGATCTCAGTGGAATTGAGTTGCATGACTCGTGTTCCTTTTCCTTTATGTGGCCAAACTGCTAAGCGACATGCTCAAGCAGTCAGCGCGACTTTCATTTGTTCCAAACGGGTTTTGACCGAGGTGTCAAGCACCTCGTCGCCCACCACGACACGAATGCCGCCGATGAGTTCGGGCTGCAGGTGAACCGACACATTGAGCTTGCGCCCAAATTTGGCTTCGAGCACCTGCGACACGGATGCCAGCGTAGGCGCATCGATCGGGAAGGCACTGCCCACCACCGCATCGGACGAGCCACTTTGCGCGTTTTTCAGCGCCCGGTACTGCTTTGCAATTTCAGGCAATGCACTCAGGCGCGCGTTTTCAATCAGCAACTGAAGAAAATTTTGCGCCATTTCAGGCATAGGCCCCTGAAAAACAGAGGTCACAAGCTCCAAAACTTGCACTTGGCTGATCAAGGGGTTGCCAGCCAAATGCAAAACTTGAGCGTCTGCTGCAATGGTTGACAAAGCCTCAAGCCAAGCTTGAGTGCCAGCGATGTCTTGGGCCGAGGCCTTGAACAGCGCTTCAGCGTAGGGGCGAGCAATGGTGGCGATCTCAGCCATGGCGTCCCCTCAAAGCTCCGTCTTCAGGCGAGAAAGCAAGTCAGCGTGAACGCTGGCATTGACTTCCTTGCGCAAAATTTGCTCGGCGCCCTTGACGGCCAACTCTGCCACCTGGGTGCGCAGCGCTTCGCGGGCCTTGACGACCTGTTGCTGTGCCTCGACGTGCGCTGCCGCAACAATTTTGGCAGCCTCTTCAGTGGCACGTGCTTTGGCCTCTTCAATGATGCCCTGCCCACGGCGCTCGGCGTCAGCCAAACGAAGGGCGGTTTCATTGCGCGTCTTGGCCAACTCTTCTTCCACCCGCTTGTTAGCGGCTGTCAGTGCAGAGTTGGCTTTGTCAGCGGCAGCCAAGCCAGCCGCAATCTTGTCAGCACGCTCATCGAGCGCTTTGACCAGAGGCGGCCAGATGTATTTCATTGTGAACCCGATCAAAATCAGGAACACAATCATCTGAACAATAAGAGTTCCAGTGATGCTCACTTTTCATCCTTTCCCAGAGCGGTCAGGCAAGGCCCACGGCTAGATGCACAAGGCCCAAATCCAAACCTGCTGCGCAGGGATTATTTAGGCAAGTTGGCGATCTGGCCAAGGAACGGATTGGCTGTGGTGAACCACAACGCAACGCCGGTACCAATAATGAACGCTGCGTCAATCAAGCCCACGAGCAAGAACATCTTGGTTTGCAACTCGCCCATCAGCTCAGGCTGACGCGCTGCTGCTTCAAGGTATTTGCTGCCCATGATGCCGATGCCGATACATGCGCCAGCAGCGCCCAAACCGATGATCAAGCCCGCGGCAAGCGCTACAAAACCGATAACTTCCATGATGACTCCTTAAAAAAAATGAAACGAAAAACTAAAACTCAATGGTGATCGTGTGCCTGACCGACATAAACCAATGTCAGCATCATGAACACGAAAGCCTGAAGGGTGATGATCAAGATATGAAAGATCGCCCAAACCGTACCGGCCACAATGTGCCCGATGGTCAAAGCAATGCCCGTGAAGGACATAGAGATTGCGCCGCCCATCAGGGCAATCAGCAAAAAGATCAGCTCGCCGGCGTACATGTTGCCAAACAGTCGCATGCCGTGGGAGACCGTCTTGGCCACAAACTCGATCATTTGCATGGCAAAGTTAAACGGGTAGAGCAAGAAGTGGTCGCCAAAGGGGGCTGTGAACAATTCATGCAACCAGCCGCCCAAGCCTTTGATTTTCACGCAGTAGTAAAGGCAGATGATCAGCACACTCAAGGACAAGCCCATCGAGGCCGACAGGTCAGCTGTTGGAACCACCCGCATGTAGGCATGGTGCGCGTCGTGACCTGCGGAAGAGAAGATCAGTTGCCACACCAAGGGCAGCAAGTCCACGGGCAGCAAGTCCATGGCGTTCATGAGGAAAATCCAGACAAACACCGTCAAGGCCAAGGGGGCCACAAATTTGCGGCTCTCGGCGTTGTGCACAATGCTCTTGGCTTGGGCGTCGACCATCTCGATCAACAACTCCACGGCTGCTTGCAAGCGTCCGGGCACGCCCGAAGTGGCGCGGCGCGCTCCAAGCCACAGCACGTAGCAGCCCAAGACGCCCAGCAAAATAGACCAGAACAATGAGTCTAAATTGAATACGCCAAAGTCAACAATGCCTGATGGGGCCTTGTTCTGCAAATGCGTCAAGTGGTGGCCGATGTACTCACCGGCGCTGGGTCCATGTTCAACAGCCATATCTCAATCAGTCCTAACTTTTGCTTTGGATTGCCGCACTTGTTGCCAAGCCAGCACCACCCAATTGACTTTCATCGTTAATACCAAACCCACTAAAAGCGCAGGCCAACTCAAATCTTTCAACACACGTGTAGCCCCAAACAGCATCGCTACAGTCAAAGCAATCTTGACCAACTCCCACACAAACAAGCCCAAAACCGCAGTCTGGGCATTGATGGCGGTGACCGGGCTGCTCATGCCTCTGGCAAGCAGCGCACTTGGAAGCAGCACGCAAGCGGCGCCATAAGCCACGCAAGACGCTGAGTTCCAACTGCCCGTCAACACCGCAGCCACCAAAGTGACCGCCAAACCCGTTAAGGCTTGAAAGCCCAGCACACGCCAGACAGACATGACCGGGTTCAAACTTCTCCATGCCTTGGCCTGCTCGGGCGTGAAGGCCGGGAAACTCTCATTTGAGCTATCTTCCCAATCTTCTTGCCACCGGCTCTGTGCATTCTTGGGCAAACGGGCCTTGTTTGGAGACATCCAGATCTGTATTCTGCTTGACTTAGCAAAGCCACTTATTATATGCGCCTTTTAGGCCCCTTTCCATAGGGCAGGGCCTGCGCGAATGATAGCGGCCAAAAGCGATAATTCCTTACATGAAACTTCCATTTGCGGCGCAGCTGGTATGAGTGCTCCAACCCCTCCTTCGACTGCCGCCGAGCCGGCCGGCGAATCTTTGATCGACTACCCCTGCGCCTTCCCCGTCAAGGTCATGGGCGCCAAAGTCGACGGGTTTGTGCACGCCATGACAGCGCTGGCGCAGCAATTTGACCCTCAATTTGATCCAGCCACTGTTGAAATACGCCCCAGCAAAGCCGGCAACTATTTGGGCCTGACCCTGACCATTTGGGCCACCAGCCGCGCCCAGCTCGACGGCCTTTATCTGGCTTTGTCGGCGCACCCGATGGTCAAAGTCGCGCTTTGATGCGCTTGCCACAAAGGCCCTTGCGCATGCAACTTCAAAACTTGGGCCTGGTGGACTATGCAAGCACCTACCAAGCCATGCAAGACTTCACCGCCAAGCGCGCAGCGGACACACCCGATCAACTTTGGCTGTGCGAGCACCCGCCTGTGTTCACGCAAGGCTTGGCCGGTTTGGCCGGCCACCTCTTGAGCCCCGGCAGCATTCCCGTGATCGCGACCAACCGCGGCGGGCAGGTGACCTACCACGGCCCAGGCCAAGTGATGGCTTATCCTCTTTTGAATTTGCAACGTGCGGGCTATTTCGTCAAAGAATATGTCTACCGCTTGGAAGAATCCGTGATCCGCACTTTGGCGCACTTTGGCGTCACGGGCCACCGCGTGGCCAGCGCGCCTGGCATCTATGTGCGCCTGGAAGACCCCTTTGCGCACACGCCCTTGAGCGGCCCGCCCGACCCCCATGACCCTTTCAAAGGCTTGGGCAAAATCAGCGCCTTGGGCATCAAAGTCAGCCGGCATTGCTGCTACCACGGCCTGGCCTTGAATGTGGCCATGGACTTGGCGCCCTTTAGCCTCATCAACCCTTGTGGTTATGCGGGCTTGCAATCGGTCGACCTTTCTACAATGGGGGTGCAGACCAGTTGCCGCGATGCGGCTGAGGTTTTGAGCCGCAGCCTCCAAGCGCTGCTGGCGCCTTGAATTTGAAAGAACGCCATGAGCCATGCCACTGACCCGACACCCACACCCGCGCCCAGCCCCGTCGTGCGAGAGGCCCAAACGCTTGAAAATTACGACGCTTCGGTCAAACAAAAGGCGGCCGCCAAGCTCTCGCGCATTCCAATCAAGGTGCAAGCCGGCCCGGTGCTGAAAAAGCCCGATTGGATTCGCGTCAAAGCCGGCTCACCAAGCACGCGGTTTTATGAAATCAAAGACATCTTGCGGCAAAACAAATTGGTCACGGTGTGCGAAGAGGCCAGTTGCCCCAACATCGGCGAATGCTTTGGCAAAGGCACAGCCACCTTCATGATCATGGGCGACAAGTGCACACGCCGCTGCCCCTTTTGCGACGTGGGCCATGGCCGCCCTGACCCGCTGGACGCGCAAGAGCCGCACAACTTGGCGCGCACCATTGCCGATTTGAAATTGAAATACGTGGTGATCACCAGCGTGGACCGCGATGATTTACGCGATGGCGGCGCTGGGCATTTTGTCGATTGCATTCGCACCACCAGAGCGCTCTCGCCCGAGACCCAAATTGAGATTTTGGTGCCCGACTTTCGCGGCCGCGACGAACGCGCTTTGGAAATTTTGAAAGCCGCACCTCCCGATGTGATGAACCACAATTTAGAAACTGTGCCGCGGCTTTACAAAGAAGTGCGGCCCGGCTCAGACTTTGTTTTTTCTTTGCAGCTTTTGAAAAAATTCAAAGCACTTTTCCCCAACATCCCCACCAAGAGTGGCTTGATGGTGGGCCTTGGCGAAACAGACGAAGAAATTTTGGACGTGATGCGGCAAATGCGCGAGCACCACATTGAAATGCTCACCTTGGGTCAGTACTTGGCGCCTTCCAGCAGCCATCTGCCTGTCAAACGTTACGTGCACCCTGACACATTCAAAATGTTCGAGGCCAAAGCCTACGAGATGGGCTTCTCGCACGCGGCGGTGGGCGCCATGGTGCGCTCAAGTTACCACGCGGACCAGCAAGCGCATGCGGCCAGTTTGGCCCTTTGAATTTCCATAGAACAGGGGCCTGATGCGCGCTTCATTTTTGGCCTTGGGCGCCATTGCACTGTGGGCCACGCTGGCGCCGGTGGGTGTGCGTTTGGCACATTTGCCGCCATTCTTGAGCGCAGGCTGTGCCTTGCTCATTGGCAGCTTGGTGGCCTTGCCTTGGTCGGGCTTTGATGTACGCAAGGCCTTTGTGCCAGCACGCACTTTGGTCTTGGGCCTTTATGGTTTGTTTGGTTACCACTTTTTGTTGTTTGTGGCCTTGCAAACTGCGCCCGCAGTGCAAGCGAATTTGGTCAATTACCTTTGGCCTTTGCTGATCGTGCTCTTGGCGCCCTGGTTTGACAAAAGCATCCGATTGCATGCGCGCCACGTCTTGGCCGCATGCGCGGGCTTTGCCGGTGCGGTGCTGGCCATCACCGGGGGCACTGAGCTGCAAGCGCTGTTCAATGGGACTTACCTAGGGGGTTATGCGGCAGCCCTGGCCTCGGCCTTCATTTGGGCCACTTACTCGCTCATGACGCAGCGCGTGGCACCATTTCACACTGCTGCCATAGGCACTTTTGGCCTGGCCTCGGGGCTCTTGTCTTTGCTGTGCCATGTGGCTTTAGAGACGCCCGTGACCTTGACTTGGGACGATGGTTTATTGCTGCTGTGGATGGGCTTGGGGCCGTTGGGCTTGGCCTTTTATTTGTGGGATGCCGCTTTGAAAAAAGGCTCCGCGCAGCACATTGGCTTGCTCAGTTTTTTAACCCCTCTTTGCTCGACCCTGTTGCTGTTGATCGATCGCGCGCAAGCTTTGAGCCCAGCCCTGGCCGCCGCCGCCTTGTTGATTGTGGGGGGCGCTTGGCTGGGCACAAGCGGCGTGAAACCATTACCGCCAAACGGGACGCAATAACGCGCGCCCGCTGACCTGCAGAGCACTCAAAGATTCATCAAAAGCGCAGGGTCTTCGGCCGCTAAAACTCGCTCCGCCCAAACTTTGAGCTTGCCCGTATCGGCCCGCAAAATTTGCTGCTTAACTTGCAGCACTTGCGAGGGGTGCATGGAAAAACTGCGCAAGCCCATGCCCAGCAACAAACGCGTCATGGTGATATCGCCGGCCATTTCCCCACACACCGAAACGCTCTTGCCTTGCCTGGCCCCTTCGGCAATGGTGTCGGCCACCAAGCGCAGCACCGCAGGGTGCAAAGGGTCGTACAAATGCGCCACGCTTTCATCGGCACGGTCAATGGCCAAGGTGTACTGAATCAAGTCGTTGGTGCCGATCGACAAAAAATCAAAGTGCTTCAAAAATAATTTGAGCGACAAGGCCGCCGCCGGAATTTCAATCATGGCGCCCAGCAAAACATCCCCATACGCAGCGCCTTGCTGCTGCAACTCTTGCTTGGCTTGTTCCACCAAGGCCAAGGTTTGATGAATTTCGCTGGCATGGGCCAGCATAGGAATCAACAAGTTCACGCGCCCGTGCGCAGCAGCGCGCAAGATGGCGCGCAATTGCGTCAAGAACATGGCCGGGTCTGCCAAGCTCCAGCGAATGGCGCGCAGCCCCAGCGCGGGGTTCAGGTGCGCAGCATCGTGGCGGGCTTCGTCCAACTGCTTATCAGCGCCCACATCCACGGTGCGAATCGTCACTGGCATGCCCTGCATGCCTTCAACGGCGCGTCGGTATTGCTCGAACTGTGCGTCTTCGTTGGGCAAATTGCCTTGCTGGCCCATGAACAAAAATTCACTGCGAAACAAGCCCACGCCCACAGCGCCCACTTGCAAAGCTGCGGCAGCGTCTTCAGGCATTTCAATGTTGGCCAGCAACTCTATTTTTTGGCCGTCCAAGGTTTGCGAAGGCGTATGGCGCAAGCGGCTCAGGCGCTCACGCTCCAGATCACCTTGCCGCTGCTTGAAGCCGTATTCGGCCAAGATGATTGGCGAAGGGTCAACGATGGCCACGCCCGCATCACCGTCAATGATGATCCAGTCGTCTTGCCGAATCAATTGACTCGCAGTGCGAGCGCCCACCACCGCCGGTATCCCCAAACTCCTGGCAACGATGGCGGTGTGCGATGTTTTGCCACCCACATCGGTCACAAAACCAGTGAAGACACTTTGCTTGAACTGCAGCATGTCAGCGGGCGACAAATCGTGCGCGACCAAAACCAGCGGCACGTCCATGGTGTCGCCCAAATGCAATTCTTGCTGCGGCCTAGAGTTCGGCCGTATGCGGGTCACGGGCGAGGAGCCACTCTTCATGAAATGCAAGACGCGCTCCGTGACCTGCTCCAAGTCGGCTTTGCGCTCACGCAAGTACGCGTCTTCCATCTCGTCAAATTGCCGGCCAATGACCTCCATCTGACTGCTCAATGCCCACTCGGCGTTGTACAAGCGCTCCTCGATCCAGTGTTTGACTTCGCTCGACAAACTCTGGTCTTCCAACAGCATCAAGTGCACGTCCAGCAACGCACCCAACTCGGGCGGTGCATCTTTGGACAAGTCATGCTGCAGGCGTTTGATTTCTTCAACCACCGCGTTGCGCGCTTGGCGCAATCGGTCAATTTCAGCGCCCACCTGCTCGGGCCGAATGAAATAATGCGCCACATCCACGCGGCTTGAAGCCACCAACACCGCACGCCCAATGGCAATGCCGCGTGCAACAGCAAGGCCGTGGATGCTGAAGGTCATTCGCCCTCGCCAAACTTATCGGCCATCAGGGCCAACAGGGCATCTAAGGCCTCTTGGGCTTGCTCGCCCTCGGTGTCTAGCTCGACTTGACTGCCAATGCCTGCGGCCAGCATCATCACGCCCATGATGCTTTTGGCATTGACGCGCCGATCACCTTTGCTGATCCAAACCTCGCATGGGAAACTGCCAGCCAACTTGGTGAGTTTGGCCGAAGCCCGGGCGTGCAAGCCCAGCTTATTGCTGATGATCGTGCTGGCTTGGGGCATAGCGTCCTCCTGTTTGATTTTGTGGTGCCGTACAACCGACCGGCATGATGCCTTGGGCGCCGCCGGCTTGCGCCCGTGCGGCCAAGGCATCTAAGCTTTCATGCCGATAACAAACACTGCGCAGCAGCATCGGCAAATTCACGCCGGCCAACAAGCGTGTGTCCACACCATCGTTTAATTTTTGTGCAATGTTCGAGGGCGTTGCGCCAAACACATCGCTGAGCAGCAAGACTTGTTGTGTGTTCAATTGGTTCATGGCCTCGCGTGCCAAATGCAGACTGTCCTCTGGCGACGCATTGGGCGCAATGTCCAAGGCCTGCAGGCCTGCAGCGCAATCTGGAAAGACATGCAAAGCGCACTCCCTCAAAGCCGAAGCCAAGGGTGCGTGCGCAATGATGAGAATTCCGATCATGTTCAATTATCGCGTTTTGCCCAAAGGAAATAAATGTAAGAAAAAAACGCACACATTCCAAAAATTCCGAAAGCGGCCTGAAATGCCAAAACGGCTGGCCAGCCCAGCCCTTTGAACAAATCAATGGCCAGGCCAATGCCCCACTGCACCACAAATATACCCCCGAAAACCACCAGGTTGTAGGCCGACAAGGCGCGCCCAGCCAGTGCCGCAGGAAACGCCATGCCCACTGCCGGTTGAGCCAAAGAGACAAAGGTACTGCACATGCAAAACAAGGCCAGCACCGCTGCCGTGCCATCACCAAGCGCCGGGCCAGCCGCAATCAATGCCAACAAAACCACAAAGCTGGAAGGTTGCCCCCAAGCAATCAAGCTGTTGGCACTGATGCCTCGTCGTGTCAACATCGTGGTGACCATGCCCCACAGCCAAAACGTCAACATCATCGCCAAGTTGATGCCAAACAGGCCTGTGGCCGCTTGCAAGGGGGTATAGCCTGCCACCTGCGTCATCCAGGGGCCGGCCCACAAGGTTTGCACGGCCAGCAATCCGCCGTAGCAAAAAAAGCCCATGGGAGCCATGCGCCAAAAATAAGGGTTGCGCCAGACTTGCGCGTAACCGCCACTCCCCTGTGCAATGGGGGTCGGTGGGGCTTTGGTGCTTGCATCGGCAGGCACGACCTGCCAAGCCGGCACAACAAAGTAAATCACCACCATCGACAAGGCTATCAAGCCCGCCAGGCCTGCAAACAAAGGCCGCCAGCCCAGCACCGGCATGAGCCATTGAACCGGCAAGGTTGAGGACAGCATGCCCAGGGAGCCCGTCATCAGCATCCAAGAGTTGGCGCGCAATTGGGCACCCGCATCCAACCACCGGCGGTAGCCCGTCAAGGGCGCCATCAAGCAGGCGCTGACCCCAACGCCGCATAAAACGCGCGCGGCGAACAAGCCCTGAAAACTGTCCGCCATGGCAAACGCAGCGCAGCCCAGCACCGCCACACTCAAAAAGGCCAAGATCACGTGTTTAGGGCCGTAGCGGTCCAACCACGTGCCCAGCGGCAATTGTGTGGCGGCAAAGCCCAGAAAATAGCCTCCTGCCAACAAGCCCAGGTCTTGCGCTTGCAGCTCCAGCTCCAGCGTCAAAGTGGGCGACAAGGTGGCGGTGATGGCGCGCACCAAGGTGGAAAAAAAATAAGCAAAGGCAAAGGCCAAAAAGACCCCCACCATGGGCCCGCGCGCTAGCACAGGGTGAGAAGTTGTCAAGCTCATGGCAGTGCAATGCTTTCAAAAAAAAGGTCCGCCGCTTGTGCATCCGCACGGTCCTGGTAGACCACGGCATGAAGCCAGCGCAGTGCGCTGCCCTCCACGTACGCCAGCCAAACGGCTTGCGCGGTGACCGGTTTGTTGTCAGGGCCTGTGCCTTGCGCCACCAAGCGCAGTGTGGTCAGCGCATTGCCCCGCTTGGGTGCCCAAGCCATTTCCTGCTGCGCGCTTGATCGCATATTGGCCAAGGTCGCTTGGCGCCAGCCCTGCAGCAGGGCTTGGCGGTCAGCTTGCGCTGAAACCTGGCCCGTCATGACAGCCCAGACGGCCCCTTGGGCCTCACAGCCAGCGACATTCAATTGCACATCATCGGCGCCCATCCTGACTTGACGCGAAGTGCGATCGGGTTTGCACGGCAGTTGCACTTTGAGCTCTGTGCCCTCAAGCCCAAGCTCTCGCCAATTCAATGCGGGCTGACAAGCCGTTAAGCAAAAACACAGACATATAAGCAAACAACGCATGCTGCTGATTATCAACGCCGGCGCAAGGCTTTGTTTTTGGCGACAATGGCGGTATGAACTCACTGCACGGAATTCGCATTTTGGACCTGTCCCGCGTGCTTGCGGGGCCTTGGTGCACCCAAACTTTAGCCGACTTGGGAGCCGACGTGATCAAAGTCGAACGCCCCTTGGTGGGCGACGATACGCGCCGCTGGGGGCCCCCGTTTCTCAAAGATGAGAATGGCCATGAAACTCTAGAGTCCGCATATTATTTGGGTACTAACAGAAATAAGCGCTCACTTACATGTGACATATCTCAGCCTGAAGGTCAAGCCTTGATTCGTGAATTGGTGCAGCAATGTGATGTTTTCATAGAGAATTTCAAGGTCGGCGACATGGCGCGTTACGGCTTGGACTACGCCAGCTTGAAAGCCTTGCAGCCACGCCTGGTCTACTGCAGCGTCACAGGCTTTGGACAAACTGGGCCTTACCGCGAGCGTGCCGGATACGACTACGCCGCACAAGGCATTGGCGGCTTGATGAGCATCACAGGGGAGCGTGACGACTTGGGCGGTGGCCCACAAAAAGTCGGTGTGGCGGTGGCCGATTTGTTCACTGGCATGTATGCGGCGGTGGCCATTTTGGCCGCGCTTAGGCATGTCGAAAAAACCGGCGAAGGTCAGTCCATTGACATGGCATTGCTGGACACCCAAGTGGCCATGCTGGCCAACTTGGGGGCCAATTATTTGGTCAGCGGCAAAGCGCCAGGACGGGCGGGCAACGCGCACCAAAACATCGTTCCCTATCAAGTTTTTGAAGTCAAAGCGCCTACCAGCGCCGCCCCTGGCACTCGCGATCATTTGATTTTGGCCGTTGGCAACGACAGCCAATACAGCAAGTTTTGCGCTGTGGCAGGCCGCCCCGAATTGGCAAGCGAGACAAGGTTTGTTAAAAATGCAAGCCGCGTGGCTCACCGCAGTATCTTGGTTCCGATCCTGGAAGCTTTGATGCTCACCCGCACCAAAGCCGATTGGCTGGCGGCCTTGGAGGCAGCGCAAGTGCCATGCGGAGCCATCAACAACTTTGCCGAAGTGTTTGCAGACCCCCAAGTCGGCGCGCGCAACATGATCAACACTTGGCAGCACGCCCATCAAAAAGACCTGCGCTTGGTGGCCAGCCCACTCAAGCTCAGCGCAACGCCCGTGCGCCAAGACTTTGCCCCACCCCAGTTGGGAGAGCACACACGAGTACTGCTGCAAGAATTGCTCGGTTACAGCCCAGAAAAAATAAGCGCGTTGGCACAAAAAGGAGTGCTGTGAAGGCGCAATTTTTATTGGTTCATGGCGCCTGGCTGCCCCAATCGCGCAATCTTGTCAGTCTTTTCTGAAGTTGTCGTGGCAAGATTTGCAAGAAGCGGCCGCTGGACCAAACGCTGTTTTGATCGCATCTAAATTGCCGCCCTTGGCCGTGCTGGCCAACTTGCCGACTTCTACCTGCATTTTCTCTGCCGCCTCTTTGAACTTGGCGTTGTCTTTCCAAACTTCAGGTTTAGCGCGGGTCTCGCCTTTGTCTGTGCCTTCGCCGAAGGCGGTCCAATGCAATTTGGACATGGTGGCGGCCAATTCGGCATTTTCAGCGGCGGCTTTGGCATCAAAAGGCGCACGGCCATTGACCATGGCACCGACTCGGCCAAAATGCGTGGACATCACGGTGAAGGCGGCTTTGCGATATTTAATCGCGTCTTCTGGTTTTGCAAATTGCGCAGCCGCGGGCATTGCAAGGCATACTGCCAAGGTGGACATCAGCAAATTAAGCGTTTTCTTCATGGGCATTTCCTTTTTTAAAAATGAATGATTCAAGCTCACAGTATCTCATAAAGTCAAAGCTTTAGTTTTCCAATATTCGTCTTACGCAACTCAAAGCTTAACCATGTTTCGAATTCGAATTTGGGACCTTCCCACAAGGCTTTTTCACTGGTCCTTGGCCGCGTTGGTCACGGCCATGTTCATCACAAGCAGCTTGGGTGGGGGTGCCATGGTTTGGCATATGCGCTGTGGTTACGCCATTTTTTCCCTCCTGCTTTTTCGCTTGATGTGGGGCTTTGTGGGTGGCCGTTGGTCGCGTTGGTCGAGCGCTTACATGACTTTGCGTCAACTTCCATCCATGCGGCAAAAGGGCATTCAAAAAGTGGTCTGGGCCGGGCACAGCCCCATGGGCTGGGCCTCCGTCATGCTCATGCTGAGCTTTTTGAGCTTGCAGGTGGGCACTGGTTTGTTCACCGATGATGAGATTGCTTATGCCGGCCCTCTTGTTCAATGGGTGGCCAGCAGCACCGTCAGTGCCGCCACGTATTGGCACAAGCACATTGGGAAGCTTTCCTTGCTTGCCCTGATCATGCTGCACCTGGCAGCCATTGCTTGGTACCGCTTCAAAGCCCAGCAAAATTTAATTCCCCCCATGCTCGGCGGTGACAAGGTATTGCCTGAATCGGTCAGCCCGTCCAACGACCGCCGCCGCGATTGGCTCAAAGCTTTGGCCTGCTGCTTGCTGGCCGCGGCCTGCGTGTATGCGCTGCTGCTTTGGAGCGCTGGCCTGCCCATTTCGGGCTAAACTCAAACACCTCCACTTTTTCCAAGCCCATTGAGTACCCAACACATTCGGCTGTTTACCCCGAAAACGCCAGCACATTTAGAGGCTGTCCGCACACTCTTTAACGAGTACGCGCAATCCCTGAGCGTTGATCTGTGCTTCCAAGGCTTTGAGCAAGAGTTGGCGAGCCTGCCCGGGGATTACACCCCCGACCGCGGCGCGCTGCTGCTGGCCACGGTCAAGGGTGAGGTGGCCGGTTGTTGCGCCCTGCGTCCCTTGGACAGTTCCGACTCACCCAACGCCGCCGAGATGAAACGCCTGTATGTGCGCCAAGCCTTTCGCGGCTTGGGTGTGGGGCGCCAGTTGGCCGAGGCCATTTTGGACGCGGCGCGCCAAGGCGGCTACAGCTATGTGCTGCTAGACACCTTGGACGAGATGGAAACTGCGCGCGCGCTTTATGAAGACTTGGGGTTTGAAGAGGTGCCGCCCTACTATCACAACCCCTTGGCCGGCGCGCATTACTTGCGCGTGGCCCTTTAAAGCCCAGCTTTAAGCCTTGGCCTGCGCCAGCATGGTGTCAGCGTCGCTGACTTCGAATTTGCCTGCGCCTTCGATGTTCAGCGTGGCCACTTTGCCATTTTTGACCAGCATGGAGTAGCGGTTGCTGCGCACCCCCATGCCTCGGGCTGTCAGGTCCAAGGTCAAGCCTGTGGCTTTGGCAAAGTCGGCACTGCCGTCGCCCAGCATGCGCACTTTAGTCCCGGTTTTCACATCACGCGCCCAAGCACCCATGACGAAGGCGTCATTCACGCTCAAGCACCAAATCTCGTCCACGCCAGCGGCTTTGAGCGCGTCGTGTTGTGCCACGTAGCCTGGAACGTGTTTGGCAGAGCAGGTGGGCGTGAAAGCGCCTGGCAGTGCAAACAAGGCGATGGTCTTGCCTGCACTGGCCTTGGCCACATCAACGGGGTTAGGGCCAACGCTGCAGCCATTGCCTTCGACTTCAACGAACTCGGTCAATGTGACGGCGGGAAGGGTGTCTCCGACTTTGATCATGGGGTGTCTTTCGAATGTGATGGATTAAAAAAAAACGACCCACAATTGTGGGCCGTTTTGGCCAAGCTTGCTTGCGGCGCTGCCAATTAGGCTTAAACCGCAGCAGCCTTTTCAACCAAGCGGCTGGCCACCCAGTTTTTGGTTTTGGAAATTGGCTTGCTCTCGGTGATCTCAATCACGTCGCCCAAAGCGTATTGTCCAGTTTCATCGTGTGCGTGGTACTTGCTCGATTTGGCAACAATTTTGCCGTACAAAGCATGCTTCACGCGCCGCTCAACCAACACCGTCACGGTCTTGGTGCGTTTGTCGCTGACCACCTTGCCAATCAAGGTGCGCTTGAGGGATGTTTTTGCTTCCGTCATGGTCACTCCTTATTTGGCGGCTTGCTTTTGGGCAAGAATGGTTTTGGCTCGCGCAATGCTGCGGCGAGTTTGGTGCAGTTGGTTGGTATTGCCCAACTGCTGCGTGGCTTTTTGCATGCGCAAGTTGAAATGGGCCTTTTGCAAGGCCTTGATTTCAGTGGCCAAGCCGGCGGCGTCTTTTTGGCGCAGTTCAGTCGTATTCATGTTCATCTCCTGAATTACTGGCCAATCATGCGCGCGACGAAAGTCGTGCGCAAAGGCAGTTTTGCCGCGGCCAATTTAAACGCTTCGCGGGCCAATTGCTCTGGCACGCCGACGATTTCATACAAGACCTTGCCAGGCTGAATTTCAGCCACGTAGTACTCGGGGTTGCCCTTGCCGTTACCCATCCGAACCTCTGCAGGCTTGGTGGAAATTGGCTTGTCGGGGAACACGCGAATCCAGATGCGGCCGCCCCGTTTGACGTGACGAGAAATCGCACGACGGGCTGCTTCAATCTGACGGGCCGTCAAACGGCCACGGTCGGTGGACTTCAGACCGAAATCACCAAACGCTACCGTGTTGCCACGGGTAGCGATGCCAGTGTTGCGGCCTTTTTGTTCCTTACGGAACTTTCTGCGAGCGGGTTGCAGCATGTTTACTCTCCTTTGGCACCGTCAGCTGCTGCAGCTGGCGCGGCGACTTTGCGTACGCGCTTAACGGTGGGTTTAACCTCACCTGCGGCTTCAGCAGGTTTGTCGCTGCCATCCACGGGTGCTGTGTTGGTGCCACCGGCGCGGCGCGGCGCAGCGGTGCGGCCTGGGCGATCAGCGCCTGGGCGATCTCCTGGGCGTGCATCACGGCGCGGGCCACGGGGGCGACGCTCTTCTTCTTGACGGGGCTCAGCCAATGCGGGTGCATCGCCGCGGCCCAAGGTGTCACCTTTGTAGACCCAGACTTTGACGCCGATCACACCGTAGGTGGTCTTGGCTTCTGAAGTGCCGTAGTCAATGTCCGCACGCAGTGTGTGCAAAGGCACGCGGCCTTCACGGTACCACTCGGTGCGAGCAATCTCAATGCCATTCAAACGGCCAGCCGACATGATCTTGATGCCCAAGGCACCCAGACGCATGGCGTTTTGCATGGCGCGCTTCATGGCGCGGCGGAACATGATCCGCTTTTCAAGCTGCTGTGTGATGCTGTCGGCGATCAGTTGGGCATCGATTTCGGGCTTGCGCACTTCTTCGATGTTGACGGCCACAGGCACCCCTAAGCGGGCTGCGAGTTCTTTCTTCAAGCTCTCGATGTCCTCGCCTTTTTTACCGATCACCACGCCCGGGCGTGCCGAGTAAATGGTGATGCGTGCATTTTTGGCGGGGCGCTCGATCAAAACGCGCGAAACTGCAGCGTTTTTCAACTTGGTTTTGAGGTATTCGCGCACCTTGATGTCTTCGG
Source organism: uncultured Burkholderiales bacterium (assembly GCA_903870145.1). GTDB lineage: Bacteria > Pseudomonadota > Gammaproteobacteria > Burkholderiales > Burkholderiaceae_C > Limnohabitans_A. The sequence continues at coordinate 3,869 of CAIQBO010000005.1, read as the reverse complement.
CCAACATGCCGGCGAAATCACGGTTGTTGGCGTACCAACGGCTGGCCCAATTGCGGCTGATCGACAAGCGAAAGCCGGTAGGATGGATTTTTTGTCCCATAGTTTTGCGAGCCCTTTCAGTTGCCAACCGTCACGTACACATGGCACGTGGGCTTGCTGATACGGTTGCCACGGCCTTTGGCGCGGGCGGTGAAACGCTTGAGCGTAGCGCCTTGTTCGACGTAGATGGTTTTCACCTTCAACTCGTCGATGTCAGCGCCATCGTTGTGTTCTGCATTGGCAATGGCGGACTCCAAAACCTTCTTCACAATCACGGCAGCTTTTTTCTGCGTGAAGGTCAAGATGTTCAAAGCTTGATCCACTTTTTTGCCACGAATCAAATCGGCGACCAGACGGCCTTTGTCGACCGACAGACGGACGCCCCTGAGGACTGCACGTGTTTCCATGGTCTTTCCTTATTTCTTCTGGACTTTTTTGTCCGCCGGGTGACCCTTGAATGTCCGGGTCAAGGCGAATTCACCCAGCTTGTGGCCAACCATTTGGTCAGTCACATAGACAGGCACGTGTTGTTTGCCGTTGTGCACAGCAATGGTCAGGCCGATGAAATCGGGCAAGACCATAGAACGACGTGACCATGTCTTGATGGGCTTTTTGTCTTTCGTGGCAACGGCTTTTTCAACCTTGGCCACGAGGTGATGGTCAACAAATGGACCTTTTTTGAGAGAGCGAGTCATTGGCTATACCCCTTACTTCTTGCGACGCGACACGATCATGACCTGCGTGCGCTTGTTGTTACGGGTACGGTAGCCTTTGGTCAGGTTACCCCATGGGTCAACTGCATGACGGCCTTCACCGGTACGGCCTTCACCACCACCGTGGGGGTGATCGACCGGGTTCATGGCAACACCGCGAACGGTTGGGCGAATGCCCATCCAGCGCTTGACACCGGCTTTGCCCAAACGGCGCAAGCTGTGCTCTTCGTTGGCCACTTCACCAATGGTGGCGCGGCATTCGATGTGGATCTTGCGCACTTCGCCCGAGCGCATACGCACCTGAGCGTAGATGCCTTCACGGGCGAGCAAGGTGGCCGAGGTGCCAGCCGAGCGGGCGATTTGCGCGCCGGCGCCTGGCTTTAACTCGATGCAGTGAATGGTCGAGCCCACAGGAATGTTGCGAATTGGCAAGGTGTTGCCTGCACGGATCGGAGCTTCCGCGCCGCTGAGCAAGGTCGCGCCAACTTCCAAACCACGCGGGGCAATGATGTAGCGGCGCTCACCGTCGGCGTAGCACACCAAAGCGATGTGCGCCGTGCGGTTAGGGTCGTACTCAATGCGCTCGACCTTGGCAGGAATCGCATCTTTGTTACGCACAAAGTCAACCACACGGTAGTGGTGCTTGTGACCGCCGCCCTTGTGACGGGTGGTGATGTGACCGTTGTTATTGCGACCAGCTTTTTGATGCTGCGCTTCAAGCAAAGGCGCATAGCCCTCGCCCTTGTGCAGGTGATCACGAGTGACCTTGACCACGCCACGTTGGCCTGGTGAGGTGGGTTTGAGTTTGATAACTGCCATGATTAAGCGGCCTCCCCTGAGAGGTTCAGCTCTTGACCGGGCATCAGCGTGACATAAGCCTTGCGAACGTTGTCGCGGCGGCCCATGGTTTTGCCAAAGCGCTTGGCCTTGCCTTTGGTGTTCACCACAGAGACGCCTTTGACCTGCACCTTGAACATCAACTGCACGGCAGCTTTGATCTCGGGCTTGGTTGCGTCTTGCAGCACTTTGAATGTGACGGAATTGGATTTCTCAGCAACCATGGTGGCTTTTTCAGACACGATGGGGGCCACCAACACAGCCATCAGACGACCTTCGTCAAACTTTTGTGTGCTCATGCGAACATCTCCTTGAGTTTGTCGATCGCGCCTTTGGTCACGAGCACTTTCTTAAAGTGCACCAATGACACGGGATCAGCGTAACGTGGCTCAACAATCAAGATGTTGATCAAGTTGCGTGAGGCCAAGTAGAGGTTTTCGTCAACTTCTTCGGCAATCACCAAGACCGAGTCCAGGTTCATGGCTTTGAATTTGGCAGCCAACTGCTTGGTTTTGGGCGACTCTACTTTAAGTGAGTCGACCACCGCCAAACGGCCTTCGCGCGCCAGTTGCGAGAAGATCGAAGCCATACCTGCGCGGTACATCTTCTTGTTGATCTTTTGTGTGAAGTTTTCATCAGGGCTGTTCGGGAAAATCCGACCACCGCCGCGCCACAAAGGCGAGGAGGTCATACCTGCACGAGCCCGGCCAGTGCCTTTTTGTTTGAAAGGTTTTTTGGTCGAGTGGTGAACTTGTTCACGGTCTTTTTGTGCGCGAGTGCCTTGACGAGCGTTGGCTTGGTAAGCCACCACGATCTGATGAATCAGATCTTCGTTGTAAGCGCGGCCGAACACGGTTTCAGGGGCTTCAAATTTTGAAGATGCCTGACCTTGGTCGTTCAGGAGTTCGAGCTGCATCAGTTCGCTCCTTTGACTTTAACGGCGGGGCGCACTGTGACGAAACCGCCTTTGGATCCGGGAATTGCGCCTTTGATCAGGAGCAAGCCACGGGCTTCATCGATGCGCACAACCGCCAAGTTCTGGGTAGTGCAAGTCTCGTCGCCCATATGGCCGGACATGCGCTTACCAGGGAACACACGGCCAGGGTCTTGCGCCATGGAGATCGAGCCGGGCACGTTGTGCGAACGGCTGTTACCGTGCGAGGCGCGCTGCGACTTGAAGTTATGACGCTTGATCGTGCCTGCAAAGCCTTTACCGATGGAGGTGCCTTGCACGTCCACTTTCTGGCCCACAGCAAACACGCTGGCCACAGGCACAGCAGCGCCAGCAGCGTACTGGGCTGCGGTATCAGCAGTCACTTTGAATTCTTGAATGATTTCGCCCGCCTCTACCCCTGCTTTGGCAAGGTGGCCGGCAATGGGCTTGGTCACGCGCGATGCTTTGCGCGAGCCGAAAGTTACCTGCAAGGCAACGTAGCCATCGTTCTCTTGGGTTTTGATCTGGGTCACGCGGTTGTTAGACACATCTACCACTGTGACGGGCACTGTGTCCCCATCATCAGTGAACAGACGCATCATGCCCACCTTGCGGCCCAGCAACCCTAGGGAGTTGCTCAGACTCATGTTTTTCTCCAAAACTTCCACCGCAGCGACTTCAATTGGCCACTGCGTTTTGACTGTGAAAGAAGGTTGATAAATCTCACCTTAAATCAAGGTGAGCCTTAAATTATAGCCCATCCGGCCATGACTGGCAAGCGGGGCGATTTTTCAAGTCTTTTTGAAGCCATTTCAGACCTCGCCAAGAAGGCCGGCAACGAATTTGCCGGCCTTCTTGGCTGGTTTTGCATCACTGCAATTTGATTTCGACGTCCACGCCAGCGGGCAGGTCGAGTTTCATCAAGGCGTCGACTGTTTTGTCAGTCGGGTCCACGATGTCCATCAAGCGCTGGTGCGTGCGAATTTCGAACTGGTCTCGGCTGGTTTTGTTGACGTGCGGCGAGCGCAGGATGTCAAAGCGCTTCATGCGGGTCGGCAGGGGCACGGGGCCCTTGACGATCGCGCCGGTGCGCTTGGCAGTGTCAACGATCTCAGCAGCAGACTGGTCGATCAGTTTGTAATCAAAGGCCTTCAGGCGAATGCGAATTTTTTGTTTTGCGGACATGCGTTTGCTCCAAACGTCGGCTTACGCCAGGATCTTGGCAACAACGCCAGCGCCAACCGTGCGGCCGCCTTCGCGAATCGCAAAGCGCAGACCTTCTTCCATGGCAATCGGGTTGATCAGCTTCACAGTGATCGAGACGTTGTCCCCAGGCATCACCATCT
>CAIQBO010000004.1 GCA_903870145.1 uncultured Burkholderiales bacterium | reverse complement strand
TTGCGCGCCAATGATCGGGTCGGGCCCCAGCATCAGCGCAGGCAATGCGTTGCCTGAAGGCGGCCATGGCACCACTTGAATGCCAGAGCTTAACCATTGGCTTGGCAAGGTGTTGGGCGGCAAACCGTCAAACACAAAACCCTCGCCTTGCGCGCGCCACTGCACAGGCATGCCACTGGCCCGAGAGCGAGCCCGTGCCGACTCGAGCAATGCGGCCAATCGATGTGCTTCACGCTCTAACGCGGTTTGCGAGCTGTCGCGAAAACTCAAGCTGACTGCAGCAGTGCCAATCGCAATCAAGGCCAAGACCACCAACAATTCAATCAGCGTAAAGCCAAGCGCAGGCCGGCCTGGTTGACGCACTGAAACAGGCAGCAACGCGGTAAAGGCGGCAAAGGCCTTATTGCCAGCTGCCGATGTCGGCATTTGCGCCCTCACCACCGGACTGCCCGTCCGCCCCGAAGGACATCACATCCACCTCGCCTTTGAGGCCGGGGTTGAGAAATTGATAGGGCCGCCCCCAGGGGTCGGCAGGCAGCTTGTCCAAATACGATTTCCAATTGCCAGGCACAGGCTCGATGCTGGGCCGGGCCACCAAGGCCTGCAGACCTTGCTCGCCGGTTGGAAAGCGTTGGTTGTCCAATTTGTAGAGTTTCAAAGCTTGCATCAAATTGCCTACGTCGGTTCGCGCGGCCGTCACCCGCGCGTCGTCTGCGCGGCCCAGCACATTGGGCACCACCAGCGCCGCCAAAATGCCAATGATGGCCAGCACCACCATCAACTCAATCAAAGTAAAGCCGCGCTCTGTTCGCTTTTTTTCTAAATTCATGGCGATCCTGCCCTGTGCAAGTGAAAACATTTGTCCATCATAATCTCCCCCATGATTCAAGCTTTGCGAAGCCCTGCCCGTCCAATCTTCCCGGCGCTCATGGCCTTTGCCATGTGGGCATTGGCTGCGTTTGCAGGCGTTTATTGGGCCATGCGCTGGCAAGGGCAAACCAGCCCGCCCGCCAATGTGCCCACAGCTTTGACAGCGCCGTCCAATGCCAGCGCCCTGACGCTGGAAAAAAGCATGGTGGCGCAGGCCCTAGGCGCACCAGCCCCAACGGCCAGCGGCGCCGCCGCAAGCCCTGCGCAGACTTCGCACCAGTGGGTCTTGTTCGGTGTGGTGGCAGGCACCTCAGGGCGGGGCAGCGCGCTGATTGGGGTGGACGGCCAAGTCCCCAGAGCCTTCAAACTGGGCCAAACAGTGCTGCCCGGCTGGGTTTTGCATTCGGTAGAGCGCCGTTTAGCGCGTTTAGCGCCCTCCATGCAGGAGACCCCTTCCGTCACCCTTCAACTGCCGGCGCAGCCCGAATAAAGGGCTTTACGCAGCTTGGGTGGGCCCACTCCACCCTACTGCTGCAAAAACAATCGGTACACCGGGTTGTGGGTTTCTTCCACATGCGGGTAGCCCAATGTGTCTAAAAATTTGTCAAACGCCTTGTCATCTTTGGCGGGCACTTGCAAGCCCACCAAAATGCGGCCGTAGTCGGCGCCTTGGTTACGGTAGTGAAACAAACTGATGTTCCAGCCCGGGCGCATCAAACTTAAAAACTTCATCAATGCACCTGGCCTTTCAGGAAAAACAAAACGCATCAAACGCTCGTTTTGCGCCAGCGCCGAATGTCCGCCCACCATGTGGCGAATGTGCTCTTTGGCCAACTCATCGTGCGTCAAGTCGAGCGTTTCAAAGCCGTTTTTCTTGAAGTTGTTGGCGATCTTCAAACTCTCGCCCGCGCCCTGCGTGGTCAGGCCCACAAACACATGCGCTTTGGCCGCATCGCTGATGCGGTAATTGAACTCGGTCACGTTGCGCGCGCTGCCTGGCAGGGCGCCAATCAGCTCGCAAAAACGTTTGAAACTGCCGCGCTCTTCAGGGATCGTCACCGCCAGCAAGGCTTCGCGCTCTTCGCCCACTTCTGCACGCTCGGCCACAAAGCGCAAGCGGTCAAAATTCATGTTGGCGCCGCACAAAATGGCGGCATAGGTTTGGCCCTTGGTTCTGTGTTTGGCCACATACTGTTTGATGGCGGCCACTGCCAGCGCGCCCGCGGGCTCGACGATCGAGCGGGTGTCCACAAACACATCTTTGATGGCGGCGCACACGGCGTCGGTGTCCACCGTCATGAACTCGTCCACCAAGCCGCGCGCCACGCGGAAAGTTTCCTCGCCCACCAACTTCACAGCGGTGCCATCCGAGAACAAGCCCACATCTTTCAAGATCACGCGTTTGTTGGCTTGGATGGACTCGATCATGGCTTTGGAGTCGTTCATTTGCACGCCAATGACTTTGATCTCGGGCCGCACGGCCTTGATGTAATTGGCCACACCCGATATCAAGCCGCCGCCCCCAATGGCCACAAACACGGCGTCTAAAGGGCCTTGGTGTTGGCGCAGCATTTCCATGGCAATCGTGCCTTGGCCAGCGATCACATCGGGGTCATCAAACGGGTGCACAAAGGTCATGCCCAATTTTTTCTCCAGCGCCACTGCGTGCTGGTGCGCATCGGAGTAACTGTCCCCTTTTAAAACAACTTCGCCGCCCAAAGCTTTGACGGCATCGATTTTGACTTGCGGCGTGGTGGTGGGCATCACAATGACTGCGCGGCAGCCCAGTTTGTGCGCACCCAAAGCCACGCCTTGCGCGTGGTTACCCGCAGAGGCGCAAATCACGCCGCGCTGCAGTTGCGCAGGCGTTAAATGCGCCATCTTGTTGTAGGCCCCACGCAGCTTGAAGCTGAACACGGGCTGCTGATCCTCGCGCTTGAGCAGCACTTTGTTGTGCAATCGGCGGCTGAGGTTTTTGGCGGGTTCCAGCGCCGACTCGGTGGCCACGTCATAGACGCGGGCATTGAGTATTTTTTTCAGGTAATCGGCTGGCTTGAGATTTTTCGCGGTCATGCCCGAATGATAGCCGGCCAAAAAAATGCCCCGAGTCTTGCGACTCGGGGCAAATCCACCTTTTCAGAGGGTGGAGGAGACAATCAATTCGCACAAAAAAGCACGACTGTTCCAAATTCTACAGAGAAAATGCTGCAGTGCAATAGTTTTTCTGCTTTTTCTTCCAATTTCTTGTATTTATTTCAATGGATTGCGCAGGCTTTACGATCAGAGCTTCCCTTCAAATTGAATGACACACGAAAGACAAGCACTATGGATTGCACAGTCAGTTGGACCGGCGGCGCCGGCACCCGCTCCGGCATGGGTTTTATGGCTGAAACGGGCAGCGGCCATGTTTTGATGATGGACGGCGCGCCCGATGCCATCAAACCCGAAAACGGCGGCCAAAATTTAGCGCCCAGGCCCATGGAAACCGTCTTGGCAGGCACCGGTGCTTGCACGGCTTATGACGTGGTTTTGATTTTGAAACGCGGGCGTCACGATGTGCGCGGCTGCAGCGTCAAGCTCACAACTGAGCGCGCCCAAGTCGACCCCAAGGTGTTCACCCAAATCCACATGCACTTCACGGTAACGGGCAAGGCCATTTCCCAAGCCGCCGTAGAGCGCGCCGTAGCCATGAGCCATGAGAAATACTGCTCGGCCAGCATCATGCTGGGAAAAACCGCTCAGATCACCACCAGCGTGGAGGTGCTGGAGGTTTGAGCCGTCAAAAAAGCGCTTAAACCCGATGCGCCACGGTGGTCATCACCTTGGCGGCCAGGCGCATGGCCTGTTGAACAGGCTCTGGCAGCACCACAGCACCGGCGCGCTCGGCCATACGGGCGTGGGCCACTTCATCGGCTTTCATTTGCGCCACGATGGCTCTGGAGGCCAGGTCGTGGGCGGGGAGTTGGTCCATGTGCCCGGCCAAATGCGCCTCGACTTGGCGCTCGGTTTCCACCACAAAGCCAAGGCTGAGCTTGTCACCCCCCAATTTGCCTGCGCCAAAGCCAATGGCGAAGGCGCCGGCGTACCACAGGGGGTTCAAGAGCGATGGGTGGCTGCCCAGTTGCTCTAGGCGCTCTGAAGTCCAGGCCAAGTGGTCCGTTTCCTCGCGGCAGGCAGCCTCAAGCTGAAGCTTCAAAGCGGGGTTGCTAGAGGCCAAGGACTGCCCCGTATAAAGCGCCTGCGCGCAAATCTCGCCCACGTGGTTCACTCGCATCAAGGCCGCACAGAGCGCTTTCTCCGCGTGGCTCAAGGCGCGGGTGGCGCTGTCTGCGGGGGGCAAAGGGCAGGCCCGGGCAGCACGCGGCTTGGCAAACAAGGTGCGCAATGCGCTGTCGGTGGCGTGAATCAGAGCGTCAATGGGCATGGGCGCAGTGTAGCGCAGGGTTTATGGCCCGCTGCAGGGCGGACTTGTTGCAAGCGAACAACATAAAACCCATCTGAATGCAGGTTTTCTTTGTGGATGGGCTTGGCCTCTGGTTCAATAGACCCAACTTCCCTATCGGAGGTTGGCTCAGGGTGAAGGTGCTTTGCAATTGTGCAAACACTAGAACTGGGGCCCTTGTTAAACCTTGGAGAACTTCTCAAATGAAAAAATCCCTGATTGCACTGGCTGTGTTGGCTGCTTCTGGCGCCGCCATGGCTCAATCTTCTGTCACATTGTTTGGTATCGTTGACGCGGGCTATGCAGTAGGCAAAGGCTCCCTCAGCAACAAAACACAACTGCGCAACTCTGGCTACAACTCTAGCCGTTTGGGTTTCCGCGGTGTTGAAGACCTCGGCGGTGGCATGAAAGCCTCCTTCTGGCTCGAAGCTGGCGTCAACAACGACGACGGCTCTGGCGCTGGTACCAGCAACAACAACCAATCGTTGCCTGCTTGGAATTCTGCAGATGGCAAAAACTCTGCTATCAATGCCCGTAACCAAGGCTTGACTTTCAATCGCCGTTCTACCGTCAGCCTTGAAGGCAGCATGGGTGAGTTGCGTTTGGGTCGTGACTACACGCCCCAGTTCTGGTCTGAGACAGCATACGATCCGTTTGGCACAAACGGTGTCGGCACAACCATTGCCGCCTTCAGCGGTGGTAACGTTGGCGTTCGTGCTTCCAACAGCATTGGTTGGTTGTCGCCTTCCATCAGCGGCTTCAAAATCTGGGCACAAACCTACATGGGCGAAAACGCTTCTACTGCTGCCCAAAATGGCGACGGCAATGGCATCCGCTTCACATATGACCAAGGCGCTTTGAGCTTGGCTTATGCCACCAGCACAGTGAACACAAGTGCTTCTACAGCGGCTTCGACTTCCAACAAGACTTCCAACTTCGCAGGTTCTTACGACCTGGGTGTTGCCAAGTTGATGGCTCAGTCCAACCTCACTAAGAACACTGGCGCTTCTGACACCAAAGGCAGCGTGATTGGTGCTTTGGTGCCAATGGCTGGCGGTACTTTCCGCATCTCCATGTCTGACAGAAAAACTGGTGCTGTTGAAGCCAAGCAAACTGCGCTGGGTTTCGTGATGCCTTTGAGCAAGCGTACAGACCTGTACACAACATACGCACGCTTGGCTAACAGCGGCGGTTCTGCTGTTGCTTTGAACGGTTCTACGACAGCTGCTAACGCTTCTTCTACCGGCTACGAGTTTGGTGTGAAGCACGCTTTCTAATTTGAAGCTGGCTTTGAGCCAGTTGATTTAGAAATCCAAAACCCCCGCTGTGGCAACATGGTGGGGTTTTTTTCGCTTACCATGCCCCTTTGTGGGGATTTCCCTCTGGCAAGGGCGGGCCCACTTGTTGCATAGTCACTGCGTAGATTTGCGCGCGCAGGGCATGGGCTTTGCGTACTTGTTGCGATGCGGTCTTTTTGGGAGCTTAATGTTTGCTTTTGTGCTTCAACGCTTGATACAAGCGGTCTTGGTCATGGTCGCTGTGGCTTTCATAGCGTTTTTGCTGTTTCAATACGTCGGCGACCCCATTGTGTTCTTGCTGGGCCAAGACGCCACCACCGAGCAAATTGTCGAGTTGCGCCGTGACTTGGGGCTAGACCAGCCTTTTGTGGTGCAGTTCTGGCATTTCTTGACCAATGCGGTGCAAGGAGAATTTGGCCTGAGCCTGCGCCAAGGCGCCAAAGTCTCACGCCTGATCGCTGAGCGTTTTCCTGCCACCTTGGAGTTGGCCCTGATGGCCGCCAGCATGGCCTTGCTGATCGGCATTCCCATGGGCGTTTATGCAGCGCTGCGCAGGGGCACATGGGGCAGTCAGTTGCTCATGACGGTGTCTCTTTTGGGCGTGTCATTGCCCACATTTTTGATCGGTATTTTGTTGATTTTGATCTTCGCAGTGGGCCTGGGTTGGTTCCCCAGTTTTGGTCGCGGTGAGGTGGTCCAAATCGGTTGGTGGAGCACCGGTTTGCTCACCGCCAAAGGCTGGCATCATATTGTTTTGCCGGCTGTCACCTTGGCTATTTTTCAGCTGACCTTGATCATGCGCTTGGTGCGCGCTGAAATGCTCGAGGTGCTGCGCACCGACTACATCAAATTTGCAAGGGCACGGGGTTTGTCCAATCGCAGCATTCATTTTGGCCACGCCTTGAAAAACACTTTGGTGCCCGTCATGACCATCACGGGCTTGCAACTGGGCGGCTTGATTGCCTTTGCCATCATCACCGAAACTGTGTTTCAGTGGCCTGGCATGGGCTTGCTCTTCATTCAGGCAGTGACCTTTGCTGATATTCCTGTGATGGCCGCTTACTTGTGCTTGATTGCGCTGATTTTTGTGGCCATCAATTTGGTGGTTGACCTTTTGTATTTTGCGGTGGACCCTCGGCTTCGGGTAGGCAAAGTAGGGGGGCACTGAGTCACATGCAACAAGCGCCACAAACAATGCAAGAGCAAATTTTGCGCGCCGGCATGGCGCATGGCCGCGCCTTTGCGCACATTGCCAAATTTCACCCAGAACTGACCTCATTCAGGCGTGACTTGCACGCGCACCCCGAGTTGGGATTTGAAGAGGTCTACACCTCGGCCCGCGTGATCGAAGCTTTGAAGGTCTGCGGCGTAGACGCCGTGCACACGGGCTTGGGCAAAACCGGCGTGGTGGCCTTGGTGCACGGCAAGGGCCACAGTGCTGCCAAGCCTGGTCGCATGATTGGCTTGCGCGCGGACATGGACGCGCTGCCATTGCCCGAGCACAACGACGCGGCTTGGAAATCCATTCACCCCGGCTTGATGCACGGCTGCGGTCACGATGGGCACACGGCCATGCTGCTGGGCGCAGCACGCTATTTGGCAGAGACGCGGCATTTTGACGGCACTGCCGTGCTGATTTTTCAGCCCGGTGAAGAAGGCTTTGCGGGCGCACGTGCCATGATGGAAGACGGCCTGTTTGAGCGCTTTGCTTGCGAGCAGGTCTACGCACAACACAACTCGCCTGAAACGCCGCTGGGCGTGATTGGCGTGACACCGGGGCCCATGCAAGCCGCAGTGGACCGGATTGAAATTCAAATCCGCGGCAAGGGCGGCCATGGCGCCAGGCCGAATCAAGGGGTGGATCCGGTGCTGGTGGCAGGGCACATCATTACCGCGGCACAAAGCATTGTCTCGCGCAACTTGTCTGCTTTCGACCAGGCCGTGCTGAGCATTTGCTCCATGCAAGCGGGCAACCCCGGCGCCATGAGTGTCATACCGGGCGAGGCCACTTTGGTGGGCACTGTGCGCACCTACAGCGAAGCCATTCAGCAACAAATTGAAGACCGATTGACGCAGCTGTGCCAATCGGTCGCGCAGGGCTTTGGCGCTTCGGCCCATGTGATCTACGAGCGCGTCTACCCAGCCACCGTCAACACCGTGCCCGAGGCCAACTTTGCAGCCGATGTGGCCACCACCTTGGTGGGGGCCGAGCGCGTTTGGCGCAACATGACGCCCAGCATGGGCGGCGAAGATTTTTCTTTCATGCTGCAAGCCGTGCCGGGTGCATACTTGCGCATTGGTCAAGGCGCAGTCGATGGCCCAGGCCCGCACCCCTTGCACAACAGCCGCTACGATTTCAACGACGACATCTTGCCCTTGGGCGCTGCCTTGCATGCCAGTTTGGTGGAGCAAGCATTGCTTTGGGGTTAGATTATTTTTTTTTACCAGAGGAGCTCCAATGAAACAACAAAAATTCAAACCTTCCTTGACCACGGTCTCAGCACTGTGCGCGATGGCCTTGTGCGCAGGCGCAGCGCAAGCCGTCACTTTGCGGGTGGCCAACCAGGGCGATGCGCTGTCTTTGGATCCGCACTCCTTGAACGAGACCTTGCAAATATCGGTGGTCGGCAATGTCTATGAGCCCTTGGTCACGCGCACGCCCGACTACAAACTCGCCCCGGGCTTGGCCACTTCTTGGAAGCAAACGTCGCCTTCTGTGTGGCGTTTTGAATTGCGTAAAAACGTCAAGTTCCATGACGGCACACCTTTCACAGCAGACGATGTGATCTTCAACTACGAGCGCGCCGGTGGCGATGGCTCCGACATGAAGAGCTATGTGGGCCAGATCAAAGAGATCAAAAAAATCAACGACCACACGCTGGAGTTCATCACCAAAGCGCCGTTTCCCATCCTGCCTGAGCTGTTCACCGGCTGGTTGATGATGAGCAAAAAATGGTGTGAAGACAACCAGGCCACCAAGCCGGTGGACCGGCGCAAAGGCATTGAAAATGCGGCGTCTTTCCGCGCCAACGGCACAGGCCCATTCCGTGTGCGCGAGCGCCAACCCAGTGTGCGCACCACCTTCTCGCGCAACGGCAGTTATTGGGGCAAGATCGACGGCAATGTGGACGAAGTGATCTTCACCCCCATCGGCAACGATGCCACTCGCATTGCCGCTTTGCTCTCAGGCGAAATTGATGTGATGGACCCCGTGCCTGTGCAAGACGTCGAGCGCGTCAAAGCCAGCCCCAATTTGAAAATGATGCAAGGCCCTGAACTGCGCGTGATCTTCTTAGGCATGGACCAAAAGCGTGACGAACTGCTGTTCTCCAACATCAAAGGCAAGAACCCCTTCAAAGATGTGCGCGTGCGCAAAGCCTTCTACCAAGCCATTGACATCGAGACCATCAAGTCCCGTGTGATGCGCGGCGCTGCTGTGCCGGTGGCTTTGATGCTGCCACCCCAGGTGCGCGGTTTTGCCCCCGACTTGGCCAAGCGCTTGCCTTATGACCCTGAGGCATCTAAAAAGTTGTTGGCCGAAGCCGGTTACCCCAGCGGCTTTGAAGTCAAGATGAACTGCCCCAACGACCGCTACGTCAACGATTCAGAAATTTGCCAAGCTGTGGCCGCCAACTTGGCCCGTGTGGGTGTGAAAATCAATTTAGAAGCTGAGACCAAGGGCACGTACTTTCCCAAAATTTTGCGCCGTGACACCAGCTTTTACATGTTGGGCTGGACCGCCAGCACGGTGGACGCACACAACGTGCTCTACCCCATCATGTCCACCCCCGGTGATGGCGGGCGCGGCCAGTTCAACTTGGGCGCGTACAGCAACGCGCAAATTGATGACCTGACGGTCAAGGTGGGCTCAGAGACCGACGACAAAAAGCGCAATGAAATGATTCATACCGCCATGAAACTGCACCAAGACGAAGTCGGGCACATACCGTTGCACCAACAAGCTTTGCTGTGGGGTGTGAAGAAAAACATCGACCTGGTCCAGTGGCCTGACAACATCATGTTGTGGAAGCATGTGAAGGTCAATTAAGGCATGTTCAATGCGGTTTCACGATGGTTCAGCAGCGATGTGGGTTACAGTTTCAGGCAGTCACCCACTGCCATGGCTGCTGCCTTCATTGCTGTGGTGTGCATCTTTTGTTCGGTGTTTGCCGCTTGGGTCTCGCCCACCAACCCGTTTGATTTGGCCAGTCTGGAGTTGATGGATGCGCGCTTGCCCCCGGCCTGGATGGCCGAGGGTTCGCGCAAATACTTCTTGGGCACAGACGATCAAGGCCGCGACATTTTGTCGGCCTTGATTTATGGTGCGCGCATTTCATTGGTGGTCGGTTTTGCTTCGGTTTTGGTCTCGGTCTTTGTGGGTGTGTCTTTCGGATTGCTGGCCGGTTACAGGGGCGGTTGGATCGACGCATTTCTCATGCGCCTGTGCGATGTGATGCTGTCCTTTCCCGCCATCTTGGTGGCCTTGTTGATCGCTGGTGTGGGCCGCGCTTTGTTTCCCAATGCCGATGAGTCGCTTGCGTTTGGTGTCTTGATCGTCTCGATCTCGCTGACCGGTTGGGTGCAATACGCGCGCACGGTCAGAGGCACTACTTTGGTCGAACGCAACAAAGAATATGTGCAAGCAGCCCGCGTGACGGGCGTTGCGCCCTTGCGCATCATGGTGCACCACGTGCTGCCCAATGTGATGGGGCCGGTCATGGTGCTGGCCACCATTCAAGTGGCCACGGCCATCATCACCGAGGCCACTTTGTCCTTCTTGGGCGTGGGCGTTCCGCCCACCTCGCCTTCGCTGGGCACCTTGATCCGCATTGGCAATGACTACTTGTTCTCGGGTGAATGGTGGATCACTATTTTTCCAGGCCTGACCTTGGTTTTGATTGCGTTGTCGGTCAATTTGTTGGGTGACTGGCTGCGTGATGCACTGAATCCGCGCCTTCGTTGAAATTATGTTGAACACTTCCTGCTGCAAGCCTTGAGCACACTTCCATGAGTCTTTTGCAAGTTAAAAATTTGGTGGTGGAATTTCCAAGTCGCCATGGCACTTTGCGTGCGATCGATGGCATTTCGTTTGAGATAGCACCCGGAGAAATTTTGGGTGTGGTGGGTGAGTCGGGGGCTGGCAAGTCCTTGACGGGGGCCTCCATCATTGGCTTGCTCGAGCCACCTGGGCGCATTGCGGGTGGAGAAATTTTTCTGCAAGGCCAGCGCATTGACAACTTGAACAACGACCAAATGCGCAGCATTCGAGGCCGCAAGATTGGCGCGATTTTTCAAGACCCTTTGACGTCATTGAATCCGCTTTATTCGGTGGGCAAGCAGTTGATCGAAACCATACAAGCTCACTTGCCTTTATCCCATGAACAGGCGCGCCAACGTGCCATCGAGTTGTTGCAAGACACTGGCATTTCTGCCGCCACTGAGCGCATTGACCACTTCCCGCACCAGTTTTCGGGTGGCATGCGCCAGCGCGTGGTGATCGCATTGGCGCTGGCCGCCGAGCCCCAATTGATTGTGGCCGATGAACCCACCACCGCGCTGGACGTCTCAATTCAAGCGCAAATCATCAGCTTGCTCAAAAGCATTTGCAAAAAACATGGCGCCGCTGTGATGCTGATCACGCACGACATGGGTGTGATCGCTGAAACCTGCGACCGCGTGGCCGTGATGTACGCAGGGCGCATTGTTGAAATTGGCCCGGTGCACCAAGTCATCAACCACCCCGAGCACCCTTACACCGCAGGTCTGATGGCCTCGATTCCGGACATTGAAGTCGACCGTGAACGGCTCAATCAAATTGACGGGGCCATGCCGCGTTTGAACGCCATTCCACCGGGTTGCGCCTTCAATCCGCGCTGCCCCCAAGTGCAAGCGCGTTGCAGGCAAGAGCGGCCAGAGTTGGTTCTGACCGAGCGCTTTGAGCAAACTCAAGTAGCCTGCTGGCTGCACGCGGGAGCAACAGCATGAGCGAGCAGATCAAAGCTCCCCAAGCATCGCCACCCTTGGTCGTGGCGCATGATTTGGCCAAAACTTTTGACGTCTCAGCGCCTTGGCTCAACCGCGTGATGGAGGGCAAACCGCGCCAGCTTTTGAAAGCCGTGGACGGCGTGAGTTTTGAAATTGAAAAAGGCAAAACATTGGCCTTGGTCGGTGAATCTGGCTGCGGCAAAAGCACCGTGGCGCGTTTGCTGGTGGGTTTGTATGAACCCACACGTGGCGGCTTGCGCTTCGATGGTCAAGACGCCCACGCCGCTTTCAAATCCAAAGATGCGCGGCAAATACGCCAGCGCATTCAAATGATTTTTCAAGACCCTTATGCCAGCCTGAACCCGCGCTGGACGGTGCAAGCCATTGTGGGCGAGCCGTTGCACGAGCATGGTTTGATTCACGACGCAGATGAGCTTGAGGCCCGCGTGGTCGAGTTGCTCCAATCGGTGGGCCTGTCGGCTTTGGACATGGTCAAGTACCCGCACCAGTTCTCTGGCGGTCAGCGTCAACGCATTTCAATTGCGCGGGCCTTGGCCACCGCGCCTGAATTTCTGGTTTGCGACGAGCCTACCTCTGCGCTCGATGTGAGCGTGCAAGCGCAAGTGCTCAACATCATGAAAGATTTGCAGCGCGAGCGGGGCTTGACCTACTTGTTCATCTCCCACAATTTGGCGGTGGTGCGCCATGTGAGCGACAAGGTGGGCGTGATGTACTTGGGGCAACTCGTCGAGTTGGCAGACAAACAAAGTTTGTTCTCCAACCCGCAGCACCCCTACACGCGCATGCTGCTCGATGCTATACCAAAAATGAAAGACACCGGGCGTGCACGCACGCCCGTTCAAGGCGAGGTGCCCAACCCATTGAACCCGCCATCGGGCTGCAGCTTTCACCCGCGCTGCCCCTTGGCCAATTCGCGGTGCAAAGCCGAGCGTCCTGTACTGCAAAATCTCAATGGCATTCAGATTGCGTGCCATGCAGTACAGGAGGGGCGGCATTAAGCCCAGTGACGTTCAGGTATAGCGCTTGCTGCGCAAATTGTTTTTCATGTCACGCAGCCCCGGCTGCAGAGACTCGCCTATGCGCAGCGCCACCGTGGTGGCCAAAATGTCAATGATCAACAAGTGGAGCAAACGCGAGACCATGGGGCTGTAGCGGTCATAGCCCTCGGGGTGGTCTGCCGACAAATGAATTTGCCCCGCTGTGGCCAAGGGTGAGCCACTGGCCGTGATCACAATGGTGGTGGCCCCGCGCTTGCGTGCGATGTCGCAGGCGTCCATCAAATCGCGTGTCCGCCCAGAGTTGGAGATCACCACCACGCAGTCACCTTTGCCCAGCATGGAGGCACTCATGACTTGCATGTGGCCGTCGCTGTAGGCAATGGCGTTGACACCCAAACGGAAAAATTTGTGCTGCGCATCTTGCGCCACAATGCCCGAGTTGCCCACGCCATAAAACTCAATGCGCTTGCCGGTTTTGTGTGTCAGTGCCAGCAGATTGGCGCATTGGTCTAACGCGGAAAAGCTCGCATCGTTGCGGTATTTCAAAAAAGCCGCCACCGTGTTGTCGATCACTTTGACGGCCACATCGCTGGTTTTGTCGTCAGCGTCCACGCTGCGGTGAATGAAGGGCACGCCCTCGCTCACGCTGCCAGCGAGCTTGAGTTTGAAGTCCGACAAGCCGTCATAGCCCACGCTGCGGCAAAAACGCACCACGGTGGGTTTGCTCACGTGCGCGCGGTCTGCCAACTCTGTCACGGGCAAGTTGGCAAAAGCGCGGGGGTCGAGCAAAACCAATTTCCCCACGCGCTGTTCGGCAGGGGCCAGTGAGGGCAATGAAGCTTTGATACGGTCTAGCATGAAAACTCCTTGGTGCTCAGATCAGGGCAGTTAAATTTCTTCTGACCAGCAAAAACCATCGCGTGCAATCATGGCGCTCGATGCACTGGGCCCCCAGGTGCCCGCGGTGTAAAGCCGGGGGCCTTGGGTGTCGTGGGCCCAATGCTGCATGACGGGTTCAACCCAGCGCCAAGCCTCTTCTTGCTCGTCACTGCGCACGAACAAATTCAGGCGTCCGGCCAAAACATCGAGCAGCAAACGCTCATAAGCACCGACGCGTTCGCTGCCAAAGCGTTTGTCAAAATCCAAGTCCAAATGCACAGGGCTCAAGGTTTGCCCTGCTGGGCTGCCGTCTTTGCTTCGCGTGTTTTGGCCTTGTGCAAACAAGTGCAACTCCAAACCGTCTTTGGGCTGCAGGTGAATGATCAACTTGTTCACCGCGCCAGCCGGTGATTGAAAAATGGCGTGCGGTGTGGGTCTGAAATTGATTTCGATGTGAGCTTCGCGTGAGGCCAAACGCTTGCCAGTGCGGATGTAGAAAGGCACGCCCGCCCAGCGCCAGTTGGCAATCTCAGTGCGCAGGGCCACAAATGTTTCGGTGTGGCTGTTGGGGTTGACGCCGACCTCCTCGCGGTAGCCTGGCACCGCTTGACCATTCACATTGCCTGCGCTGTATTGCCCGCGCACCACATGCTGGCCTAAGGTTTCTGTTGTCCACGGTTTGAGGGCACGCAAGACCTTGAGCTTTTCATCGCGAATCGCATCGGCATGGGAGTTGATGGGCGGCTCCATGGCAAGGGCGCAGAGCAATTGAAGCGCGTGGTTTTGCACCATGTCGCGCAGGGCGCCGGTGTTCTCGTAAAACGCGCCGCGCTTTTCTACGCCCAGTTCTTCGGCGATGGTGATTTGAATGTTGGCAATGTGCTCACGCCGCCACAAGGGCTCAAACAAGGCGTTGCCAAAGCGCATGGCAAACAAATTTTGCACCGAAGGCTTGCCCAGGTAATGGTCAATGCGAAACACCTGGTGCTCGGCAAAGACACTGCGCACACTGGCGTTGATGGCTCGGTTGGACTGAAGGTCATGGCCCAGAGGCTTTTCCAGTACGATGCGGGTTTTGGGGGTGTTCAGTTGGGCTGCGGCCAGTTGTTCGCACACGGTTTTGAACAAACTTGGGGCGGTGGCCAAGTACATCACCACCGATGTGGTTTCGCGCTCGGCCAATCGAGCGCCCAATTGGGCGTAATCTGCCGGGTTGGACAAATCCACCCGCTCGTAATGCAACAAGGCCGCAAATCTGGAAAATTCTTCATCGTTGGGGCGCTTAGAGCCCTCGACTTGGGCAAAACGCGACTGGATCAGCGTGCGGTACTGCGCGTCTGTCATGGGGTCGCGCGCCACCCCGATGATGCGCCCGCCCTCAGGCAGCGTGCCGTGTCGGAAAGCTTGAAACAAAGCGGGCATCAGTTTGCGCCAAACCAGATCACCGGTGCCGCCAAAAAAGACTAAATCAAAGGCCATGTTGATTAGTTACATAAAAATGAGTTTGTAATGTAACTTTGTTTCATTGATAATTCAAGTATTCAGAGGAAATATTTTCATGAACCAACTCGACGCTCTTAAAAAATACACCACCGTGGTTGCAGACACAGGCGACTTCAAACAATTGGCGCAATTTCAGCCGCAAGACGCCACCACCAACCCTTCCTTGATCTTGAAGGCGGTGCAAAAGCCAGAGTACGCACCTTTGTTGACCCAGGCGGTGGCCGAGCACAAAGGCCAGCCCATGGACGTGGTGATGGACCACCTCTTGGTGCGATTCGGTTGCGAAATTTTAAAGACCATCCCGGGCCGCGTCTCCACCGAAGTTGACGCACGGCTGAGCTTTGACAAGACGGCCACATTGGCGCGCGCGCGCCGCTTGATGTCCTTGTACGAAGCCCAGGGCATCACGCGCCAGCGGGTGCTGATCAAAATCGCATCCACTTGGGAAGGTGTCCAAGCAGCGGCGGAACTCGAGCGCGAGGGCATCCATACCAACTTGACGCTGCTGTTTTCTTTTGCGCAAGCGGTGGCTTGCGGCCAAGCCCAAGTGCAATTGATCTCGCCCTTCGTTGGACGCATTTACGACTGGTACAAAAAAACCGCGGGTGCACAGTGGGATGAAGCGGCCAACGCAGGGGCCAACGACCCAGGCGTTCAATCGGTGCGTGCCATTTACAACCATTACAAAAAGCACAGCATTGGCACCGAAGTGATGGGCGCGAGTTTTCGCAACGTCGGGCAAATCGTGGCCTTGGCAGGGTGTGACTTGCTGACCATCAGCCCAGACTTGTTGGCCTTGCTGGCCGCCAACGAGACGCCTTTGAGCGCTGCCTTGGAGCCCCAAGCCGCGCGTGCCCTGGACTTGCCAGCGCTGACCTACGACGAAGCGGGTTTCCGCTTTGCCATGAACGAAGATGCCATGGCCACAGAAAAATTGGCCGAAGGTATACGGGCTTTTTGCGCCGATGCGGTCAAGCTCGAAGGCTTGATGCTGGCTGCGGCGATAGCCTGAGATGCGCTGCGATCAAACGCCTGCTTGGGCGCAATTGCTAAGCAGCGCTGAGGCGTTTGCGGGGTTTGATTTGCGCCAGGCCTTTGCCCAAGATGCGGGGCGTGCAGCGTATTTCAGCCAAGAAGCCCCGGGCGTGTTTGCCGATTTGTCCAAGAACCATTGGGATGCAAACGTTCAAACGCAGTTGCTTGACTTGCTTGATCAGACCGGTGTCTTGGCACAGCGCGATCGCATGTTTCAAGGCCAGGCCATCAACAACACCGAGGACCGCGCAGTCATGCACTGGTTGCTCAGGCACCCTGAAGACGGCGCAACGTTTTGGCCCAGCAGCATGCGAACTGCGCTCAAGGACGTGCACCTTACTTTGAACGCCATGCTGGCGTTTGCCGAACAAGTGCGCAGCAACTCGCAAATCACCGATGTGGTCAATATCGGCATTGGCGGCTCTGACTTAGGCCCGCAAATGGCGGTGTTGGCGATGCAAGCCTATGCCCAAACAGGCAAGCGCTTTCACTTTATCTCCAATGTCGATGGCCATGAACTCGATGCGGTGTTGCGAGGTTTGAAGGCGCACAGCACGATGTTTTTGGTGGCATCGAAAACTTTCACCACTTTAGAGACCATGACCAATGCCTTGTCGGCCAAGCGGTGGTTTGAAGCACAAGGCGGCACGGATGTATCGGCTCACTTTGCAGCCCTGACCACCAACGTTGAGGCTGCTGCGAAATTTGGCATTGAGACTTGCTTTGGATTTTGGGACTGGGTGGGCGGGCGCTATTCGTTGTGGTCGGCCATTGGCTTGCCATTGGCCATGGCCACGGGCTCTGAAAATTTCCGCGCATTTTTGGCCGGCGGACACGCCATGGACCAACATTTTCAATCGGCCGATGCACCCCAGAATTTGCCCATTCGATTGGGCTTGCTCGATGTGTGGTACCGCAACTTTTTGAATTACACCAGCCGCTGTTTGGCGCCTTATCACAGCGCGCTCAAACGCTTTCCAGCTTACTTGCAGCAGCTTGAAATGGAGAGCAATGGCAAGCAGGTCGACCGCGCTGGGCAACGCCTGCACTTCGGCACTGCGCCTGTTTTGTGGGGCGAGCCGGGCACCAATGGGCAGCATGCTTTTTTTCAAATGTTGCACCAAGGCTCAGATGTGGTGCCGCTTGAATTTGTGGCGGTGAAAAATGCTGTGCACCCCTTGCCCGATCACCAAGCTTTGCTGCTGTCCAATGCGTTGGCGCAAGCACAAGCCTTGATGCTGGGTCAAACAGATGCAGGTGGGCACAAGAATTTCCCTGGCAACCGGCCCAGCAGTTTTATAGTGCTCGAAGATTTAACGCCATTTAATTTGGGCGCATTGATTGCCTTGCAAGAACACCGTGTGTTTGTCAGTGGTGCGGTGTGGGGCATCAACAGCTTTGACCAATGGGGTGTAGAGTTGGGCAAAGTTTTGGCCAAAGACATTCATGCGCGCCTCATTTCCGGCAATGCACAGGGTTTGGATGCATCAACGGCGCAATTGCTAAAGCGCCTGCGTTAAGCCCCGATGGGCTGTGAATGACTGCCCTGGCAGCACTCAGTGTTTGTGTTGGCTGTGGTCCATGGATGCAGCTGCTTTGACGCTCAATGCACCGCGCATGCCGGCCTCCAAGTGGCCAGGCACCAAGCAGGCCATCTCCAATTCAATGACATCATCAAAACGGATGACCCATTCACGTGTTTCGCCGGCCGGCACACTCAAGGCTTTGGCTGCAGTGTGATTGCCGTGAGCGTGGCTTGCATTGTTCCCCTTGCTGCTTTGCGCCATCTCTTGCATTTCTTTGGCATGTGCTTGAATGTCTTGCGGGCTGCCCAAGACCATTTCATGCACCAAACTGCCTGCATTGGTGAGCACAAATCGGATCGTCTCTCCTTGTTGCACCGAGATGCGCTCAGGCGTGAAACGCATTTGATCGTTCATGGACACTTCAATGCTGCGCGAGACCACCATATCGGAGCTGGGCGCGACTTGTGCATGGTTATCGCTTGAGCCTGAGGTGGCTTGTGAATCATGAGAGTGATCGCCAGCTGCCCATTGTGGGTTGTGCTCAAAGCCTTGGTAAGCACCCCAACTCAGCGCACTGACCAAGAGCCCCACTGTCAGGGTGTAGCCCGTCACAGCGCGCAGCCAGCGAATTTGCAAGGTGGCCACCAGCGCCACAACAGAGATGAAAAACCCCAAAGGCACGACCCACGCACTGCGTGCGGGCGAGTCTGGAAAGTGTTGCAAACCGCCAGTGAAAAACCCCAGGCCAATCGACAAGAGCGTGCCCAACCACAGCGATTGAAACAAGCCTTGCTTGCTGGGCGCGTGGTTGCTGCGGTGCTCCATCCAGGCGCCAGTGACAAACAAGACAATGCCGATGGCGGCCGTCCAAAGAGAGCGCGCCCCAGTGAAGAAGCCGTGGTTCACAGCACCCGAGATGAAACTGATGCCGGCGTATTTGAGCAGCATCACGCCGTGCTGTTGGTGAAATGAAACAGGGGTCATGAGAGTCCTTGAGCAGGTGCGAATTTTAAACGCCCATAAAAAACCCCGCCTTGAAGACGGGGTTTTTTGCAGTTGATCAAAGGCCTTGTGAGACCTTTGAAGCGGAGCACATTACATGCCCATGCCGCCCATACCGCCCATACCGCCCATATCGGGCATGCCGCCGCCGCCAGCTTCTTCTTTCGGAGCTTCGGAGATCATGCACTCGGTGGTCAACATCAAAGAGGCCACAGACGCTGCATTTTGCAAAGCAGTGCGTGTGACTTTGGTGGGATCCAAGATGCCCATTTCGATCATGTCGCCGTAGGTGTCATTGGCTGCGTTAAAGCCAAAGTTGCCCTTGCCAGCCATCACGGCGTTGACCACAACAGAAGGCTCGCCGCCAGCGTTGTACACGATCTCGCGCAAAGGCGCTTCAATCGCTTTGAGCACCAGCTTGATGCCAGCGTCTTGGTCAGCATTGTCACCTTTGACGGTGCCAATGGCTTGACGAGCGCGCAAGAAAGCCACACCGCCGCCAGCCACAATGCCTTCTTCCACGGCAGCGCGTGTGGCGTGCAGTGCATCTTCCACGCGGGCTTTTTTCTCTTTCATTTCGACTTCGGTGGCAGCGCCAACTTTGATCACGGCAACACCGCCAGCCAACTTGGCCACACGCTCTTGCAGTTTTTCGCGGTCGTAGTCGCTGGTGGCTTCTTCGATTTGCACGCGAATTTGTTTCACACGCGCTTCGATGTCGCCAGCGGCGCCTGCACCATCAATGATGATGGTGTTTTCTTTGCCCACTTCGATGCGTTTGGCTTGGCCCAAATCAGCCAATGTCACTTTTTCAAGTGTCAGGCCAACTTCTTCAGCAATCACTTTGCCGCCAGTCAAGATGGCAATGTCTTCCAACATGGCTTTGCGGCGATCGCCAAAACCAGGTGCCTTGACAGCCACAACTTTCAAGATGCCGCGGATGGTGTTGACCACCAAAGTGGCCAAGGCTTCGCCTTCGACTTCTTCGGCAATGATCAACAAAGGACGGCCTGCTTTTGCAACAGCTTCCAATGTGGGCAGCAAATCACGAATGTTGCTGATCTTCTTGTCAAACAACAACACGAAGGGGTTGTCGAGCAAAGCAGCTTGTTTTTCGGGGTTGTTGATGAAGTATGGCGAGAGGTAGCCGCGGTCAAACTGCATGCCTTCAACGATGTCGAGCTCGTTGTCCAAAGACTTGCCGTCTTCCACAGTGATCACGCCTTCTTTGCCCACTTTGTCCATGGCTTTGGCAATGATGTCGCCAATGCTGCTGTCGCTGTTGGCAGAGATGGAGCCAACTTGGGCGATCTCTTTGTTGGTGGTCGTGGCTTTGGAGGCTTTCTTGAGCTGCTCGATCAAAGCAGTCACTGCTTTGTCAATGCCGCGCTTGAGGTCCATGGGGTTCATGCCAGCGGCCACATATTTCATGCCTTCGTGCACGATGGCTTGGGCCAACACAGTCGCTGTGGTGGTGCCGTCGCCAGCGTTATCGGAAGTTTTGGATGCGACTTCCTTGACCATCTGCGCACCCATGTTTTGCAGTTTGTCTTTGAGTTCGATCTCTTTGGCCACGGACACACCGTCCTTGGTCACGGTAGGGGCGCCGAAAGAGCGCTCGAGCACCACATTGCGGCCTTTAGGGCCCAAGGTGACTTTCACTGCGTTGGCCAAGATGTTCACACCTTCGACCATGCGGGCGCGGGCTTCGCCGCCAAAAACTACGTCTTTTGCTGCCATGTTGAATAGCTCCTAATAAAAATATTTAAATCAATTACTCGACCACGGCGAAGAGGTCTTCTTCTTTCATGACCAACAGTTCGTCACCAGCCACCTTGACGGTTTGGCCGCTGTACTTGCCGAACAACACACGGTCGCCGACTTTGACATTCATGGCGATCAGGTCGCCCTTGTCGTTTTTCTTGCCTGGGCCAACGGCCAAGACTTCGCCTTGATCGGGCTTTTCTGCAGCCGCGTCAGGAATGACAATGCCAGAGGCAGTTTTTGTTTCGCTTTCGACACGTTTGACGATCACGCGATCGCCCAGAGGACGTAGTTTCATTGCATCTCCTAAATATGAAACGAGGGTTAAAAAACGCAGCACTCATTCAAATGAATACTTTTGAACTCATAAATTAGGCTAGCAGGTTGCTAGCACTCATCTTCTGCGAGTGCTAATGATAAGGGTTTTTGGCTGGATTTCAAGAGGGGTGGGGAAAGACCTTTAACTTTTTTGGTCACAGGGCCAAGCCTGTGATGAAGAGCCAAAGGCAATCGTTGGCCATCGCCGCGATCAGGCTATTGGAGTTGACTTGGCACCGGCAAAAAGCCGCCTTGCGCACGCAGCGCGGCGTGTTGGGTGCTGGCAAGCAAGTCGATCAAGGCATGGGCAGCTTGCGGGTTTTTGCTGGCGCTGCAAACGCTTGCGGTGTAGACCGTGGCCAGCTCAAACTCGATGGGCAAATTGGCCACCCAATCCACCCCTGGCGTGATCAAGATTTCGGTCACCTGCGTGCAGCCAATCACAGCCGGGTCATCGCATGCGGCCATGGCGTTCATGGCGGCATTGCCGTTAGGAAAGGGCTGCAATTTGTGCGCCACCTCTTGATCAATGCCCAATGAGCGCAGCACCTTCATGAAATGAATGCCAGCCGTGGCCAATTGGGGGTCGGGAAAATAAATGCCAGTGGCCAAGCGCATGGCTTGCGTTAATTGCTGCGCCGTTTCAAGCTGCGGCCAAGGCGTGTTGGTTTTGACGGCAACGCCAGTTTTAACAACCCCCAAAGGCTTTGCGCTGCCTGCTTGCACCTGGCCAGTAGATGTCAGCTGCTCGATCAAAGCCGCAGTCAGGATAAGCACATCGCATGGCGCGCCATCCATCAGCTTTTGCCGCATGGCGCCTACAGCGCCAAAGATGCAGGACAAAGATGCACCCTGTGCCGCTTCAAAGAACGTCTTCAGTGCATTGACCAAGCCTTGTGCGGCACCACCACTGAGAAGATGAACAGAAGTTTTCAAGGCAGTCAATCGAGTTTGATGTTGGCCGACTTGATCACCCCAGCCCACTTGGCGATGTCGTCTTGTAAATATTTCTCAAACACCGCGGGGTTCATGACCAAGGGCGCAGCGCCTTGTTTGGCCCACAGTTGGCGCACATCGCCTTGGCTGGCAATTTTGGAGACGGCTTCGTTGAGTTTGTCGACAACGGCTTTGGGCGTGCCTTTGGGGGCCATCAAGCCCAGCCAAATGGTGGCCTCGTAACCGGGCACGCCAGCTTCGTTCAAGGTGGGCACTTCGGGCAGCACATCAGAGCGCGTCTTGCCACTGCTGCCAACGGCCTTGACCTTGCCGGCTTTGACTTGCTCTGTCATGGTGGTCACTGCATCAAACATCATGTCGACTTGGCCACTGATGACGTCTGTGCGCGCGCCCGAGCTGCCCTTGTAGGGCACGTGCACCATGTCGATTTGGGCCATGCTTTTGAACAACTCACCGGCCATGTGATAAGGCGTGCCAGGGCCCGAAGAGGCATAGTTCAATTTGCCCGGTTGGGCTTTGGCCGTGCGGATCACATCGGCCAAACTGTTCATGCCTTTGCTGGGATTGACGACCAACACCAAGTCTGAATAGTTGATGGGGGCCACGCCCACAAAGTCACGCATCAAAGCGTAGGGTTTGTTTGGAATCAGAGTTTCGTTGACGGTTTGGGTGTTGGACATCAACAAAAGTGTGTAGCCATCGGGTGCAGACTTGGCCGTCAAGTCGGTGCCGATGACCGAGCCAGCGCCCGGCTTGTTGTCGACCACAAAGGACTGCCCTAGGCTGTCTTGCAGGCGCTGCGCCAGAAAGCGAGCGTAGTTGTCGGCTGGCCCCCCAGCGGCAAAGGGGACCACAATTTTGACGGGATGGTTGGGGTAGTTTTGCGCCCCAGCGCAAAGGCTCCAGCCAAGGCCGATGAGAAGGCACAGGTGCTTGATGTTCATTCAACTTTCCCAATCTTTTTAACCACATCGGTCATGCGTTTGGCGTCAGCTTGGACATATTTTTCAAATTCAGGGCTGTCCAAATACACCACCGGACTGCCCGTGTTTTGAATGATGTCGCGCACTTTGTTGTCTTGCGCTGCGGCCCGAGCGGCATTGCGAAGGCGCTGCGCGATGGGTTCGGGTGTGCTGCTGGGGATGAACAAGCCAGACCACTGCGCGTACTCGGCATTGAAGCCCAAATCTTTCAAGCTGCTCACATCGGGCAGGGCGGCCAAGGGCTCATGGCCCCAGTGCGCCAGCACGCGAATTTTGCCAGCTTTGACGTGCTGCAAAACAGTGGCAGGGCCCGTCGAGACGGCGTCAATTTGGCTTCCCAACAAGGCCACCACGGCAGGGCCTGCACCGGTAAAGGGAATGTGCGTGAGTTTCACGCCGGCGGTTTGCGCCAAAATTTCCATCGGCACATGCATGGTGCCGTAATTGCCAGACGATCCGTAGTTGAGACTGCCAGGTCTTTTGCGTGCGTCTTCAATGAATTCTTTCGCGGTTTTCCAAGGCGCATCAGCGCGCACGGCCAGCACGGTGGGGTCGGCGGTGTAGCGTGCAATGGGGCGCAAATCGCTGAGCAAAAACATGGGGCTTCGGCCCAGCAAAGTGTCAGCTTCTGGAATCACCGTGAGAGAAGACAAGGCCATCAAAAGCGTATAGCCATCGGGCTTGGCGCGAGCGGCCACGCCCATGCCAATGCCCCCGCCTGCGCCGCCTTTGTTTTCAATCACCACGGGCTGGCCCAACTCGCGCGTCAAGGCCTCGGCCACGGGGCGCGCCACGATATCGGCCAAGCCGCCAGGTGGGAAGGGCACGATCAAGGTGATCGATTTGTTGGGGTAATTGGGAATTTGTGCCATGGCGCTCAAGGCCATACACGACAGGCCCATGAAGGCAGTGATGACTGCGACATTGGCGCAAGTGGCCAAGCGCTGTGAGAGGGGATATGTTTGCATGCTGTCTCCTGATCCGTTGTAGTCAGAATCTTTTTTGACTGCCCCTTTGGCAACTACATCACACTCTAACACTGCCGACATGGGTGAAAAAAAGGCGCGCACCTGATGGTGCGCGCCCTTGGGCTTGGAGGCTGCTGAATTACTTCAGGCCAGCTGCTGCACGCAATGTGGCCGCCAGGTTGGTGCGCTCCCAGGTGAAGTCGGGCTCGTCGCGGCCGAAATGGCCGTAGGCTGCTGTCTTGGTGTAGATCGGGCGCAACAAATCAAGCATTTGAATGATGCCTTTGGGGCGCAAGTCAAAGTGCTCGTTGACCAAGGCGGCAATTTTCTCGTCAGAGATCACGCCTGTGCCTTCGGTGTCAATGGTCACGTTCATGGGGCGAGCCACGCCAATGGCGTAAGCCACTTGAATTTGGCACTTCGTGGCCAAACCTGCGGCCACAATATTTTTGGCCACATAGCGTGCTGCATAAGCCGCTGAGCGGTCGACTTTGGAGGGGTCTTTGCCAGAGAATGCGCCGCCGCCATGAGGGCATGCGCCGCCGTAAGTGTCAACAATGATTTTGCGACCGGTCAAACCGCAATCGCCTTGCGGTCCGCCAATCACAAAGCGGCCGGTGGGGTTGATCAAGTATTTGGTGTCTTTCAACCACTCTTTGGGCAGCACGGGTTTGATGATTTCTTCAATCACGGCTTCCACAAAGCTGGCCTTCATTTTGGTAGGCGTCTCACTTTGGTCGGGGCTGTGCTGGCTGGACAAAACCACGGTGTCGATGCTGTGGGGTTTGCCGTCGACATAGCGCAGAGTCACTTGGCTTTTGGCGTCTGGGCGCAAGAAGGGCAGGCGGCCGTCTTTGCGCAACTGGGCTTGACGCTCGACCAAGCGGTGTGCGTAATAAATGGGCGCGGGCATCAGGTCGGGGGTTTCGTTGCAAGCGTAACCAAACATCAAGCCTTGGTCGCCCGCGCCGGTGTTCAGATGGTCGTCCGAAGCGTGGTTCACGCCTTGGGCAATGTCGTTGGATTGCTTGTCATAGCAAACCATGACGGCGCAACCTTTGTAGTCGATGCCGTATTCGGTGTTGTCGTAGCCAATGCGCTTGAGGGTGTCGCGTGCCACTTGGATGTAGTCCACGTGCGCGTTGGTGGTGATCTCACCGGCCAAGACTACCAGGCCTGTGTTGGTCAAGGTTTCAGCAGCCACTCGGCTGCGTGGGTCTTGCGCGAAGATCGCGTCCAAGATGCCGTCCGAGATTTGATCGGCTACCTTGTCGGGGTGACCCTCGGAAACTGATTCGGAAGTAAAAAGAAAGTCTTTGGCCATGGGGTTCTCCTGTAAGTGATGGCTAGCATGTTTCATTGCGCTGCCTGCTGCTCAGAAGCCCCGGCGAACGCTTTAGCAGAATTGTCTTTTCAGACAAGGCACAATCAGCCCAAATGGGGTGGAAGGTGCATGTCGCCCTGCAAGTTGCTCGTTTAACTCAGCGACCTTGGTAGTTTACCAAATTAATCATGATTTTTTGGTTTCGATTCTTTTCTCATTGGCCCTTGTGGGCCTTGCACGCGCTGGGCCATGTCGTGGGGTGGCTGGCATGGGGCCTTTCTGCAACTTACCGGCGCAGGTTTTTGGCCAATGTGGCTGCTGCAGGTTTGCCTTTTGGCCAGGTCTGGCAAGCGGTAGGGCAAGCCGGATGCTTGTCCTTAGAACTGCCGCGCCTGTGGATGGGGCACAAGCCCCCCGTGGTGTGGGGCCCGCAGTCTGCTGCGGTGATCGAGGCGGCTTTTCAAGCAGGTGATGGTGTCTTGATGTTGACCCCGCATTTGGGTTGTTTTGAAGTTGCAGCGCAAGTCATTGCTGAACGTTTCAGTGTGCAATACGGGCCTTTCACGGTGCTGTTCAGGCCTTCGCGCAAGCCCAGTTTGGCAAAGATCATGGCGCAGTCGCGCACGCGTCCTGGTTTGCAAGCAGTGCCGACGACTTTGTCCGGTGTGCGGCAAATGATCAAGGCCTTGCGCGCGGGCCAAGCCGTGGGTTTGCTGCCTGACCAGGTGCCCCCTGATGGCATGGGGCTGTGGACGCCTTTTTTTGGCCAGCCGGCTTACACCATGAGTTTGGCTGCCCGGCTGGCACAGCAAACCGGTGCGCGGGTGGTCCTGGTCTGGGGTGAACGTTTGCCGTGGGGGCAGGGTTATGTCTTGCACGCGCAGGACATGGCACAGGCCTTGTCGCAGGACATCGCACAAGCGCTGCTGCAAATCAACCAAGCCATGGAAGCCTTGATATTGACCCGCCCGCAGCAGTATTTGTGGGGGTATGAACGCTACAAACAACCGCGCCAAGAGGTGGCTTTGCCGCCTGAAAGCGCAACACAAAAAGACTTCAGGTGATGGCGCATTTATTGGTTTGGACCATGCGCCTTTTGGCGTATTTTCCGCTGAGCAGTTTGCGCGCACTGGGTTGGTTTTTGGGTTCAGTTTTGTTTGAGCTCGCACGCCGACGCAGGCATGTCGTGAACGTCAACTTGGCTTTGTGTTTCCCCGATAAATCCCAACCAGAACGGCGCGCCTTGGCGCGCCAGCATTTTGTGTTGCTGGCGCAGTCCTTCTTGGACCGTGCTTGGCTGTGGCACGCGCCCTTGGCCAAGGTTCAAGAGCGTATCAAGTGGTTCGGTCCAGAGCAGGCCTTGGCCGCTTTGGCAGCCGAGCAAGCCACGCTGATTTTCGCCCCCCATTTTGTCGGGCTTGACGCCGGCGGCTTGGCCTTGACGATGCGCGTTGCCAAGCCTGTCGCCTTTATTTTTGTGCCTCAGCACAATGCCGTGTTGGACGACTGGGTCAACCAAGGCCGTCAAAGAGGCGGGCAAGTCAAGCCTTATTTTCGGCACGATGGGGTCAAACAAATCATCTCTGGCATGCGTCATGGCGAGGTATTGCATTTGTCACCCGACATGGATTTTGGTGCGCAAGAGTCCATGTTCGTGCCCTTCATGGGGGTGCCTGCGGCCACCTTGCCCTCTTTGCCACGCTTTGCCAAATCAGGGCGAGCCCAAGTCATGCCGATGCTCACGCGGTTAACGCCGCAGGGTTATGAGATTGAGTTGCTCGCGCCATGGACTGATTTCCCCAGTGACGACCTGGCGGCTGACACGCTGCGCATGAACGATGTGCTGGCCACTTGGATTGCGCAGAATCCGGCGCAGTATTACTGGGTTCACAAGCGGTTCAAAACGCGGCCACTCGGTGAAGCTTCGTTATACACCGCGCTTTAAAACGGGGACATTCGCAACTTAAGCTGCTTCGTGGCTCCAGTCCCACATCAACTGCGCCACCGCGTCCACGCCTTGCTTTTTAAGCGCTGAGAACAGCATGGCTTGGCCACCCCCTGCTTGCAGTTTGGCGATTGACAAGGCCTTGGCACCATCCGATCGGGTCAGTTTGTCGGCCTTGGTCAGCAAGATCAAAAATTTCAAACCTTCCTCAACACGGGGACGTACGACTTCCAGCAGCACCTCGTCCAACTCCGTCATGCCCAAACGCGGGTCGCACAGCAGCACAATGCCTTTTAAATTTTCCCGCGTGACCAAATAATTGGCCATGACTTTTTGCCAACGAATTTTGTCCTGCTTGGGCACGGCGGCGTAGCCATAGCCTGGCAAGTCAGCCAAAACTGTATCGGTAATGCCCTGTTTGCCCAGCGCAAACAAGTTGATGTGCTGGGTGCGGCCGGGCTTTTTGGAGGCAAATGCCAATTGTTTTTGCTGCGTCAGCGTGTTGATGCAAGTCGATTTGCCCGCATTGGAGCGGCCCACGAAGGCGATTTCAGGCACTTCCAGGGCTGGCAGGTGGAACAACTCGGCGGCGGTGGTCAAAAACCGTGCGGTGTGCATCCACCCCATGGGGGTGACCACAGGGGGCGCTGCCTCGGCCTGAGGTGGCTTGGGGGGGGCTTTGGAGCCTGAAGATGCTGCTTTAGAAGGGGTGGCCATGAGGGTTGCTCGGTGGGCGCCAGGTACGGCGCTAGCAGGCATTGTAGAATCCCATGGTTTTGCGCCTACTTTTTCGGATGACGCCCATGAAGTCAATTGCCACTTTTTTCCTGACCGCCTTGCTGGCTGGTTCTGTTTTTGCCGCTGACGCTGCCCCCAAAGCAGCCAAACCTGACCTAGCCAAAGGCGAAGCCAGTTTTGGCGCTGTGTGCGCAGCCTGCCACGCCTCGGACGGCAACTCGACCACGCCGGTCAACCCCAAGTTGGCCCAGCAGCACCCCGAATACCTGATCAAGCAACTGCAAGAATTCAAGTCTGGCAAACGTGCCAACCCCATCATGCTGGGTTTTGCCTCGCAATTGAGCGACGCAGACATGCGCAACATTGCTTACTGGCTGGCTTCTAAAACTGCCAAACCCGGTTTTGCCAAAGACAAAGACTCGGTCGCATTGGGCGAAAAAATTTACCGTGGCGGCATTGCCGATCGTCAGATCGCAGCCTGCGCAGGCTGCCACAGCCCCAACGGTGCGGGCATGCCGGCCCAATACCCTCGCGTTTCAGGCCAGCATGCGGACTATGCTGCCGCACAGCTGACGCAGTTCCGCGATGGTGTTCGCAACAACGGCATCCAAATGACGCAGGTCGCTGCCAAAATGAACGACCGCGAAATCAAAGCGGTTGCCGATTACATCGCCGGATTGCGTTAACGCATGGTGAATCTTTGGATTCGTTCACCCGATCAAGGCTTCACACACGCCTTGAGCAGCGAGATCACCTCGCCCAAAGCCTACGCCAATCGGCGTGATGTGCTCAAGCATTTGGCCGCTGGCGCGGCTGGCTTGGGCATGGCCTCATGGGCCCAGCGCGAAGCCTTAGCCCAAGCCGCAACCGCCAAACTTTTGCCTGCCTTGCCAGCCAATCAGTCCCAAGTGGCGGGGGCCATGGTGATGGACAAAGCCACCTCTTACAAAGACGCTTCAACCTACAATAATTTTTACGAATTCGGCACCGACAAAGCAGACCCTGCTCACAACGCGCACACTTTGCAAACTGCGCCTTGGACAGTGGAGGTCGAGGGCTTGGTGAAAAAACCCGCCCGCTACGCCTTGGAAGATTTGCTCAAATGGGGCACCATGCAAGAGCGCATTTACCGCTTGCGCTGCGTGGAAGGGTGGTCCATGGTGATCCCATGGACAGGTTATTCTTTGTCAGATTTGATCCGCCGTGTGGAGCCCTTGCCCGGTGCCAAGTATGTCGAATTCATCACGCAGGCCGACCCCAAGACCATGCCCGGCGTGCGCTCTGGCGTGCTGGACTGGCCTTATGTAGAGGGCCTGCGCATGGACGAAGCCATGCACCCTTTGACGCTGCTGGCCTTTGGCATGTACGGCGAAATTTTGCCCAAACAAAATGGCGCCCCTGTGCGCTTGGTGGTGCCTTGGAAATACGGTTTCAAGAGTGGCAAGAGCTTGGTCAAAATTCGTTTTGTTGACAAGCAACCCATGACGGCTTGGGCCAAAGCGGCGCCGCAAGAGTATGGGTTTTTCTCCAACGTCAACCCCAACGTGGAACACCCACGCTGGAGCCAAGCCACTGAGCGGCGCATTGGCGAAGATGGCCTTTTGGCCAAGAAACGCAAAACCCTGATGTTCAATGGCTATGAAGCCCAAGTAGGCTCTTTGTACGCCGGCATGGATTTGGCCAAGTTTTTCTGATGCGTGCGTTTTTGGCGCAGCCTGCTGCCAAAATTTTTCTAAGTCTTGTGTGCTTGATCCCTTTGAGTCGCTTGGTCTACTTGACTTTCAGCGACGGCTTGGGTGCCAATCCGGCAGAGTATTTGATTCGGGCCACAGGCGATTGGACTTTGCGGTTTTTGTGCTTGACCTTGGCCATCACGCCTTTGCGTGTGATCTCGGCTTGGCCTGAGTGGGTGCGCTTTCGCCGCAGCTTGGGGCTGTTTACTTTTTTCTATGCTTGTTTGCATGCGTGCAGTTACACCGTGTTTGACATGGGCTTAGAGTGGGCCGACATCGGGCGCGACATCCTCAAGCGCCCTTTCATTGCTGTGGGTTTTTCGGCTTGGTTATTGCTTTGGCTGCTGGCAGCGACCTCTTTCAACCGCGCCGTCAAATGGCTGGGGGCCAAGCGTTGGCAGGCTTTGCACCGCGCGGTGTATGGCATTGCTGGATTGGCAGTGCTGCATTTTTTCTGGATGCGCGCGAGCAAACAAAATTTTGCTGAAGTGGCGGTGTATGCCGCAGTGCTGGCGCTGCTGCTGGGCTGGCGGGTGGTTCGCGCTTTGCGCCAATGGCCCGCAAAGCGCATGGCTCGGGTGCTTTAACCCAGCAGGTGCTCGCCTTGAAACGTATCGGCTGCGCTTTCGCGCTCCCGAATCAAGTGGCTTTTCTCGCCATCGACCAACACTTCGGCTGCGCGGCCACGCGTGTTGTAGTTGCTGGCCATGCTCATGCAGTAAGCACCGGCTGAGAGCACAGCCAAAGTATCACCTGCTTGCACATGAAGGTCACGGTCGCGGCCGATCCAGTCGCCACTTTCGCAGACCGGGCCCACCACGTCCATCAAAGTGCTTTGGCCTGAACGGGGCTTCAAAGGAGCGATGTCGTGGAAGGCTTGGTACATGGCCGGCCGGGGCAAGTCGTTCATGGCCGCATCGATGATGCAAAAGTTTTTTTGCTCGCCGGGTTTCAAGTACAACACTTCGGTCAGGCACACGCCCGCATTGCCCACCAAAGAGCGGCCAGGCTCGATCATCAATTGGCGCTCACCAAACCCGCGCGCATCGAGTTTGCTCAGCAGCGCAAACCACAAGTGGTCTGCAGGTGGCGGCGTCTCGCCCTTATAGTTGATGCCCAGGCCGCCGCCAAAATCAATGTGCGAAATGGCAATGCCCGCCGCCTCGACTTGCGCCACCAAATCGAGCACACGGTCCATGGCGTCCAAATACGGCGATTCTTGCGTGATTTGCGAGCCAATGTGGCAGTCAATGCCCACCACGCGCAGACCCGGCAAAGCGGCTGCGCGCTGGAATGTCTCCAAGGCATGTTCATGCGCTACGCCAAACTTATTGCCCTTGAGTCCGGTTGAAATATAGGGGTGGGTTTGGGGGTCCACATTCGGGTTCACACGCAAACTGACAGGGGCTTGCGTGTTCAATGCCAACGCCACTTCGTTCAACACTTCAAGTTCGGCCTGACTCTCGACGTTGAAGCAGGCAATGCCCAATTTCAGCGCTTGCTGCATCTCTGAGCGTGTTTTGCCAACACCAGAAAAAATGACTTTGCGTGGGTCGCCGCCAGCGGCCAAAACGCGCGCCAACTCGCCGCCCGAGACAATGTCAAAGCCACAACCGGCCTGCGCAAAAATTTGCAAAATGGCCAAGTTGGAGTTGGCTTTCATGGCGTAGCAAATTTGCACTTTTCGCCCCGCCAAACCGCGCTGGTAGGCGGCCAAGGCGGCCAGCATGGAGGCTTTGGAGTAAACAAACAAAGGTGTGCCGTGCGTCTTTGCCAATGCTGACAGCCGAACGCCTTCCATGCAAAGCTCGCCATCTCGGTAGGCAATGTGGGGGTGGCCAGGCAATGCGGTTGCGGTCATGGTTTTGCGGCAGGTTGGGGGCTGATGGTGGGCGGTGCTGCAGGCTGCTTGTCCGCGGCTGCAGGCGCTTTCAAAGCGGCTGGCAGCCAAGTTTGCAACAGGCTGGCACGATCGGCTGCCAGGGGGTCTTGCGGGTGGACCAAGGGGCCTTTTTGGCCGCAAGCACCCAATGCCACCGCACAAAGTGCAAGGGCATGGGCAAAGACTAAAATTCTGAAAACCTTCAACATGCCACGGATTGTAATGACCGACCTCGAATTTTTAGACCGCGCCGAACAATTGCTCACTGGCATCGAAGCCAGTTGTGACCGAATCAACGATGAAACCGAGGCTGACATCGACAACCAGCGCGTGGGCGGCATGATCACCATGAGCTTTGGCAACCACAGCCAAATCATTGTGAATTTGCAAAAACCTTTGCATGAGGTTTGGCTGGCTGCCAAGTCGGGGGGTTACCACTACAAATGGTCTGGCACGCAGTGGCAGGGCAGCAAAGGCGAGGGTGAATTTTTTCAAAACCTCTCTCGCTGTGCCAGCGAGCAATCGGGTTTGAGTTTGCATTTTCAAGCCGCTTGAACTTTTCCCGGTTGCTGTTGCGCTTCGTTTAATTTCGAAATAAATCCAAGATTCGTTTGCGTTCGTCGCCCGCAGGCAAGGCTTTTCCCTTGTCTTTGTCGTTGCCCATGCCCAAAGTGGTCACGCCAGCGCCCCGCGAGAATTCTTCGAAAAACCATTCGCCGCCAACGTTCAGCACCCCCTCTGGTGCGACGGCATCCATCACTGGCATGTTGCTCAGCGCTGACTCCATGAAGCTGATCCACACCGGCAAACTCAGGCCTCCACCGGTTTCACGGTCGCCCAATTTGCGCGGCGTGTCATAACCGATCCAAACCACAGCCGTGAGGTTGTGGTGAAAGCCGGCAAACCAAGCGTCCATCGAGTCATTGGTGGTGCCAGTTTTGCCGTAAATGTCATCGCGCTTTAAGGCCACGCGCGCTTTGGCTGCTGTGCCTGAGCGGGTGACTTCTTGCAGCAGACTGGTCATCATGAAGGCATTGCGCGGGGAGATGGCGCGTTGGTTGTCGTTCACGGTGGTGGCAGGGCTGTCAACCAAGACCTTGCCTTTGTGGTCAGTGACTCTGGTGATCATGTGCGGATGCACCCGCATCCCGCCGTTGGCGAAGACCGAATAACCGGTGGCCATTTGCATGGGCGTGACGGAGCCTGCGCCCAAGGCCATGGTCAGGTAGGCGGGGTGCTTGTCTTCGTCAAAGCCAAATTTGGTGATCCACTCTTGCGCATTTCGCGGGCCGATGGCTTGCAAAATTTGGATTGAAATCATGTTTTTTGATTTCGCCAGGCCTTTGCGCAGAGTCATGGGGCCTTCAAAAGTGCCGTCGTAATTTTTTGGCTCCCAAGGCTGGCCTCCGGTCACACCTGCATCAAAAAACAAGGGTGCGTCGTTGATCACAGTGGCGGGGGTGAAGCCTTTTTCGAGGGCCGCAGAATAGATGAAAGGCTTGAAGCTGGAGCCCGGTTGACGCCAAGCTTGAATCACATGGTTGAACTTGTTTTTGGCAAAATCAAATCCGCCCACCAAGGCTCTGACGGAGCCATCGTGCGGACTGATCGCCACAAAGGCACCTTCGACTTCTGGCAGCTGCGTGATCTCCCAAGTGCCTTTGGGCGTTTGTGTGACGCGAATCACGGCGCCGCGGCGCACGCGCACATTGGGCGAGGCTTTTTCAGCCAAACCCGACGTTGCAGGCTTTAAGCCATCACCGGTGATCTCGACTTGCTCGCCGTTTTGACGCAAAGCCAGCACACGTTTGGGGCTGGCCTCTAACACCACGGCGGACATCACATCACCGTTGTCCGGGTGGTCGTCCAGCACATCGTCAATGGCCTCTTCCATCTCCTTGGCGCCTGTGGGCAATTCGATGTATTTTTCGGGGCCTCGGTAAATTTGGCGGCGTTCGTAATCCATGATGCCCTGGCGCAAGGCGCGGTAGGCAGCGGTTTGGTCGGCCGCCTGCACGGTGGTGTAAACATTCAGGCCGCGGGTGTAAGTCTCGGGGCCGTACTGCGAAAACATGAGTTGGCGCACTGTCTCGGCCACATACTCGGCATGGATTCGAGTTTTGTCATTGCTGGGCCTGATCTTCAAGGGCTCAGCTTTGGCGGCCAAGGCTTGCTCAGAAGAGATGAAGTTGTTGTCCAGCATGCGCTCAATGATGTAGAGCTGGCGCGAACGCGCCCGAGTGGGGTTGCTGATCGGGTTGTAGGCGGAAGGCGCTTTGGGCAAACCGGCTAGCATGGCGGCTTCGGCCACCGTGATGTCTTTCAAGGGTTTGCCAAAATAAGTTTCTGCAGCAGACGCAAAGCCATAGGCGCGGTTGCCTAAAAAAATCTGATTCATGTAGATCTCAAGAATCTGGTCTTTGGTCAGCAGATGCTCGAGTTTGAAGGTCAACAAAATCTCATAGATTTTGCGGGTGTAGGTTTTCTCAGTGGAGAGATAAACATTGCGCGCCACTTGCATGGTGATGGTGGAGGCGCCTTGGCTTTTGCGTTTGCTCAAATTGGCCAATCCAGCCCGCAAAATCCCCAAATAATCCACACCGCCGTGTTGGTAAAAGCGCGCATCTTCGATCGACAGCACGGCGTCTTTCATGACTTGCGGAATTTCGCGGATGGGTGTGAGGTTGCGCCGTTCCTCGCCAAACTCACCGAGCAGGGCACCTTCGGCACTGTAGATTCGCAGCGGCAATTTGGGCCTGTAATCGGCCATGTCCGAGATGTCTGGCAACTGCGGATAGGCCATCACCATGGCCACGCCCACGACCAACAAAATGCTCAGCAAGCCTGCTAAAACCAGGCCGCCAGCCCACAGGACGATCCTCAGCGCCCAGTGCAATCTGGGCGATTCCACGGGTGCATTTTTGGAGGGAGATTGGTTTTTATTCGATTTGGACATGAAGGGGGCGGAAACAGACCGCTGGCCCATTATAAAAACTCAGGGTCTGCCGTGGGGGCTGTTTTGTCGCTCAAAGTAACTGGGCTTGTGTTGCAAATGCCTTGTAAAAAGAATTATAAAGTGCTAAAAATTAAAGCTTATTTCATTGTTGCACGAATTACCAACCTGCCTTGGATCCTATGAACGCCTTGCAATCCACCTCCCAAATGGCTTTTGCCCCCGTACCCCAAGCCATGGGCGGCGGACGGTGGGGCTGGCCTAACCGAGTGTCCTTGGGGGTGGCGGAACTTCAAAAGTCCCCGGGTCAGTTGGCGGAATCGGTCACCGTGGCATTGGCGAAAAAGGGCTTGCGCGGGCTGCCGAGTTGGGGCGCTGGGTCCATGGGCTTGGCTTTGTCTGAGAAAGGCTTGGCCCAAGGCGTGAAGGACTCGATCGCAGCCTGCGCAATGGAGCTGGCCGACTGGCCCTTGCAGCGCATGCGTCAGCGGGTCTTTCCCACACGCACGAAAGCTGTTGCCATGGCGCTGCCAGACGCACAGGTCTGGCGCAAGCAAGTGCCTTGTCCAGTGGAGTGGGGTAGTGCAGACATCGAGGCTGAGTGCTGGCTGGAAGCGGGGGAGGGCTTGAACCTGCCTTTGCAGCAACTGGCCATGGAATTTCATGTGCATCAAAAAAATGACGCCAGTTTATGGATCGATTTGATGGCGTGCGATGGGGCTTGGGTAAGTCAAAAAAAATCTTGGGCATGGGGTGCCGGTTTGACCTTGACGTGGCTCGAGCCCGAATCGCATGCGCTGGCACGTGCCTTGGCACAAAAGCAGTTGCCCTGCTTTGCGCACGACGGCGCTGCAGTGTGCTGGCAAGCGCCGCCCTCACAGGCACCTGGCTTGGATCCGCAAAACCCTTTGCATGCCTTGTGGGTGGCCTATGGCTTGGCCTTGCCGCCAGGTCAGCAGCGCAGGGGGTGGTGGACATGAATTTGGCATCAAGCCGGGCCATGCCAGTGACAAGCCAGCGGGCAAGCGCCCGCTACGCGCAGGCGTTGAGTGTGTGCGCGGGGCTTGCTTTGGGCGGCTTAGGGGTGTTCCAGGCGCAGCAGCAAGATCAATCGCAGCAGATCGAACAACAACAAACACTGGCGCAAATGCAAGCGCAATTGCAGCAATTGAAAGGTCAAAATCAAAACGTCAAAGTTCAGGTTGAAACGGCAAGCCTCGCACCTTCGAAAACGCAAACGCAAACACAAACGCAAAGTTTGGAGCAGCGTGAAAATTTTTTACAAATCACACAAGACAGGCGTGAACAACTGCAAGCGGCCACTGTGGCAGTCCAAGGCGCTGTGCCCAGCAATGTTCAATTGCATACCTTCAAATGGCAGCAAGGCCAATTGCTGCTCGAAGGAGTGACGGTGCAAGGCCAAGATTTGAGTCAATTCTTAAACGCATTGACAGCACAAACTCATTGGCCAACACCGCCGCATTTGGTTTTTTTAGAAAACCAAAAGAGCGACCCTGCGATGGCATTGAAGTTCAAAGTGCAAGCCAGTTTGGGTTGGATGCAGCCAGCCCAGTCTGGCCCGCGTGTGCCCAGTTCTGCGCCGTCTGCAGACAGTCAATGAGCTTGCACATGAAGATCATCTCGGCTCTGTTTTTGCAGCACGCACCGCGGTATGCGTTGATGTGGCGCAATGCACGGTGGGAACAATTCGTGTGGCTGCGCCGCGCAGGTTTTCTTTTGGCAACGATGGCCGCAGCCTTGTGCAGTTACGCGCTCTCAATGGCGGCCTTGGGCCTGGACCAAGACCGCCATGGTCATGCAAAAGCCGAACAAGAAGCGCTGGCAGCTCAGTTGCTGCAGCAGCGCATATGGCTCAAGCAAAAGAACCAACAGGCGCAAGCGCATGAGCAACTTGAGGCACTGGTTCTGGCGCAAGAGGCGCAGTGGCCATCGCCCGCACAAAGCAACGCGCTGCTGACCCGCTTGCAAGGTTTGGCTGAAACTTTGGGCTTGTTTGTGGAAGTGTTTCAGGTGCAAGAACCCATCAAGGTGGGCGGCTATCCAGCCCTACCCTTGCAACTTCGCTTGCGTGGGCCGGCAGCAGCAGTGTTTGAGTTTTGGTCTGGCATCAACCAAGGCAATTTTGGATGGCTCACTGAGCAAGTCAGCTGGAGCGCAAGTGCCCAAGGCGTTGTTGTTTTCCAGGCCCATGCGCAGTTGTTGTTGGCAGGGCACGCCCTGCACCAGGAGTTCATACAAGCCAGACCAGCACGCAGTCACGAAGACATGTTTGATTCCAAACGCCTTGTTGCAGCGCCTAAGCTCCAAGGCCCGGCTGCTGCGAAAAGGAGTGCGCCAAGTCAACTGCCCCATGTCTTGCCCGAATGGCCCTTGGCCAAAATGAGGTTGGTCGGGTTGATAGAGTCGCCCCATCTTGGCGACAGCGCGCCATCGCTGGCCTTGATCTCAGCTGGCAAAGACATTCACCGCGTGCAATGGGGCCAGCAATTGGGGCTGGAGGGCGCGCACATCAGCCGCATAGACAGTGCTGGCCTGAGCCTGAATTACCCTGGCAGCAACGCGCAAGCATCGACTGAACCTCGCATACAACGATTGAATTGGGAGGTGCTTGCGCCATGAAAATTTCAAAATGGATGTGGCAGATACATGGGGGCAGTCTGCTCCTGTTTTGTTGTGCTGGGGCCCCTGCGCTTGAGGCAGCAGCCCCAGAAATTGCGAAAAAACCAAGCAAAACTGAACACCCAAAACCATGGGATCCGTTAGCCTTTCAAACACAGCAAACTGTACCGCTTGAAAAGTTAAAGTGGAATTTTCAGAACATTGAAGTCAGAGCCTTGCTGCAAACCATGGCGGAAATGGCACAACTGAATCTGGTCATCGCGGACGGCGTGACAGGGCAGGTCTCTTTGCATTTGAAGGACATGACTTGGCCGCAAGCCTTGGAGGTGGTTTTGGAGGCCAAATCATTGTCAGCGCGGCAGTCCGCTGGTGCCTTGTGGGTGGCTCCTAAAGACGAATGGACCGGGCGCGAAAAACAAGCCTTAGAGGCGCAATCGCAATTGCACAACGCAGCGCCATTGCAGGCGTTTGCACTTCCTTTGAAGTATGCCAAAGCGCTCGATGTCGCGCAAAGGTTGCAGGCGGGCAGCGCCGCCAGCGCGGGTGGGGGGCACAAATGGCTCAGCAGTCGCGGCAGCGTGATGGCTGAGCCGCGCACCAACCAGTTGTTTGTGCTCGACACGCCCGCATTTGTCCAACAAATTCAGCGTGTGGTGGCGTGGCTGGACGTCCCGGTTCGTCAAGTCATGATCGAGGCGCGCATTGTTGAAGCCGATGAAAAATTTGGCAAGTCTTTGGGGCTGCGTTTGGGTGGTGCATTTTCTGCCCCCTTCAGCTCGAATGCAAAGCCTTTGACGGCCAGTGCAGGCGCGCTCAGCGCTGGCACAACGGCCGCAAGCTTGCCGGGCAACTTGCTCAACTTGCCCGCTGGGGCTGCGGGACAAACCATGTATGCACCGGCCAGTTTTGCCGTGTCTTTGTTCAATGCCGCCGCTGACAAGTTTTTAAGCTTGGAAATTTCCGCGTTGGAAGCCGATGGCAAAGGCCGCGTGGTGGCCAGCCCCCGCGTGGTCACGGCAGACCAAACCAAGGCCTTGATTGAGCAAGGTACCGAGTTGCCTTACCAAGTTGCCAGTGCCAGTGGCGCCACTTCAGTGTCCTTTCGCAAAGCCAATTTGAAGCTCGAGGTGACACCTCAAATCACCCCTGAAGGGGCGGTGGTGTTAGAGCTCGATATCACCAAAGACAGTGTGGGTCAGTCCACGCCAGCCGGTTATGCAATCAATTCCAAGCACGTTAAAACCCAAGTGCTGGTCGACAACGGCGGCACTGTTGTCATTGGCGGAATTTTAGAGACCGCAGAAACACAGGAGATCACCCAGGTGCCCGGTTTGTCGGCCTTACCTGGCCTTGGCTGGCTGTTCGAAAATCGCCAAACTTTGAAGCGCAAGACGGAGTTGCTGGTCTTTGTCACGCCCCGTGTGCTGGCACAGACGGTTTCTTCTGCGGCCTCGAATACACTTGGGGGATCTTTCATACCCTGAGTTTTGAAGCTTGCTCATTATTTTTGTTGGCCTTCCAGGCTCTGGTAAATCAACCATCGGCAGACAGATGGGCAGACGCCTTGGGCTGCCCTTTTTGGACTCAGATGCTGTCATCGAGCAGAGGTTGGGTTGCTCCATACGCGAACTGTTTGAGCGTGAAGGCGAGGAGCGTTTTCGCGACATTGAACAATCGGTGCTAGACGACTTGAGCCATCACCACCATGGTGTTTTGTCCACGGGTGGGGGTTCGGTCTTGCGCGAAGTGAACAGAAAGCATTTGCGTGAACGAGGCAAGGTGGTGTATTTGCGCTCCACGCCCGAAGAGGTTTTTCGCCGACTCAAGCACGATGTGAATCGGCCATTGCTGCAAGTCCCAGACCCCTTGGGGCGACTTCGCAGTTTATTCAATGACAGAGACCCTTTGTACCTAGAAACGGCGCACTTGGTCATTGAAACAGGACGCCCCAGTGTTGCTGCACTGATCAATACGGTCATTGCGAAACTTGAATTGGTGGGCTTTGATTCGCCCCGAACTGTGAGGACATGACCGTGCCACTTTCTCATCCCACTTCCTCCATCGTTCAGATTGAACTGGACCAGCGCAGCTACGACATTCAAATCGGTGTTGACTTGCTCGGCCGCACTGAAACTTATGCGTCTTTACCCAAAGCGGCCACTGCTTTGATTGTGAGCAACGAGACGGTGGCGCCTTTGTACGAAGCGGCCTTGCGCAACGCCCTGCAAAGTCATTACAAAGGGGTCCATCTGGTGGTCTTGCCTGACGGCGAGGCACACAAAGACTGGGCCACATTGAATTTGATCTTTGATGCCCTGTTAAGTCATGGTTGCGACCGGAAAACAGTTTTATTCGCCTTGGGCGGTGGTGTGGTGGGCGACATGACCGGTTTTGCCGCTGCCAGTTTCATGCGCGGTGTGCCCTTTGTGCAAGTACCAACCACTTTGTTGGCACAAGTTGATTCTTCGGTCGGAGGCAAAACGGCCATCAACCACCCGCTGGGAAAAAACATGGTGGGCGCGTTCTACCAACCGCAAAAAGTAATTTGTGATTTGTCTGTTTTAAAAACTTTGCCCCCACGGGAGTTGAGTGCCGGTTTGGCCGAGATCATCAAGTACGGCCCGATTGCCGACATGTCATTCTTGCAGTGGATCGAACATAATTTAGACGCCTTAAAGGCCTGTGAGCCGCAAGCCTTGTCCATGGCGGTGCGCCGCAGTTGCGAGATCAAAGCGCATGTGGTGGCACAAGATGAACGCGATTTGGGGCTGCGCGCCATTCTTAATTTTGGCCATACCTTTGGCCATGCCATTGAGGCAGGCTTGGGTTATGGCGTGTGGTTGCACGGCGAAGCGGTTGGTTGCGGCATGGTCATGGCGGCCCGCTTGTCGGCGCAGTTGGGCTGGGTCGAAGAGTCCTTTGCAAGCCGGTTGGTGGACTTGATCGAGCGTGCTGGCTTGCCCATTCAAGGCCCTGTGCTGGATGCACAAGACAACTCAGGGCGTTACTTGGACTTGATGCGTCACGACAAAAAATCAGTCGATGGCGATATTCAATTTGTGTTGATCGATGGCCCTGGCAAAGCCCGTGTGAGCGCTGCGCCGCAGGCCATGGTCCGCGCTGTGATTGACCGCTGTTGTGCTTGAAGTTTTTGCTTGCGACCCGCAAGCCTCGCGAGGTCGTCGCTACCAAGAGGCGCCTGCGCCCACGCGCAATGCGTTTCAGCGCGACCGCGACCGCATCGTTCACTCGACTGCATTTAGGCGCTTGGTCTACAAGACACAGGTTTTTTTAAATCATGAAGGCGATTTGTTTCGCACCCGCATGACGCACTCATTGGAGGTGGCGCAATTGGGCCGCTCCATCGCACGTTCATTGGGCTTGAATGAAGATTTGGTGGAAGCCATTGCATTGGCGCACGATCTGGGGCACACACCTTTTGGCCATGCAGGACAAGACGCCTTGAATGAATGCATGCAAGACCACGGCGGCTTTGAGCACAATTTGCAAAGCCTTCGCGTGGTGGATCAACTCGAAGAGCGCTACCCCGATTTTGATGGCCTGAACCTGAGCTTTGAAACGCGCGAGGGCATTCTCAAGCACTGCTCTAAGCGCAATGCAGTTCAGCTCGAGTTGCAAGAGCCCGGCGGCGTAGCCAAGCGTTTCATCGATGGCACGCAACCGAGTTTGGAGGCGCAGTTGTGCAATTTGGCAGACGCCATTGCCTACAACGCACACGACATCGACGATGGTGTTCGCTCTGGTTTGATCAAACTGGCGCAGGTGCAGGAAGTGCCTTTTTTCGCGCACTATCGCCTGCAAGCGGTGGAGCAGCATCCTGCTTTGTTGTTGCCCGAGCGCGCGCGCCGATTGTTGTACGAAACCATACGGCGCATGTTGAGTGACCAGGTTTATGACGTGATTGCCACCACGCAAGCGAACTTGAAAAAAGCTGCCCCCTTGAGCGCCGATGCAGCGCGTCGCTGTGGCCCTGTATTGGCTTTCAGTGACTCGATGCGGAGTCAAACACAAGAGCTCAAGTCATTTTTATTCAGTCAGTTGTACCGTCACCCGCAGGTGGTTCAGACCAGCACGCAAGCTCAAACGGTGGTGCATGAGTTATTCAACGTGTACACCAAAAACCCGCATGAAATGTCGCCTGATTTTTCTGCGCGCACTGAAGCGCCGCGTGCTGTGGCGGACTACATCGCCGGCATGACGGACCGCTTTGCTGCAAAAGAGCACGAGCGTTTGACGGGCCAGCGCTTGCTGTCATGAGCAACGTCGCCCCCACGTTGAAAGCCTCGCCATGGGCTGCTTATGTCGTCATTTTGG
Organism: uncultured Burkholderiales bacterium; assembly: GCA_903870145.1. Lineage (GTDB taxonomy): Bacteria > Pseudomonadota > Gammaproteobacteria > Burkholderiales > Burkholderiaceae_C > Limnohabitans_A. Next base: position 45,716 of record CAIQBO010000004.1, on the reverse strand, counting down.
CTGGCGTTGTGGCGGCGCTGCAAGTGGGCAAGTTGCCGCCAGCGCTGCCTGCACTGGGTGAAGCTTTGGGTTTGACTTTGATGCAAGCGGGGTTCTTGCTGTCCTTGGTTCAATTGGCGGGCATGGCGCTGGGATTGTTTGTTGGCTTGGCTGCAGACGGTTGGGGTTTGAGGCGCAGCATGTTGATGGGTTTGCTGGTGCTGGCACTGGCCAGCGCTTTGGGCGGTCTGTCGCAAAGCCCACAAGCCATGTTGGTCTGGCGCGCTTTGGACGGGGTGGGGTTTTTATGGGTCACCTTGCCAGCGCCTGCCTTGATACGCCGCATGGTAGCGCCGGGGCATTTGCGAAGCGTGCTGGGCTACTGGGGCGCCTACATGCCTTTGGGCACTGCCTTGACTTTGCTGGCCGGGCCCTTGTGGATACCCGCTTGGGGTTGGCGCAGTTGGTGGGAGTTGTTTGCTTGTTTATCTATGGGGATGGCGTTGTTGTTGTGGCGCGTTGTGCCGCATGAAACGCCTTCAAGCTCAGCGCCCGGTGCTGACTCTGCAGCGGCCGCACCCTGGCCGCAAAGGCTGCATGAAACTTTGACTGCGCCGGGGCCTTGGTGGGTGGCGCTTGCCTTTGCCATGTATTCGGGCCAATGGTTGGCCGTGGTTGGATTTTTGCCATCGATCTACACGCAGGCAGGCTTGAGTGGCGCGCTGCTGGGCGCGCTCACGGCCTTGGCTGCTGCGGTCAATATGCTGGGCAATATGGCATCGGGAAAGTGTTTGCAAAAAGGCATTTCAGCTGCCCTTTTATTGGCTGTGGGGTACGCTGCCATGGCGATTGGAAGCTTTGCTGCATTTGGCCCATGGACTGAAAGTTCTGCTGAGTGGCGCTATGCCGGTGTGCTTTTGTTTTCTTGCGTAGGCGGCTTGGTGCCCGGCACTTTATTTTCTTTGGCGGTGCGCTTGGCGCCCCATGAGCGCAACGTCTCCACCACCGTCGGATGGATGCAGCAAGGCTCTGCCGCAGGGCAGTTTTCTGGCCCGCCTGTGGTGGCTTGGCTGGCTTCTCAAACAGGCAATTGGCACTGGACTTGGATGGCAACGGGCTCGTGCAGTTTGATGGGCATTGTGTTAAGTGTTTTGATCGCTCGAACTTTGAAGCGCACCTCAGGTCAAAATAGCATGCCATGACGCCTCTTGAAAAGCCCCTCACTGAAATTTACATTCAAGACAGCTTGGCTTGGTTAGAGCGGGCGGTCATTGGTTTGAATTTGTGTCCATTTGCCAAGGCGGTGCATGTGCATGGGCAAGTTCATTGCGCTGTCAGTCAGGCTAAAGTCATTGAAGAGTTGACGGCCGATCTGTTGATGGAATTGAAAGCCTTGGCGCAAGCTGACCCTCAAGTTCGGGACACTACTTTGCTGATCGTGCCGCACATGCTGCAAGATTTTTTTGACTACAACGATTTTTTGAATGTGGCCGATGGTTGTTTGGCGTCTTTGGATTTGCAAGGGCAAATTCAAATTGCCAGCTTTCATCCCATGTACCAGTTTGCCGGAACCGCTCAGGACGACATCACCAATTTCACCAACCGCTCACCTTATCCCACCTTGCATCTGATTCGAGAATCCAGCATAGACCGCGCTGTCAAAGCGTTTCCCAATGCCGATGCTATTTTTGAAACCAACATGGCCACCTTGCGCCAATTGGGTTTGCCCGGTTGGCAAGCCTTGAATGTGGGGCCAACGCCCGCAACGAAAGGCGTTGATGAAAAATCGCAATGAGACTGTAAGCCCCCCAGCCCGCGGGGCCAGTCCCAAGACAGTTGCTGCTGACGCTGCATTGGACTTGGACTTGCGCCCAGGCCAATCCATTGAGCTGCTCAAAGCGCTGCATATTTTGACGCGCGAGGGCAAGTTGAACCAAGACTCGCGGCGCAAATTGAAACAAGTTTTGCACTTGTTTCAATTCATTGAAAAAGTGCTGTTGGAGTTGTCCGATGAAGATCAACAAAAAGGGTTGGCTGATCACGCTTTGAGCCTGGCCGATCACGGCGCAGGCAAGTCCTATTTGGGATTCATTGTGTATGACTTGTTTTTCAAAATGCTCGCCCGTGGGCATATCTATGGCATTGAAACTCGCGCGGAGTTGGTCGATGCATCCAAGCTGTTGGCCAAGCGCTTGGGCTTTGAGCGAATGAGTTTTTTGAACGTCTCCGTGCAGCAGGCTTGTGACTCGCCAGAATTGCCGGCGCAAATCGATGTGGTCACCGCTTTGCACGCGTGCGATACAGCCACCGACGACGCCATCGCTTTTGGCTTACAGAAAAAAGCCCGCGCCATGATTTTGGTGCCTTGCTGCCAAGCCGAGTTGGCTGCGCAATTGCGCCAGCACAAAGCCCTGAACCTGACCCGCACCCCCTTGGCTGAACTGTGGCGCCATCCGCTGCACACCCGCGAAATGGGCAGCCAATTAACCAATGTTTTGCGCTGCCTGTACTTGGAAGCCAACGGCTACCAAGTCAGCGTGACCGAACTGGTGGGTTGGGAGCACAGCATGAAAAACGAACTCATCTTGGCGCGCTACACTGGCCACAAAAAGCGCAGCGCCGGCCAACGCCTTCAAGCCCTCCTGGTCGAATTCGGCCTCTCACAACTGCTCACATCCCGCTTTCCCTTATCAATGGGGTCAGAGCACAATTAAATTGCTTCGGGTTAGCATTCAAGCATGGCCCGTCAACCCCGTTTAGCGCTTCCAGGTTACCCGCATCACATCATTCAGCGGGGGAACAACCGCCAGCCCATCGTCTTGGACGACGCAGATCGCACATTTCTTTACAACTTGTGGGTCGAGCACGCAAAACGTCAAGACGTGGCCGTTCACGCTTATGCGCTGTTAGACAATCACTTTCATTTGCTGGCCACGCCAAGTTCTGATGAGACCATGTCGTTGATGATGCAAGCGGTGGGCCGCACCTATGTGCGTTATTTCAATGGGCGACACCAACGCAGCGGCACCCTGTGGGAGGGGCGGTATAAATCGTCGGTGATTGACTCCGAGGCCTATTTGCTCACCTGCATGGCCTACATTGACTTGAATGCGGTTCGCGCGGGCTTGGCCGAACTGCCAGCTGAGTACCCTTGGTCCAGTCACCGGCATCTCATTGGGCAGAGGGTCGATCCGTTGGTCACACCTCACGCCCTGTACTGGGCTCTTGGCAATACGCCGTTTGCCCGAGAGGCGGCTTATGCCCACTTTGTGGCCGTCGGCCTTGCATCCACCACCGCCGAAAGCATCACGAAAATGGCGCTTTCAGGCAAGGCGCTGGGGCGGCCAGACTTTTTGCAAGATTTGCAGCAAAAGACCAAACGCCAAATTTTGCCCGGAAAAGTAGGGCGGCCTCATAAGCTTGATATTCAAAAATAAGTCGTTTTCGCAAGAAAAATAGGCTTTTCATGCAGAAAATCGTGTAATTTTGATGTGTCCCTAATTAAATCGGTGGCTGTAATTTATGCGATTTAATTGTGATCTGACCCCAATTAAAGTGCTTGGTGTTTTTGCTGCAGTGCACTAAAATTTTCTTCCCACGAAAACTCTAGGAGTGCGCCATGACCACGGCTGCCGAAAAAAGATCTCTGCAACAAACCGGTTTGTACGACCCGACTCAAGAACACGACGCCTGTGGCGTGGGCTTTGTGGCGCACATCAAGGGACGCAAAACCCACGACATCGTGACGCAAGCGCTCAAAATCCTTGAGAACTTAGATCACCGCGGTGCCGTGGGTGCTGACAAACTGATGGGTGACGGCGCAGGTATCTTGATTCAGTTGCCCGATGCGCTGTACCGCGAAGAAATGGCGCAACAAGGCGTGCAATTGCCAGCGCAAGGGGAGTACGGAGTGGGCATGGTGTTCTTGCCCAAAGAGCACGCCTCGCGCATGGCGTGTGAGCAAGCACTCGAGCGCGCAGTCAAAGCCGAAGGCCAAGTCCTACTAGGGTGGCGCGATGTGCCGGTGAACCGCGAGATGCCGATGTCGCCCACCGTGCGTGCCAAAGAGCCTGTGCTGCGGCAAATTTTCATCGGCCGTGGCAACGACGTGATCGTGCAAGACGCGCTCGAGCGCAAGCTGTATGTGATCCGCAAAACCGCCAGTGCTGCCATTCAAAACCTGCACTTGAAGCACAGCAACGAGTACTACATTCCTAGCATGTCCAGCCGCACTGTGGTCTACAAAGGCTTGCTGCTGGCTGATCAAGTTGGTACTTACTATCTTGATTTACAAGATGAACGCTGCATTTCAGCACTTGGGTTGGTTCACCAGCGATTTTCCACGAACACCTTCCCAGAGTGGCCCTTGGCGCACCCTTATCGCTACGTGGCCCACAACGGCGAGATCAACACCGTCAAAGGCAACTACAACTGGATGAAGGCCCGCGAAGGCGTGATGTCTTCGCCTGTTTTGGGCCAGGACTTGCAAAAACTCTACCCCATCAGTTTTGCTGGGCAGTCCGACACAGCCACCTTTGATAATTGCCTAGAGTTGCTGACCATGGCTGGCTACCCCATCAGCCAAGCCGTGATGATGATGATCCCCGAGCCCTGGGAGCAGCACACCACCATGGACGAGCGGCGCAAAGCTTTCTACGAATACCACGCTGCCATGCTCGAGCCGTGGGACGGCCCGGCATCGATCGTCTTCACCGATGGCCGGCAAATTGGCGCCACTTTGGACCGCAACGGCCTGCGCCCCTCGCGCTACTGCATCACCGACGATGACATGGTGATCATGGGCTCAGAGACCGGTGTCCTGCCCATTCCTGAGAGCAAAATTGTGCGCAAATGGCGCTTGCAGCCGGGCAAAATGTTTCTGATCGATTTGGAACAAGGCCGCATGATCGACGATGAAGAACTCAAGTCGAATTTGGCCAGCAGCAAGCCTTACAAACAGTGGATCGAAAACCTGCGCATCAAATTAGACGACGTTCAAACCGAGAACCTCCAAGCACCTGAAAGCGCAGAGTCTTTGCTCGATTTGCAGCAAGCCTTTGGCACCACGCAAGAAGATATTAAATTTTTATTGGCCCCCATGGCCCAAGCCGGTGAAGAGGCGCTGGGCTCCATGGGCAACGACAGCCCGCTGGCTGTTTTGTCCGATAAAAACAAACCGCTTTACAACTACTTCAAGCAGTTGTTTGCACAAGTGACCAACCCGCCGATCGACCCGATCCGCGAAGCCATCGTGATGTCCTTGGTGTCCTTCATCGGGCCCAAGCCCAATCTGCTGGACATCAACCAAGTCAACCCGCCCATGCGTTTGGAGGTCAGCCAGCCCGTGCTGAACTTTGCTGACATGGCCAAGCTGCGCAACATCGCGCAATCCACGCACGGCAAATTCAAAAGCGCCACGCTGGACATCACCTACCCTGTGAGCTGGGGCCGTGAGGGCGTGGAAGCCAAACTGGCTTCGCTGTGCGCAGAAGCGGTAGACGCCATCAAAGGTGGCCACAATATTTTGATCATCAGCGACCGAGGCGTGACAGCTTCGCAAGTGGCCATTCCAGCGCTGCTGGCTTTGTCGGCGATTCACCAGCACTTGGTGGGCAAAGGCTTGCGCACCACCGCAGGCTTGGTGGTTGAAACGGGCACGGCGCGCGAGGTGCATCACTTTGCAGTGCTCGCAGGCTATGGCGCAGAAGCCGTTCACCCTTACTTGGCCATGCAAACATTGCAAGCACTGCACCAAGAATTGCCTGGTGATTTGTCGGCTGAAAAAGCCATCTACAACTACATCAAAGCGGTAGGCAAAGGCTTGTCCAAAATCATGTCCAAGATGGGCGTGAGCACCTACATGTCGTATTGCGGTTCGCAGTTGTTTGAAGCCATTGGTCTGAACACGCAGACCACAGAAAAATATTTCACAGGCACGCCAAGCCGGGTGCAAGGCATTGGTGTGTTTGAAATTGCAGAGGAGGCGCTGCGCATGCACAAAGCGGCCTTTGGCAACGACCCCGTGCTGGCCACCAGGCTCGATGCGGGCGGTGAATACGCATGGCGCACGCGTGGTGAAGAGCACATGTGGACACCCGATGCCATTGCCAAATTGCAGCACAGCACACGCGCCAACAACTGGAATACCTACAAAGAATACGCGCAGTTGATCAACGACCAAACCAAACGGCAGTTGACCTTGCGCGGTTTGTTTGAATTCAAGATCGATCCGGCCAAGGCCATTCCCGTTGAAGAGGTCGAGCCGGCCAGCGAAATCGTCAAACGCTTTGCCACTGGCGCCATGTCTTTGGGCTCGATTTCCACAGAAGCCCACGCCACCTTGGCCGTGGCCATGAACCGCATTGGCGGTAAGAGCAACACCGGTGAAGGCGGCGAGGATTCTGCGCGTTACCGTAATGAACTCAAAGGCATACCGATCAAAAAAGGCGAGTCGCTCAAGAGTGTGATTGGCGCCGATGTGGTCGAAGTCGACCTGCCGCTGCAAGACGGCGATTCACTGCGCTCGCGCATCAAGCAAGTGGCTTCGGGCCGCTTTGGTGTCACGGCCGAATACCTCAGCAGCGCTGATCAAATTCAAATCAAAATGGCGCAAGGTGCCAAGCCCGGCGAGGGCGGTCAATTGCCGGGTGGCAAGGTCTCTGACTACATCGGGAAACTGCGCCATTCGGTGCCCGGCGTGGGCTTGATCTCGCCCCCACCGCACCACGATATTTATTCCATCGAAGACTTGGCGCAGCTGATCCATGATTTGAAAAATGTTGCGCCGCACAGTGACATCAGCGTCAAGTTGGTGGCAGAAATTGGTGTGGGCACCATCGCTGCAGGAGTTGCCAAGTGCAAGAGCGATCATGTGGTGATAGCGGGTCACGACGGAGGTACTGGCGCCTCACCCTGGTCGTCCATCAAGCATGCAGGCAGTCCGTGGGAGATCGGTTTGGCAGAGACCCAGCAAACCTTGGTGCTCAACCGTTTGCGCGGGCGCATTCGCGTGCAGGCTGATGGTCAAATGAAGACCGGCCGCGACGTTGCCATTGGCGCGTTGCTGGGGGCCGATGAATTCGGTTTTGCCACCGCCCCTTTGGTGGTGGAAGGCTGCATCATGATGCGCAAATGTCACTTGAACACTTGCCCCGTCGGGGTTGCCACGCAAGACCCGTTGCTGCGCAGAAAATTCTCGGGCAAGCCCGAGCATGTGGTGAATTACTTCTTTTTCATCGCTGAAGAAGTGCGCCAAATCATGGCGCAGTTGGGCATGAAAAAATTCGACGACATGATAGGCCGTGCCGACTTGCTGGACATGCGCAAAGGCATTGAACACTGGAAGGCCAGTGGCCTGGATTTCACTCGCTTGTTGGCGGTGCCCGATGTGCCTGCCGATGTGCCGCGTCGCCACATGAGCGTGCAAGACCATGGCCTTGAAAAATCTTTGGACAACGTGCTCATCGCCAAAAGCCGCGCAGCCATTGACAATGGCGAAAAAGTGCAGTTCATGGAAGTCACGCGCAACGTGAACCGATCGGTTGGCGCCATGCTGTCTGGGGCCTTGACTAAAGTGCATCCTGAAGGTTTGCCAGACGACACCATCCGCATTCAACTCGAGGGCACAGGGGGTCAATCGTTTGGTGCGTTTGTGGCGCGTGGCATCACTTTGTACTTGATCGGTGAGGCCAATGACTACACCGGAAAAGGATTGTCGGGCGGGCGCATTGTGGTCCGGCCCAGTTTGGAATTTCGCGGTGTGGCTTGCCAAAACATCATCGTTGGCAACACGGTCATGTACGGCGCTACCAGTGGCGAAGCTTTCTATGCTGGCGTGGCAGGCGAGCGTTTTGCTGTGCGTTTGTCGGGTGCCACAGCGGTGGTAGAGGGCACGGGCGACCACGGCTGCGAGTACATGACAGGCGGCACCGTGGCGGTGCTGGGCAAAACGGGTCGCAACTTTGCGGCCGGCATGAGTGGTGGCGTGGCCTATGTCTATGACGAAGACGGCCAGTTCAACACGCGCTGCAACACTGCCATGGTCAGCATGGAAAAAGTTTTGACAGTGGCCGAACAAGAAGCCAGCATCGACGTCAATATTTGGCACCGAGACCAATCCGATGAAGCACAACTCAAGAAGTTGCTGGAGGAGCACCACCGCTGGACAGGCAGTCAACGTGCGCGCGAGTTGCTCGACAACTGGGCATTGGCAAGGCAAAAATTTGTCAAAGTATTTCCCAACGAATACAAACGCGCGCTGGGTGAAATCAATGCGCGTAAAGCTGCAGCCACTCAGGCACAAGCCGCTGTGGCAGCGTCATCAATCTGACATGACGCCTTTTTAAAATTCAAGGATTCATCATGGGAAAAATCACAGGCTTCATGGAGTTTGAGCGCGTTGAAGAAGGCTACAAACCTGCATCAGAGCGTTTGAAACATCACAAAGAATTTGTCATCGGCTTGGACGATGCGCAGGCCAAAGTTCAAAGCGCTCGCTGCATGGACTGCGGCACACCGTTTTGCAACAGTGGCTGCCCTGTTAACAACATCATTCCTGACTTCAATGAACTGGTGTACCAGGGCGATTGGAAGAACGCGATCGACGTGCTGCACAGCACCAACAATTTCCCCGAATTCACTGGCCGGATTTGCCCCGCACCTTGTGAGGCGGCGTGCACTTTGAATGTGAACGACGATGCAGTGGGCATCAAATCGATCGAACACGCCATCATTGACCGTGCTTGGCAAGAAGGCTGGGTGAGCCCCCAACCGGCCAAGCACCAAACAGGCAAAAAAGTGGCCGTGGTGGGCTCCGGCCCGGCTGGCATGGCAGCAGCGCAGCAGTTGGCCCGCGTGGGTCACGATGTCACTTTGTTTGAAAAGAACGACCGCATCGGCGGCTTGCTGCGCTACGGCATTCCTGATTTCAAAATGGAAAAATCGCACATTGACCGACGCGCCGAGCAGCTCAAAGCCGAAGGCGTGAAGATCAAAACCAGCGTGCTGGTGGGTCAATTTCCCAAAGACTCCAAAGTGACCAATGGGTCGCAAGAAACCGTCAGCGCAGAGCAACTTCAAAAAGATTTTGATGCGGTGATATTGACAGGGGGTTCCGAGCAATCGCGTGATTTGCCCGTGCCAGGGCGTGATTTGTTGGGCATTCACTTTGCTATGGAATTTTTGCCACAGCAAAACAAAATCAATGCCGGCGACACACTCACCGCGCAATTGCGCGCAGACGGCAAACACGTGATCGTGATTGGCGGTGGCGACACCGGCAGTGATTGCGTGGGCACCTCTAACCGCCATGGCGCCCTGAGCGTCACGCAATTTGAGGTGATGCCCGAGCCTCCGGTGGAAGAAAATCGACCCTTGACTTGGCCCAACTGGCCCATGAAGCTGCGCACCAGCTCCAGCCACGAGGAGGGCTGCGTTCGCGAATTTGCCATTTCCACCCAAGAATTCATGGGCGAAAAGGGCCATGTCACAGGCCTTAAAACAGCCAAAGTGCAATTCAAGGACGGAAAATTTGTCAATCTGCCAGGCTCAGAAAAAACTTACCCCGCTGACTTGGTCCTGCTGGCCATGGGCTTTGTCAACCCCGTGGCCACCGTGCTCGAAGCCTTTGGGGTTGCCAAAGACAGCAGAGGCAACGCCAAGGCCAGCACCGAGCAGGCCGGGGGCTATGCCACCAACGTCCCCAAGGTTTTTGCAGCGGGCGACATGCGCCGTGGCCAGTCCTTGGTGGTCTGGGCCATTCGGGAAGGTCGTCAGGCCGCTAGGGCTGTTGACGAGTACCTGATGGGGCAAAGCGACTTACCTCGTTAAAATACCGATACCAAGGTTTACCTAGAAGATACCAAGGTTTACCTAGAAGTTACCTGCGCGCCTTATCCTGTCAAAAGCCGGAAAACGCCGGCTTTTGTTTTTCATGACTCTCCAAGCTACATCTTTTTTAGTTGAACTTCAAAACCTGACCTTTGGGTACGGTGACCGTGTGATCTTGAACGACTTGTCGTTTGGCATCCCCAAGGGCCAAGTCACGGCCTTGATGGGCGTGTCTGGCGGAGGCAAGACCACCGTCTTGCGTTTGATCGGAGGGCAGTACCGAGCCCAAAAAGGTGCACTGAACTTCGAAGGCCAAGATCTGGGCCTAATGAGCACGGCCGAACTCTACGCGGCGCGCAGGCGCATGGGCATGCTGTTTCAGTTTGGCGCTTTGTTCACCGACATGAGTGTCTTTGACAACGTGGCTTTCCCTTTGCGTGAGCACACCAGCATGTCGCAAGAAATGGTGCGTGACATTGTCTTAATGAAACTCGATGCCGTGGGTTTACGAGGCGCCCGCGACTTGATGCCTTCTGAAATTTCGGGCGGCATGGGCCGTCGTGTGGCCTTGGCCCGAGCCATTGCGCTGGACCCGGACCTGATCATGTACGACGAGCCCTTTGCAGGCTTGGACCCGATTTCCTTGGGCACCGCTGCGCGCTTGATTCGAAGGCTCAACGACAGCTTGGGCACCACCAGCATCGTGGTCTCACACGATGTGGACGAGACCTTTCAAATTGCCGACCACGTGGTGATCTTGGCCAATGGACGCGTGGCCGCGCAAGGCACGCCCGCAGAGTTGCGGCAAACAGCCGACCCTTTGATTCACCAATTTGTCAACGGTTTGAGCGATGGCCCCGTGCATTTTCATTACCCTGCGGCCAGCGTTGCGGATGATTTCACCAGGGCTGGCGCATGAACTGGCTGCACCCCGCACAGATCGGTTTTCGGGTTCGTCAAACTTTGGTTGACTGGGGTTTTGGTGCCCGCTTGTTGGTGCAACTGTTTGCGCTGAGCGGCCCATGCTTGAGGCGATTTGGTTTGGTGCGCGACCAAGTGCACTTTTTGGGTAACTATTCGCTGGCCATCATCACAGTTTCAGGCTTGTTTGTTGGTTTTGTGCTTGGCTTGCAGGGCTACTACACTTTGCAGCGCTATGGCTCAGCCGAGGCCCTTGGCTTGCTGGTGGCGCTGAGTTTGGTGCGCGAGCTGGGCCCTGTGGTAGCTGCGCTGCTTTTTGCAGGCAGGGCTGGCGCTTCCCTCACCGCTGAGATAGGCTTGATGCGTGCAGGCGAGCAATTGACGGCCTTGGAGATGATGGCCGTCGACCCCAAATTGCGCATCTTGGCGCCTCGATTGTGGGGCGGCATCATTGCCTTGCCGATTTTGACCGCAGTCTTCAGTGCGGTGGGTATTTTGGGAGGCTATGCCGTGGGCGTGCTTTTGATCGGCTTGGACTCGGGCGCATTTTGGAGCCAGATGCAAGGCGGCGTTGACGTGTTCAAAGACGTTGGCAATGGCATGATCAAAAGCGTGGTGTTTGGCATAGCAGTCAGCTTCATTGCGCTTTTGCAAGGCTATGTGGCGCAGCCCACGCCAGAGGGCGTGGCCTCGGCCACCACCCGCAGCGTGGTGCTTGCTTCGTTGGCAGTTTTGGGTCTGGACTTCATCCTCACCGTGATGATGTTCAGCATATAAGGAGTGTGTCATGCAGCGTTCAAAAAATGATGTTTGGGTAGGCTTGTTTGTTTTGATCGGCTTGGTGGCCATTTTGTTTTTGGCCTTGAAGTCGGCTAACTTGCTGCAGTTCAATTTGGCATCCGACTACATTGTCAGTGCCAAATTTGAAAACATTGGTGGTCTGAAAAAAGGCGCGGCTGTGAAAAGCGCAGGCGTGGTCGTGGGCCGTGTGGACGCCATTCAATTTGACGACGAAAGCTACCAAGCACGCGTGCATTTGGCGCTGCAAACCCGTTATGTTTTCCCCAAAGACAGCTCACTCAAAATTTTGACCAGCGGCCTACTCGGCGAGCAATACGTTGGCATTCAAGCCGGTGCCGAAGAAAAAAACTTGGCTGCAGGTGATCAAATTGGATCGACCCAATCGGCAGTGGTGCTGGAGAATTTGATCAGTCAATTTTTATACAGCAAAGCCGCTGATGAGCCACAAAGCGCAAAGGGCACAAGCAAATGAGTCTGCGCGTAGGAGTTTGGACATTACTGCTCTTGACCTTGCTGCTGCAAGGCTGCGCGGCCCTGCGCGGCCCTGACCCGGCGGACCCTCTAGAGCCCCTGAACCGCAAAATCACCATGATCAATGATGCGGCCGATGCCATGCTGCTGCGGCCGGTGGCGGTGATCTATGGCGAGGCCTTGCCGTCGTTTGTGCGCACAGGCATTGGCAACTTTTTTGGCAACCAAAGTGATGTGTGGTCAGCGCTGAACAGTTTGGCGCAATTCAAAGTCAGGGCAGCTTCTCAAAACGCCATGCGCGTGGGCATCAACACCTTTTTCGGCTTTGGTGGCTTGATTGATTTCGCCTCCGACTGGCGAATTCAAAAACAAAAAGAAGACTTTGGTCAAACACTGGCCTATTGGGGTGTGCCTGCCGGCCCCTATGTGGTGCTGCCCCTATTTGGCCCCTCCACACTCAGAGATTCATTGGCCACATCGATCGACTACAGGGGCGACTTGACGCGCCAGTTTCATGACAGGGCCACACGCAACAGCATGACCTTGCTGCGCCTGACCGATACCCGCGAGCGCTATCTTAAATTGGTCGACGCCGTGCGGCAAGCCGCGCTAGACCCTTACACTTTCACCCGAGATGCCTATTTACAAAAACGCTTGAATGATGTTTACGACGGCAATCCGCCCATGCGCGATGATTACGACGATTTTGAAGACAAGCCCGAAGATAAAATCGAACTCAAACCAGAGCCCTCTAAAAAACCATGATGAACCCAACCTTCTGGCGCCTTGGTTGCCGACGCTGTTTGGAATTGAGCCTGACCCTGCTCCTGATGATGTCCCTGTTCGTGCCAGCCTTCGCTGCCGACGAAGCGCCTGATGCGTTCGTCAAGCGGATTTCAACGGAAACCTTGGACGCTGTTCGTGCTGACAAAAGCATCAAGAGCGGCGAGACTGCCAAGGTCATGCAATGGGTTGACAGCAAGTTGATGCCCCACATCAACTTTCGCCGCATGACCGCCTCCGCTACGGGCCCGGGTTGGCGCAAAGCCACACCCGAGCAGCAGCAGCGCTTGCAAGACGAATTCAAGCTGCTGTTGATTCGGACCTATTCAGGCGCGCTCAATCAGGTGACCGACCAGGTCATTGAGGTCAAGCCCTTACGCGGCACGGCAGACGAGAAAAATCTGGTCGTCCAAACCGAGGTCAAAGGCCGCGGCGAGCCCATGCAGTTGGATTACCGCTTAGAAAAAACACCAGGTGAAGGTGGGGGTTGGAAAATTTTCGACATGAATGTTTTAGGCATTTGGTTGGTTGAAAACTACCGCTCGCAGTTCGCCAAAGAAATCAATACCGGCGGTGTGGACGGCTTGATCAACACCTTGGCCGAACGCAACAAAGCCAACGCGAAAAAACCGTGAGCAGCATCCGCACGCACATGCCTACACCCGCCTTGCCACAAGATATTCACCATCACAATGCGCCGGCATGCTTGGCCGCTTTGTTGGTGCAATTGCGCAGCCAAAGCGCTGCGACTTGGTGGCTCGATGCCTCGGCTTTGATAGAGTTTGACTCCTCGGCTTTGGCCGTTCTTTTGGCTTGCAGGCGTGCGGCTTTGTCTATCTCCAAAGATCTGCAGCTGCTGCACATGCCCCCGAAATTGCGTCAGTTGTCCGACTTGTACGGGGTCACTGAACTGCTCGGCGACCCTATGGGTGTCTGATCCCAAAGGCAGCGCCTCAGAGGGACACCGTAAAATACAAGGCTCATGCCCGCCATCTCCTTTCAAAACGTCACCAAGACCTTCTCGGCCAAAGCGCCCGGAAGTGCCCCATTCAAAGCCTTAGACAGTGTCAATTTCGACATCCAAGAGGGTGAATTTTTTGGGCTCTTGGGCCCCAATGGGGCGGGCAAAACCACCTTGATCAGCATCTTGGCCGGCTTGGCGCGCGCCAGCAGTGGTCTAGTCTTGGTCCATGGCCACGATGTTCACGTTGACTATGCCAAAGCCCGGCGCATCTTGGGCGTGGTGCCGCAAGAGTTGGTGTTCGACCCCTTTTTCTCAGTGCGAGAGGCCTTGCGGTTTCAGTCTGGGTACTTTGGGGTCAAGAAAAATGACGATTGGATCGACGAGTTGCTCGTCCGTTTGGGCTTGACCGACAAGGCCCAATCGAATATGCGTCAACTCTCAGGTGGCATGAAGCGGCGTGTTCTGGTGGCGCTGGCATTGGTGCACAAACCGCGCGTGATCGTGCTGGACGAACCTACCGCTGGTGTGGACGTTGAGCTGCGCCAAACCCTGTGGCAGTTCATAGCGCAGCTTAACCGCGAGGGGCGCACCGTGCTCTTGACCACCCATTACTTGGAAGAAGCCGAGGCTTTGTGCGGCCGCTTGGCCATGCTCAAGCAAGGCCGCGTTGTGGCACTGGACAGCACCTCTGACTTGTTGAAATCTGCTGCCAGCAATGTTCTGCGCTTCAAATTAGATGGCCAATTGCCCCCAGAGTTGGCAGCCAAAGCGCGCGTGACGGGCCGCATTGTTCAGTTTCCTGCCAACAACGCGGCTGAAATTGAAACCTACTTGACGGCTGTGCGCCAAGCTGGGTTGGTTGCGCAAGATTTGGAAATTCGCAAGGCTGACTTGGAAGATGTGTTCTTGGATGTGATGGCCGAGGGCAAATCATGAGCGGCTGGCGCATGTTGTTTTACAAAGAAGTGCTGCGCTTTTGGAAGGTCAGTTTTCAGACCATCGCAGCGCCCGTCTTGACCGCTGTTTTGTACATGATGATTTTTGGCCATGTGCTGGCAGACCATGTCAAGGTCTACGACAACGTGCCCTACACCGCCTTTTTGCTGCCGGGCTTGATCATGATGAGTGTGCTTCAAAATGCCTTTGCCAACAGTTCATCCAGTTTGGTGCAAAGCAAAATCATGGGCAACTTGGTCTTCTTGTTGCTAACCCCTTTGTCGCACTGGCATTGGTTTGTGGCCTATGTGGGCTCTTCCATGTTGCGTGGTTTGGCTGTGGGTTTGGGCGTATTTTCTGTGACGGTTTGGTTTGCACCACTGCAGTTCCAAGCCCCTTTGTGGATCGTTTTATTTGCCTTGATGGGCTCGGCATTGTTGTCTGCCATGGGCCTGGTGGCCGGGTTGTGGTCTGAAAAATTTGACCAAATGGCTGCATTCCAAAGTTTCGTCATCATGCCCATGACTTTTTTGTCAGGTGTTTTTTATTCGATTCACTCTCTGCCACCTTTTTGGCAAAAGCTCAGCCACTTGAACCCCTTTTTCTACATGATCGACGGCTTTCGCTATGGTTTTTTTGGTCAAAGTGATGTTTCACCTTGGACCAGTTTGATGGTGGTTTCTGCCGCCTTATTGGTGGTCAGTGCAACGGCCATTCAACTTTTAAAAACAGGCTACAAAATTCGCTCGTGAGATGCCAGCAGCCCCAGACCTCTGACCCATGCCCAGAACGAACCCTTCTCAATGAACGCAGAACAAATTCAATCCATGATCGCCCAAGGGCTGGCCTGTGACCACGTGGTGGTCGATGGTGATGGACGCCACTGGCAAGCAGTGGTGGTCTCCGCCCAATTTGAAGGCCTGCGTTTGATCGCACGCCATCAAAAAGTGTATGCCACGCTGGGAAGCAAAATGCACACGGACGAGGTGCACGCCCTGTCCATGAAAACCTACACCCCAGCCGAATGGGCTGTGGTGCCGCATTAATTCGCTGTGACTTTCTGACTTAACTGACATGGACAAACTCATCATTCGCGGTGGCCGTAGTTTGAACGGGGAAATCGCTGTATCGGGTGCAAAAAATGCAGCCCTGCCTGAGCTGTGTGCCGCCTTGTTGTCAGCGCAGCCAGTGATTTTGCGCAATGTGCCGCGCCTGCAAGATGTCAGAACCATGCTGAAGTTGATACGCAACATGGGCGTAGATTGCAAGCACGAAGAGGACGGCACGGTCAGCCTGAACGCAGCGCAGTTGAACAACCCCGAGGCCCCCTATGAGATGGTCAAAACCATGCGCGCCTCGGTCTTGGCCTTGGGGCCTTTGCTGGCGCGTTTTGGTCACGCCAAAGTCTCTTTGCCTGGGGGCTGCGCGATTGGCTCGCGCCCGGTAGACCAACACATCAAAGGCCTGCAAGCCATGGGCGCGCAGATTGTGGTCGATCATGGCTACATGCTGGCCAGTTTGGCGCCAGGCCGCACGCGGCTCAAAGGCGCGCGCATCGCCACCGACATGGTGACAGTCACAGGCACTGAAAACTTTTTGATGGCCGCAGTTTTGGCTGAAGGCCAGACGGTGCTGGAAAACGCAGCGCAAGAGCCTGAGATTCCAGACTTGGCTGAAATGCTGATCCGCATGGGCGCCAAGATTGAAGGCCACGGCAGCAGCCGCATTGTCATTGAAGGCGTCAGCCAACTCCATGGCTGCGAGCACCCTGTGGTGGCTGATCGAATTGAAGCGGGCACCTTTTTGTGCGCCGTTGCAGCCGCTGGCGGCGATGTGCTGCTGCGCCATGCTCGGGGCGAGCACATGGACGCATTGATCGACAAACTGCGTGATGCCGGCGCGCACATCGAAGTGGGCGCTGATTTTGTGCGCGTCAAGGCCTCGGGGCAACTTCAGGCACAAAGCTTCAGAACCAGCGAATACCCAGGCTTTCCCACCGACATGCAGGCCCAATTCATGGCGCTCAATTGCATCTCTCATGGCACCAGCAAAGTCACTGAAACTATTTTTGAAAATCGTTTCATGCACGTCAATGAATTGGTCAGGCTTGGCGCTAACATTCAAATCGATGGCAAAGTCTCCGTGGTGCAAGGCGTCAAGCAGTTGTCGGGTGCCATCGTCATGGCCACTGATTTGCGTGCTTCTGCCAGTTTGGTGATTGCTGGTTTGGTGGCCCAAGGCCAGACCACGGTAGACCGGATCTATCACCTTGACCGAGGTTATGACCAAATGGAAATGAAACTGCGCAGTCTGGGCGCAGACATCGAGCGGGTCTCATAAGGACCGCTTCAAAGAGGAACAACATGATCACCTTGGCGCTGTCCAAAGGACGCATATTTGATGAAACCCTGCCGCTGTTGAAAGCCGCCGGCATTGAGGTTTTGGAAGATCCGGAAACCTCTCGAAAATTGATTTTGCCGACCAACCAAGCCGGTGTGCGGGTGGTTTTGGTGCGCGCTACCGATGTGCCCACTTATGTTGAATATGGCGGCGCTGATTTGGGTGTCACTGGCAAAGACACGTTGCTCGAGCACGGTGGGCAAGGGCTGTACCAACCGCTGGACCTGCAAATTGCCAAGTGCCGCATGAGCGTGGCGGTGCGCGCAGACTTTGACTATGCCTTTGCTGTGCGCTCAGGCTCGCGTTTGAAAGTGGCTACCAAATACACCAGCATTGCGCGAGAATTTTTCGCGCAAAAAGGTGTGCACGTTGATTTGATCAAACTCTATGGCAGCATGGAGTTGGCTCCCTTGACCGGCTTGGCCGATGCGATCGTTGATTTGGTCTCCACCGGCAGCACCTTGAAGGCCAACCATTTGGTGGAGGTCGAGCGCATCATGGAAATCAGCTCGCGCTTGGTGGTCAACCAAGCCGCACTGAAATTAAAGCAAGCGCCTATTCGCGCCATCATCGACGCCTTTGCTGCTGCAGTGGCCAAGCAAACAAAGACTTGAACCATGAACCGGCTGGCTGCATACTCCGCCAAACCGCTGCGCTTGAATACGGCCGATGCGGGTTTTGAAGCGGCATTTCAAAAACGACTGCATCGGTCTGCGCAAGAAGATGCTTCTGTTGAACAGCGTGTGGCTGAAATTTTGGCCGATGTGCAGCTGCGCGGCGACGCCGCGGTGTTGGCCTACACCGAGCGCTTTGATGGGTTGAAAGCCAGCAGCATGCAGTCCTTGGTCTTGACCCAAGAGGAGCTAAAGGCTGCCTTCATGGGCCTTGCGCCCGTGCAAAAAGAGGCCTTGCAAGCCGCAGCCCAGCGCATCCGAACCTACCATCAAGCACAAAAGAAAGCTTGCGGTGAGAGTTGGAGTTACCACGACGAAGACGGCACTTTGTTGGGTCAAAAAGTCACCCCGCTGGACCGCGTGGGCATTTATGTGCCTGGCGGCAAAGCCGCATACCCTTCCTCGGTTTTGATGAACGCCATTCCTGCACATGTGGCGGGCGTCGGTGAAATCATCATGGTCGTGCCAACGCCGGAGGGTGTCAAAAATCCATTGGTGCTGGCGGCGGCCTACCTGTCTGGGGTCTCGCAGGTCTTCACGATTGGCGGCGCGCAGGCCGTGGCCGCTTTGGCTTATGGCACAGCCACGGTGCCCAAGGTCGACAAAATCACCGGCCCAGGCAACGCCTATGTAGCGAGCGCTAAAAAACAAGTGTTCGGTGCAGTCGGCATTGACATGATCGCCGGGCCCAGTGAAATTTTGATCTTGGCCGATGGCAGCACCCCGCCCGATTGGGTCGCCATGGACTTGTTCAGCCAGGCCGAGCACGACGAGCTGGCGCAAAGTATTTTGTTGTGCTCATCGGCTCAATACCTTGACCAAGTGCAAGTTTGCATTGACCGCTTGTTGCCTACATTGCCACGCGCAGCCATCATTGCTGCCTCATTGAACGATCGCGGCGCTTTGATTCAAACGCGCAGCCTGCAAGAGGCATGCGACATCAGCAACCGTATTGCGCCCGAGCATTTGGAAATCTCGAGCAGCCAGCCGCACCAGTGGGAGCCCTTGCTGCGGCACGCTGGCGCCATCTTTCTGGGTGCCTTCACCAGTGAATCTTTGGGTGACTACTGCGCAGGCCCCAACCATGTGCTGCCCACCAGTGGCACTGCACGCTTTTCTTCGCCCTTGGGTGTTTATGATTTTCAAAAACGCTCCAGCTTGATTGAAGTCAGTCAAAAGGGTGCGCAAAACTTGGGGCACATTGCGGCCGAACTGGCTTATGGCGAAGGCTTGCATGCGCACGCACGGGCCGCTGAACTGCGCTTAATTCCCACCCCTGCACAAAGAGAAACACCATGAGCGCTGCCCCTTTTGTTTGGCAAAAACACATACGACAAGACGTGCAGTCCATGCACGCCTATGCGGTCCAGGATGCACAGGGCATGGTCAAGCTCGATGCCATGGAAAACCCATACCGATTGCCCGAACACCTGCAAGCCGCATTGGCTCAACGTTTGGGCGCGCTGGCCTTGAACCGCTATCCCGGCGAACGCATCGGCCATTTGCGCAGGGAGCTGGCCCTTTATGCGCACATGCCTGCGGGTTTTGACATCATGCTGGGCAATGGCTCAGACGAGTTGATCTCCTTGTTGACGATGGCCTGCGATGTCCCCGGCGCTTCCTTGCTGGCACCCGTGCCAGGCTTTGTGATGTACGCTATTTGCGCCCAATTGCAAGGGGTGAAGTTTCACGGCGTGCCCTTGCAAGCTGATTTCGAGTTGGACGAGCAGGCCATGCTGGCAGCCATTGCCGAGCACCGCCCCAGCCTTGTTTACTTGGCTTACCCCAACAACCCCACAGGCACTTTGTGGAATGCCCAGGTCATTGAGCGCATTGTCCAAGCACAAGGCGAGCAAGGCGGCTTGGTGGTGATGGACGAGGCCTACCAGCCCTTTGCCAGCGCCACCTACATGGACAGCATTGAACAACACGGTCATGTGCTGCTGATGCGCACATTGTCCAAGTTCGGCTTGGCGGGTGTGCGCTTGGGCTACATGATGGGCCCCAAGGCTTTGATTGCAGAAATCGACAAAGTTCGTCCTCCCTACAACGTCAGTGTGCTCAATTGCGAGTGCGCTTTGTTCGCGCTAGAGCACGCGCAAATTTTTGCGCAACAAGCACAAGAGATCTGCGCTGAGCGTGAAAAACTGATCCAAGCCTTGGTCCAAATTCCAGGGATTCAAGTCTTCCCCAGCCAAGCCAACATGATCTTGGTGCGTATGCCGCACGCCACATCTGCCTTCGAAGGCATGAAGATGCGTGGCGTTTTGGTCAAGAACGTTTCTAAAATGCATCCATTGCTCGACAATTGTTTGCGCCTGACAGTGGGCACCGCCCAAGAGAACAAACAAATGTTGGCTGCCTTGAAGGAATCTTTATGAGCACTCCCCGCGTTGCAGAAGTCACGCGCAAAACAGCAGAAACCCAAATCCGGGTCAAAGTCAATTTGGACGGCACGGGGCAGTCGCAACTGTCCACGGGCATCGGGTTTTTTGACCACATGCTTGACCAAATTGCACGGCACGGCCTGATCGATTTGGAAATTCAAGCACAAGGCGATCTGCACATTGACGGTCACCACACCGTGGAAGATGTGGGCATCACGCTGGGCCAAGCGGTGGCGCAAGCGGTGGGCGACAAGAAAGGCTTGCGCCGTTACGGCCACGCCTATGTGCCCTTAGACGAAGCGCTTTCACGCGTGGTGATTGATTTTTCGGGACGCCCCTGCCTGGTCAACCATGTGCCCTTTACCAGCGGCATGGTGGGCGGTTTTGATACGCAACTGATGCACGAATTCTTCCAAGGCTTTGTCAATCATGCGCTCGTCACATTGCACATTGACAACCTGCGCGGCGACAACGCGCACCATCAAGCCGAGACGGTCTTCAAGGCTTTTGCACGTGCCTTGCGCGTGGCATTGGAGATTGACCCGCGCGCGCCAAGCGTGATTCCTTCAACCAAGGGCTCGCTCTGAGCATGCCTGCCAATACCGTGGCGGTGGTCGACTACGGCATGGGCAACTTGCGATCAGTGGCCCAAGCCGTGATCCACGCTGCGCAGGGCACAGGGGTCGATGTGCGCATCACTTCCAGCCCACAAGACGTGCGCAATGCGGCCAGAGTTGTTTTGCCCGGGCAAGGCGCCATGCGGGGCTGCATGCGCGAGTTGCGCGAATCGGGCCTGTTAGAGGCGGTGCTGGAGGCTGCGGCCAAAAAACCCTTGTTTGGCGTTTGTGTGGGCATGCAAATGCTGCTGGACCACAGCGCCGAGGACAACACGCCAGGCCTGGGTTTGATCCATGGCAAAGTGCTCAAATTTGATTTGGCTGACCGCTTGCAAGACGACGGCAGTCGATTTAAAGTACCGCAAATGGGCTGGAATCAAGTCTGGTTTCAGCACCCAGCAGGCAAGGCGCACCCTGTTTTTGGGGGGGTCAACGACGGCAGTTTTTTCTATTTTGTACACAGCTTTTACGCAAAGCCCGACGAGGTGGGCCATATTGCAGCAGAATCCGACTATGGCGGCCGTTTTGCCTGTGCCATTGCGCGCGATAATTTGTTTGCGACCCAATTTCACCCAGAAAAAAGTGCCGACCAAGGTTTGGCCCTGTACAGAAATTTTTTGCATTGGCAAGTTTGAGCCCCGGCAGGCACTTGTGAGACTTACTTATAAATTGTTTTTTAACCCTCGTTCTTCTTTTTCATTCAACTCAGCGCCAATTTTCAGCCATGATTTTGATTCCTGCGATTGATCTCAAAGACGGCCATTGTGTACGCCTCAAACAAGGCGACATGGACCAATCCACCACCTTCAGCGAAGACCCCGCTGCCATGGCCCAAAGCTGGCTGAACAAAGGGGCCAGGCGTTTGCACTTGGTCGACTTGAACGGTGCTTTTGCTGGCAAGCCGCAAAACTTTGCAGCCATCAAATCAATTTTGAAAGCGGTGGGCAACGACATTCCGGTGCAACTGGGCGGGGGCATTCGAGACTTAGACACCATCGAGAAATACATCGACGGCGGCCTGCGCTATGTGATCATCGGCACCGCTGCGGTCAAAAATCCTGGTTTTTTGAAAGATGCATGCAGCGCATTTGGCGGTCACATCATCGTTGGCTTAGATGCCAAAGAGGGCAAAGTAGCCACCGATGGCTGGAGCAAAATGACCGGCCATGAGGTGGTTGATTTGGCCAAAAAGTTTGAAGACTGGGGCGTCGAGTCCATCATCTACACCGACATTGGGCGCGATGGCATGTTAAGCGGCATCAACATCGAGGCCACCGTCAAACTTGCGCAAGCCCTGACCATTCCAGTGATTGCTTCGGGCGGCCTGTCCAATATGGCCGACATTGAGCAACTGTGCGCTGTTGAAGCTGAGGGCATTGAAGGGGTCATTTGCGGACGCGCCATTTACTCAGGGGATCTTGATTTCGAAGCTGCCCAGGCGCGGGCCGATGAACTCTACGACTGAAATTTTTCAGGGCCAAGCCTGTTGGCGCTGGCAATTGCCGCAGGGCGACAGCGTGTTGGTCTCAGCGCAAGGCGCGCAAGTCTTGTCTTGGCAATCAGCAGGCCGTGAACGCCTGTACCTCAGCCCGCAAAGTGTTTTCGATGGGCACACCCCCATTCGCGGTGGGGTGCCCATTTGCTTCCCGCAATTCAACCAGCGCGGAGCTTTGCCCAAGCATGGCTTTGCCCGCAACATGGCGTGGCAGCTTGCAGCCCCCCCTGAACAAAGCACCGTGGGGCAAGCCACGTTCGAGTTCTTATCAAAAGCACAAACAATGGCCATGTGGCCTTTTGATTTCTGTGCGCAACTCCAAGTCAACTTAACACCAGGCAGTTTGCAACTGAGCTTGACAGTCCACAACACAGGCGCGCAAGCCCTGCAATTCACCGGCGCCATGCACACTTATTTGGCAGTGCAAGACATTGCGCAGACTCGATTGCTTGGCCTGCAAGGCCAAGATGAGTGGGACAGCCTGACCGATCAGCATCAAAAATCAAACGGCGTTTTGCAGTTTGACGGTGAATTTGACCGGGTCTACCAAACCCCGCCTGTCCAAGACGGCCCCACTTGGTTGTTGCAAGATCAAGATCAAAATTTAGAAATCACACAAAGCGCTTCATGGGGTCAAAGTGTGGTCTGGAACCCAGGCGCCAACAAATGTGCGGCTTTGTCTGACATGCCGCCCGCGGGCTACCAACACATGCTGTGCGTTGAAGCGGCGCAAGTCGAGCCGCCCATCACCATCGCGCCTGCAAGCCAGTGGCAGGGGTGGCAAAAAATCAGCGTCTTGCCTTAAGGTTGGGCGCGCATCAATTAACCAGTACAACCCACATGCTTGCCAAACGCATCATTCCTTGCCTTGACGTCACCGGTGGCCGCGTGGTCAAGGGCGTTAACTTTGTTCAATTGCGCGATGCCGGAGACCCCGTTGAAATCGCCGCCCGTTACAACGATCAAGGCGCAGACGAGTTGACCTTCTTGGACATTACCGCCACCAGCGATGGGCGCGATTTGATTTTGCACATCATTGAAGCGGTGGCCTCGCAAGTCTTTATTCCCCTGACGGTGGGTGGGGGCGTTCGCAGCGTTGACGATGTGCGCCGACTGCTCAACGCCGGCGCTGACAAAACCAGTTTCAATTCGGCCGCCATTGCCAACCCCCAAGTCATTCGCGAGGCTTCAGCCAAATACGGTGCGCAGTGCATCGTGGTGGCGATTGACGCCAAAAGTCGACAAGGCCAAGACTTGCTGGACCGCGGCCCAGGCTGGGACGTCTACAGCCACGGCGGGCGTCAAAATACGGGCCTGGATGCGGTGGCATGGGCCACTCAAATGGCCCAGTTCGGAGCCGGCGAGATTTTGCTCACCAGCATGGACAAAGACGGCACCAAGTCAGGCTTTGATTTGGCCTTGACCCGCGCCGTCAGCAACGCGGTGCCGGTGCCCGTGATTGCCTCGGGCGGCGTGGGCAATTTAGACCACTTGGCCGACGGTATTCAGCAGGGCGGGGCGGACGCTGTGCTGGCGGCCAGCATCTTTCATTACGGTGAATTCACGGTGCGTCAGGCCAAAGAGCGCATGCGAGAGCGCGGCATTGCGGTGCGGCTTTGATGGCCAAGCCTGCCGCCTAGTGGTAGATTCCGAACATGAATTGGCTTGATCAAGTGAAATGGGACGCGCAAGGCCTGGTGCCTGTGATCGCCCAAGAAGCGAGCAGCGGCGACGTGCTGATGTTCGCTTGGATGAACCGCGAGGCTTTGCAAAAGACCGCAGAGTTGGGCCGCGCAGTGTATTTCAGTCGATCTCGCGGCAAACTGTGGTTCAAAGGCGAAGAGTCGGGCCATGTGCAAACTGTGCACGAGATGCGCTTAGACTGCGACCACGATGTGGTTTTGCTCAAAGTCACGCAACAGGGCCACACGCCAGGCATCGCCTGCCACACCGGCCGGCACAGTTGTTTCTTTCAACGTTATCAAGATGGCGCCTGGCACACGGCCGAGCCCGTTTTGAAAGATCCGCAAACCATTTACAAGTGAATTTGAAAAACCCCAGCCTATGAGCTCCACCGACGCCTTGGCCCGATTGGCCGCAGTGATTGAGAGTCGCAAGCCCATCAACGGCGGCGACCCCGAGAAAAGTTACGTCGCCCGTTTGCTCCAAAAAGGCCCCGATGCTTTTTTGAAAAAAATCGGTGAAGAAGCCACTGAAACCGTCATGGCTGCCAAAGATTTAGACCATGGCGCAGACCCAGCCAAACTGATCGGCGAGGTGGCTGACCTGTGGTTTCACAGCATGATCGCGCTGGCCCATTACGGCCTCACGCCAGCCGATGTGGTGGCCGAATTGTCGCGCCGTGAAGGCCTGAGCGGTCTGGAAGAAAAAGCGTTGCGCAAAGCGCAGCAGCGCGAGAAAGCAGGTGAATGATGCACGATCCCAATTGCCTTTTTTGCAAAATCATCGCAGGACAAATTCCGTCTAAGAAAGTTTACGAAGACGAGCACATCTTTGCCTTTCACGACATCGCGCCTTGGGCCCCCGTCCACTTTTTGATGGTGCCCAAACTGCACATTGCCTCCATGGCGCAATTGGCACCGGAGCACGCCGCCTTGATGGGGCACCTCATGACCTTGGCCCCACGCCTGGCATTAGAGCAAGGCTGCAGCCCCTACCCCGACGGGGGCTATCGCATCGTCACCAACACGGGCAGCGAAGCGGGCCAAGTGGTACACCATTTGCACGTGCACGTGATGGGCGGGCCCCGGCCTTGGCTCAAGGGCTAAGGTGCTCAAATCCGCCCTGCGTCAGGGCTTTCCTGGGCCAAGCGGCTTCGCACTTAGAATCTCAGTAGATTGTTAGGAGAAATTCATGGGTTCATTTTCGATTTGGCACTGGTTGATCGTACTTTTGATCGTGGTGATGGTGTTTGGCACTAAAAAACTCAGAAACATGGGTTCTGATTTGGGCGGCGCCGTCAAAGGCTTCAAAGATGGCATGAAAGACGGCAGCACCCCGCCCGAGCAGGCGCCCGTTGCCGGTCAAGTGGCCAGCAGCACGCCGGCGGCAGACAAAACCACCATCGATGTCCAAGCCACGACCAAGTCCTGAGTTGGGGTGGCCTGGCTTTTGTTTTCAGATTGAGCGTTCACTTTGTTAGATCTTGGCATCTCCAAACTGGCGCTCATTGGCGTCGTGGCCTTGATCGTCATTGGCCCTGAAAAGCTGCCCAGCGTCGCCCGCACTTTGGGTAAATTGTTGGGCAAAGCGCAGCGTTATGTGGCCGACGTGAAAGCCGAAGTCAACCGTTCCATGGACTTGGAAGAGCTCAAAAAAATGAAAGAGTCGCTCGAGGGTGCTGCCCGAGATGTCCAAAGCTCGGTGCAAACAACGGCCATAGACTTTGAAAAGCAGTGGGACGAGACCACCGCCGGTTTGAGCACAGACACCGAGATCAAACGCTGGGAGCCACCGCCGCCCGAGTACAAACACCCTGGCAAAAAATGGCGCCTCAAGCAAGCAGCTGTGCCCAAGTGGTACAAAGCCCGTGCGGGAGTGCGAACCCATACCTTGTCGGGCGCTGCACGTGTGGCGCGTTACCGACCTACCCGTTTAAGTTGAGCGCCTGTGTCTGACACCCCCCCCCAAGCCGACGACGAACTGGCCGGCACCGAACAGCCCTTTGTATCCCATTTGCTGGAGTTGCGCGACCGCTTGGTTCGCGCCATGGCTGCCATTGGTGTGTGCGCCGCCATTTTGGCCATTTACCCAGGCCCCAGCGAGCTTTATGACTTGCTCGCTGCGCCCTTGGTGGCGCATTTGCCTGTGGGCGCCACCTTGATCGCCACCTCGGTCATATCGCCTTTCATGGTGCCGCTGAAAATCTTGCTGATGGCCGCATTCTTGTTGGCCTTGCCCGTGGTGTTGTACCAAGTCTGGGCCTTCATTGCGCCGGGATTGTATGCCCATGAAAAACGCTTGGTCATGCCCTTGGTTGTCTCGAGCACCGTGTTGTTTTTCATTGGCGTGGCATTTTGTTACTTCTTTGTGTTTGGCCAAGTTTTTAAATTCATTCAAAGCTTTGCCCCCAAAAGCATCACTGCTGCGCCAGACATCGAGGCCTATTTGAGTTTTGTGCTGAGCATGTTTTTGGCTTTCGGTTTGGCTTTTGAGGTGCCTATTGCGGTGGTGGTGTTGGCCCGCATGGGCGTGGTCAGCATCCAAAAGCTCAAAGACTTTCGGGGCTACTTTGTGGTTTTGGCATTTGTCATTGCGGCCATCGTCACGCCGCCCGATGTGGTCTCGCAATTGGCCTTGGCCATCCCGATGTGCCTGCTGTATGAAATCGGTATCTGGGCTGCGCAAGTCTTCATCAAGCACACGCAAGCGCCCACGGAGCCGCCTGCAACGCCCTCGGCCTAGTCGTATGCGGGGGCGCTTGCCTTGCGGCGAGTCCCCGCCCGCTATGGCTGTTCATCGCCTCTTGGACTGCTGCTGAGAGGGCGGCTGGGGCCGCGTGCCCGGCGAGACATTGACTTCCAATTGTTTGGCGCCGCGCTGCAACAAGATACGAGCCGGTTGACCCGGCGTCAAAGCGGCTACACGGGTCAACAAATCAGGTACATCAACGACCGCTTGGCCCGCGACTTGCAAGACCAAATCACCCGGGCGGATGCCCGCTTGCGCTGCAGGGCCGTTTTGCAAAACGCCGTTGATTAACACGCCTTTAGGCAATTTTTGAGTGCCCGCGTCTTTGGCCAGGCCAAAGCTCTCGGCCAATTCGGCGTTCAAGGGCCGCGGCTCAACGCCAATCCAGCCGCGCGTGACCTTGCCATATTGAATCAAGGCCGACATGATTTGTTTGGCGGTCGAGACGGGCACAGCAAAGCCAATGCCCAAACTGCCGCCCGAGCGCGAGTAGATGGCGGTGTTGATGCCCATCAAAGAGCCATTCACATCGACCAAAGCACCGCCTGAATTGCCGGGGTTGATGGCCGCATCGGTTTGAATGAAATTTTCAAACGTGTTGATGCCCAATTGCTTTCGCCCCAATGCACTGACGATGCCTGAAGTCACCGTCTGCCCGACACCAAAGGGGTTTCCAATGGCCAGCACCGTGTCGCCCACTTGCAAGCTCTCAGCCTGGCCCAGCACGATCACTGGCAAGTTGGGCAAGTCAATTTTGAGCAAAGCCAAATCAGTGTCCGGGTCCGTACCGATGACTTTGGCCAAGGCAGTGCGGCCATCGTTGAGCACAACTTGGATGCCATCCGCCTCTTCAATCACGTGGTTGTTGGTCAGCACATAACCTTCTGCGCTGACGATCACGCCGCTGCCCAAACCTGCACCACTGGACTCGTCTTCAGGCTCTTCAAAAAAATGAAACCAAGGCTCTGGACGACGCATTTTTTTGCGCGCAACTTGCTGTGTGTTGATGCTGACCACCGCGGGCGATGCGCGCAGGGCAGCGCTGCGCAAACTTCCTGCAGGCGCGCCTTGCAGGGTCTGATCTGGGGCTTGCAAAAACGACACCTTCGCCTCACCCCTGAAGAGGCCTGGCCAGAGCCAGCCAGGCTGCAAAGTGGCCACCACAAACCACAGCGCCAGCACCACGGTGACCGATTGAGAAAATAACAACCAAAAGCGTTTCATAAATTCCATTGTGGCCTATGCAGGGGCCCTCAGCATCATGCTTCGCACAATTCACCCCAACAAATCAGCCCGTCCAACAGCGATTTACCCAGATGATCGACAATAAGATCTTCGTTATGTGTGAACACCTTCATTGATTTCAAGCCCATGCGCCGACCCATTGCCAAATCCATCGCCATCACGCCCGGCGACCCCTGCGGGATCGGCCCCGAGATCATTGCGCGGGCGTTTTTAGACGCCCCGCACACCACGGCCAACTGTTTTGTGGCCGGCGACTTTGGCTTGATGCAGCGCGCCGCAGCTTTGGTCGACCCCGGGGCGCAAAAGTTAAAGCTGCGCTTGCTCACAAGCCCTGAGCAAGCCTTGCAAGCTGCGCCTGGCACTTTGCCGGTGATGCAGGTGGTGCCCGCTGCCCCTGTGTGGGCGTGGGGCCAAATCAATGCCCAAGCGGGCGCCTTGGCGGCCGATTGCGTGATTTGGGCCGCTCAAGCGGCCTTACGACAAGAGATTGCCGCCTTGGTCACGGCGCCCTTGCACAAGGAGGCCCTGTCGGCTGCTGGCGCACCCTACAACGCATTTCCAGGGCATACCGAGATGCTGCAAGCCCAAGCTGCTGCTCATTTGGGGCTGACAACCCAGCAATTGCCAGTGCGAATGATGCTGGCCAATGACGACTTGCGCACCGTTTTGGTCAGCATTCACCTGTCCTTGCGCCAAGCCATCGAGGCCGTGACGCAGGCCAATGTATTGGAGACTTTGCGCATCACCCACAAAGCCTTGTTGGCTGCGCTGGGCCGTGCGCCAATGATTGGCGTTGCGGGCCTGAACCCCCACGCCGGTGAGGGCGGCTTATTTGGCAGCGAAGAGCGCGAGATCATTGCCCCCGCCGTTTTGCAAGCCCAAAAGGAGGGCATCCAAGCAACCGGCCCCTTCGCCCCAGATACGGTTTTCATGCGGGCGCGCCAAAAGCCTTCAGGGCAGCGTGACTTTGATGTGGTGGTGGCCATGTACCACGACCAAGGCTTGATTCCGGTCAAGTATTTGGGGCTAGAGCAGGGTGTCAACGTCACGCTGGGCTTGCCTTTGATCCGGACCAGCCCTGACCACGGCACAGCCTTTGACTTGGCTGGCAAGGGCCTTGCCAATGCCGCCAGTCTGATGGCCGCCCTGCGCATGGCCCACCAGCTTGTGGGCTGAGACCTCTGGCAAAAGGTCTTCTCAGTCGGCTACAATCGACGGTTGACCCTGATACTGACTCGCTAGAGGAATCCCATGAGTGACACCCCAGTCGACAGCAGCAAAAGAACGTGGCTTATCGCGTCCGGATGTGCAGGCGCCGTAGGCGCTGGTTTTGTCGCTACCCCCTTTGTAAGCACTTTCCAGCCCTCCGAGCGCGCCAAAGCCGCCGGTGCCGCCGTGGAGGTTGATATTTCCGGCGTCAAACCGGGCGAAAAGCTCACCGTCGAGTGGCGCGGCAAGCCTGTTTGGATCATGCGCCGCACGCCAGAGCAGCTGCAAGCGCTCAAAACAACCGAAAGCCAGTTGGCCGACCCGGCCTCCCGCCGCTCGGCTTACCCCACCCCCGAATACGCCAAAAATGAGCACCGCTCGATCAAGCCCGAGTTCATGGTGGCCGTGGGCATTTGCACCCATTTAGGCTGCTCGCCAGGCGACAGACTCCAAGCGGGCCCCCAACCTTCCTTGCCTGACGACTGGCAAGGCGGCTTTTTGTGTGCCTGCCACGGCTCGACCTTTGACTTGGCAGGCCGCGTGTTCAAAAACAAACCGGCGCCCGACAATTTGGAAGTGCCCCCGCACATGTACCTGTCTGACAGCAAATTGCTGATCGGTGAAGACAAGATCGCTTGAGGCAAACGAACATGGCTGAATTCAAGGAAATCTCCCCCAACGCCACCGCTGGCGAGAAACTCATGAACTGGGTTGACAACCGCTTTCCAGCGACCAAGCTCTTCAAAGAGCACATGAGCGAGTACTACGCTCCCAAAAACTTCAATATTTGGTACGTCTTCGGCTCCTTGTCTTTGTTGGTGTTGGTCATCCAAATCGTCACCGGCATTTTCTTGACGATGCACTACAAGCCGGACGCCAGCATTGCTTTTGCCTCGGTTGAATACATCATGCGCGACGTGCCATGGGGCTGGTTGATCCGCTACATGCACTCCACCGGCGCGTCGGCCTTCTTCATCGTGGTCTACCTGCACATGTTCCGCGGGTTGCTCTACGGCAGCTACCGCAAGCCGCGCGAGTTGGTCTGGATTTTCGGCTGCGCTATTTTCTTGTGCCTGATGGCCGAAGCCTTCATGGGTTACTTGCTGCCTTGGGGCCAAATGTCCTACTGGGGCGCTCAAGTGATCGTCAACCTGTTCTCGGCCATTCCCTTCATTGGCCCTGACTTGGCTTTGCTGATCCGCGGCGATTTCGTGGTCGGCGACGCCACCTTGAACCGCTTCTTCAGCTTCCATGTGATCGCAGTGCCTCTGGTCCTTTTGGGCCTGGTGGTGGCGCACATCATTGCCTTGCACGAAGTGGGCTCGAACAACCCGGACGGCATTGAGATCAAAGGCCCTGGGGCCCCTAAAGACGCGCAAGGCCACCCGCTGGATGGCATTCCGTTTCACCCTTACTACTCGGTGCATGACATCTTTGCAGTGAGCGTGTTTTTGATGGTTTTCTCGGCCATCGTGTTCTTTGCACCGGAGTTTGGTGGCTACTTCTTGGAGTACAACAACTTTATCCCTGCCGACCCCTTAAAGACACCACTGCACATTGCCCCAGTTTGGTATTTCACGCCTTACTACTCCATGCTGCGCGCCATCACCAGCGAGATGATGTACGTCTTGATTTTGTGCGTGCTGGCCGGTGCGGCTTTGAGTGTGATGAAACTTAAATTGCCCTCCGTGATCAAGGTCGCAGTGCTCGCTGGCGCCGCCGCTCTGTGCGCTTTGATGCTGGCCATTGACGCTAAATTCTGGGGCGTTGTGGTCATGGGCGCTGCCGTGATCATCTTGTTCTTCCTGCCGTGGCTTGACAACTGCGCAGTCAAATCCATTCGCTACCGCCCTGACTGGCACAAATACTTGTATGCCGTGTTCGTGATTGTGTTTGTGATTTTGGGCTACTTGGGCGTGCAACCTCCCTCACCTGTGGGTGAGCGCGTTTCACAAGTGGGCACACTGTTTTACTTTGGCTTTTTCTTGTTGATGCCTTGGTGGAGTCAGCTGGGTCAAACCAAGCCAGTGCCCGACCGCGTGACCTTTGCTGCGCACTAAGCCCCGGAGAATTTGAACATGAAAAAAATTGAAAAATTCGCATGGGGCTGCATGCTTGCATTGGCAATGGTCACAGGCGCTCAAGCCGCAGGTGGCGACACCTTGGCTTGGGACAAAGCACCCAACAAAACCACCGACCTGGGCTCCTTGCAAAACGGCGCCAAGCTGTTTGTCAACTACTGCCTGAACTGCCACTCTGCAGCCTACATGCGCTACAACCGCTTGGCTGACATTGGTTTGACGCAGCAGCAAATCAAAGACAACTTGCTCTTTACCACTGACAAAGTGGGCGAGGTCATGAAGTCCAATCTCGACCCCAAGCAAGGCAAAGATTGGTTTGGCGCCAACCCGCCCGACTTGACCGTGGTGGCGCGATCACGCTCTGGCCATGGTGGCTCGGGCTCTGATTACCTCTACACTTATTTGCGCAGTTATTACCGCGACGAGACCAAGCCCACCGGTTGGAACAACTTGGCTTTTCCCAATGTGGGCATGCCCAACCCCTTGTGGGAGTTGCAAGGCGAGCGTGCACCGGTGTACGAAGTGCGTGAAGAGCATGGCCATGCTGTGCACATCTTCAAAGGCTGGCAACAAGTCAAGCCTGGCAGCATGACGCCTTTGCAATACGACCAAGCCGTTGGCGATTTGGTCAACTATTTGCAATGGATGTCTGAGCCTGACCAAAACACGCGCGTTCGCATTGGTGTGTGGGTGCTGTTGTTCTTGACGGTCTTTACTTTCTTTGCTTGGCGTCTGAACGCCGCTTACTGGAAAGACGTCAAGTAAGACCTCGTGATTCGGGCTTTGTGCCCGAATTGATGGAGTGGGCAGGCCCGCCAATTCGGTGGCTTCCCACTCTTTTTGATTTTTAGGAGCCTTCACCATGATGGTGCTTTACTCAGGTACAACCTGCCCTTTTTCTCACCGCTGCCGTTTTGTGCTTTTTGAAAAAGGCATGGACTTTGAAATTCGCGATGTTGACTTGTACAACAAACCCGAAGACATCAATGTCATGAACCCCTACGGCCAAGTGCCAATTTTAGTTGAGCGTGACTTGATTTTGTACGAGTCCAACATCATCAACGAGTACATTGACGAGCGCTTTCCGCACCCTCAACTGATGCCCGGTGACCCGGTGGACCGTGCCCGCGTGCGCTTGTTTTTGTTGAACTTCGAAAAAGAATTGTTCACCCATGTGGCCACATTGGAGAACCGCACGCTCAAAGGCAATGACAAAGCTTTGGAGAAAGCACGCTCGCATGTGCGTGACCGCTTAACCCAATTGGCACCCGTGTTTTTGAAAAACAAATTCATGCTGGGTGACAACTTCTCGATGCTCGATGTCGCCATCGCGCCGCTCTTGTGGCGCTTGGATTTTTACGGCATTGACCTGAGCAAAAATGCGGCACCACTGCTCAAGTATGCCGAGCGCATTTTCTCGCGTCCGGCCTACATTGAGGCGCTCACGCCGTCTGAAAAAGTCATGCGCAAATAAGGCTCAGGTCAGTTCTCCTATGAATGCACTTGAGTCGCCGTCTACACGCCCGTATCTGATTCGGGCCATGTACGAATGGTGCACGGACCACGGTTTCACACCCTTCGTGTCTGTGAAGGTCGACGCCTCGGTGCAAGTGCCCCATGAATTCGTCAAAGATGGCGAGATCGTTTTGAACGTCAGTTTGGATGCCACCAGTGCCTTGAAGTTGGGCAATGAGTTCATTGAATTCAAAGCCCGCTTTGGTGGCAAACCGCGTGACATCATGGTGCCTATTCACCGGGTCATGGCGATCTTTGCTCGTGAAAATGGGCAAGGCATGGCATTTCCCATCACACAAAGCCCAAGCGGCCCTACAGTGGTCGGCATGGACCTGTTGAACAAGGTCGCGTCTCCTTCCTCGGCGCAGCCCCCAGCCCCAACCAAACCCACACTGACTCGCATCAAATAATACGAGGCTTGAAAAGTGGTTTCCATCTGGAATGCGCTTGAATTGAATTACAATTCAGCCCGTGCCGCTTTAGCTCAGTTGGTAGAGCACCCGCCTTGTAAGCGGTAGGTCGTCAGTTCGAATCCGACAAGCGGCACCATTGGGTCAAAGCCAGCATGAATGCTGGCTTTTTTTTCGGCGCTATCGGGGCGTTTGCAATATTTTCAGGCGAATACTCTGCACTGCATGCCCATGGCTGACCAAATGAGCCTGCAGGGTTGGCAGCATTTGCCGCAGTTTGGCGGCGGCGGCATTCGAGCTGACCAGCAAACACCACTGCGCACCATCAATCGGACCGGCTTGAACCGCATTTTTCAATGGGCCCGGGATCAAGCTTTGCAACAGTTCCAGCCTTTGACTCGATTCTTTGGACAGCTCAGACAGCCGCGCCAAGCTGGGCGAGGCTTGCACTGCTTGCAAAAGTGTCATGGCTTGTTGTTTTTTGTGCATCTGAGGCCGGTCAAAAGAGGCAAAAACGAGAATATTGCACTTTGATTATGCGGCAAGCATGCAGTTAAAATGACGCGTTGACTTGCGCCCACAAGCGCATGTCCCTTTGAGTCCACTTTTAGACAGGATTTCCGAGCGCATCCCCGCCTTGAGGCTTGGGGGGTGTTCGTGCAAACATGGCGACCAACTTTCTGACAAAAATCTTCGGCAGTCGCAATGACCGCTTGATCAAACAGTACCGCAAAACGGTAGCGCTCATCAATGCGCTTGAAACCGAATACGAGGCATTGGGCGACGATCAGTTGTGCGCAAAAACCCAAGAGTTCCGTGATCGCGTCGCTCAAGGACAAAGCTTGGACGACTTGCTGCCCGAGGCTTTTGCCGTGGTGCGTGAGGGCTCCAAGCGCGTCATGAAGATGCGCCACTTTGACGTGCAGATGGTCGGGGGCATTGCCCTTCACATTGGCAAGATTGCTGAAATGGGAACGGGCGAGGGCAAAACCTTGACCGCCACGTTGCCGGTGTATTTGAACGCGTTGTCGGGCAAGGGTGTTCACGTGGTCACGGTGAACGACTATTTGGCCAACCGAGATGCGCAGTGGATGGGCAAGCTGTACAACTTTCTGGGCCTCACGGTGGGCATCAATTTGCCGCAACTGGCCCGCGAAGAAAAACAAGCGGCGTATCAGTCGGACATCACCTACGGCACCAATAACGAATACGGTTTTGATTATTTGCGTGACAACATGGTCTACGAGGGCAAAGACCGCGTGCAGCGGGGCTTGAATTACGCCATCGTCGATGAGGTGGACTCCATCTTGATCGATGAGGCGCGCACGCCTTTGATCATCAGTGGGCAAGCAGACGACCACACCGCGCAATACCAGGCCATGAACCAAGTGGTGCCCATGTTGACGCTCCAAGTAGGCGAGGCCGATCCGCGCACGGGCGAGGGCATCATCACGCCGGGTGACTTCACGGTGGACGAGAAAACGCATCAAGTGTTTTTGACAGAACAAGGGCACGAAAACGCAGAGCGAATTTTGGCTGAGATGGGTTTGATTCCAGCAGGCGCTAGTCTGTACGACCCCGCCAACATCACTTTGATGCACCACTTGAGCGCGGCCCTGCGCGCCAATCACTTGTACCACCGCGACCAGCATTACGTGCTGCAAGAAGGCGAGATCGTGATTGTTGACGAGTTCACCGGCCGCTTGATGAGCGGGCGCCGCTGGAGCGACGGCTTGCACCAAGCTGTTGAAGCCAAAGAGGGTGTGGCGATTCAGGCTGAAAACCAGACCATGGCCTCCATCACGTTTCAAAACTATTTTCGCTTGTACAGCAAACTTGGCGGCATGACCGGCACGGCGGACACCGAGGCCTACGAGTTTCAAGAAATTTACGGGCTTGAAACTGTGGTGGTTCCGCACAACCAGAAAAGCCAGCGGCAAGACCAACTCGACCGCGTTTACAAAACATCGCAAGAAAAATACCAAGCTGCCATTGACGATATCCGTGAATGCCACGAGCGTGGTCAACCGGTGCTGGTGGGCACCACTTCGATTGAAAATTCAGAGCTCATCTCTGAATTGCTGACCAAAGCCAACCTGCCGCACCAAGTCTTGAATGCCAAGCAGCACGCGCGTGAAGCCGACATCGTGGCCCAGGCCGGACGCCCTGGCATGATCACGATCGCCACCAACATGGCCGGGCGCGGCACCGACATTGTGCTGGGCGGCAACATTCAAAATGAAGTCGGCGCCATCGAGGCCGATGAGGTGCTCGACGCAGCCACCCGGCAAACCCAAGTGGCCCAGTTGCGCGCCCAGTGGCAACCCGTGCACGAGCAAGTCAAGGCTTTAGGGGGCTTGCGCATCATTGCCACAGAGCGCCACGAATCGCGACGCATTGACAACCAACTGCGCGGCCGCTCGGGCCGTCAGGGCGATCCAGGTTCATCGCGTTTCTATTTGAGTTTGGATGACCCACTCATGCGCATTTTTGCGGGTGATCGCGTGCGCGCCATCATGGACCGCTTGAAAATGCCAGAAGGCGAAGCAATTGAAGCGGGCATCGTCACGCGCAGCATCGAGAGCGCGCAGCGCAAAGTCGAGGCGCGCAACTTTGATGTGCGCAAGCAACTGCTTGAATACGACGACGTCTCCAACGACCAGCGCAAAGTCATTTACCAGCAGCGCAATGACATCTTGGACGCCACTGAATTAGACGCCCAAATTGCCGGCCTGCGTGAGGGCAGCTTCACCGACTTGGTGCGCCAGTTTGTGCCTGAGGAAACGGTTGAAGAACAGTGGGACTTGGCCGCCTTAGAGCGCGTTTTGGCCGATGAGTGGCAAATCAATTTGGCATTGCGAGACAGGGTTGCAGCCGCCAGCGCCATCACCGATGAAGAAATATTAGAAGCTGTGTTGGCCGCTGCGCACGCCAGTTTTACAGCCAAGTTGGATTCAATCGGCGTTGAAAACTTTGTGCCTTTTGAGCGCGTTGTTTTACTCCAAAGCATTGACACCCATTGGCGCGAACACCTGAGCGCGCTGGATTATTTGCGTCAAGGTATTCACTTGCGAGGTTATGCGCAAAAGCAACCCAAGCAAGAATACAAACGCGAAGCTTTTGAGTTGTTTGGTCAATTGTTAGACGCCGTTAAAAACGAAGTCACCCGTGTGCTCATGAATGTCAAGATTGAGTCGGGCGAACAAATTGAGCAAGCCGCGCAGGTCTTGGAAGAGCGTGCGGAAAGCATCAGCAACGTCACCTACACCGCGCCTGACGAAACTGGGCAGCAGCAAACGCAGCCCCAATTCCAGAGCAGCTTGATCGCGCCGGTTGGCCGCAATGAGCCTTGCCCCTGTGGCAGCGGGAAGAAATACAAGCACTGCCACGGTAAGTTGGCGTAATCGGCAAATCCAAGACCTGCAGGACGTACTGTCATGACCGTTAATTTAAGCGCGCCTGATCCTGCCAAATTATGGCCTGTGCCAGGCGTTCGTTTGGGCATTGCACAAGCCGGCATACGCAAAGTCGGTCGTAAAGACTTGACCCTTATTTTGTTAGATGCTGGCAGCACGGTGGCAGGCGTCTTCACGAAAAATCGATTTTGTGCGGCCCCTGTGCAAGTTTGCCAAGCACATTTGGCCAGCGGCGCGCAGGTGCGCGCATTGCTCATCAACACGGGCAATGCCAATGCTGGCACCGGTGCACAAGGTTTGCAAGATGCCCATGCAACCTGCCAAGCCTTGGCCCCACTCTTGGGCTTGCAGCCCTCGCAAGTGCTGCCGTTCTCAACCGGTGTGATCATGGAGAACTTGCCAGTCGATCGCATCGTGGCGGGCTTGCCAGCTGCCTTGGCCGATGCGCAAGCTGGCCATTGGGGCAAAGCAGCCGAGGCCATCATGACCACCGACACCGTGCCCAAAGCCTTCAGTCAGAAAGTGACTTTGTCGGGCACTGTGGTCACGATCACTGGCATCAGCAAGGGCGCTGGCATGATCCAGCCCAACATGGCCACCATGCTCGGTTTTTTGGCCACCGACGCCAACATTGCACCGCACTTGTTGGAGGGCTTGGTTGCTGATTTGGCTGACGCATCTTTCAACCGCATCACGATCGACGGTGACACTTCGACCAATGACTCCTTCATGCTCATGGCCACGCACCAGGCTGCGCACACGCAGATCACCGATTGGGCATCATCCGATGCGCAGTTGCTCAAAGCTGCGCTGCTGTCGGTGGCGCAGTTGTTGGCGCACGCCATTGTGCGCGACGGCGAGGGCGCGACCAAATTCATCACGGTGCGTGTGGAAGGCGGTCATACCTCCGAAGAATGCCGCTTGGTGGCCTACGCCATTGCGCATTCACCCTTGGTCAAAACAGCTTTCTTTGCAAGTGATCCCAATTTAGGCCGCATTCTGGCCGCCGTGGGTTATGCCGGCATTGAAGACTTGGACCCAAACCGCATCAACTTGTATTTGGACGATGTCTGCGTGGCTCAAAGTGGAGGGCGAAACCCCGCCTACCAAGAAGCCGATGGTCAGCGTGTCATGAAGCAAAGCGAGATCACCGTTCGCGTGCAATTGGGCAGGGGCCAAGCTGCAGACACCGTCTGGACCTGCGACTTGAGTCACGAGTACGTCTCGATCAACGCGGACTACCGATCATGAGCGCCGCCATTGAAAAACTTTTAGAGCGCGCGGTTCAAATGATGGAGCGCCTTGAAAAAGTGCTGCCCCAACCACTGAGTCAACCTGATTGGTCACAGGCCATTGCGTGGCGCTACCGCAAGCGCGCCACTGGCCATGGCGTGCTCGAAGCGGTGCGGCATGTCTCCGACATGGGCTTGCAAGACTTGAAAGAAATTGACGGTCAAAAAGAAAAACTGCAACGCAATACCTTGCAATTTGTCAAAGGCCTGCCCGCCAACAATGTGTTGTTGACTGGCGCGCGCGGTACAGGCAAATCCTCTTTGATCAAGGCCTGCTTGAACGCCTATGCAGCGCAAGGACTGCGTTTGATTGAAGTCGATAAATCCGATCTCACCGACTTGCCTGACATCGTGGATGTGGTGGCCGATCGACCTGAAAAATTCGTGATTTTTTGCGACGATTTGAGTTTTGAAGATGGCGAGGCGGGCTACAAAGCGCTCAAATCCATCTTGGACGGCTCGGTGGCAGCAGCCACGCCCAATGTGCTGATTTATGCCACCAGCAACCGCCGCCATTTAATGCCCGAGTACATGAAGGACAACCTCAGCTACACCCACACCGACGACGGGGAAGTGCACCCGGGTGAGGTCATCGAAGAGAAAATTTCTTTGTCTGAGCGTTTTGGTTTGTGGATCAGTTTTTACCCCTTCTCGCAGGAAGAGTATTTGACCATCACGGCGCAGTGGATGCGCTCATTGGGTGCGACTGAAGCTGTGATTCAAGCTGCGCGTCCTGAGGCTCTGGTTTGGGCCTTGGAGCGCGGCTCGCGCAGTGGCCGCGTGGCCTACCAGTTTGCCCGTGACTTCATAGGGCGGCGCGCCAGCGCTGCTTGAGCCACTCGCCAAACCCTGCACAGGCCATGCGCAACCCCCTTTTGGTGGCTGACAGCCATCTGCAACGCGAGGGCGGCAATGACCGCGTCATTGTGGATGTGGCCGTGGGCGTGTTGCTGCAAGCAGACGGTCGCTTTCTCCTGACCTCCAGACCGCCTGGCAAAGTCTATGCAGGTTACTGGGAATTTCCAGGTGGCAAACTCGAAGCCGGTGAGAGCATAGAGCAAGCGCTGCACCGCGAGTTGCAAGAAGAACTGGGGATTGAGATTGCCGATGCTGCATTGTGGCGCGAGCAAGTGGTTGACTACCCCCACGCCTTGGTGCGTTTGAATTTTTGCAAGATCAGCGCTTGGCACGGTGAGTTGCAAATGCGTGAAGGTCAAAGCTTTGCTTGGCAAAGTTTGCCCGTGCAGGTTAAGCCGGTTTTGCCGGGCACGGTGCCGGTGCTAGCCTGGTTGGCGCAAGAGCGGCAATTTCACGGGCCCACTCACGCGTCTTGATCACTCGGTGGTTCTTGCGCAAGCCTGAAGCTTTCATTCGCCCAAGCACCCAGATCAATTCCCTTGCAGCGAGCGCTGCAAAAAGGGCGGTAAGGGTTGTCTGCGCTGAAAAGACTGGGCTGGCCACAACTGGGGCAGGGCACTTGGGTGACTTTAGATTTTGGCTCGCTCATGGCGCAGACCGCTTATGCACACAAAGTCATCTCAAAAGGCGTGTCCTCACGGCTTGTGAGCAACTTGCCATCTGCTTGATGGCTCATCAACCGGATCACCACCAAGAGTCGGTTGCAACTGATCTCAGGCACCAAGTTCAAACTTGAATCAATGCGCAAACGCAGCAGTTGAAAATTGCGGCCTTGCGGTAAATTTTGCTGCAACTGGCCAGCCGAAGCCATCACTTTTTGGGTTGAGCCTGAATCGCGCAGCATTTTCAAAAGTAACTGAACAGATTGCGCCAAGGGCGCGTAGTGCATCGACCATTCGCTCAGATCGGCTTGGCGGCTGCTGGCATCGTGGTGTTGCCACGCATGGTAGGCGGGCAAATCAAATTCGCACGTGCCGCCAGGAATGGCGGATCGGCTGCGAACGCTGCTTAAAAAGTCGCTTTCGCTCAAGGCGCTGCCCATCTTGCCGGCCACGCCATTGAGCGCATCAAAGCGCTCATTCAATTGATCGACGATCAAGTCCAAAGCAGCTTCTGAAATGGCGGGGTTGCCTCGGTAACTGTTGAGTTGCTGCTTGTGCTTGTCCAAGTCTTTCAAAACTTCCGACTTGAGCTCCGAGCGCGAAGCTACTTCCATGACCTCAAACAAAGTGGAAAGCGCGTAATGGTGGTCAAGGGCTTCTTTGCGCTGAATCAGCAAGCCTAAGCGGACAAACAAATGTTGCAGTCTCAAATAGGTGCGTATGCGCTCGTTCAGGGGATATTCGTAAAGTATCACGCGGCTTCTTTCAGTGGCGTGATCATAGCCCGAAGTCAGCTGCCTTTTCATGGACCAAGCGCTTCAAACCTGCCAAATCGAGGTCTTGGTTGTAGATGACCACATCGGCACAGGCCAGGCGCTGCTCCCGCGTGGCCTGCTGGGCCATGATTTGCGCGACTTCAGCGGGGGTCAAACCACTGCGAGCAACCACCCGCTGCACTTGCGTGTCAGGTGCGCAGTCAACCACCCAAATCTGGTCAAGCTGCCCGCGCCAGCGCGCGATCGACTCGACCAGCAGCGGAATGTCATAAACAATGCATTTTTTGCCACTTTCAGCCGCGTGCTGGGCTTTTTCTTGGATGAGCCGGGCCACCCAGGGGTGAATGATGGCTTCCAATTGCCGTTTGCTGTCTGGGTGTGCAAACACCTTGGTCCGCATGGCTTGGCGGTTCATGGCCCCATCGGGCAAGACCATGTCGGCTCCAAAAGCCGCCAGAACCTCGGGCATGGCCAGTCCACCCGCCAGCGTCAGGCTACGTGAGATGGCGTCTGCGTCGATCACGGCAGCGCCCAAATCGGCCAGGATCTGTGCCACAGTGCTTTTGCCGCTGCCAATGCCGCCAGTCAATCCAATGCGAACAGGGGTGTGCATCGTGCTGTCAAACTCCAAACGAGATGCCCCCAAACATGCAAACCCAGGCGGCGCTTGCTAAGAAGGGGCCAAAAGGAACATGTCCATTGTCGCCCAGTTGCCCCCTGATTTTTTGAAACACCCCCCAAACCAAGCCACCCACTGAAGCCATCAACAGCACGGGCAACAAGGCCCATGCGCCCAGCCATGCGCCCAGTGCGGCCATCAACTTA
Organism: uncultured Burkholderiales bacterium; assembly: GCA_903870145.1. Lineage (GTDB taxonomy): Bacteria > Pseudomonadota > Gammaproteobacteria > Burkholderiales > Burkholderiaceae_C > Limnohabitans_A. Next base: position 4,740 of record CAIQBO010000004.1, on the reverse strand, counting down.
AAGTCGCCATAGCCCATGCCTTCTTTGCCTGTGCACAGCTTGAAGCCCCAGTAAACTGCCCACAGCACAGCATAGCCACCCACTGCGCCGGCCAGTGCTTCATGCAAAGGCACGTGCGTCAAGTGCAAGGCGCTGGCGCACAGGCCGGACCACAGCAAGGGTTGAGTCAAAGCGTCAGGCAATAAAAATGTGTCCCAATCGATCCATGCCAAAGCCAGCACACAGGCTGAGAAAAAACAAGCAGCCAGGCCTTGCCAAGTGGCCCCCCACTTAAGCACACAGGCCGCAAAGAGCGTGGCCGTTAAAACCTCCACGGCCGGATAGCGCCATGTCACCGCGTGCCCACAGTGACGACAACGCCCTTTTGAAAAAATAAAAGACAAGACAGGCCACAAATCACGAGCTTGCAAAGGATGTTGGCAGTGGGGGCAATGCGAGCCAGGCACGGACAAGTTGAAAGGCTCTTTTTGCAGCATCAATGGCAAACGATAAATCAGCACATTCAAAAAGCTGCCGATCAACAAACCCAAAATTGCAGCGCCAAGCAAGTCCCAGCCCGAGGGCAAGCTGGCCGCGTCAAGGGTGAGAAACCCGGAACTTTGTAACAAGGGCATGGGCATGTTGGGCGGGTTCAAAAAACTTGTCCTAATTTAAAAATTGGCAGGTACATCGCGACCAAAATGCCGCCAACGACCACCCCTAAGATCACCATGATGGCGGGCTCCAGCATGCTGGCCAGGTTATTGACCCATTGGTTGACTTGGGTTTCGAGTAAGTTGGCGGATTTACTCAACAAAGCCTCCAGGGTACCTGTTTCCTCTCCAATTGCACACATCTGAAGCATCAAGTGGGGAAACAAGTTTGATTTTGACATGGCCTGACTCAAACTGCTGCCTTGTTGAATTTGCCGTACCATCGTACTGCTGGCTTGCTCGAGCAAACGTGAGCCGCAAGCCGAAGCCACCGGCTGCAAAGCTTCGGCCAAAGGAATGCCCGCTTGCAGCAATGCAGCAAGCGTCTGTGCAAAGCGCACGCTGGTGGACGCGCGGAGCATGGCGCCCACCACCGGCAAGCGCCGCTGCCACTGCTCCAAAGCCAGTTGGGCCCAAAGGTGGCGCTGGAGCACCTGTAAACCCAAGCCCAGGAAAACAATGGCCACCAACACCATGGCCCATGCCCATTCTGTCAGAAAGGCACTCAGGGCCACCACCACCAAAGTCGGCAAAGGCAAAGCGGCCCCCATGCTTTTGAAGACGTCTTGAAAAACTGGGACCACCCACACCATGATCACGCCGACGACTGCGCTGGCCACGGTCAGCACCGTTGCGGGGTAGAGCAAAGCGCTGCGCACGCGGGCTTTCATGGCTTCATTGGCCTCCAAGGTGTCGGCCAGTTTTTCTAACAAACTGTCCAAAATACCGGCTTCTTCACCGGCAGCCAGCAAACTGCAATACAAGGCGCTGAAGTGTTCTGGGTGTTTGCGAAATGCCGCATGCATGGCGGTGCCGGAGGCGATGTCTTGCTGCAAGGCTTGAACCAACTCACGCATGCTGGGATTGCTGGCGCTGCCGGCCAACAACTCAAAGGCTTGAATCAACGGCACGCCAGCGCGAAGCAGCGCGCAAAGCTGGCGAGTCAGCAGTGCCAATTCGGTGGCTTTGATATTTTTCTTCGCAAAAAAATCTCTTAACTTTGCCGGCGCAAGCACAGTCATGGGGTTGCGCATGGCACTGGGCGGCGGCTGCAAAGGATTCTGCCTTCGCAAAACAGCCTTGCGCATGGCGCTGTTGTCAAACACTGGTGGCCGCCAAAACTTCTTCAAGTGAGGTGATGCCTTGCAAGGCTTTTTGCAAACCCGATTGCCGCAAGCTCAGTACCCCTTCGCGTTGTGCCTGCATGCTCAATTGGGCTTGACTGGCATCGCTGAGCAGCAAGTCTTGCAAAGCCTGCGATAGGGGCATGACTTGAAAAATCCCGACCCGGCCCCAATAACCTTTGTGGCACTGCGCACAACCTTTGGCAGCATAAAAAACGGGAGGCTCTGGCGTCATTGGCAATTCAAATTCTTGCTGGGTTTCTTGGGAGACTTGCACCGCTTGGCGACAATGCACACACAACCTGCGCACCAAGCGCTGCGCGCTGATCAGAGAGACGCTCGAGACAATGTTGTAAGGCGCAATGCCCATGTTGCGCAGGCGTGTCAGGCTACTGGGTGCGTCGTTGGTGTGCAAGCTCGAGAGCACCAAATGCCCAGTTTGTGAAGCCTTGATGGCGATGTCAGCGGTCTCATGATCGCGAATTTCTCCGACCATCAAAATATCAGGGTCTTGCCGCAGGAATGCCCGAAGTGCCGCCGAAAAACCTAAGCCCACCTTGTCATGCACGTTGACTTGATTGACGCCAGGCAATTGAATTTCTGAAGGGTCTTCCACTGTGGCTATGTTGACGTCGGGCGTGTTCAATAAATTCAAGCAGGCATACAACGACTGTGTTTTGCCTGAGCCTGTGGGGCCTGTCACGAGCACCAAGCCATGGGGTTTTTGAATCGCGCGCAGCAAGTTATTTTTTTGCAATGCGTTGTAGCCTAAAGTGTCGAGATTGAAATGTGCCGCATTGCCATCTAACACCCGCATGACCAATTTTTCGCCAAACAAAGTGGGCAGGGTGCTCACGCGCAAATCTAGCCGCTTGGCACCCGCAACTTGCACTTGCATGCGGCCATCTTGCGGCAAACGCTTTTCTGCAATGTCCAGGCGCGATAAAACTTTGATGCGTGAACCCAACTGGTCTTTCAGTGCAAATGGTGGCGGCGCAATTTCGCGCAACTGCCCGTCCACGCGCAAGCGCACTCGGTAATGTTGCTCAAACGGTTCAAAGTGCAAGTCTGAGGCTCTCAGGGCAACGGCCTGATCAAGCGCTTGTTGCAAATAAAGCACCACAGGCACATCCTCTGCGGTCAAGCCCGCTGGGGCTGGAGCATCTTTGGCCATGGCTGCACCCTTTCGTGAAAGTTCAGGCGCTTGAATGATCCTTCAAGATGGGCTCAAAAGCATGTGCTGATTTTTAAATGTAAGAATTTGTGCGTTTGGAATTCAATTCGGCAAAATACATGCCAATTTGCCAAACGGACAGATCTGTATTGGGCTATGGCGGTTGCCTCTGAGCTCATCGTCATGCGTCCACATTCGCAAGACACGAATCGTGCGTTGTCCTGAAAAAACTTCATACACCAACCGAACTTCCCAAAAACGAAGCGGGGCACTGATCATTGTTCAGCAGCCCTTTCAGAGGGCATGGTCCAAGCCAACACCATGGATGGCATGCAAGCAAACCACATATAGTAAGAAATAATGGTTTGCGAAAACGCTATGTCGCCTATTGGACGCGAGGGGCTAATGATTTCAAGGACCATCAAAAAATAGATTAAAACATACACCAATCCAATGCCGCCCATGTTGCGATACGCGTCTAAGTATCCAGCATTGCGAATGGCAATGAGTCTTTCATCCAACAGTTCGTCAGGCGCATCTGCAACATGCCGAACAGATGCTCTCAATTTGAAATACAGAATCAGCACGCTTGCCAAAGTTGCGATCTCTAAATAGGAGCGTACTTTTGGATGCTCTATAAAAATCGATACAGCCGAGACAATGATCAAGAATGAAACTAACACGATCAACAGTTTTCTGTTGCGTTGATTTCGGAAGACAGAAGGATTGTTATCGGCAAGACTGCGAACAACCGCATCTCGTGTGACACCTTCTACCCAATAAAAATCTTTTTTGCTTTTGTCACTCATTTCATTTGCCTTTCTTGAAAGGTTTGATAGAAAACAAACTCTGAACATCGGTGCCAAATACTTCAGCGATACGAAGTGCTAAAGCCAAGCTAGGGCTGTATTCGCCGCGCTCTAGATAGCCGATGGTTTGATAGTGAACGTGAACAATCTCTGCCAATTGTTGACGCGACATACCAACGAACTCACGCTGTTCAGCGATGCGGTTATAGACTGGGGCTTCTTCGTTTCTGCTCATGTTAGATAGTATAAATGCTACATAGCATGAATGCAACATTTCAAATCTAGGCCACGATCAAAAACAGGCTAAAACTGTTTGGAAAGCGCCACAGCGCCCAAGATTGGAGCGCCGATTGCGTGCTTCGGGGCTGAATCAAGCGGCCTTTTTAAGCTCAGCAGTTGACACCCCGTCCGTCAAACTTGGCCAGTCATCGCTGCGAAACGCTGAGGCGGGCAGGAAATGACGGCTGCCAGATGCACAAATTCACATTCATTCAAGGCCGATTGAATGCGATCTTGTAGTTTGACCAATAGCCGCTGCTGAAGCGGTCCAAACGCACCCGCCCGCCAGTGGCTGGAGCGTGGACAAATCGTCCCTCACCGACGTAAATACCGGCGTGGGTACTTTCGTTGCCTTTGCTGAAAATGATCAAATCTCCTGAACGAATCGCATTCGTGGTGATGGGGACGCCCCAGTCTTTGAGTCCAGCCACTGTGCGAGGTGTTTTAAGGCGTGCACTTTTTTGGTAAACGTGTGCAATCAAGCCGCTGCAGTCAAAACCAGATTCTGGTGTGTTCCCGCCCCAGCGGTAGGGTGTGCCCACCAGTCCAACCGCGTAAACGGTCACATCTTTGGCCTGTTCCACGGACAAGCGGGAAGCGGCATTTTCCGTCTGGACTCTCTGGGACGGCGGCGTACCGCAGCCTGTGAGCGAGCCTGCTAG
>CAIQBO010000003.1 GCA_903870145.1 uncultured Burkholderiales bacterium | reverse complement strand
TGAGTAGATCGCATCGACGCCCTGCGGTGGTTTCACGCTGACGATTTTTTCCCACTTCAAACCGTTGTCACGGTACAGCTGCGCCCAGGTCAATAACCGGATTTTTCTCAAAGTATCAATGGCCGCATTACGTTCCGGCTTTTGCAGGCTCAACAGGTGTTCTTGAAAAACCGGGTTGTTCAAGTCAAGGCGAACCGGAGTGTCGTTGGAGCCCATCTGGCTTATGCCTTTTGGGCCGCATCTGCCAGAACGGTGTCGGCTTGTGAGTCAGAGGCTGGGTTCTGCATTGACCAAGTGACTGCGAGGGCAAGGTCGGAGGCCGCCTGAGCCTCATGCATCCAGCGTTCGTTGTCTGGAATGACGGTGGCTGTGCGAATTAGCCAAACACCCGTTTCTTGTTCTTCGACCAACACTTGACGACCGGCAAACTGTTTGCCCAGGGAAATCTGCCCGTTGGCGCCGATGACCTTGACAGTTGGGGGTGGCATTATTGCTTGCATGGAATCTCCTTTGTGCATTACCAAATTCGTGCTGCACTAATGATTGTATTTCACTTTAGCAGTCTGTGAAGCTTCTTGGTGTTTACGTATCAGCGCCCAAACGGCTAGGTAGATCGCTTGCGAAGAATTTTGGGGACGAGTAGGTCAGAGAGCATGACGGTCACCTGTTTGCGATAGCAGCTGGTAACAGCGCTTGCAAGGGATAGCCCCGCCGAAGGAGGGGACCAAATTTTGACTCATTTGGTAAGCGTAATAAGTGCATTCCCAATGAAGTCCACCAGAGCACTTTTTTCAGGGGTGGTTTCTGGGTAACTTTCTGGGTAACTTCTTGGGTAACATTAAGGGGAATGAGGGGGAACGAAAAAAGCCGTTTCTAATGAAATCAAGGACTTACGTCCCCCTTGACCCCCTCCATTCCCCTCAAAAGGCGCCTCTTTTTGCTTCGAGTCCAATTGCGCCTACCAATAATGGTATTTAAATCAAGCACTTAGTGGAAACGCTCGGTGCTTTTTTTATGTCTGTACGGATAAAGTACGGATAAGTGATGTTCCGAAAAACGGCTGAACCCGCCGAAATTCGGCATGTCACACTTGCCAATGTCTGGTACCCGCCGCAGGAGTTGTTTAGGCGGAAATGGTTGCTGCTGTCCAGCATGGCGCAATAAACCAGAACAGCTTGTTGACGGATCGGCGCCCTTACGGGGCGTAGCTCGGCGGTAGGAGCCCGTCATCACCCACCAGCCACTTCTCCTTTGAAGCAAGCGGCTTACTGCACAGTAGGCTCTATTTTTTAGGTTGTCTTAAGTGCGCCCTAAGTGCAAAAGATGCTTGAAGCCGTGCCGACCGACCAGTGTGAATAGGGCAGGGTGGGCACCGCGTTGGCTGGTGCTGGTTGAACGTGCATGGGGGCGGACTTGAACCGTTCCTCGGCCTGATGCACGTCATACGCGCTTTGCTCTGCCAGCCAAAGTCGGGCCTCGCCGCCGCGTTCAACACCCAGCCACGCTTCAATACGCAGGGCCATCTCAGGGGAAACAGCGGCGCGACCATTGAGCAAGCGGGACAGCGCCACGCGGGACACATCCAATTGCTTTGCAGCTTCGGTCACAGTCAGGCCCAGCGCTGGCAGTACGTCATCGCGCAGTGTCAAGCCGGGGTGAGGGGGGTAAACATACGAGCCATGGCAAATATCCTAGTGGTAGTCCTGATAGTCAAGCAACACAACGTCGGTGCCTTCAAGCATGATGGACTGGCAGGTGGTGCCAGCGAGGCTGTGGACCCGATCGTCAACTTTTCATGGAAGAGTGTCCGAGGGCTGACGAACGAAGCAGTTCTTCAATTTCCAGCGCAATGATCAGGAACTCATCAATCTGAGGAGATCTGTTCGCTGGATCACCGGCTTGACAAAATGACTGAAACAGCTATTATGGCTGTAACACATAATAACCGAGGCGATCAACATGCTCACTATGACATCTCTTGCTGCCCAAAACCAATTTGGCACGTTGATCGACGCATCCCAGCGTCAGCCAATCGCGGTCACCCGCCGAGGCCGCCCCGTGGCGGTCGTCCAATCGTACGAGGACTACAAGGCATCCACCCAGACCATTCCGTTGCATGTCGCCGCGCTGATTAGTGAGAACTACCCGCTTCATGGGAAAGATGCGGGGGAGGCGATGCGCTTGCACCTCGGGAAAATGAGCAATCAAGCGGCTGAAGAAGGTTTGACCGAAGACGATGTCATGCGCATGCTCAATGAAGACTGAGCCTGCATTCATCATCATAGACACCAACGTCTTAATTAGCGCGGGCTTGCTCCCACAATCAAAGACCGCTCAAGTCCTGGCGCTAGCCATCGAGCATTTCGTGATTGCCCAGAATCAGGATACTTGGCATGAACTGGAAACACGCATTGCCAGGCCCAAGTTTGATCGCTACTTCGGTGAATCAGGCCGTCTGCTACATCTGGTTCAGATCGCGCAATCAATCCGGCGCTTTGAAATATCGTCTTCGGTGGCGGTCAGTCGAGACAAAACCGACGACAAGTTCATTGAGCTCGCCATCGTTTCAGGTGCAACTATCCTCATTTCAGGCGACCCTGATTTGAAGGGTGTAAAAGCCTACAAGGGAGTCGAAATACTCTCGCCCGCTCAATTTTTTGAGCGCTTCAATCCTTGATCAGTCAGCCAAGGCCACGGCCAATTCCGTGGCATTGCGGCCTAAGACCGCGGCACATCATCGCGCCGGGGCAAGGATGGGTGAGGGCGTATTGAGCATGCGTTCCATGACCGAGTGATCCTGAAGGTACTTGAGAAGTGGCGCGCTGCTGACCCCACGGACAACGGCGAACTAATTGAGTGCACTGGCCCTTAGAAGCAAGGGAAGCAGCTCAATGTCGCATTGCCCACTCATGCTGCGACGATTGACTTGCGAATATCAAGCACTTAGCCCAACCGCTTGGTGCTTTTTTTGTTTCTGCAGCCCATAAAGTCTCGCTAACGCGTGGCAGACTCGAGCCCGCAAGCTTTCTTTGAAGCATTTGGAAGTACTTTTTGTCCTTTAGGTTCATCGGCCAGAGCTTTGCAAAAATAAATCCATGTCAAAACTTTTAAGCGACTCATCCCGAAACCGGCAAATTGGCATTGCATTGGTGACAGTCACCACGCTGATGTTCGCTGTGTTGGATGCCAGTGCCAAGTGGTTGGTGCAATCACTTCCCGTGTTGCAGGTGGTGTGGTTGAGATTCTTATTTCACACACTTTTCACTGCTGCCTTTTTCGTGCCCGGGATGGGCGCGCGTTTGTTCGTTGTCACCAACCCGCGTTTGCAACTGCTTCGCGGCTTGATGTTGGGCCTGATGACGGGGCTGAACTTCATTGCACTGCAGTTTTTGCAGTTGGCTGAAACAGGCGCGGTTCAGTTTTCGGTGCCTGTGCTGATTGCACTGCTATCTGCGTGGTTGATGAATGAACGGCTTGATGCGAAACGATGGATTGCAATTTGCATGGGCTTTGTTGGTGTACTTGTCATCATTCGACCCGGCAGTCATGGTTTTCATCCCGCAATTTTTCTCAGCATCGTGAATGCTTTTTTGTATGCAGCCTTTAACTTGATGACGCGCCGTTTGGCAGGAAGCGACGATCCTGTCGTGACTCAACTCGCCTCAGCCGCAGTGCCTACAGTGTTGTTGGCCCCGTTTGCGTTGTGGTCTTGGCAAACCCCTGATAGCTGGCAGACATGGCTGGTTATTCTGATCGCTGGTTTGTCCGGCGGACTGGGCCACACCGCTTCGGCGATGGCGCACCGCTATGCGTCCGCAGCTGTTTTGGGCCCATTTTTGTACCAGCAAATCATTTACATGACGCTGGGAGGCTGGCTCATATTTGGCCAATTACCCGACAGCGCAGTGGCCATTGGGGCATGCATTGTCGTCATGAGTGGCTTGTATTTATTGTGGAGAGAATTTCGCTCAACCCCATTTAAAGGGTAGCGTCCCCTTTTAAACCCCTTTTAACTCCATGCTTACCCTTGCGGGTAAATCCTTGTGGCTAATGTTCACGTGAAATCTCTAGAATGTGTTGCAGCGCAGCATGTTTGCGCCAAAATCCTTTCAATTCCATTGAGGGCGGACACCTTGAAGAAAAAACCTGACACATCAGCAGCTCCCCTGGGCGCTGCAGCGCCAAGCGTTCGGGTCATTAAAAAGTACCCCAACCGAAGGCTGTACGACACCACCACGTCGAGTTACATCACGCTTTCTGAAATCAAGCGCTTGGTCATGGAAAGCCAAAAATTTGGCGTGAAAGATGCCAAAACTGGCGAAGACCTCACGCGCGCCATCTTGCTGCAAATCATTTTGGAGGAGGAGTCTGCAGGTGCTCCGATGTTCACCGAGGCTGTTCTGAGCCAAATTATTCGGTTTTATGGCCACGCGATGCAGGGTTTCATGGGAGCCTACTTGGAAAACAATGTCCATTCTTTGATGGCCATGCAAACCAAAATGGGTGATCAGTCGAAAAATATCGTCACGCAAATGCAAGAGCAGATGAAAAAGCAAACAGAAACCATGCTGGGCGCCTTTGGCATCAAGAGCTGAAAGCGTTTTACTGGGACAATGCGGACATGAATGAAATTGTTTCACCCGCGCCCCGAGTCGGTTTTGTCAGTTTGGGTTGTCCCAAAGCCTTGACCGATTCTGAACTGATCCTCACGCAGCTCAGCGCCGAGGGCTACCAAACTTCCAAGACGTTCGAGGGTGCCGACCTGGTCATCGTTAACACCTGCGGCTTCATTGACGATGCGATCAAAGAAAGCTTGGACACCATCTCCGAGGCCTTGAGCGTCAACGGCAAAGTCATCGTGACGGGGTGCTTGGGCGCCAAAACCGGCGATGGCGGGGGCAATATGGTGCAAGAAATTCACCCCCGTGTTTTGGCCGTGACCGGCCCGCACGCCACACAAGAGGTAATGGATGCGGTTCACGCCTACCTGCCCAAACCGCACGACCCTTTTTTAGATTTGGTGCCCAATGCTTTTGGCCAAGCCGGTTTGAAACTCACACCTCGTCACTACGCGTATTTGAAAATCAGTGAAGGCTGCAACCACCGCTGTACTTTTTGCATCATTCCTTCAATGCGGGGTGACTTGGTCTCGCGCCCAATTGGCGATGTGCTCAAAGAAGCCCAGGCCCTGTTTGAAGGCGGCGTCAAAGAACTCTTGGTGATCAGCCAGGACACCTCCGCTTACGGTGTCGATGTGAAATACCGCACCGGTTTTTGGGAGGGCCGTCCAGTCAAAACCCGCATGCTGGAGTTGGTTCAAACTTTAGGTGAGATCGCGCAACGCTATGGTGCTTGGGTGCGTTTGCACTACGTTTACCCATACCCCAGTGTGGACGAGATCATTCCCCTGATGGCCACCGGCTTGGTCTTGCCCTATTTGGACGTGCCATTGCAGCACAGCCACCCCGATGTACTGCGGCGCATGAAGCGCCCAGCCAGTGGCGAGAAGAATTTGGAGCGCATTCAAAATTGGCGAGCTACTTGCCCCCAATTGGTGATCCGTAGTACCTTCATTGCCGGGTTTCCGGGGGAAACTGAAGAAGAGTTTGAGCATCTCTTGGCCTTTTTGCGAGACGCGCAAATTGACCATGCGGGCTGCTTTGCCTACAGCCCCGTGAAGGGCGCTCTTGCCAACGAATTGCCTGGCATGCTGCCCCAAGCCGTGCGCGAGGAGCGCAGGTCGCGTTTCATGGCAGTGGCCGAAGAGGTCTCAGCTGAGCGCTTGAAAAAACGAGTGGGCGCCAGCATGCAGGTCTTGATTGATTCTGCGCAGTCCATGGGCCGCAAAGGGGGGCTGGGCAGGTCTTATGCGGACGCCCCGGAAATTGACGGACACGTGCACTTATTGCCGCCTGAGAAAATCAGCAAGACTTACAAAGCGGGCGACTTCACGCAGGTGCGTGTCGTCGCTGTGGATGGACACGATTTGGTGGCGGTCCCGATTTGATGTCAGAGAAAATAAAAGACACAAAAAAAGCTGCAGTGTGTGCAGCTTTGATTAAACTTGGTGCCCAGGAAGGGACTCGAACCCCCACGAAGTTACTCGCTAGTACCTGAAACTAGTGCGTCTACCAATTCCGCCACCTGGGCTCTCAGGACCAAACAAGGATTGTATATCAAAAAATTAAGTTCACCCAGTGGATTGCTAGAGGAAATCGAAGGCAGTGTGCAAGGTCATCGCGATGGCCACGGCTTCTTTATTCGCGACGATGGCGAGGGCGATATTTTCTTGCCGCCCAACGAAATGCGCGCCGTTTTGCACAAAGATCGCGTCAAAGTTCGGATCGTTCGGCAAGACCGCAAAGGCCGGCCCGAAGGCCGCGTGGTTGAGATCATGGAGCGCCCGCCGCACCCCATCATCGGGCGCTTGTTGCATGAAAGCGGCATCTGGATTGTGGCGCCTGAAGACAAGCGGTATGGCCAAGATATTTTGATTCCCAAAACTGCCATTGGCCTTGGCAAACCGGGGCAAGTGGTGGTGGTGGAGTTGACCGAACCGCCAGCCCTTTATGGGCAACCCGTGGGGCGAGTCAAAGAAGTGCTCGGTGAAATTGACGACCCCGGCATGGAGATTGACATCGCGGTTCGCAAGTACAGCGTGCCGCATGAATTCTCAGATGCATGCCTTGGCTTGGCGCGCACTTTACCTGACAAAGTGCGGCCGCTAGACAAAAAAGACCGCATCGATTTAACCGACGTGCCCTTGGTCACCATCGATGGCGAGGACGCCCGTGATTTTGACGATGCCGTGTATTGCGAACCGACCAAAGTGGGCCGCGGCAAAGGCTGGCGTTTGCTGGTTGCGATTGCAGATGTGAGTCATTATGTGGAGACTGGCAGCGCCATCGATGTCGATGCGTACGACCGTGCCACCAGTGTCTATTTTCCTCGCCGCGTGATCCCCATGCTGCCAGAAAAACTCTCCAACGGCCTGTGCTCTTTGAACCCGCAAGTCGAGCGCTTGTGCATGGTGTGTGACATGCTGGTCAATGCCAAAGGCGATATTCACGCCTACCAGTTTTACCCCGCTGTGATGTTCAGCCACGCCCGTTTCACCTACACCGAAGTGGCCGCAATTTTGGCCAACACAAAGGGCCCTGAAGCCATCAAGCGAAAAGCACTCGTCAACGATTTGATCCATTTGCACGATGTCTACCGCGCGCTGTTGGCTTCACGTGCAGTGCGCGGTGCGGTTGACTTTGAAACCACGGAAACTCAAATCATTTGTGATGACAACGGGCGCATTGAAAAAATTGTGCCCCGTGTTCGCACCGAAGCGCACCGCTTGATCGAGGAAGCCATGTTGGCCGCCAACGTGTGCAGTGCAGATTTCATTCAAGAAGGCAAGCACCCTGGTTTGTTTCGTGTGCACGAAGGCCCCACACCAGAAAAGAAAGAGGTCTTGCGCACCTACTTGAAGGCTTTGGGCATTGGCGTTGCACTGAGTGATGACCCCAAGCCTGGCGAATTTCAACAAATTGCGCAGGCCACCAAAGACCGTCCCGACGCTCAGCAAATTCACACCATGCTGCTGCGCTCCATGCAGCAAGCCATTTACACGCCCATCAACAGCGGCCACTTTGGCTTGGCCTACGGCGCCTACACCCACTTCACCAGCCCCATTCGGCGCTACCCTGATTTGTTGGTGCACCGGGTGATCAAAGCCATCTTGGCGCATAAAAAATACCAGCTGCCCAATTTGCCTTTGCCGGGTGAAGCGCATGCCAAGCTAACCAAGCGTCTGCAAAAAAATAAGTCGGGCGTGCAGATGCAAGAGCCCCCGCGCATTCAAATGTCGCCCGCCGAGCAGCAAGCTTGGGAGGCAGCAGGGCTGCATTGCAGCGCCAACGAAAGGCGTGCCGACGAGGCCAGCCGAGATGTGGAAGCTTGGCTCAAGTGCAAATTCATGCGGGAACATTTGGGTGAGGAGTACAGCGGTGTTGTCACCTCGGCCACCAGCTTCGGAATTTTTGTAACCTTGGACGCTTTGTACGTCGAGGGCTTGGTGCACATCACCGAATTGGGCGGTGAGTATTTCCGCTTTGACGAAGCCCGCCAAGAACTGCGCGGAGAGCGCACGGGCATTCGGTATGCCATTGGCACGCGGGTTCAAATTCAAGTCAGCCGCGTTGACTTGGATGGGCGCAAAATTGATTTCAGATTGATCACTCCTGGTGAAGATTTGCAAACCAGAGCCATGCGCGACAAAGGCGCAGTCGACGGCCCCGCTGGCCCCCGTGGCAAGGCCAAATCGATTCCGCACATGCCGCGCAAGGCGCAAGTCCCGCACGCTGTTGGCCGATCTGTGAAAGCTTCCGTCAAAGCCGCATCGAAAAAGCCCGCAGGCAAGAAAAAATCCAGCCAAGCGCGCAAAACCCGCCGTTAATATCTTTTCTTTTTTTAGGAGTTTTCTCTCATGACGCAATCATCCAAAGTGGCCATCGTGACTGGCGCTGGTTCTGGTGTGGGCCGCGCAGCAGCCTTGGCCTTGCTGGCAAACGGTTGGACTGTGGTGTTGGCGGGTAGGCGCCTGGCCAATTTAGAAGAAGTCGTTGCACAAGCGCCAAGTGGCGCACGCGCGCTGGCGGTGAGCACCGATGTGACAAAGGAAGACTCCGTCAAGGCCTTGTTTGAGCAATGCGTGCAAACATACGGCCGCTTGGATTTGCTCTTCAACAACGCCGGTGTCAGTGCAGCGGCAGTGCCCTTGGACGAGCTGCCTTTGGAGACTTGGAAAAACGTGGTCGACATCAATTTAACCGGCATGTTTTTGTGCATTCGCGAAGCCTTTCGCGTGATGAAAAAGCAAACCCCCCAAGGCGGACGCATCATCAACAATGGCTCGATTTCGGCCACCACACCGCGGCCTTTCTCCATTGCCTACACATCGACCAAACACGCTGTCACGGGCCTGACCAAATCGGCTTCGCTGGACGGGCGTGTGTACGACATTGCGGTGGGGCAAATTGACATTGGCAACGCCGCCACCCCCATGGCCATGCGAATGGCCAAGGGCGTTCCCCAGGCCAACGGCAGCATTGGGATTGAGCCCTTGATGGACGTTGAAGTTGTCGGTCAGTCGGTGGTTTACATGGCCAATTTACCCTTGTCGGCTAACGTCATGTTCCATACCGTGATGGCCACCAAAATGCCGTTTGCCGGCAGAGGTTAAGGCCCAAGCTTGACTGCAAGTTAGCGCAGGTTTTCAGCCAAGGCGCTGGCAGTCAAGGCTAAATTTTCAGGCCAGGCATCGGCCAGCGCGCCATGCTCAAAAGCCGCCATGCAGGCCGCGGCAAAGGGCGCAAGCCCTTGCGCCATGCGGGCCGCGAGCAAGCCGGCCAAAACATCGCCCGTGCCTCCTGTGGCTAAACGGCCATTGCCCGTTGGGTTGATGACGGGCGTTTCATGGGGTGCCGCGATCACACTGCCAGAGCCTTTGAGCAAGACCACGCATTGCAAGTCGTCAGCCAATTGTTGAGCTGCATGCAGTCGATCGTGCTGCACGCTGGCCGTGTTTGAGCCGAGTAAGCGCGCAGCTTCCAAAGGGTGGGGCGTCAATACGGTGTGCCATTTTTTAGCGCTGCGCTGGCGCAGCAAGTCTTTGAGCCAAGGGTCTTGTGCAATGGCGTTCAAAGCATCGGCGTCCAAGACCAGTTCAGGGCTTTGCTGCAAGATCCGCGGCAAATGCGCACGCACCACTTGGCCGCCACCGCAGCCGCACAGCACCGTGAGTTCGCGCAAATTCAAAGCTTCCAATTGGCGGCGCATCACGCCCGGCTCGTAGCCTGCGATGTCCACCGTTGGCATGGCAATTGGGGGGGGTGAACCAGTCGCTGGGCGTGTGGGTGTGAGATAGCAACTCATGACCCTTCCTGCGCCGGCATGCAAAGCGGCGCTGGCGGCCAAATCGACTGCTCCCGTCATGCCCATGCCGCGCACCGCCATTGATTCGCCGCCAATCACCGCCACATCTCCCCAAGAGCCTTTGTGGCTGGCGTGCGTGTGCGCCAGCAAACCAGCAGGAAGCCCTTGCTTGGTGTTCAAACGAGCGTCAGCTTGGGCCTGGCTTTGAAGTTCATCCGTGCCCAAGGTGTCTAGCCACAAGCTGCCTGCAGCGTCGCGGCCCTGCGCCATGAAAACACCGGGTTTGGCGCTCAGCAGCATCAGGGTGTGCTGGGCTTGCACACAAACAGGGTTGCCTGATGCATTGGGGCTTTGAACGCAGCCCGTGTCGGCATCGAGCCCCGTGGGCAAGTCGACCGACAAGACTTGCGCCAAGGAGTGGTTGATCCAATCAACCCAGCGCGCCATCTCGCCCGTCAGCGCGCGCGCTGCACCGATGCCCAAGAGAGCGTCGATGCACAAATCGCTGGCCGGTGCATGGGGCGGCAACGAAGTTAAAAATTGAACTCCCGCATCACGCGCCTGCTGCAGCGCCTGCGCCGCGTCAGGCGGCCGCGCTTGTTCGGTGGGCCACAAAATCACTTGGGTGTTCATGCCCCATTGGTGCAAATGCATGGCCGCATGCAGGCCATCGCCACCATTGTTGCCGGGCCCACACAGCACCCAATAGCAATTGGCATGGGGCTTCAAAGCCATGGCCAACTTGGCCACGGACAAGCCGGCCATGGCCATCAAACTCGGGCCCTTGTGCGAGGCTTTTTGCAACTGCGCCAAGCGCTCTAGTTCGCGCGTGGCTTGCACGCCAAACAGATGGCAGGGCAGGCTGGTCCCTAATTTTTTCACATGGCCCTCAAAGCAGTTTCGATGGCCAAAGAAATGTTCAGCACATCGTCGTCGCGCATGGGCCCTTGCCAGACCATCATGCTGCTGGGCAATTCACCTGGCATGTGGCAGGGCAGCGACAAGGCGCAGCCGTCTAGCGTGTTGATCACACTGGTGTTGCGCAGCAGCAAAGCATTGGCTGCAAAAAAGGCCTCGTCACGTTGTTCACCAGGCGCCATGCTGCTGATGCTTGGTCCGTAAATTGGCAGCGTGGGTGACAAGGCTGCATCAAACCCGCTCAAGGCCGATTGCATCTGCGCAATCCACTGCGTGCGGCCCTTTTGCAAATCCAAATATTCAAACGCCTTCATGTTGGCGCCTCGCAAAATGCGCTGCGCTACGCGCGGGTCGTACTGGCTGTGGTGCTGTTCAATCAAAGAGCGATGCCAAGTGAAACTCTCGGCCGCACTGAAACCACCGGTGGCCAGTAAACCTGCCAAAGATTTGAGCTCCAGCATGGGCACTTCAACCAGCTGCGCGCCTGCACTGCGCAAAGTTTTCAAACTGCGCTCCCAAGCCACTTGCACGCCTTTGTCCATGGCGTCTAAAAACAAAGTGCTGGGCACAGCCAAGCGGTAGGCACTCAGCGGTTTGTGGGCGCGAGCTACTTTGCGATCAGCCAAAATTTCATGGGCCAACACGGCATCGCGCACACTGCGTGTCATGGCGCAAACCGTGTCCATGGTGGTTGACAAGGGCACCGCGCCTTGCGTGGAAACCCGCCTGGCCGTGTTTTTAAAGCCCACCAAGCCGTTGAGCGCGGCCGGAATCCGAATCGAGCCGCCGGTGTCGGAGCCCAGCGCAATGAACACGGCACCGGTGGCCACCGAGACGGCCGCGCCAGAAGAAGAGCCGCCTGGTACGCGTGCTTCGCCCGCCGCGTCAACGCGCTGGTCTGTTGTCGCATCCCAAGCGGCAGGTGTGCCGTAATGGGGGTTGATGCCGACCCCTGAAAATGCAAACTCCACCATGTTGGTGCGGCCAATCAGGCTGCCACCGGCCGCGCGCATGTGCGCCACTGCGGGGCAGTCGTGCGCAGCTGCCGGCCGGTCTGCCAGCACCACGGAGCCGGCTTGCGTGACGCTGCCCGCCACGTCAAACAGGTCTTTGGCCGAAAAGGGCAGCCCTGCCAAGGCGGATTTTCCAATGCCCGGTGCAGCCAAAGCCGCTGGCGCTTGGGGGCCCTCAAGTTGCATGAAAACGTTCTGGCAGGCCGCGCTTTGAGCGATGGCTTGGCACTCTTCCCACTGGGCTTGCGCTGTGGTGGTGTGGGCTGCAATGGCCTGCAGGGTGGCAATCAGGTCTGCGCGCATGGGGTGTGCTTTCTAAGGGTGTGGCTGTGGGTCGTGGTGGATGGGGCAGCGCAGTTTGGGTGCTATAATCGAGCGGCTTAGCAGGCTTTTCCTCTAAGCAAACCACTCGCAAACCAGTTCCTTCAAGGTGTTGCTTGTTGGCTTTTTTCAAATGAAAAGCCCGCAAGCGATCGGTGAACTGGATTTTAGACCTAACCTTTGGAGAAAAACCATGTCCGTTACCATGCGCGAAATGCTGGAAGCCGGTGTCCACTTCGGACACCAAACACGCTTTTGGAACCCCAAGATGGCCCCGTTCATCTTCGGTCACCGCAATAAAATCCACATCATCAACCTGGAAAAATCGCTCCCGATGTTCCAGGAAGCGACCAAGTTCGTCAAGCAATTGGCGGCCAATCGCGGCAACATTTTGATGGTCGGCACCAAACGCCAAGCCCGCGAAACGGTGGCCACCGAGGCCAATCGTGCTGGCGTGCCTTTTGTCGACCAACGTTGGTTGGGCGGCATGCTGACCAACTTCAAAACCGTTAAAACATCGATCAAGCGCCTTAAAGACATGAAGGTGCAGCAAGAAGTGGGTTTAGAGACCCTGAGCAAAAAAGAGCAATTGATGTTCAAGCGCGAAATTGAAAAGCTTGAAAAAGACATTGGCGGCATCCAAGACATGGCCGCCTTGCCTGACGCAATTTTCGTGATCGATGTGGGTTACCACAAGATTGCCATTGCCGAAGCCAAAAAACTGGGCATTCCTTTGATCGGTGTGGTCGATTCCAACCACTCGCCCGAAGGCATTGATTACGTGATTCCTGGCAACGACGACTCCTCAAAAGCGGTCGCCTTGTACGCTCGCGGCATTGCAGATGCCATCATCGAAGGCCGTGCCAATGCGGTCAACGACGTGGTCAAAGCCGTTGCGGCAGCGCAAGGCGAAGGCGAATTCGTAGAAGTACAAGAGGCGGCCGCTTGAGGCCTACAAGACTGATTGAAAGGGGCTTCTTGCCCCTTTTTTTTAAGCTGACTTTAATTTGATTTGAACTGTAGACGGAGAAACAAAAATGGCTGCAATTACCGCAAGCATGGTCGCTGAACTGCGCGCCAAAACCGATGCCCCCATGATGGAGTGCAAAAAAGCATTGACCGAAGCAGAAGGCGACATGGCCAAAGCCGAAGAGTTGCTGCGTGTCAAACTGGGCACCAAAGCAGGCAAAGCCGCTTCGCGCGTGACCGCTGAAGGCGTCGTGAGCATCTGCATGCAAGGCGCAACATGCGCCATGATCGAGGTCAATTGCGAAACCGACTTCGTGACCAAAAACGACAGCTTCTTGGCCATGGCCAATGCCGCTGCCAAGTTGGTGGCCGAACACAACCCAGCCGATGTGGCTGCATTGGGTCTCTTGAGCTACAGCCAAGATGGATTCGGGCCGACCTTGGAAGACGTGCGCAAAGGCCTGATTGGCAAGATTGGCGAGAACATGAGCTTTCGCCGTTTCAAGCGCGCCGCCAGCGGCACTCAATTGGCCTCTTACTTGCACGGCACCCGCATTGGGGTCGTGGTGGAATTTGAAGGCAACGACACTGCAGCCAAAGACGTTGCCATGCACATTGCCGCCATGAAGCCTGTCTCTTTGAGCAGCGCTGAAGTGCCAGCCGATTTGATCGCCAAAGAGCGATCTGTGGCCACTGCCAAGGCCGCCGAATCAGGCAAGCCAGCTGATATTGCTGCCAAAATGATCGAAGGCTCGGTGCAAAAGTATTTGAAAGAAGTCTCTTTATTCAACCAAGCGTTTGTTAAGAATGACAAACAAACGGTCGAACAAATGCTCAAAGCCCAAGCCACTCAAATCAAAGCTTTCACTCTGTATGTGATGGGCGAGGGCATTGAGAAGAAGGTCGACGATTTCGCTGCTGAAGTTGCCGCCCAAGTCGCTGCGGCCCAAAGCGCGGCTTAATTCACAAGTGCCCCTCACGGGGCCTTCGGATTTGGCCCGTAAGGGCATTTCCCCAGTAAACTTTCAGTTGAAATTCAAAAGGAGCCTGTCATGACCATCGCCAAACCAGCCCACAAGCGTATTTTGCTCAAGCTGTCAGGCGAGTCTTTGATGGGCGATGATCAATTTGGCATCAACCGCGCCACCATCGTGCGCATGGTCGAAGAAATTGCCGAAGTTACCCGCTTGGGCATTGAGTTGGCTGTGGTCATTGGCGGTGGCAATATTTTCCGCGGTGTCGCTGGCGGCTCGGTCGGCATGGACCGGGCTACTGCTGATTACATGGGCATGTTGGCCACAGTGATGAATTCCTTGGCTTTGGCAGACACCATGAACAAAGCTGGTTTGACCGCGCGCGTGATGTCCGCCATTGCCATTGAGCAAGTGGTTGAGCCCTATATCCGGCCCAAGGCTTTGCAATATTTGGAAGAAGGCAAAGTGGTGATTTTCGCGGCCGGCACGGGCAACCCATTTTTCACGACCGACACGGCTGCGGCTTTGCGCGGCGCAGAAATTGGCGCCGAGTTGGTGCTCAAAGCCACCAAGGTTGATGGTGTTTACTCGGCCGACCCCAAACTCGACCCCACAGCCACGCGCTACAACAAAATCACCTTTGACGCAGCCATCTCCCAAAATTTAGGCATCATGGATGCCACTGCATTTGCGCTGTGCCGCGATCAAAAGTTGCCCGTCAAAGTGTTCTCAATTTTCAAGCATGGTGCGCTCAAGCGCGTGGTCATGGGCGAAGACGAGGGCACCTTGGTTTACGCCTGATTCTTGCTTTTCTCTGGAGAATTTCATGAGCTTAGATGACATCAAGACCAGCACGCAGTCCAAGATGGACCAGTCCATTGCGGCTTTCAAAAACAACCTGTCCAAAATTCGCACAGGCCGTGCCAATCCGGCTTTGCTCGATTCCGTTCAAGTGGAGTACTACGGCTCCGTGGTGCCGCTGTCTCAGGTGGCCAACGTTGCCTTGATCGACTCGCGCACCATCAGCGTTCAGCCTTGGGAAAAAGGCATGGGGGCCAAAATTGAAAAAGCCATTCGCGAGAGTGACTTGGGCTTGAACCCTGCGTCCATGGGCGATCTGATCCGTGTGCCCATGCCCGCCATGAGCGAAGAGCGCCGCCGAGAAATGACCAAACTGGTGCGCACGGAAGGTGAGAACGCCAAGATCGCAGTGCGCAATTTGCGCCGCGATGCCAATGAGGCCGTGAAAAAATTGGTCAAAGACAAACTGGCTTCTGAAGACGAGCAAAAACGTGCAGAAGCCGATGTCCAAAAAGTCACTGACAGGCACGTTGCTGAAATAGACCAATTGGTGGCAGGCAAAGAGCACGAGATCATGGCGGTTTGACGCTGCATCGATCTCGAATCATTCGGCCCCAGCAATTGAGCGATTGATTCGATGCTCCAACAACGCATCATTACCGCACTTGCGCTCCTGGCTGTTTTGCTGCCAGCGCTGTTTGCCGATTCGCCCACACCATTTTTGGCAGTCTCCATTGTTCTGATCGCGGCGGGCGCTTGGGAGTGGGGCCGTTTGAATGGCTTGCCCATTAGAAAGGCAGTGCTGTCTGCCTTTGCATGTGCAGGCGTTTGCGCACTGGCGGTGGCTGCCGGTTGGACAGAATCTACCGCCCCTGTGGTGTGGTTGCTGGCCGGCGCTGCCTGGGTGGGTGTGACCGCATGGATGCTGCTGCGTGGGGTGGCAGGTTGGGCGCAGTGGCCGCGTACCGCGCGGTGGTTGGTGGGCCTGGGCTTGATCTGGCTGGCTTGGCTGGCCATGGCGCAAGCACGCACAACAGGCGTTGCATTTTTGTTGTCTATTTTGTGTTTGGTTTGGGCCGCCGATGTCATGGCCTACTTTTTTGGCCGTGCCTTGGGCGGGCGATGGTTCCCTGCAAAATTGGCGCCCTCGATCAGCCCCGGTAAAAGTTGGGAAGGGGTTGTAGGCGGCATGGTCGGCGTGTTCGTGTTGTCTTATACGTGGTTGGCTTTAGAGCAGCATTACCAATGGCCTGTTGCCAGTTTGTTCACTCGATTGTCAGCGCAAGGCACAGGCATGTTGATCTTGAGCTTGGTGTTCATGACGACCATGAGCGTGGTCGGTGATTTGGTGGAATCTTTGGTCAAAAGAAGTGCGGGTGTCAAAGACAGCTCCAAGCTATTGCCCGGCCACGGCGGTGTGCTCGATCGCTTGGACGCCCTCTTGCCAAGTTTGCCCATTGCCATGATGTTGGTCTCATTGATCAAGCCTTCAAGCCTCTGATAATTAGCATCCATGAAACAAAACATCACGGTCATGGGCAGCACTGGCTCCATCGGCACCAATACTCTGGACGTGTTGTCTCGGCATCCTGAGCGCTTTGAGGTTTTTGCCTTGACGGCTTCCACGCAAGTCGAATTGATTTTGTCGCAGTGCGCGATTTTCAAACCTCGCTTTGCAGTCATGGCGCATGAGGCCGCAGGCCGTCAATTGGCAGACCGCGTCAAGGCTGAAGGCTTGACAGTGCAAGTGCTCTGGGGCTCAGAGGCTTTGTGCCAAGTCGCATCGCACCCGGATGTTCACGCTGTCATGGCCGCCATTGTGGGCGCTGCAGGATTACCGCCTTGTTTGGCAGCCGCCAAGGCCGGCAAGCGCTTGTTGCTGGCCAACAAAGAAGCCTTGGTGGTGGGGGGTGAGGTTTTCTTGACCGCAGTTAATGAAGGCGGTGCAAGATTGCTGCCCATTGACAGCGAGCACTCCGCTATCTTCCAAGCCTTGCCTGAAGACCCGAAGCACTGGGCCAGCCGGATTGACAAAATCATCTTGACTGCATCAGGCGGGCCTTTTCGCACACGCGAGGTGGCGAGCCTGCGCAGCGTCACGCCAGAGGAGGCTTGCGCTCACCCCAATTGGGTCATGGGCCGCAAAATTTCGGTGGACTCTGCCACCATGATGAACAAAGCACTTGAAGTGATCGAGGCGCGCTATTTGTTTGGGGTCAGCCCAGTGCAGTTAGAGGTGGTCATTCACCCGCAAAGCATCGTGCATTCCATGGTTCAGTTCAAAGACAGCTCTGTGGTCGCACAGTTGGGCACGCCCGACATGCGCGTGCCCATTGCCTATGGTTTGGGCTGGCCTGAGCGGCTGGCCTCAGGCGCTTCGTCTTTGGATTTTCACAATTTGAAGCCTATGACGTTTGAGGCCATCGATGCGCATGACCATCCAGAGCGTTTTCCCGGCTTGGGTTTGGCTTGGGAGGTCTTGAAAGCAGCCCCAGGCACCAGCGCGGTGCTCAACGCTGCCAACGAAATTGCAGTCGAAGCTTTTTTGGAGAAAAGAATTCGCTTTGATCAGATCCATCAGGTCAACATGGAAACGCTGTCGAAGGTGATTCCTGCAGCGCCCCAAAACCTGGCCGACTTGTTGGCCTTAGACCAACGCAGCCGAGCGCAGGCAGCCGCCTTGGTTCAGCGCTGCATGGTTTGAAAAGCACTTGCACATGCTGTTGACACTGATTGCTTTTTTGGTGGCCTTGAGCCTGCTGATAGCAGTTCATGAGTACGGTCATTACAGAATGGCCGTGGCCTGCGGCGTGGAGGTGTTGGAGTTTTCCATCGGGTTTGGCAAGCCGATCTGCCGCTGGCAAGCCAAGCACCCCAGGCTTGGGCAAAACACCCAATTTGTCATCGGGCGTTGGCCCTTGGGCGGGTTTGTGCGCATGGTGGACTCGCGTGAAGCGCAAGTGCCCCCCGAAAAACGTGCCAGGGCGTTTGATTTGCAGAGCCTCAAAGTGCGCGCAGCCATTGTGCTGGCCGGGCCCTTGGCCAATTTGGCACTGGCAGCGCTTATTTTCTCAGGCTTGGCTTGGTGGGGGCAAATGCAAGCGCTGCCGATTCTGGCCAGCCCAGTGCCTGCCAGTTGGGCTGAAAAAGCGGGCTTGCAGGGCGGAGAAACGGTTTTATCGGCCAACTTGGCCGAGCAGGATCCACAGCCCATTGAACAATTTCAAAGTTTGCGCTGGCTTTACTTGCAGGCCGATTTGGCAGGGGTGCCTTTGCATTTGCAAATTCAAAAAGCCAATGGTGCTGGCAGTTTTGAGCTGGTGCTGCCAGCGCCGCTAGGGCGAGTCACCGATTCGCTGCCCAGCACCAAGCCTGAGCGCACGCAGTGGGACTTATTGGGTCTTCGCGGGCCACTCTCCCCGGCAGTATTGGGCCAGTTAGAGCCCAGTGGGGCAGGCTATGCGGCCGGTTTGCAGCCGGGAGACCGTGTCCTCAAGGTGGGCGGCCAAGTCATCATCGACGCGCAGCAGCTGCGTGATTTGATTCGGGGCATGCACGTTTTGGCGGATCAGCCCGACCCCATTTGGCTGATTGAACGCCAGGGCCAGCGCATGGCCTTGCCAGTGCGCCCGCAGTGGCTGACGCCGCCTGATCAGCCCGCACATGGGCGCCTGGGTGCCTTCATTGGTGGTGCGCCAGCGGCGCAGTGGGCGCGGTTGGGTTTTTTGGATGGCATCGCCAAGGGCTTCGAGCAGGTGGGGCAGCTGGGCGCACTGACAGCCACTTTGATCGGCAAAATGCTCGTGGGCCAAGCCTCTTCGCAGCATTTGAGTGGCCCGTTGTCGATAGCGCAGCAGGCGGGAAACTCGGCCCAAATGGGCTTGGTTTCGTACTTAACTTTTTTGGCTTTGATCAGTGTCAGCCTGGGCCTGCTGAACTTGTTGCCTTTGCCAATGTTGGACGGTGGGCACCTGATGTATTATCTTTGGGAGTCTTTGACGGGTAAACCGGTGTCTGCCTCATGGCAACAAGGTTTGCAAAAGGTCGGTTTAGCGTTTTTGATGGGCATCATGGCGCTGGCTTTTTTCAACGACATCAACCGTCTTTTTTTGCAGTAATTCGTCTAAAGGTCCAGCCTTGGTGCTTGGCAATCATTAATTCAAACGCATGAACTCTCAACTCACCCGATTTCGTTGGCACAAACTGTGTGTCTTGGCCGTTGCCACCATGAGTTGCTTGGCTGCTTGGGCTGTCGAGCCCTTTAAGGTCGCAGACATACGCGTGGAGGGTCTGCAGCGTGTAGAGTCCGGCACTGTGTTTGCTTCCTTGCCCTTTCGCGTGGGGGATCTCTACAACGACGAATCAGGCGCCGCGGCCATTCGTGCTTTGTTTGCGCTGGGCTTGTTCAAAGATGTGCGGCTTGAAACCCAAGGCGATGTCTTGGTCGTGATTGTGGAAGAGCGCCCCTCGATTGCTGAAGTCGAATGGGTTGGCCTCAAAGAATTTGACAAAGATGTGCTTGGCAAAGCCTTGAAAGAAGTAGGCATCTTTGAGGGGCGGCCTTTTGACAAAGCCTTGGCCGACAAGGCCGAGCAAGAGCTCAAGCGGCAATACATCACGCGCAGTTTGTATGGCGCTGAGGTTGTGACAACCGTCACGCCGGTCGAGCGCAATCGGGTCAAGTTGACCTTCACAGTGAGCGAAGGCGGCCCTTCCAAAATCAAACACATCCGCATCACTGGCAATCAATTCATATCGGAAGACACGCTCAAAGACCAATTCAATTTGGATGTTGGCGGCTGGCTCAGTTGGTACACCAAAGCAGACCGTTACTCGCGCACCAAACTCAATGCGGACTTGGAGTCATTGCGCTCCTATTATTTGGCGCGTGGTTTTTTAGAGTTCCGCATTGACTCCACGCAAGTTGCCATCTCACCTGATAAACAAGATATTTTCATCACCATCAACGTGGTGGAGGGCGAGCGCTTTGTGGTGTCTGGTGTGAAACTGGAAGGCAACTTCTTGGGCAAAGAAGAGGAGTTCAAAGGTTTACTCAAGATAGGTTTGGGTCAAGCCTACAACGCCGAAACTGTGACCGAGACCACCAAGGCATTCACCGATTATTTTGGCAAATTTGGCTTTGCCTTTGCCCGCGTTGAAGCCAAGCCTGAAATTGACCGCCTGAACAACCGGGTGTCGTTTGTTTTGCAGGCCGAGCCAGCCCGGCGAGCTTACGTACGCCGTATCCATGTTTCGGGCAACAACCGAACCCGCGACGAAGTCATTCGCCGTGAATTTCGTCAGCTGGAGTCGGCCTGGTATGACGGCGACAAAATTCGATTGTCACGAGACCGGGTGGACCGTTTGGGTTTCTTCACCGAAGTCAACATTGACACGCAAGAGGTTCCGGCCACCGCGGACCAAGTTGATCTGACCATCACCGTGATCGAAAAGCCAACTGGCAGCGTATCTTTGGGGGCTGGTTTTTCTTCGACCGAAAAAGTGGCCTTGAGTTTTGGCATACGGCAAGAAAATGCCTTTGGCTCTGGCAATTATTTGGCCACAGAGATCAACACCAGCAAGTACAACCGAACTGTGGTTTTGAGCACCACCGACCCCTACTTCACGCCCGAGGGTATTTCTAGAACATTCGATGTTTTCCATCGCACAACGCGTCCCTACCTGACCGATTTGAATGCCTACAGCTTGGTCAGTTCCGGGGCCGGCATTCGCTTTGGGGTGCCGTTCAGTGAAATTGACACCATCTTTTTTGGCATGAACTTGGAGCAAACTGCGATCCGACCTGGCAATAATTTGCCCAATGCGTATGTCGAGTACATGCAGCAGTTCGGCTACACCAGCAATGCACTGCCCCTGACCGTGGGCTGGGCCCGTGACGGTCGCGACAGCGCCTTGGTGCCCAACCGAGGTGTATTGCAGCGGTTCAATGCCGATATGAGTTTGTTTGGTGACTCACGCTATGTTCGCTCCAACTACCAGTACCAGCAGTACATACCCTTGAGTAAAAAGTTTACTTTAGCACTCAATTCCGACCTTGGATGGGGGCAGGGCTTGAGCGGCAGACCGTTCCCCTTGTTCAAGAACTACTTTGTGGGTGGCTTGGGCAGCGTTCGCGGCTTTCAGCAATCGACCTTGGGGCCTTCAGACACTTCCAACAACTTGTACCTGGGCGGAACCAAGAAAATTGTCATGAACGCCGAATTGATGCTCCCTGTTCCTGGGGCCGGGAACGACAAGACCCTGCGGCTGTTTGCTTTCACCGACGTGGGGCGCGCCTACGGGGAGCATGAAAAAGTCAATTTAAGTGAGCTTCGCTCGTCTGTTGGCATGGGTCTGAGTTGGATCTCGCCCATGGGCCCTTTGCGTTTTTCTTATGCTTTGCCGATACGTCGTCAGACTACGGATAAAATCCAGAGATTGCAATTCCAAATTGGAACGTCCTTTTAATGAAAACTCTTCGTCACATCTCTCAAGCAGGCTTGCTGGTTGCTTGTACCTTCTGGGCTGCTATTGCGCAAGCTCAAGAATTTAAAATTGGGTTTGTCAATACGGACCGAATTTTCCGTGAAGCCAGTTCAGCTAAATTAGCGCAGACCAAGTTAGAGCAAGAGTTCTCGCGCCGTGAAAAAGAATTGATGGACCTGGGCAACACCATCAAAACAGCTTCTGAAAAATTTGAAAAAGAAGCCCCCACATTGGCCGAGTCGCAGCGCAATGCACGCCAAAAGCAGTTGATGGACCAAGACCGTGAATTTCAGCGCAAGCGCCGCGAATTTCAAGAGGACTTGAACACGCGTAAAAATGAAGAGCAGCAAATCGTGATCGAACGGGCCAACCGCGCTGTCAAGCAAGTGGCTGAGGCCGAAAAATACGACGTGATTTTTCAAGAAGCTGTCTACATCAATCCAAAGCACGACATCACTGACAAAGTCATCAAGTCACTCAATGTGACCGGCGCCAAATAAGCGCTGCGCTCGGGCCGGTTTTGTGCTGCTGCTTGGCAACATCGTTGACACCTTAGGTGGCACGCTGCACGGCAACCGGCAACTTGAAATTTCAGGACTGGCCTCTTTGTTGACGGCCACACCCACAGACTTGAGCTTCTTGAGTCACCCGAAATACCAATCTCAATTAGCCCAGAGTCAGGCTGCCTGCGTGATTGTTGCACCTGCGTTTGAAGCGCCCGCCAAAGCCCGCGGGGCCTGCATCGTCACACCCGAGCCGTACCATTACTTTGCACGTTTGACGCAGTTGTGGAAAAAAAATCGAGACGCATCGAACGGTCCTCCAATCCACCCATCTGCTGTGGTTGACCCGCAGGCGTGGGTCGCAGACTCTGCCGTGATTGGCCCTTTGTGTGTGATCGAGCGTGGGGCTCGTGTAGGCGCCCACACCCGTGTTCATGCACGCGTGACGATCGGTGAATTTTGCACGGTGGGTGAGCGCTGCATTCTTCATTCGGGCGTGGTGATCGGCGCCGACGGCTTTGGCTTTGCCCCGCACCAAGGTGCCTGGGAGAAAATTGAGCAACTGGGCGCAGTTCGAATTGGCAACGATGTTGAAATTGGCGCCAACACCTGCATCGACCGAGGGGCGCTGGAAGATACCGTGATTGAAGACGGCGTTAAGTTGGACAACTTGATTCAAATCGCCCACAACGTTCACATTGGCGCACATTCAGCCTTGGCTGCTTGTGTCGGTGTGGCTGGCAGCGCACGCATTGGCGCGCATTGCACCTTGGGCGGTGGCGCAATCGTATTGGGGCATTTGAGTTTGGCAGACGGTGTGCACATATCGGCAGCCTCGGTGGTCACGCGCACCATCTCAAAACCGGGAAATTACACCGGCTTCTTCCCAATCGATGACAATGCAAACTGGGAGAAAAATGCAGCCAGCTTGAAGCAGTTGCACCGACTCCGTGAAAGACTCAAGCGGATGGAGGCTCAGCTCCTGCCACCGCCAGAACAGGACCCCCAGCCATGATGGACATTCACAAAATTCTCAAGCAGTTGCCCCACCGGTATCCCATTTTATTGGTCGACCGGGTTTTGGAAATTGAAAAAGGGGTTCGGATCAAGGCTTTGAAAAACGTCTCGATCAACGAGCCTTATTTCTCTGGCCATTTCCCGCAGCGCCCCGTCATGCCGGGCGTCTTGATGCTCGAAGCCTTGGCGCAAGCAGCTGCATTGCTGGCTTTTGATGCCTTGGACGAGACCCCCGATGAAAACACCATTTACTATTTCGCCGGAATCGATGGCGCCAGGTTCAAGCGGCCTGTTGAGCCAGGTGACCAATTGATTTTGGAAGTGGAATTGAGCCGCATGAAGGCCGGTGTTTTCAAATTCAAAGCACGTGCCATGGTGGGGCAGGAGACGGCGGTTGAAGCTGAATTGATTTGCACCATGCGCAAGGTCTCTTGATCGGTTCTCACCATGTCGCGCATTCACGCCTCAGCCATCATTGACCCTGCAGCGCAGCTAGACAGCAGCGTCACTGTGGGTCCCTACACGGTCATTGGCCCACATGTTCGCATCGACGCTGGTACCACAGTGGCCAGCCACTGCGTGATTGAAGGCCACACCACCATTGGCAAAGACAACCGAATTTTTCAGTTCAATTCTTTGGGTGCGATTCCTCAAGACAAAAAATATGCAGGTGAGCCCTGTGAGCTTTTGATCGGCGATGGCAACACCATTCGTGAGTTTTGCACCTTCAATATTGGTTCGCCCGGTGATCTGGCGCAGACCCGTGTGGGCAATCACAACTGGATCATGGCGTACGTGCATTTGGCGCACGACTGTGTGATCGGCGACCACACCATTTTCGCCAACAACACGCAGTTGGCTGGGCACGTTCATGTGGGCGACTGGGTCATATTGGGTGGCTGCACAACCGTGCATCAATTTTGCAAAATCGGAGCGCACAGCTTTACCGCCATCAATACGCTTTTATTCGCTGACTTGCCCCCCTTTGTGATGGCGCAAGGCCAGCCGGCGCAAGCCAGGTCTATGAACTTTGAAGGCTTGCGTCGCCGTGGTTTTTCGCCAGAACGGATTGCTGCAGTCAAGGCCATGCACAAATGCTTGTACCGCCAAAATTTGACGCTTGAGCAAGCGCAAGCGCAGATTGCAGACTTGACTCAAGCGTATCCACAAGCGGCACCTGATGTCGAGCTGATGCTCAGCTTCTTGGCGCAAACGTCACCCCAGCGCGGCATAGTCCGCTGATATTGTTGTGAGCCTGTCGCAAACCCCCTCACTGCAAGCCCCACCAGGGGCTTTTTCCATTGCCCTGGTGGCAGGGGAGGCCTCGGGCGACTTATTGGCCAGTTGGATGATGAAGGGTTTGTCTTTGCGCTGGCCCTTGGCCAAGATGCAGGGTATTGGCGGGCCGCGCATGCAAGCACAAGGCTTTAACGCCTGGTGGCCATCCGAGAAATTGGCCGTTCGCGGTTACGTCGAAGTGCTGCGCCACTACCGCGAGATTGTGGGCATTCGAAAGCAATTCAAAGCCCGCTTGCTCATAGACCGTCCAAGCGTTTTCATCGGTGTGGATGCCCCCGATTTCAATCTCGATTTAGCTTGCGACTTGAAACAAAATGGCATTCCAACCGCCCATTTTGTATGCCCATCCATCTGGGCCTGGCGTGCTGAACGCATTGAAAAAATTCGTCGAAGTGTGGACCATGTGCTGTGCATTTTCCCCTTCGAGCCTGCGTTGTTGCACAAGCATGGCGTTGCTGCCACATTTGTGGGACACCCTTTGGCCCAAGCCATTCCATTGAAGGTTGATGCGCACCAAGCCAAGTTGAGTTTGGGTTTGGACCCTGTGCGCCCCGTGATTGCTTTGCTGCCCGGCTCGAGGGCTTCGGAGATCGCTTATTTGGCCGAGCGGTTTTTGCAAACAGCGCAGCAATTGCATCGACAGCGCAAAGGCTTGCAGTTTGTGTTGCCTTGCCTGCCAGCCTACAAAAGCCGTCTCCATGAACTCGCAGCGCAGCTCGATGCGGGAATCGAAATTCAAATTCTGCAAGGCCAGTCACACGCTGCTTTGGCCGCTTGTGATGTGAGCTTGATTGCCAGTGGTACCGCCACGCTGGAAGCGGCGCTATTTAAAAAACCCATGGTGATTGCCTACAACATGAACCGGCTGAGTTGGCAAATCATGAAAGGCAAACAGCTTCAACCCTGGATCGGATTGCCCAATATCTTGGCCCAAGACTTTGTGGTGCCTGAATTTTTGCAAGACCAGGCCACGCCCCAATACCTCGCGCCAGCCCTGCTCAAGTGGCTGGACGCGCCAGACAAAGCGCAGGCATTGAGCTTGCGCTTTGAGGCGCTGCACCACGCACTTTTGCGTGATACACCTACCCTGTCAGCCGATGTCATCCAAACCTTGGTTCAACGCCGCTAAAGGGGCGCTCAAATGGGAAGCGCTTGGCTTGCTGGCCGGCGTGGATGAGGCGGGCCGTGGGCCACTGGCCGGGCCTGTGGTGGCTGCTGCTGTGATTCTGGACGAGCGCCAGCCCATCCAAGGCCTGGCAGATTCCAAAAAACTCAGCGCACTGCGACGAGAAAAATTATTTGACGAAATCCGCGCCAAATCTTTGTGCTTTGCCATTGCACAGGCCAGCGTGGAAGAAATTGACCAACTCAATATTTTGCAGGCCACACTTTTGGCCATGCAAAGGGCGGTGCATGCCCTGCGCTTGAAGCCCAACATGGTTTGGGTCGATGGCAACCGATTGCCTGTGCTGAGCGTTCAGGCGCAGGCCATTGTCAAAGGCGATCAAAAAGTTCCGGCCATCTCGGCTGCGTCTATCTTGGCCAAAGTGCATCGCGATCACTTGTGCCAGCAATTGCACGAGCAATACCCACTTTACGGCTTTGACGCGCACAAAGGCTACGGCACGCAAGCCCACATGGCCGCCTTGCAAGCGCACGGCGCGTCGCCCTGCCACCGCCGAACATTTGCACCAGTGACCCAAGTGCTGGCGCAGTGGGAGGGTGCATGAACGATCTCATTACCTCGCGAGACAACCCCCGCCTCAAAGCCCTGCGCCGCTTGATCCAAGACCCGCAGGCTTATCGCAAACAAAACCAAGTTTGGCTCGAGGGCGATCACCTGTGCCGCAGCGCGCAAGCGCAAGGCGTGCTGCCTCGTGTGGCGGTGTTCTCACAAACACTGTGGCTTCGTGAAGGCGCACAGTGGGCTGACTGCGCACCAGAAACTTGGGTGTTGACGGATGACTTGTTCGCCTCCCTGAGCAGCTTGGAATCGCCCGCCGAGATGGGCTGGTTGCTGGAACTTCCCGCAGCGGCGAAACTTGCCGTGGATGCACCCAGCGTGGTGCTAGACCGTTTGCAAGATGCGGGCAATGTCGGGGCCATTTTGCGCAGCGCCGCAGCCTTTGGCTTTCGACAAGTCATTGCATTGAAAGGCACTGCTGCCTTGTGGTCGCCCAAAGTTTTGCGCTCGGCCATGGGGGCCCATTTTGGACTTGATTTGATTGAAAGTGCATCAGCCGACTCGCTCGATCTATTGCAAATCCCCTTGGTTTGCACGGACGTTCATGCCGGGCCGTATCTGCATGAGTTGCAGCGTGCGGCTCAGCTGCCCTCGTTGTGCGCATGGGTGATGGGGAACGAAGGGCAGGGCATCACGCCGGCCTTGTTGGCGCGGGCCGATCTGCGCGTCAGAATTGCCCAGCCCGGGGGGCAGGAGTCTTTGAATGTAGCCACTGCAGCGGCCATTTGCCTGCACGCCAGCGCCACAGCAGCGCTTTGACAAGAGCGGCTGGGCGCACGGCTATAATGGGAGGCTTTCCCGCATCAACCTGTACGCACCGGCTAGACCCAAGTCAACCCCCTTCCTAAGCAACCGCAAAGTGAGTCCGTCTTGCGCGTTCTGGGGCGTACCCGAACCATACCGGAGAACCCTGTGCTTTTGTCTCTTTCGGGAACTTTCCCCCCCGCCATTTTGGCGCTTGCAGACGGCACGGTCTTTGTCGGCAATTCGATTGGAGCGACTGGCTCAACTGTTGGCGAGGTGGTCTTTAACACCTCCATGACGGGTTACCAAGAAATCCTCACGGACCCCAGTTATTGTCAGCAGATCGTGACCCTCACGTATCCGCACATTGGCAACTACGGCGTCAACCCTGAGGATGTCGAATCTGACAAAGTCCATGCTGCGGGCTTGATTATCAAAGATCTGCCTATAGTGGCCAGCAATTTCCGCTCAACGCAAACGCTCGCAGAGTATTTGAAGGGCAGCGCCACGGTGGCCATTGCCAACATCGATACGCGTCAATTGACCCGCTGGCTGCGCAACCATGGTGCGCAAAACGGCGCCATTTTGGGCTTGGCAGCAGGCCAAGTGGTGACGCCTGAATTGAAGGCGCAAGCCGTTGCTGCAGCCATGGCTGCCCCGAACATGAGCGGCTTGGACTTGGCGCAAAAAGTCACCGCTTCCAAGCCCAGCACATGGACCCAGACGCAGTGGCAACTGGGCAGCGGCTATGGCCAACAAACAGCGCCCCGTTTTCATGTTCTGGCCTACGATTTTGGTGTTAAGAAAAACATCTTGCGCATGCTGGCTGAACGCGGCTGCAAAGTCACAGTGGTGCCAGCGAAAACAACGGCCGCAGAAGTTCTGAAATTCAAACCCGATGGCATCTTCTTGTCCAACGGCCCCGGCGACCCGCAGCCCTGCGACTACGCCATTGCTGCAGCGCGTGAATTGATCGAAACTGGTATTCCTGTTTTTGGCATTTGCCTAGGTCATCAAATTATGGCCTTGGCCAGTGGTGCCAAAACATTCAAAATGAAGTTTGGCCACCATGGCGCCAACCATCCGGTGAAAGATTTAGATTCGGGCCGCGTCTCCATCACCAGTCAAAATCATGGCTTTGCTGTCGATGAAAAAACACTGCCTGCCAATTTGCGCGCGACGCATGTCTCTTTGTTCGACGGCACATTGCAAGGCTTGGCGCGCACAGACAAACCTGCGTTTTGCTTTCAAGGCCACCCTGAGGCCTCGCCTGGCCCGCACGATATTGCCTACCTCTTTGATCGCTTCATCAAGCTGATGGAGAAAATTTAAAATGCCCAAGCGCACCGACCTTCAAAGCATTCTCATCATTGGCGCAGGCCCCATCATCATTGGACAGGCCTGCGAATTTGATTACTCTGGCGTACAGGCCTGCAAGGCCTTGCGCGAAGAAGGCTACAAAGTCATTTTGATCAACAGCAACCCAGCCACGATCATGACTGACCCGGCCACGGCCGATGTCACCTACATCGAGCCCATCACTTGGCAAACGGTTGAAAAAATCATTGCCAAAGAGCGACCCGACGCCATTTTGCCCACCATGGGCGGACAAACAGCACTCAATTGCGCGCTTGATTTGTGGCGCAACGGTGTTTTAGACAAATACAAAGTCGAGTTGATTGGCGCCACGCCCGAGGCCATTGACAAAGCCGAAGACCGTTTGAAGTTCAAAGATGCCATGACCAAAATTGGCTTGGGCTCAGCCAGGTCAGGCATAGCGCACAGCATGGACGAGGCTTGGGGCGTGCAAAAACAAGTGGGTTTTCCCACCGTCATTCGGCCCAGTTTCACACTGGGCGGCACGGGCGGAGGCATTGCCTACAACCCGGAAGAGTTTGAAACCATTTGCAAACGCGGCCTTGAGGCTTCGCCTACCAATGAGCTCTTGATTGAAGAGTCCTTGCTGGGCTGGAAAGAGTACGAGATGGAAGTGGTGCGCGACAAAGCGGACAACTGCATCATCATTTGCTCGATCGAAAATTTAGACCCCATGGGGGTGCACACCGGTGACTCCATCACGGTGGCACCTGCGCAAACCTTGACCGACAAAGAATACCAAATCATGCGCAACGCCAGTCTGGCCGTGTTGCGTGAAATTGGTGTTGACACAGGCGGCTCGAACGTGCAGTTCTCGATCAATCCGCAGGACGGCCGCATGATCGTGATCGAGATGAACCCCAGGGTCTCACGCTCCTCCGCATTGGCCTCCAAAGCCACCGGTTTCCCCATCGCCAAAGTGGCGGCAAAATTGGCTGTGGGCTACACCTTGGACGAGTTGCGCAATGACATCACGGGCGGTGCCACGCCGGCCAGTTTTGAGCCCAGCATTGACTATGTGGTCACAAAAATTCCGCGCTTCGCGTTTGAAAAATTTCCCACGGCTGACAGTCGCTTGACCACGCAGATGAAGTCGGTGGGCGAGGTCATGGCGATCGGCCGCACTTTTCAAGAGTCCTTCCAAAAAGCCTTGCGCGGTTTGGAGGTTGGCGTTGACGGCATGAACGAGAAAACCCAAGACCGCGAAGTGCTTGAAAAAGAATTGGGCGAGCCTGGCCCTGATCGAATTTGGTACGTAGGCGATGCATTTGCGCTGGGCATGAGCGTCAAAGAAGTTTTTGACTTGACCAAGATTGATCCCTGGTTTTTGGTTCAAATTGAAGAGATCGTGAAGATCGAGCTTGAGTTAGAAACCACCACATTGCAGGCCATCACCCAAGAAGAACTGCGTGCTTTGAAGAAAAAAGGTTTTTCAGACAGGCGCTTGGCCAAGCAGCTCAAAACCACTGAAAAAGCCGTGCGCGAGCAACGCCGCGCCATGAACGTGCGCCCGGTCTACAAGCGCGTCGACACCTGCGCTGCAGAGTTCTCAACCGACACTGCGTACATGTATTCCACTTACGAAGACGAGTGCGAAGCCGAGCCTACCACCCAGAAAAAGATCATTGTGCTCGGCGGCGGCCCAAACCGAATTGGCCAAGGCATTGAGTTTGACTATTGCTGCGTGCACGCAGCACTGGCATTGCGCGAAGACGGTTACGAAACCATCATGGTCAACTGCAATCCTGAAACGGTCTCGACCGATTACGACACATCGGACCGTTTGTATTTTGAGCCTCTGACTCTGGAAGATGTGCTTGAAATTGTCGACAAAGAAAAACCCACTGGTGTGATCGTGCAATACGGTGGCCAAACGCCTTTGAAGTTGGCGCTGGGCTTGGAGGCCGAAGGTGTGCCCATCATTGGCACCAGCCCCGACATGATTGATGCGGCTGAAGACCGCGAGCGTTTTCAAAAATTATTGCAAACCTTGGGTCTGCGCCAACCGCCCAATGCCACCGCCCGCACCGAACCCGAGGCGCTGGAAAAGGCAGCGGCTTTGGGTTACCCCTTGGTGGTGCGCCCCAGTTATGTGCTGGGTGGGCGCGCCATGGAGATCGTGCACGAGCAGCGCGACTTGGAGCGCTACATGCGCGAAGCCGTCAAGGTCAGTCATGACTCGCCCGTGCTGCTCGACCGTTTCTTGAACGACGCCATCGAATGCGATGTCGATTGCCTGCGCGATCCGCAAGGCAAAACTTTTATTGGCGGCGTGATGGAACACATTGAACAAGCTGGCGTGCACAGTGGCGACTCGGCTTGCTCTTTGCCGCCCTACAGTTTGAGCGCTGCAACAGTTGATGAAATGAAGCGTCAATCGGCCGCCATGGCAGGCGCATTGAACGTGGTGGGCTTGATGAACGTTCAGTTTGCCATCCAACATGTGGACGGCCAAGATGTGATCTTTGTACTGGAAGTCAATCCGCGCGCCTCACGCACCGTGCCTTATGTGTCCAAAGCCACGGGCATTCAGTTGGCCAAAGTGGCAGCCCGCTGCATGGCAGGTCAAAGCTTGGCTTCACAAGGCATTGACAAAGAAGTCACGCCGCCATATTTCAGTGTCAAAGAAGCGGTATTTCCATTCGTGAAGTTTCCGGGCGTAGACACAATCTTGGGCCCTGAGATGAAGTCAACAGGCGAAGTCATGGGGGTGGGCAAAACTTTCGGCGAAGCATTTGTCAAAAGCCAAATCGGGGCGGGCACCAAACTGCCGCGCAGTGGCAAGGTGTTTTTGACCGTCAAAAATGGCGACAAACCTCGCGCAGTGAATATCGCGCGTGAGTTGGTGGCGCTGGGCTTTGAGCTCTTGGCCACCAAGGGAACTGCCGCTTCCATTGCCGAGCAAGGTGTGCCTGTGCAAGCGGTCAACAAAGTCACAGAGGGGCGCCCCCACATTGTCGACATGATCAAGAACAATGAAATTGCCTTGGTCATCAACACTGTGGAAGAGCGGCGCAACGCGATTGCCGATTCGCGCGCCATACGCACCTCAGCGTTGTTGGCCCGCGTGACCACATTCACCACCATTGCCGGTGCTGAGGCAGCGGTGCAAGGCATGAAGTGCATGGACCACTTGGATGTGATTTCTGTTCAAGAAATGCACGCCATGCTGATCAATTAAAAAATAGTTGGAGACAATTTGAATGGCGACCATTCCTATCACTTTACGTGGATCTGAGAAACTCAAATCCGAATTGCATGAGCTCAAAACGGTTCAACGCCCGTGGGTCATCAACGCCATTGCCGAAGCACGTGCGCAAGGCGACCTGAGTGAAAACGCGGAATACGACGCAGCCAAAGACCGCCAAGGTTTCATTGAAGGGCGAATTCAAGAAATTGAAGGCAAGCTCTCGGCAGCCCAAATCATTGACCCAACGGCTGTCGATGCGGGGGGGCGGGTCGTTTTTGGCGCCACTGTGGAATTGGAAGAGGAAAGCACTGGCGAAGTGGTGAAATACCAAATCGTGGGGGAAGACGAAGCCGACCTCAAATTGGGCTTGATCAATATCAGCAGCCCCATTGCGCGGGCCTTGATTGGCAAAGAGGAGGGTGATGTGGCTGTTTTTCAAGCCCCATCAGGAGAGAAGCGTTACGAGATCGTGGCGGTGTCTTACGTTTGACCGTCAGCGCCCACTCTAGGCCCTAGGCGTCCTTGCAGGCGCCTTCTTCATTCTCGCCAATGCTCACCCACCCACAGGGCGGGTTGAATGTACCGAAAGCGTCTGTTGCGCCGCCCGGCCAATGCGTCCGGTGGGTTGCACTCGCCATGAAAAATCACGACGCGTGCGTTGGACGGGATTTGCGGGGGTGTCCAATAGTTGCTGGGCCAAGCAGGGATGCTGTGGTACTTGAAACTGGGGCACCAGTCTTGCGGCCAATAAGCCAATTTGCCTTGCTGATGCAAAAAGTCTGACAAGTAGGCCTGCTCGTTTCTGAACTTGGCGCGAATCTCGTCGAAGTGTCCCCTGAAATAGTCGAGCACATCCGGGTGCGCTCCCAACTCAAACCGGTACACCGACGAGTTGCCCGTGACGCGCCAAGGACGCTTGTAGTCATGGATGATCAAAAATTCGCCAGGCTGCTCAAAAAAGCCATCCAAGCTGCCCACCACCACCACATCCACATCCAAGAACAGGGCGGTGCCTTGCAGGCCGTGCAAGTCCGCAGCAAAGGAAGCCAGTTTGGTCCAGCCGCGCTCGGGTATGCCGGGGGGTAAGTCCAGTGGCGGAATGGGCCGGCATTGCACTTCGCCTCGAATGCCACTGCTGTCGTCGGTCAAGCAGACCATGTTGAATGGGCCTGTCAAATGGCGGCGCACCATCGCATACAGGCGGTTGACGTATTCGGGGCCGTATTTTTGCCCCCATTTCATGCACAAAATATGGCGCGCTTTGCCTAGCGTCAAGGGGCTGTGCTGCGATGGTGTGCTGTCTGCCGCCATGGCTTTAACTTTGGTTGCGTTTTTTGATGGACTTTTGTTTGGGCTTGGCCCGTTTGACTTGGCCGCCCGCAGTCAAGCGCTGGTTGCCTAAAACGCGCAATGTTTTAACTTCTGGGCGTTGGCCGCCGCGGCTGCTGTATTTCAAAACCTTGAAGTCGCGCGGACCCGCCATGCGGTCTTCGTCTGGTGTTTTTACTTTTTCGGGCAATGGGCGCCAAATCACCAGCAATTTGCCGATGTGCTGAATTGGCGCTGCATTCAGGGTTTCGGTCAGCTCCAGCAGCACCGCCTCGCGGGCGGCTCGGTCATCGCCCAAGACGCGAATCTTGATCAAGCCGTGGGCCTTGAGGGCCGCGTCAGTTTCTTTGATCACGGCAGCGCTCAGGCCGTCGTTGCCGATCATGACCACCGGATCTAAGTGGTGAGCTAGCGCGCGGTGAACCTTGCGCTGGGCGGGGGTTAGTTGTATTTGAGGCATACCGCTATTATCCCTGCTTGAATGGAAGATCATGAAAGTTAAAACCAAAAGCAAAAAAGTCAACAAATCGTGGCTCAACGATCACGTCAACGACCCCTATGTCAAGTTGGCCAAGCGAGAGGGCTATCGCGCCCGCGCAGCGTACAAGCTAAAGGAAATTGACGAAACTTTGGGTCTCATCAAACCAGGTAACTTGGTGGTGGATTTGGGCTCAGTTCCGGGGGCGTGGAGCCAATATGTGCGTCGGCGTTTGTCGCCCTCGGGCGCGGCGGTGGGCGAGCTCAACGGCACCATCTTGGCCTTGGACATTTTGCCCATGGAGCCCGTTGAGGGCGTGCACTTCATTCAAGGCGATTTTCGCGAGCCCGAGGTCTTGGCGCAACTGCAAGCCCTGGTGGACGGACGCCTGGTCGATGTGGTGGTTTCTGACATGGCGCCGAACTTGTCAGGCATCGAATCGGCAGACGCCGCACGCATTGAAAATTTGGTGGAACTGGCCCTGGAGTTTGCCCAACTTCATTTGAAGCCCCAAGGCGCCCTGGTGGTCAAGGTGTTTCACGGCAGCGGGTACGCCCAATTGGTCAAGTTGTTCAAAGAGTCGTTCAAGGTGGTCAAACCCATCAAGCCCAAGGCCTCGCGCGACAAATCTTCGGAAACTTTCTTGGTAGGTATCGAACCCAAAAAACAGCCACCCAGTGTTTGAGTGACACTCTTTACACTCTTTTCCCTCTGGTTTTAAGGCTAAGTCAAGGGAAATTGACGATGAGGCACTTGCAAAAGCCTAAAATAGCCAGCAATTAGATGTTTTTGATTGGAGCTCTTCTTGAACAACCAATGGTTTTCCAAGATCGCCGTATGGCTGGTCATCGGCATGGTGCTGTTCACCGTGTTCAAACAATTTGATAACCGCGGCGCTACCGGATCAGGGTATTTAGGTTATTCGGAATTTCTGGAAGAGGTTCGCAGCAACAGAATCAAGACGGCGACCATTCAAGAGGGCCAAGGCGGCACTGAAATTTTGGCCACCACCACCGATGACCGCCGCATCAAAACCACTGCAACCTACCTGGACCGCGGATTGGTCGGCGACCTGATCGCCAATGGCGTGAAGTTTGACGTCAAGCCCCGCGAAGAAGGCTCGTTGCTCATGAGCCTCTTGGTCAGCTGGGGCCCCATGCTGCTGTTGATTGGCGTTTGGGTTTACTTCATGCGGCAAATGCAGGGCGGCGGCAAGGGCGGGGCCTTCAGCTTTGGCAAAAGCAAAGCGCGCATGCTGGACGAAAACACCAACCTCGTGACCTTTGCCGATGTGGCCGGTTGCGACGAAGCCAAAGAAGAAGTCAAAGAGGTCGTTGACTTTTTGAAAGACCCTCAACGCTTCCAAAAACTAGGTGGCCGCATTCCGCGCGGCTTGCTCTTGGTCGGGCCTCCGGGCACCGGAAAAACGCTGCTTGCCAAGAGCATTGCGGGTGAAGCCAAGGTGCCATTTTTCAGCATTTCAGGTTCTGATTTTGTCGAAATGTTTGTGGGCGTGGGCGCTGCTCGCGTGCGCGACATGTTTGAAAACGCCAAGAAAAATGCCCCTTGCATTATTTTCATCGATGAGATTGACGCTGTTGGCCGTCAACGCGGCGCGGGCTTGGGCGGTGGCAACGACGAGCGCGAACAAACGCTCAATCAAATGCTGGTCGAGATGGATGGTTTTGAAACCAACTTGGGTGTGATTGTGGTGGCAGCCACCAACCGCCCTGACATTTTGGACTCAGCCTTGCTGCGCCCAGGGCGCTTTGACCGCCAGGTCTATGTGACATTGCCTGACATTCGCGGCCGCGAACAAATCTTGGCTGTGCACATGCGCAAAATCCCTATTGGACAAGACATGAACCCCGGTGTGATTGCCCGTGGAACACCTGGCATGAGCGGCGCTGACTTGGCCAACCTTTGCAACGAAGCGGCCTTGATGGCGGCACGGCGCAACGCGCGCGTGGTTGAGATGCAAGACTTCGAAAAAGCCAAAGATAAAATTCTGATGGGCCCTGAACGCAAGAGCATGGTCATGCCCGAAGAGGAGCGCCGCAACACGGCCTACCACGAGTCGGGTCATGCATTGATTGGCAAGTTGCTGCCCAAATGCGATCCTGTGCACAAGGTCACCATCATTCCGCGCGGCCGTGCCTTGGGCGTGACCATGAGCTTGCCGGAAAAAGACCGTTACAGCTACGACAGTGAATTCATGCTCAACCAAATCAGCATGTTGTTTGGCGGGCGAATTGCCGAAGAAATTTTCATGAAACAAATGACCACCGGTGCAAGCAATGATTTTGAACGCGCCACGCAAATTGCACGCGACATGGTCACACGCTATGGCATGACAGAGGCTTTGGGCCCCATGGTTTATGCCGAGAACGAAGGCGAAGTTTTCTTGGGTCGCTCGATCACGAAAACCACGACCATGAGCGAGTCGACCATGCAAAAAGTTGACACCGAAGTCAGGCGCATCATCGACGAGCAGTACAAACTGGCGCGTGGCCTGATTGAAGCCAACAGCGACAAGATGCACGCCATGGCCAAGGCTTTGCTGGAGTGGGAAACCATTGACGTCACGCAGTTGGACGACATCATGGCTGGGCGTGAGCCCAAGCCCCACAAGGACTGGACACCTCGCACGCCGCCTTCTGGCAGCGATGGTCCTGGCGGCACACCCGCAGTCAATGTCGAGCCTTCCCCGACGGTGGCTTGAGATTTGTTTGAATGCGGATACACGGGGCTTTGGCCCCGTTTTACATGAACATCCAACCCTAGTCCTTTGCCTGAAAAATGCCCCATCTTCATTGGCAAACCAGTCGATTTGAGCTTGAGCTTTCAAGACCCTTGGTGATGGCCATTGTCAACCTCACACCCGATTCATTTTCAGATGGCAAGCCGCAACAAACTTTGTCTGCGTCGTTGGCGCATGCTGAGACTTTATTAAGCCAAGGCGCTGACATTTTGGACATTGGTGGGGAGTCCACCCGTCCAGGCGCGCAAGCTGTCCCGCTGCAAGAGGAGTTGCGTCGCGTCATGCCCTTCATTGAGCAGGCCGTTAAATGGCAGGTGCCTTTGTCGATCGACACCTACAAGCCAGAGGTCATGCAAGCGGCATTGGACCTCGGTGTTGACATCGTCAACGACACGCAGGCCTTGCTGCAAACGAACGCTGAGCAAGTGGTGCTGCGGCACCCCCGCTGCGGCCTGTGTTTGATGCACGCATTGACCGTGCCCTTGCACGAAAATCCGGCAGCGCATGTGATTGAATTTTTAAAGGCAAGGCGCGATGCGATGCACAGCTTGGGGGTCAGTTTGAACCGCATCGTTTTGGATCCTGGCATTGGGTTTGGTAAAAACATGGATCAAAACGTGAGCTTGCTCCAGCAACAAGAAGCCCTGTTGGCCCTGGATCAACCGCTCTTGGTGGGCTGGTCACGCAAGGGCACTTTGGGCAAACTCACGGCTGTTCATGGGCAAATCGCTCCTGCAGCTGAAAGGGCTGGCGCCAGTGTGGCTGCGGCGCTGATCGCGGTCCAAAAGGGCGCTGCCATTGTGCGCGTGCACGATGTGCGTGAGACTGTTCAGGCGCTGCGCTTTTGGAAAGCGCTTCAAGCCTAAAATTAAAATATTCACAATCTGTCAATCAATCAGAACAACAACCATGACTAGAAAATATTTTGGCACAGATGGCATCCGAGGCACCGTAGGGCAAAGCCCGATCACACCCGATTTTGTGCTTCGCTTGGCCCACGCAGTTGGACGTGTCTTAAAACAAACGCAAACGCACCCAACGGTCTTGATTGGCAAGGACACGCGCATCTCGGGTTACATGCTCGAGAGCGCCTTGGAGTCTGGTTTCAATTCGGCTGGAGTCGATGTTGTATTGCTCGGACCCGTGCCAACGCCTGCGGTGGCCTATTTGACGCGTGCGCAGCGAGCCTCCTTGGGCGTGGTGATCAGTGCCAGCCACAACGCATACGAAGACAATGGAATTAAATTTTTCAGCGCCAAGGGCAGCAAGCTGCCTGATGAGTGGGAGCAGTCGGTCGAAGCTTTTCTGGAGCAAGCACCGGTATGGTCAGCTTCAGCGCAGCTGGGAAAAGCCCGCCGCTTGGACGACGCAGCTGGGCGCTACATTGAATTTTGCAAGAGCACTTTTGCCAATGACTTGACCCTCAAGGGGCTCAAAGTCGTGGTGGACGCCGCAAACGGCGCAGCCTACCAAATTGCGCCCAAAGTCTTCCACGAATTAGGTGCCGATGTGGTGGCCATTGGCTGCGCACCTGATGGCCTGAACATCAACCTGGGCGTGGGCGCGACGCATCCTGAGGCCTTGGTGGCTGCCGTGAAATCGCATCAAGCCGACTACGGCATCGCCTTGGATGGTGATGCCGACCGCCTGCAATTGGTAGACAAAGCGGGTCGATTGTTCAACGGCGACGAACTCTTGTACCTGATGGCGGCAGACCGCATTGCACGCGGCGAAGTTGTGCCCGGTGTGGTGGGCACCTTGATGACCAATTTGGCGGTCGAGTTGGCTCTCAAACAAAAAGGTTTGGAATTTATACGAACCCAAGTCGGAGACCGGTACGTGCTCCAAGCCTTGCAAGAAAAAGGCTGGTTGTTGGGCGGCGAGGGCTCTGGCCATTTGCTGGCGCTTGACAAGCACAGCACGGGTGACGGCTTGATCAGTGCGCTGCAAGTGCTGCAGGCCTGTGTGGCCAGCGGCAAGTCGATGGCGCAGCTGTTGTCAGATGTGCAGTTGTTTCCTCAGGTCCTTGTCAATGTGCGCTTAAAGCCTGGTCAAGACTGGAAATCCAGTGCCGCTTTGGCCCAGGCCTTGAAGTCGGTCGAGGAAAATTTGGGCGATTCAGGCCGTGTCTTGATTCGTGCCAGCGGCACCGAGCCTTTGGTGCGCGTCATGGTGGAGGCGCGCGATGCGAGATTGGCGCAGGCAAGCGCCGAAAAATTGGCTGCCACACTTGAAAATGAAGAGGCAGTCCGGGCTCAATAACTCAGTCGTTCGGGCTTGATTTCTTGCAAGATGGTGGTGGCAATTTCTTCAATCGACTTGGTGGTCGTTGAAAGCCAGCGGATCCCTGCGCGGCGCATCATGGCCTCGGCCTCTGAGACCTCTTCTCGGCAATTGGCCAAACTGGCGTATTTGGAGTTGGGGCGACGCTCGGTTCGGATTTCAGACAAACGCTCGGGGTGGATGCTCAGGCCAAAGATTTTTTTGCGGTGCGCCATCAAAGCAGGGGGCAACTGTTTGCGCTCAAAATCTTCCGGAATCAAGGGGTAGTTAGCCGCTTTCATGCCATG
Organism: uncultured Burkholderiales bacterium; assembly: GCA_903870145.1. Classification (GTDB taxonomy): domain Bacteria; phylum Pseudomonadota; class Gammaproteobacteria; order Burkholderiales; family Burkholderiaceae_C; genus Limnohabitans_A. Next base: position 104,716 of record CAIQBO010000003.1, on the reverse strand, counting down.
CTGCATGGCCAGATACAGGCTGGTTGGCGTTTTACCGCTGCGACTGACGCCCACCAAAATCACTTCGGCAGATTCCAAATCGCGGTGCGATTGACCGTCGTCATGGGCCAATGAGAAATTGATGGCCTCAATGCGGTCGTGGTATTCCTGGCTCTTGCTGACATCCGAGAACCGTCCCACACGGTGGTGAGACTTGATGCCCAATTCATTTTCAAGGGGGTGCACAAAGGTTCCAAACATGTCCAAGAGCATGCCTTGGCAGCCCTCACGAATCACTTGCAAAACATCCATGTTCACCAGTGTCGTGAAAACGATGGGTTTGACATTTTCAACATCAGCGGCGTGGTTGATTTGCCGCACAACTTGGTGCGCTTTGTCCACTGTGTCTACGAAAGGCAGTCGAACATGGCGCGTTTTCATCTCAAACTGGGCCAAGATGGCGTTGCCAAAGGTTTCCGCGGTAATGCCCGTGCCATCGGAGATAAAAAAGACTGTTCTTAAAGGCATATTGAAATTTGTCGTTCAAGGAGGTGCTTGCATCATAAAATCAATGACATTATCCAACGCTCGCTGGCATCCGGGGTCACGTCTAAGAACAAAAAAGACCTTCGGTGTTGGTTCGGGTGCGCTGCGCTGATTTTTAACTTTGGAGTGAGTCATGTCTGTACTTTTTAGCAAGGACGCTTTGGTTGTTCCTTTTGAGCAATTGCGCATGAGCGATGTGGACAGCGTTGGGGGCAAAAATGCGAGCTTGGGGGAGATGATCTCGCAGTTGCCTTCAGGGGTTCGTGTGCCCACTGGATTCGCCACCACCGCGCATGCTTTTCGAGAATTTTTAAAGCACGACGGTCTGGGCCAGCGGATCAATCAGCAACTCGATGTGCTTGACACCGAAGATGTCAGAGCATTGGCCGCAGTTGGCGCGCAGATTCGTGCCATGGTGGAGGCGCAACCCTTCCCCGCAGATCTTGCGCAAGCCATTCGCAGTGAATTTGCCAAACTCAGTGCTGGCAATCCGTCGGCATCTTTTGCGGTTCGGTCTTCTGCTACAGCAGAAGATTTGCCTGACGCTTCTTTCGCGGGGCAGCAAGAAACATTTTTGAATGTGGTGGGCGTTGACGATGTGCTGCTCAAGATGAAAGAAGTTTTCGCCTCTTTGTACAACGACCGCGCCATCAGCTACCGCGTTCACAAAGGCTTTGCCCATGCCGACGTGGCTTTGTCAGCCGGTGTGCAGCGCATGGTTCGCTCAGATTTGGGGGTGGCCGGTGTGATGTTCACCATCGACACCGAGACCGGTTTTGAAGACGTGGTGTTCATCACCTCCAGTTATGGTCTGGGCGAAACTGTCGTGCAAGGGGCTGTTAACCCAGATGAGTTTTATGTGCACAAACCCATGCTGGAGGCTGGCCACCGGGCAGTGATTCGGCGCAATCTGGGCTCCAAATTGATTGAAATGGTTTTCACCACGGCGCAAGAAAAAGCGCAAAGCGGCAAATTGGTCAAGACTGTCGATGTCTCGACCGAAATGCGCAACCGTTACTCTTTGAGTGACGATGAGGTCTCGCAATTGGCGTATTACGCCTTGGTGATAGAAAAGCACTACGGCCGGCCGATGGACATTGAGTGGGGCAAAGACGGCACCGATGGTCAACTCTACATTTTGCAAGCACGCCCTGAAACAGTCAAAAGCCAATCCAAAGGAACGGCAGAGTTGCGCTACAAGCTCAAAGGCAAGGGCGCTGTCTTGGTAGAGGGCCGGGCCATTGGCCAAAAAATTGGAACAGGCCCTGTGCGCTTGGTGCACAGCATTGCGGACATGGACCAAGTTCAGCCCGGTGATGTTTTGGTCACCGACATGACCGACCCCAATTGGGAGCCGGTCATGAAGCGGGCCAGTGCCATCGTGACCAATCGCGGCGGGCGAACCTGCCACGCCGCCATCATCGCTCGAGAATTGGGCATTCCTGCTGTGGTGGGCTGCGGCCATGCCACAGAGAAATTGAAAGACGGCACCTTGGTCACGGTCAGCTGCGCCGAAGGCGATACGGGCCGCATTTACGACGGCTTGCTGGAGACCGAAGTAACCGAGGTCAAACGCGGCACCATGCCCGAAATAGCCACCAAAATCATGATGAATGTGGGCAATCCGCATTTGGCTTTCGATTTTGCGCAGTTGCCCAACCAAGGTGTGGGTTTGGCGCGCCTCGAGTTCATCATCAATAACAACATAGGTGTGCACCCCAAAGCAATTTTGGACTACCCCAACATCGATGGTGATTTGAAAAAAGCGGTGGAATCGGTGGCAAGAGGTCATGCTTCACCCAAAGCGTTCTACGTCGACAAAGTCACTGAAGGTGTGGCCTGCATCGCAGCGGCTTTTTGGCCCAAACCAGTGATCGTGCGCTTGTCCGATTTCAAAAGCAATGAATACCGCAAGCTGATTGGCGGCAGCCGTTATGAGCCAGAAGAAGAAAACCCCATGCTCGGATTTCGCGGTGCAGCGCGCTACATCAGCAAAGATTTTGGTGAAGCCTTCGCCATGGAGTGTGAGGCCATCAAGCGCGTTCGCGGTGAAATGGGTTTGATCAATGTACAGGTGATGGTGCCCTTTGTGCGCACTTTGGGTCAAGCCGATAGGGTGACGCAATTGCTGGCCACGCATGGCTTAAAGCGCGGGCAAGATGGCCTGAAAATCATCATGATGTGCGAGGTACCCAGCAACGCCATATTGGCCGATCAGTTCCTTGAATACTTTGATGGCTTTTCAATTGGCTCCAACGATTTAACGCAATTGACGCTGGGCTTGGACCGGGACTCTGGCTTGGAGTTGTTGGCGCTTGATTTTGATGAACGTGACCCTGCGGTGCAGGCCCTGATCTCGCAAGCCATTCAGGCTTGTTTGAAGCAAGGTAAATACGTTGGAATTTGCGGTCAAGGCCCCAGCGATCACCCCGACTTTGCACGCTGGTTGATGGCGCAAGGCATCAACTCGATTTCCTTGAATCCTGATTCGGTGGTTGAAACATGGACCTTGCTGGGGCAGGCTGATTGAGCACCCCATCAGGCTTTCAAAAACAGTACGCCGCTTACCGGTGGCGACTGCATCGCAACGTCTTTTTGTATGTTGTGTTGCTACTGTCTTTGCTGGGTCTGATGGCGTGGGCTGAACAAAAAGGCTTGTCAAGAAACTTGATTGGCCCGATCTTTTTGTTTGCCACTGTGATGATTTACGCCATGATCGGGATCTCTGGGCGCACCACCTATGCCGAAGAATATTATGTGGCTGGACGCAGGATCCCGGCCATGTACAACGGCATGGCCACCGCAGCCGATTGGATGAGCGCAGCCTCGTTCATCAGTTTGGCCGGTGCACTTTACTTGCAAGGATTTTCCGGCAATGGCGCGCAACCTGGTGGGCTGGCCTATGTGATGGGTTGGACGGGCGGCTTTTGCTTGGTGGCCCTGCTGATTGCGCCGCATTTGCGGGCCATGCGTTTGTACACCTTGCCCGATTATTTCAGCCAACGTTACGGCGGTCGGTGGCCGCGCATTTTGGCGGCATTGGCAGCCATTTTGTGTTCCTTCACGTATCTGGTCGCGCAAATTTATGGCATCGGTTTGATCGCTTCACGCTTGACGGGTGTGCAATTTGAAATTGGCATTTTGCTGGGCCTGGGCGGCGTTTTGCTTTGCTCTTTCTTGGGTGGTATGCGTGCCATCACGTGGACACAAGTGGCGCAGTACATCATCTTGATGATGGCTTTTTTGATTCCAGTTTCATGGCTGGCCTACAAGCAAGTCGGCAGCCCGTGGGCGCCGATTGCCTACGGTGAGCAGTTGCCTAAAATTGCAGAGCTCGAACAAAAGTTGATGAACGACCCGGCTGAAATTGCTGTGCGAGCCGAGTACTTAAGGCGCGCACGCATGCTCGAGTTGCGACTCAAAGATGTGGAGTCTGCGATGCGACAAGAAAGACTCATACTCGAAGAGCAGGTCAAAGATTTGAAGTTTCGCAATGCTGATTACTCGCTCATAGCAAAGGCTCGACGCGAATTGTTGGCCTTGCCTAAAGATGCGGCCACAGCCAAAGAGCTATGGCAAAAATCGATGCACGATAACCTGGACAGGGCGCAGCCCTTAGGTGGCATGCCGCTGCATGGTCAGGCCTTCCAAGGTGACCCCAACGGCAATGCCCAAGAGCAGGAACTCTTTGGGCAATCGCGCCTGAATTTCATGGCCTTGATTTTTTGTTTGATGGTCGGCACGGCTGGTTTGCCGCATTTGCTCACGCGTTACTACACGGTTCCCAGTGTGTCCGAAGCGCGCTTGTCAGTCGCTTGGTCTTTGTTTTTCATCGCCATTCTGTATCTGAGCGCGCCAGCCTTGGCTGTGTTGGTGAAGTTTGAAATCATGAACAATTTGGTGGGCAGCCATTTTGATGCGCTACCGCATTGGCTGGCGCAGTGGTCCCGCGTGGACGCTTCCTTGGTTGAAGTCTCGGACATCAACGGGGACGGCATCCTGCAGTTTGGCGAGCTCAAATTGGGGGCTGACATGGTCATGCTGGCCAGCCCTGAGTTAGCCGGGTTGCCTTATGTGATCTCGGGCTTGGTGGCCGCTGGCGGATTTGCGGCAGCTTTGTCAACGGCCGATGGCTTGCTCCTGACCATCAGCAACGCCTTTGTGCATGACCTGCGAATTCAAACCGGCAAAGGCTTGGGTACGCAGGAGGGGCGGGTCATTTTGTCCAAATTTGCGTTGCTGGCGGTGGCCATGCTGGCCGCATTTGTCGCAGCGTGGAAGCCGGCCGAGATTTTGGCCTTGGTTTCAGCTTCTTTTTCATTGGCTGCAGCAGCTTTTTTCCCTGGCATGGTCATGGGTATTTTTTGGCGCAGCGCGAGTCGACTGGGTGTCGTCTTGGGCATGCTCAGTGGCCTAGGGGTGACTTTGTATTACATGGCTGTCAACACGCATTCCCTTCGCGCCGTGCTCCACTTGGAGCCTTCTATTTCGGGCCTCTGGTGGGGCATTCAGCCGATATCAGCGGGCGTCTGGGGGGTGCCTGCCGGCTTTGTGGTGATTTGGCTGGGCAGTCTGATATGGCCCGATACGCAGGACGCGCTCGCCTTGCGCCCCGAAGTGAACCCCTATCCAGGCCTGTGAACTCTGGGCTATAATCTTGGGCTAGCCTTGCCGCACCTCGTCCGACGCCGAGGGCGGCTTTTACCAATTGATTGGGTTAACCACAAGGAGTCTCAATGCGTCATTACGAAATCATTTTGATGATCCATCCGGATCAAAGCGAGCAAGTGCCCGCCATGCTCGAGCGTTACAAAGGCATGATCGTTGCCGGTGGAGGCAAAATCCACCGTGTTGAAGATTGGGGCCGTCGCCAGCTGGTGTATCAAATCAACAAGCTGGGCAAAGCCCACTACTTGTGCGTGAACATCGAAGCCGACATGGCTGTCATGGCTGAATTGGAGCACGCCTTCAAATTCAACGATGCTGTGCTGCGCCACTTGACAGTGCTCAAGAAAAAAGCCGACACAGGCCCATCTTCCATGATGAAGACGGTCGAGCGCGAGGAAACTCGCAAATCCCAACAAGCCGAGTTTGCAGGCTAATCACTTTTGTTGCAGGGAGACAATTGCGTTGAATTGACCGCTTGTATTGCACTGCTCAAAGCAATGCGCTACACGCCTGCTGGCTTGCCAGCAATTGATCTGGTTTTGGAGCATGCCTCCACTTGCCAGGAAGCAGGTCAAGCCAGGCAGGTCCAAGCCAGCGTCAAAGCAGTGGCCCTCGGATCTGTCGCAGAGCGAGTTCAAATTCAGCCGGTAGGCAGTGTTTGGCGATTCAGCGGTTTTTTGGCCACTCCCAAAAACGGAAAAAATGTGATTCTGCATATTCAAGAATTCAAGACCCCATAACTTCAGGAGGCCCTATGGCCACGTTTAAAAAATTCAACAAAGACAAGCGCCCCAAGCGCAACACCCAGTCGCTGCTGTTCAAGCGCAAGCGCTTTTGCCGCTTCACAGTCACTGGCGTTGAAGAAATTGACTACAAAGACATCGACACCTTGCGCGACTTCATCGCTGAAAACGGCAAGATCATCCCCGCACGCTTGACTGGCACTCGCGCCATTTTCCAGCGCCAACTCAATACCGCCATCAAACGCGCTCGCTTTTTGGCCATGTTGCCTTACAGCGACCAGCACAAAATTTAAGGAGAACCACATGCAAATTATTCTGCTCGACAAGGTGGTCAACCTGGGTAATCTTGGCGAAATCGTCAAGGTCAAAGACGGTTATGCACGCAACTTTTTGATTCCCAGCGGCCGTGCTCGGCGCGCCACTGCAAGCAACAAGGCGGAGTTTGAAGCCCGCCGTGCAGAGCTTGAAAAAGCTGCAGCAGCCAAGTTGCAAGAATCTCAAGCACAAGGCGAGAAGTTGTCTGGCACCGTGGTCAAGCTCACACAAAAAGCGGGTGTTGATGGCCGTTTGTTTGGCTCTGTCACCAACCATGACATTTCTGAGGAATTGAACAAACTGGGCTATGCCTTGTCCAAATCTCAAATCCGCATGCCCAACGGGCCCATCAAAACAGTCAGTGAAACCAGCGTCTCGGTGGCCTTGCACACCGATGTGGTGGTGCAAGTGACCGTCATGGTTTACGGCGAAACAGCCTGACCTTTGGGCCCTCACACAAGCCGCCAGTCGCAAGATTCGGCGGCTTTTTAATGGGTGCTTCAAGGGCACTTGTTCGTAGACTGAGTCTGACCCCATCCATCCCAGTTTCCAGATGGACAGCTTATGCACAGGACTTAACTGCCTTGCCAACGAGTTATCCACAAGGTTTTCCAATGACCGCCAGCGCTGCAATGCGTAAGATCGGGCATCTAATACGCTAATCGCCATGTCTGCACTTTTTTCGCCTCAAGCCCACTCCGAATCTGCACTGGGTTTTTCCGCCCTGAGCCAAGACAGTCAAATCGCGCAGTTGCGTGTGCCGCCGCACTCGGTGGAAGCGGAGTCCAGTGTGCTGGGCGGCCTGTTGCTCGACAACACCGCATGGGACCGCATGGGCGACCTCTTGGTCGACACGGACTTTTACCGGCACGAGCACCAGCTGATTTACGCGGCCATCACCAGTTTGGTCAACAGCTCCAAACCGGCCGACGTCATCACGGTCTCCGAGCAATTGCAAAATCAGGGCAAGTCTGAAGGCATGGGTGGCTTAGCCTACCTCAACTCACTGGCGCAATACGTTCCAAGCGCCAGCAACATTCGCCGATACGCTGAGATCGTGCGTGAGCGCTCCATATTGCGAAAGCTGGTCACCGCAAGCGATGAAATCGCCACCAACGCCTTCAACCCTCAAGGGCGGGCGATAGATAAAATTTTGGACGAGGCTGAACAAAAAATCTTCAACATCGGTGAAGAAGGCTCCCGCATGAAGCAGGGCTTTCAGTCCATGGACACCTTGGTGGTGGACTTGCTGGACCGCGTCAACGAGATGTCCCTGAACCCCAATGACATCACAGGGGTGCCTACCGGTTTTTACGATTTAGACCGAATGACTTCGGGCCTGCAAGCAGGTGATCTGGTGGTATTGGCCGCGCGCCCATCGATGGGGAAAACAGCGCTTGCCATCAACATCGCAGAGCACGTGGCCTTGAACGAAGGTTTGCCTGTAGCCGTGTTCTCAATGGAGATGGGCGCGGCGCAGTTGGCCGTTCGCGTGGTCGGCTCGATCGGCCGAATTGACCAGGGGCATTTACGCACTGGCAAGCTCACCGACGAAGAGTGGCCGCGCCTGACAGAGGCGATTGAGCGCTTGCGTACGGTATCGTTGCACATTGACGAAACACCTGGCCTGACCACCAGCGAGTTGCGCGCCAATGCGCGGCGTTTGGCCCGCACCTGTGGCAAGTTGGGTTTGATTGTGGTGGACTATTTGCAATTGATGAGCGGGTCATCTGGCTCCGATGGGGACAACCGTGCCACCGAGTTGGGTGAAATTTCACGGGGCCTGAAAATGTTGGCCAAAGAGTTGCAGTGCCCAGTGATTGCCTTGTCGCAGTTAAACCGCGGCGTTGAGCAAAGAACTGACAAGCGGCCCATGATGAGCGACCTGCGAGAGTCGGGTGCGATCGAGCAAGATGCCGACATCATCATGTTCATCTACCGTGACGACTACTACAACAAAGACTCCAAAGAGCCGGGCGTTGCAGAAATCATCATTGGCAAACAGCGAAACGGCCCCACCGGTTCGGTTCGATTGACCTTCTTGAAGCCGCTGACCCGCTTTGAAAGCCTGTCCAGCAGCAGCTCCGGCGACTTCTGATTTTCTAAAGGACTTCGCTGGCAAAATCGGCCAGCCTAGAGCGTTCGCCGCGCGCCAGGGTGATGTGGCCGCCGTGTGCCCAACCTTTGAAACGATCTACGGCGTAGGTCAAGCCCGAAGAGCCTTCGGTCAAATAGGGCGTGTCGATTTGGGCCAAGTTGCCCATGCAAACAATCTTGGTGCCAGGCCCTGCGCGTGTGATCAGTGTTTTCATTTGTTTGGGCGTTAAATTTTGCGCCTCGTCGATGATCACGTATTTGTTCATGAAGGTGCGGCCCCGCATGAAGTTCATGCTCTTGATTTTGATGCGACTGCGGATCAATTCATTGGTGGCCGCACGCCCCCATTCGCCGGCATTGCCGCCATCGCCCTTGGCTAAAAACTCCAGGTTGTCGTCCAAGGCGCCCATCCATGGCCCCATCTTCTCCTCTTCGGTGCCGGGCAGAAAACCAATGTCTTCACCGACGCTCACCGTGGCCCGCGTCATGATGATTTCAGTGTAACGCCGATCATCGAGTACTTGCGTCAAGCCTGCGGCCAAAGCCATCAAAGTTTTGCCCGTGCCTGCTGTTCCCGCCAAAGTCACGAAATCAATTTCGGGATCACTCAGCATGTTCATCGCAAAATTTTGTTCACGGTTGCGTGTGGTCACGCCCCATACGGCATTTTTCAAATGCCCAAAATCTTTCAAGGTGCGAAACACGGCGGTTTTGCCCCGAATTTCAGTCACCCGTGCGTACAGGCTGGGCTCGCCAGGGGCTTCAAAGTAAACAAATTGGTTGATCAGCAGGCTGGGCACAATCGGCCCACTGAAGCGATAGAAGGTGTAGCTTCCTTGTTGCCAACTTTCCATGGTTTTGCCGTGGCGACCCCAAAAATCAAGGGGCAAGGCCAATGTGCCGGCGTAGAGCAGGTCGCCGTCTTCCAGCACTTTGTCGTTTTGATAGTCCTCAGCAGCCAAGCCCAAGGCGCGCGCTTTGACGCGCATGTTGATGTCCTTGGAGACCAGCACCACCTCACGCGGTGCATGCAACTTCCCCAAGGCCTGGACCACGCCCAAAATTTGGTTGTCGGCCTTGCCTTGTGGCAAGCTGATGGGCAAGTTCACGTCCATCACCTGGGTTTGGAAGAATAGTTTGCCGCTCGCCTCGATGTGGCCGGTGGTGTTCAGTGGCAAGCCTTGCCGCATGTCGCTGCCGGTCACGGCCGCCAGCGCGTCGAGCGAGCGGCTGGTTTGTCTGGCATTGCGTGCCACCTCGGTCATGCCTTTTTTATGACTGTCGAGTTCTTCCAGAACAATCATCGGCAAATAAACATCGTGCTCCTCAAACAGGAACAAGCACATCGGGTCGTGCATCAACACGTTGGTATCGAGCACAAACAACTTGGCCGGGCCAGTGCTGCGAGCCACTTTTGCTTTTTTGGGCAATGCAGGCGGTGTGCGGGCTATGACCGGTTGCTGCGCAACTGGAATTTTTTTTGCCGCTGGCTTGCTGTGCAAGCCAGGTGCTTCAGTATGTTTGCTTGGGGACCGGGCAGGTGGTTTTTCAGGCGTTTCAAGTGCTTGAGAAGTCAGCAAGGTAGCGCGTTGGGTAGGAGCGGGTGGCAATGGCATGAAACGAGGCCTTTGATTGAAATGATGGGGCTTGCGAGCAAAGAAAAAGCCGCCTGGAGACCAAGGCGGCTTTGCAATTGAGAATTATTTGGATGGGGCTGGGGTTCAGCAGCATGTGCCCATTATGCGGCTTTTTTCAGCGCTTTCACGGCTTTCAACACATCTTCAACGTGACCGGGTACTTTCAGGCCGCGCCACTCTTCTTTGACCAAGCCATCAGCGCCGATCAAGAATGTGCTGCGCTCAATGCCCTTGACCTTCTTGCCGTACATGATTTTGTTTTTAACCACGCCAAACATGTGACACATTTTTTCTTCAGTATCGGCAATCAATTCAAAGGGCAGCTCTAACTTGGCTTTGAATTCATCGTGGGATTTCATGTTGTCGCGCGAGACGCCGAACACGGTGGCACCAGCTTTGACGAAATCTTTGTATTTATCGCGAAACTGCATGGCTTCGGTGGTGCAACCAGGTGTGTTGTCCTTCGGGTAGAAGTACAAAATCATGGTTTTGCCATTGTGCGATGTGTTGGAGACCTTCAGGCCACCTGTTGCGTTGGATTCAAATTCGGGGAGGGGCTTGTTAACAACGATCGCCATAGAACTAATCTCGCGTGACAGAAATGAACCGCATACAAACCTGATGAAGCCACCCTAGCAAAGGGGCTCGCTCAGAGCGGCAATCGGCTATTTTATCCTGAAACCTGCGGCGTTTGCTCTAAGGGGTATAAAACCGCCAGTCGACGGTCGATTCAAGGCAAGCTTATTCAAAGTCCAGCGGCAGCAGCGCCAGCAGAACCCGCCGTCCTTCGCTGGCCAGAACATTGAAGGTTCGGCAGGCGGCAGCGCTGTCCATGGTTTCAAGCCCCACGCGCAAGTCGATCAATCCTTGCAAATGCGAGGGATGCGGGAATTTCAAGCGGCGGCCGCTGCCAAAAATCACCAATTCAGGCTTAAAAAGGGCCAGGTGGTCAAAGTTTTCAGCGCGCAAGCTCGCCAAATTCTCAATCACCCAGGGCTGCGGGCCGGTCTGAGCGCAAACCAGCATGGCCCCGCTCATGCGAACACCGTTGACCACTACCGAGCCCTCACCATAGCTTGAAATGGAAAAGGGGGTGCGTGTGTCGGCTTGGAGTTTCATGCGCTGGGGGTTCCGAAAATGGCTCAGTTCTGTGGTCAAATTATAGGTTTTCCCTGTGTCAACACCCTTCGGAGGGATTTTGAAGACCATTCACAAATCAGCCAAACTGGCCAACGTTTGCTACGACATCCGCGGCCCCATCATGGACCGTGCGCGTCAGATGGAGGACGAGGGGCATAAGATCATCAAGCTGAACATCGGCAATTTGGCCGTGTTTGGCTTTGATGCACCGGAAGAAATCCAACAAGACATGATCCGCAACCTGCCCAATTCAGCGGGCTACTCGGACAGCAAGGGTATTTTTGGTGCGCGTAAAGCGGTCATGCACGAAACCCAAAAACAAGGCATTCTAGGTGTCACGCTCGACGACATTTATCTGGGCAATGGCGCCAGTGAGTTGATCGTGATGGCCACCAACGCGTTATTGGACAATGGCGATGAGCTGCTCTTGCCCGCTCCCGACTACCCTTTGTGGACAGCGGCAGCCAGTTTGTCGGGCGGCACCCCTGTGCACTATGTGTGTGACGAGGCCAAAGGCTGGATGCCCGATTTGAACGACATCCGAGCCAAAATCACGCCGCGTACCAAGGGCATTGTCGTGATCAATCCGAACAACCCCACAGGTGCACTTTACTCAGACGCCATTTTGTCGGGCATTGTGGCGCTGGCGCGTGAGCACGGCTTGGTTATCTTTGCCGACGAGGTCTACGACAAAGTCTTGTACGACGGCGTTCAGCACACGCCGATTGGCAGTTTGAGCCAGGACGTTTTGACGCTGACCTTCAACTCTTTGTCTAAAAGCTACCGCTCCTGCGGTTACCGCGCGGGTTGGTTGGTGGTCTCTGGCAATAAAAAACCAGCCAAAGATTACATCGAAGGCCTGGACATGCTCTCGAACATGCGCTTGTGTGCCAATGTGCCCGGTCAATGGGCAATTCAAACTGCGCTGGGAGGGCATCAGAGCATCAACGAATTGGTAGGCGAGGGTGGTCGTTTGCGCAAGCAGCGCGACTTGGCTTTTGAATTGATCACAGCCATACCAGGGGTCTCTTGCGTCAAGCCTCAAGCGGCTTTGTACATGTTTCCGCGGCTAGACCCCAAGGTCTATCCCATTGAAGACGACCAACTGTTCTTTTTGGAATTGTTGCAGGAAACCAAAGTGATGTTGGTCCAAGGCACAGGTTTTAATTGGCCTGCGGCAGATCATTTCCGCATTGTGTTTTTGCCCCACGAAGAAGATCTGCGCGAAGCCATTGCACGCATTGCCAAATTTTTACAATCAGCACGCAAACGATTTGGAACCGACACTCAATGATGAAACCAATACAAGTAGGCCTGATGGGCATGGGCACAGTCGGTAGCGGCACTTTCAATGTGCTGCGCCGCAATCAAGCTGAGATCATGCGCCGCGCAGGCCGCGGCATAGAGATCACCATGGTGGCTGATCTGGACATGTCCCGGGCGCAAGCATTGGCCGGCCCTGGGGTCCAGGTGGTCAGCGACGCCCGTGCCGTCATCGCCAACCCTGACATTGACATTGTGGTGGAGTTGATTGGCGGCTACGGCATTGCCAAAGCTTTGGTGCTCGAGGCCATCGCGGCAGGCAAGCATGTTGTAACCGCCAACAAAGCGCTGCTGGCCGTGCACGGCACCGAGATTTTCGCAGCAGCGCATGCCAAAGGTGTGATGGTGGCGTTTGAAGCGGCTGTAGCAGGCGGCATTCCCATCATCAAAGCCCTGCGCGAAGGCTTGAGCGCCAACAGCATTGAGTGGGTTGCGGGCATCATCAATGGCACCACCAATTTCATCTTGTCTGAGATGCGTGATAAAGGCTTGGACTTTGCGGTCGCCTTGAAAGAGGCGCAGCGCCTGGGCTATGCAGAAGCCGATCCGACCTTTGACATCGAAGGGGTCGATGCTGCCCACAAAGTCACTTTGATGAGCGCTTTGGCCTTTGGCATACCGGTGCAGTTTGACAAAGCCTACATCGAGGGCATCACGCATTTGGGCGCCGCCGATATCAAATATGCAGAGCAATTGGGCTACCGCATCAAGTTGCTGGGCATCACCAAACGCACTGCCCACGGCATTGAGTTGCGCGTTCACCCCAGCTTGGTGCCCACGCAGCGGTTGATTGCCAATGTGGAAGGGGCCATGAATGCGGTGATGGTGCAAGGCGACGCAGTCGGCACCACTTTGTACTACGGCAAGGGCGCAGGCTCGGAGCCTACAGCCAGTGCGGTGATTGCCGACTTGGTGGACATCACGCGCTTGCACACAGCAGATCCCTTGAACCGTGTGCCGCATCTGGCATTTCAGCCAGATGCCATGAGCAGCACGCCGGTCTTGCCAATGAGCGACGTGGTGACCAGTTATTACTTGCGTTTGCGCGTGGCAGACGAGACGGGTGTGCTGGCCAAATTAACTGGCTTGTTGGCACAGGCGGGCATCAGCATCGATGCGGTCTTGCAGCGCGAGGCCGATCAAGTCAGCTTGGCCGGGGAGAATCAAACCGATGTCATCATCCTCACGCATGACACACGCGAGGGCAGCATGAACGAGGTCTTGGCGCACATGCAGGCTTTGCCAACCGTGATGGCGCCCATCACACGCATACGCAAAGAAGAGTTGAACTGATGCGTTACTTGTCGACCCGCGGCCATGCTGACCGCAAGCAATTTTGTGAGATTTTGCTCGAAGGTTTGGCGCCCGATGGGGGCCTGTATTTGCCGGAGTCTTATCCGCAGGTTGCCGGTGCGACCTTGGCGCGTTGGCGGCAGGTCTGGCAAGCCCAAGGCTACGCGGCTTTGGCATTTGAAATATTTTCTTTGTACATCGACGATATTCCAACGCAAGACTTGCGGGCGCTTTGCCAAAAAACTTATACCCAAGCAGTCTTTGGTACGCCAGAAATCGTGCCTTTGAAGGCGATTAAAACGCATGCAGCTCAAGGCACTCAAGTTTTTTTAGAAGCATTGTCCAATGGCCCCACCTTGGCCTTCAAAGACATGGCGATGCAACTGCTGGGCAATTTGTTTGAATACGAGTTGGCCAGACGCCATGCGCAGTTGAATATTTTGGGTGCCACCTCGGGTGACACGGGAAGCGCAGCCGAGTACGCCATGCGCGGCAAAAAAGGCATCCGTGTTTTCATGACCAGCCCCAGTGGGCGCATGAGCCCGTTCCAGCAAGCTCAGATGTTCAGTTTGCTCGACGAGAACATTCACAACATTGCATTGCAAGGTGTCTTTGACGATTGCCAAGACATAGTCAAAGCAGTCAGCAATGATTTGACCTTCAAGAGTCAGTACAAAATTGGCACGGTCAACTCGATCAACTGGGCTCGCTTGCTGGCGCAAGTGGTTTACTACTTCGCAGGTTATTTTCAAGCCACGTCAAATGACCAGCAGCAAGTCAGCTTCAGTGTGCCCAGTGGGAATTTTGGCAACGTGTGCGCCGGTCATGTGGCGCGCATGATGGGCTTGCCGATTGCGCAGCTGATTGTGGCTACCAACGAAAACGATGTGCTGGACGAATTTTTTCGCACCGGTGTCTACCGTGTTCGCACCACTGCCGATACGCATGAAACCTCCAGCCCCTCCATGGACATCTCTAAAGCCAGCAACTTTGAGCGTTTCGTGTTTGACTTGCTCGGGCGCGATGCAGCGCGCACAAAATTCTTGTTTCAAGACCAGCTTGGCACGAGTGGTGTGTTCGATTTGAGCCAAGACCCCTTGTTCGCACAAGCGCGTCAACGCTATGGCTTTCTCAGCGGCAAGAGCACCCACGCCAATCGCTTGCAGACCATTCAAGAAGTCTTTGCCAGCAACCACATCATGATCGATACGCACACGGCTGATGGCTTGAAAGTGGCTGTGCCACTGGCTCAACCGGGCGTGCCCATGCTGGTGTTGGAGACGGCCTTGCCGATCAAGTTCGCTGCCACTTTGGTGGAAGCTTTGGGCCGCGAGCCCGAGCGGCCGCCCAAGTTTCAGGGCATCGAGGCCTTGCCCAAACGTGTTCAGGAATTGCCGACCACGGTGCAGGCGGTCAAAGACTACATTGCGGCGCACTGTGCTTGATGGGCGGCCATGAGTTCATCCATCACTTCCTCCAACGCGCCCCGTGCGCCTGACGCCAAGCGGGCACCCTTGATGTCCTTGGACCAAGCGTTGCAAGCTGTCTTGGATGCTGCTCAAGCTGTTTCGCAAACAGAGTTTGTGGCCACTTTGCAGGCCGATGGCCGGGTGCTGGCACAAGACCTGGTTTCAGCTTTGCAGGTGCCGCCACAAGACAATTCGTCCATGGACGGGTATGCCGTTCGCATGTGCGATGTGCAACAAACGGGCGTGCGCTTGAAAGTGACGCAGCGCATCCCTGCTGGACAAAACGGCACGGCATTGAACCGCGGCGAAGCTGCGCGAATTTTCACTGGCGCGCCCATACCGCCAGGCGCTGATGCCGTGGTCATGCAAGAGGACGCTGAGTTGCTTGGGGGCACGCCAGGCCAAGAGCCCGAGGTTCAAATCAACGCCGTGCCTAGCACGGGGCAGTGGATTCGGCGCAGTGGAGAAGATGTCACCCAAGGCGCTGTGGTCTTGCCTTTGGGCACTCGCTTGGACCCTGCCAGTTTGGGCTTGGCTGCCAGCATCGGTTTGGATCAACTCAAGGTGGTGCGCCGACCTCGCGTGGCTTTGTTTTCTACAGGCGATGAGTTGGTCATGCCAGGGCAAGTGCCACCCGAGAAAATGAGGCCTGGCGCCATCTACAACTCCAATCGATTTTTTCTCAGGGCCTTGCTGCTGCGCTTGGGGTGCGAGGTGACGGACATGGGCATCGTGCCCGATCA
This sequence comes from uncultured Burkholderiales bacterium, assembly GCA_903870145.1. GTDB lineage: Bacteria > Pseudomonadota > Gammaproteobacteria > Burkholderiales > Burkholderiaceae_C > Limnohabitans_A. Next base: position 88,763 of record CAIQBO010000003.1, on the reverse strand, counting down.
GCGCGATGCGACCCTTGCCGTTTTACAAACGGCAGCAGCCGAGCATGATTTGATTTTGACAAGTGGCGGCGTCTCTGTGGGCGAAGAGGACCATGTCAAGCCTGCTGTCGAGGCCTTGGGGCACTTGGCTTTGTGGCAAATTTCGATGAAGCCTGGTAAGCCATTTGCCTTTGGACAAGTCCGCCGTGTCAGCGCAGTGGATGCTGCAGTGGATGAAACAGGGCATGCTTTTTTCATGGGCTTGCCAGGCAATCCCGTTTCCAGCTTTATCACTTTCATGCTCTTGGTCAGGCCCTTTTTGCAAGGTTTGCAAGGGGTGCTTCAAGCGCCCGCTCAACCGCTGCGTTTGCAAGCCAATTTCAGTTGGCCCAAGGCCGACCGGCGCCGAGAATTTTTACGCGCCAAGCGGGATGGCGCAGGCGGGGTCGATTTGTTTCCCAACCAAAGTTCGGGTGTGCTGACCTCGGTGGTCTGGGCCGATGGGGTGGTCGACAACCCCAGTGGGCAGACCATTTCGCCAGGTGACTGGGTCCAGTTTTACCCGTTCTCTGAGTGGTTGTCATGAAACTTCATATTCGATACTTTGCCTCATTGAGGGAAACCATAGGCCAATCGCACGAGCAAATCGACACGCAAGTCGCAACTGTGGGTGAGGTGCGGTCTGAATTGCTGGCGCGTGGCGGGGCGTATGCTTGCCTTGGCCGCGACAAATCCTTACGCATGGCCTTGAATCAAGTCATGGCGGACGAGTCGGCGTTGATTTTGGAGTCCAGCGAATTGGCCTTTTTTCCGCCTGTGACAGGAGGCTAAAGCATGAAGGTGCGGGTTCTCATTCAAGAGGATGATTTCGATGTCAGTGCTGTCTTGGCAGCACTGCGCCAAGGTGATTTGAGAGTGGGCGCCTTGTGCAGTTTTGTGGGCACGGTTCGTGACACACGCATGCTCACAGGCCAATCCGATGACCAAGTTGTGAGCATGACACTGGAGCACTATCCTGGCATGACCGAAGCATCTATCGAGGCCATGATTGACCAAGCGCATGCCCGCTTTGACTTTTACCAAGCCCATGTGATTCACCGCGTGGGAACCTTCAATCCCGCAGATCAAATTGTGCTGGTGGCCGTGTCTTCAGCGCATCGGGGTGAGAGTTTCAAGGCCTGTGAATTTTTGATGGACTACCTCAAAACCCAGGCGCCTTTTTGGAAAAAAGAGCAGACCCCGCAAGGCGCACAGTGGGTCGATGCCCGCGTTAGCGACGACGCGGCGTTGGCGCGCTGGGGTATCTCAGCACATAACGCATAGCGCAGGCTTTGTGCCCTGAATCAACGCGCTTTGGCTGGCTGTGCCAGTCCCTAAGCGGTCTCAGTGCCTGTAGCTCGGTTGTTCAGATTGACCCGAATCCATCAAATCGGCCCGCGGTGTCAAGCTGGGCAGTTGCCACTGGGCACGCTTTAAGGCTTGCTCCATCAAATGCAGCAAGCCGTGCAGCAAAGAGGCTTGCAATTTGAATTCACAGGACAGGCCGCTGGCAGAGGAGCCATTTTTGTCATGAAACTGCAAATGCAAACTGCCGCTGCTGTGCAAGTTCATTTGCACATCTGTCACCAGCAAGGGCAGATCGCCCAAAGGCAAGCCCAGGGTTTGCGTTGCGAATGGAGTTGAAAAATCAGCTTGTGATAAAAAGTTTTCACGTTTCAAATCGGCCAAAATTTGCTGCGCCGTGGTGTCCGGGGCCATGACTTGCGGGTCACTGGCTTCGAGTTGAACCACGGCCGCTTGCAAGTGCGGCAGCAATCGCAAGGTCATGCAGCGGGTCAGCCAAAGGCGAAATTCTTGGGCATCTTGGGTGCTGACCCGAAGCACAAGGCGATCCTGCCGCTCGTCGTACTGCACTGACATCTGGTGAATGTTCATGGTCATATTTTAGGCGCTTAATGGGCATTCAATGGCTTGGAAAGTCGCACAAGGCCAGACCCTTGAAAAATTGCTGCGTGGCCCAAAGTGACAAACAACAGGAGATTGCGATGCGAATGGACAAACTTACCACCAAATTTCAAGAAGCTTTAGGCGATGCGCAATCGCTTGCGCTGGGCAAAGACCATGCCTACATTGACCCTGCGCACGTGCTGTTGGCCATGCTGCAGCAAGAAGATGGCCCCAAAGCCTTGCTACAGCGTGCCGGTGTGAATGGGCCGGCGCTGCTCAATGCGGCGCAGGCCGCCGTGGGGCGCTTGCCTCAAGTCACAGGGCAAGATCAGGTACAAGTTGGGCCTGAATTGGTCAAACTTTTGCAGGCGGCAGAAAAGGAATCCATCAAGCGCGGCGATGGTTTTGTCGCCAGCGAGTTGTTTTTATTGGCCTTGTGTGACAGCAAAAACGAGCTGGGCCGCACAGTCAAAGAGGCTGGGCTGACGCGCAAGAGTTTAGAGGCCGCAGTGGCGGCGGTGCGCGGCGGTGAGAGTGTCAGCAGCGCAGACGCAGAAGGGCAGCGCGAGGCCTTGAAAAAATATTGCATGGACCTGACCGAGCGTGCCCGCATGGGCAAACTTGATCCCGTGATTGGGCGCGACGACGAGATTCGCCGTGCCATTCAGGTCTTGCAGCGACGCACTAAAAACAACCCCGTCTTGATCGGCGAGCCCGGTGTGGGCAAGACCGCGATCGTCGAGGGCTTGGCCCAGCGCATTGTGGCCGGTGAAGTGCCCGATTCACTCAAAGGCAAACGCGTTTTGTCCTTGGACATGGCTTCTTTGCTGGCGGGTGCCAAATTCAGAGGCGAATTTGAAGAACGCCTGAAAACCGTTTTGAGTGAATTGGCCAAAGACGAAGGTCAAACCATTGTTTTCATCGACGAATTGCACACCATGGTGGGCGCCGGCAAAGCCGAGGGCGCAATGGACGCGGGCAACATGCTCAAGCCAGCCTTGGCCCGCGGTGAATTGCACTGCGTGGGTGCCACCACTTTAGACGAATACCGAAAATACATTGAAAAAGACGCTGCCTTAGAGCGGCGGTTTCAGAAAATTTTGGTCGGTGAACCCACCGTGGAAGCCACCATTGCCATCTTGCGTGGACTGCAAGAGAAATACGAAATTCACCACGGCGTGGACATCACGGACCCGGCCATTGTGGCGGCGGCCGAGCTCAGCCATCGCTACATCACCGACCGTTTCTTACCCGATAAAGCGATTGATCTGATCGACGAGGCTGCGGCCAAAATCAAAATTGAAATTGACTCTAAACCAGAGGTGATTGACAAACTCGATCGCCGCTTGATTCAGTTGCAAATTGAACGCGAAGCAGTGAAAAAAGAATCAGATGAAGCTTCGCAAAAACGCTTGAGCTTGATTGAAGAAGAAATCATTACCTTGAAAAAACAAGCGGCTGATTTGGAAGAGGTCTGGCGCACTGAAAAGGCGCAGGCCCAAGGCAGTCAAAATGTGCGCGAAAAAATAGATCAATTGCGCCAACAAATTGAAGAGCTCACGCGCAAAGGCGACTTCAACAAAGTGGCTGAATTGCAATACGGCAAACTGCCTGAACTCGAAAAACTGCTCAAAGAAACCCAAGCCAAAGAGTTGAACCCTGCTGCTGGCGCTGCGCCGCGTTTGTTGCGCACGCAAGTGGGCGCAGAAGAAATTGCCGAAGTCGTCAGTCGGGCCACCGGCATTCCGGTTTCAAAAATGATGCAGGGCGAGCGTGAAAAACTTCTGCAAATGGAGGATAAATTGCACCAGCGTGTGGTGGGCCAAAACGAAGCCATCGCAGCCGTGGCCAATGCCATTCGCCGTTCACGCTCGGGCTTGTCTGATCCTCAGCGGCCGACCGGCTCCTTCTTGTTTTTAGGCCCCACCGGCGTGGGCAAAACCGAGTTGTGCAAAGCCTTGGCAGGGTTCTTGTTCGACAGTGAAGACCACCTCATTCGCATCGACATGAGCGAGTTCATGGAAAAGCATTCTGTGGCGCGTTTGATAGGCGCTCCTCCCGGCTATGTGGGTTACGAGGAGGGGGGCTACTTGACCGAGGCCGTGCGCCGAAAACCGTATGCAGTACTGCTGCTGGACGAGGTTGAAAAAGCCCACCCCGATGTTTTCAATGTGTTGCTACAGGTCTTGGACGATGGCCGATTAACCGATGGGCAAGGGCGCACAGTTGACTTTAAAAACACAGTGATCGTGATGACTTCCAACATCGGCTCGCACATGATTCAAGCCATGGTGGGCCAGCCAGCTGAAGACATCAAAGATGCGGTCTGGGGCGAGCTGAAAAATCATTTCCGCCCAGAGTTTTTGAATCGGATTGACGAGACCGTGGTGTTCCACAGTTTGGATGCCAAGCACATTGAGTCCATTGCCAAAATTCAATTGCAAATTTTGCAAGCGCGATTGGCCAAGATGGACTTGCATTTGGAAATTTCACCTGCTGCATTTTCCGAGCTGGCCAAGGTTGGCTTTGATCCTGTGTATGGCGCTCGGCCCTTAAAGCGTGCTGTTCAGCAGCGCATCGAAAATCCGCTGTCCAAATTGTTGCTGGAGGGGCGGTTTTTGCCCAAGTCGGTGATCCCTGTGGATGTGGACCCTGTCAAAGAGCCGGGGGTCTTCAGATTTGACCGGGTGATACCTGCTGCGTCATGAGGCTGGGGACTGGGCCGCCTGGCAAGCATGCCGCAGTATCTAAAGCTATCATGGAGGGTTGATTTTTAGACTCAGGCTGACCGACTGCCAGCCCTTCACGGAGAGCCCCCATGACAGACACCACGAGTTCCCCCTTGAGCGACCAGATGGCCGGCCATTTGTTGGTGGAATGCTTGATTGCCCAAGGCGTGACCCATGCTTTTGGGGTGCCAGGTGAAAGTTATTTGGCCGTTCTGGACGGTTTTCACCATTACCGCGATCAAATTCAGTTTGTCACCTGCCGGCAAGAAGGCGGCGCAGCCTACATGGCAGACGCCCAGGGTCGTTTAACGGGGCGCCCTGGCGTTTGTTTTGTTACTCGAGGTCCGGGTGCCACCAATGCCTCGATCGGCGTGCATACGGCCTTCCAGGACTCCACGCCCATGGTTTTGTTGGTCGGCGATGTGGCCAGTGACACGCGGGACCGCGAGGCTTTTCAAGAAGTTGATTTCTGCGCCTTTTTTGGCCCAAGCACCAAAGGCATGGCCAAACGCGTTGAGCGCATTGACCATCCTGAGCGAATTCCAGAATACGTAGCCCGTGCATTTGCCACTGCCATGAATGGCCGGCCTGGTCCCGTGGTGCTGGTGTTGCCAGAAGACATGCTGGTACAAAGGGCCAAAGCGCGGCCTTTGCGCCAAACGCAAGCGGTGCAGGCCTCAAGCGCGCCTGAAGCGCTGAGCCAGTTGCACCAAATGCTGCTGCAAGCCCAGCGGCCCTTTGTGATTGCCGGTGGTGGAGGGTGGACGGTGCAATCAGCGCAGGCGCTAGAGCATTTTGCTGAGCAATGGCAACTGCCCGTGGGCAACGCGTTTCGCTTTCAGGACACCTTCGATAACTTTCACCCCTGTTATGCCGGTGATGTGGGCATTGGCATCAACCCCAAATTGGCCCAGCGCATCAAAGACAGCGATTTGATTTTGGCCATCGGGCCGCGTTTGGGTGAGATGACCACCAGCGGTTACACCTTGATTGATTTGCCGCAACCTCGGCAAAAGTTGGTCCACATTCACGCCAGCGCAGAAGAGTTAAACCGGGTCTACCAAGCCGACTTGGCCATTTGCGCCACCATGAACGCAGCCGCTCGCAGTTTGCAGGCGCTCAGCGCCCCGGCCAGCCTGCCGTGGCAGGCCTGGACCCAAGCTGCGCAGGCCGACTACTTGGCCAATCTAGAGCCGCAGGCCTTGCCCGGTTTAGACAAAGAATCGTCCAATGGATTGGTTCACATGCCCGAGGTGGTTTCGGTGTTGCAGCGCCACTTGCCGGCCAATGCGGTGCTCACCAACGGCGCGGGCAACTTTGCCAGTTGGATGCATCGCTACTACCGCCACCATGGCCTTCAGAAGGGTTTCAAAACCCAACTCGCGCCTACAGTTGGCGCCATGGGCTACGGTGTGCCAGCTGGCATAGCGGCAGCCATCTTGACGGGCCGTGTGGTGCTGACCATGGCCGGAGACGGTGATTTTTTAATGAATGGTCAAGAGCTCGCTACGGCAGTGCAACACGGTGCCAAAACCATTGTGCTGCTTTTGAACAACGGCATGTACGGCACCATACGCATGCACCAAGAGCGCGACTTTCCCACGCACAACATGGGCTCTCACCTGCACAACCCCAACTTCGCGGCCTTGGCGCAGGCCTATGGTTATGTCGGGGTGCGCATCGATTGCACCGAAGACTTCGAGCCGGCCTTGCTGGCGGCCTTGGCGCGTTCGCAAGGCACATTGATCGAGATCATGCTCAACCCCGAGGTGATCACCACCCGCACGACTTTGTCGGCCATCACAAGCGCAGCGCTCCAAAGAAAATAAGCCAAAAAAAAGCCGGTGTGACCCGGCTTTTTCATGTTCAAACGCCTGAAATTATTTCAGGTGCTTGCCGATCAAGCCGGCCATCTCAAACATGCTGACTTGGGCTTTGCCAAAGACTGCTTTGAGTTTGTCGTCTGCATTGATGTTGCGCTTGTTGGCAGCATCTTGCAGGCCGTGCTTCTTGATGTAGACCCACAGCTTGCTCACCACTGCAGTGCGGGGCAGCGGTGCTGCTCCGACCACAGCAGCCAAAGCTGCACTGGGGGTTAACGCTTTCATGAACGCAGCATTGGGAGTGCGTTTTTTAGCGGGTGCCTTTTTGGCCGGAGCGGCCTTCTTGGCGGGTGCTGCTTTCTTTGCAGGAGCAGCTTTTTTAGCCGGAGCGGCTTTCTTGGCGGGTGCTGCTTTCTTTGCAGGAGCAGCTTTCTTTGCCGGGGTTTTCTTTGCAGTTGCCATTTTAAATTTCCTTTTTCGGAAGTTGGTTCGCAGCCGGAAACTTATTTATCCGGCTGAGCGCATGCTACTGGAGAAAAAGCCCCTTTCCAAGGGGAGAACGTGTTTTTTTTGCAGAGTGTTGTTGTGAGTGCTACCTTGCGCGTCATGCACTGCTTCGTTTGGCGGCGCTTCATGAGTTGTTCTTTGAGCCCTGCGGGGGTTGGCCGGACTGAATTGGCGCGCACATTTTCATCCGAGCGGTCAGCCCCGCAGCGCGGGTATGACCCTTGCCTTCAGGGTCAGGCGCGCATGAAATTGTTTTTCGCAATGTGAAAATTGTAAATGCTGCATTGCATCAATATTTCTCAATATGAGAAATCAAATATCACAATAAGAAAAACTTAAAATAAGTTAATGATTTTAAACGATAAAATATTTGTCTTATATAAGACATTGAAGTTTGAATTGGTCTTCTATAAGACTTAAAATTTTCACAACGCCAAGACGTTTCTTAGGACTGCAACTGGCGTTTTACCAACCTTTATTTCGGAGTTATTCATGCCACAAAACATCGTTGAACAATTGAGCCGCGCTCAGCAAATTGCTGCCCTGGAAAAAGATTGGGCCACTAACCCACGCTGGAAAGGCATCAAACGGGGTTACAGCGCAGCGGACGTGGTGCGCCTGCGCGGATCCTTCCCCATTGAGCACACCTTGGCCCGCCGCGGTGCTGAGAAACTGTGGGACATGGTCAACAACGAGCCCTACGTCAATTGTTTGGGCGCTTTGACAGGTGGCCAGGCCATGCAGCAAGTCAAGGCCGGCATCAAAGCGATTTATTTGTCGGGCTGGCAAGTGGCTGCAGACAGCAACTCCTATTCCTCCATGTACCCAGACCAATCGCTGTACCCGGTGGACTCGGTGCCCAACGTGGTGGAGCGCATCAACAACACGTTCCGACGTGCAGATGAAATTCAATGGTCCAAGGGAACCAACCCTGGCGACAAAGATTACATCGACTACTTCGCTCCCATCGTGGCCGATGCCGAAGCTGGTTTCGGTGGCGTCTTGAATGCCTTTGAGTTGATGAAAGCCATGATCCAAGCCGGTGCAGGTGGTGTGCACTTTGAAGACCAATTGGCGTCTGTCAAAAAATGCGGTCACATGGGCGGCAAAGTTTTGGTGCCAACCATTGAAGCGGTTCAAAAGTTGGTTGCGGCGCGCATGGCCGCTGATGTGTGCGGCGTGCCCACCTTGGTGATTGCCCGCACCGACGCAGAGGCGGCTGATTTGGTCACCAGTGACTACGACGAAAACGACAAGCCGTTCTTGACAGGCGAGCGCACAGTCGAGGGCTTTTACAAAACCCGCAAAGGCATGGGCCAAGCCATCAGCCGGGCCGTGGCCTATGCTTACTACGCTGACTTGGTGTGGTGCGAAACAGGCACGCCCGACCTCGACTTTGCGCGCAAATTTGCCGAGGCTGTGCACAAAGTGCACCCCGGGAAAATGTTGGCGTACAACTGCTCGCCTTCGTTCAATTGGAAAAAGAATTTGGACGACGCAACCATTGCCAAATTCCAACGTGAACTCGGTGCCATGGGTTACAAATACCAGTTCATCACCTTGGCCGGCATTCATTCCATGTGGTACAACATGTACGACTTGTCGCACGACTACGTCAAGCGCGGCATGTCGGCCTATGTGGAAAAAGTGCAAGAGCCCGAGTTTGCAGCGCGCGAGCGGGGCTACTCTTTCGTGTCGCACCAGCAAGAGGTGGGAACGGGCTACTTTGACGAAGTTACCACTGCGATTCAAGGCGGGCGCTCCAGTGTGACGGCCTTGACCGGTTCGACCGAAGAAGAGCAGTTTCACTGATCTGGCGCGGCGCGCCTACAGGCGCGCGCCCAGCCCGCTCGGGTCCAGCGTAAAATCTCATCTGAGCGTTTCAATACAAGCGCGGCACCAGCCGCGCTTTTTTTCTTTTTTGACCATGGTTCAAATCACACTTCCCGACGGTTCTTTGCGTGAATTCAGTGGCCCCGTCACAGTGGCCGAAGTGGCCGCGTCCATTGGCGCGGGCTTGGCCAAGGCCGCCTTGGCAGGCAAGGTCGATGCCAAAGTGGTGGACACGAGTTTCACCATCGAGGCCAACGCACAACTGGCCATCATCACCGCCAAAGACCCCCAAGGCCTGGAAGTCATTCGGCATTCGGCCGCGCATTTGTTGGCTTATGCCGTCAAAGATCTGTTCCCACTGGCGCAAGTGACCATTGGCCCTGTGATTGAAAACGGCTTTTATTACGACTTCTCCTACAGCCGGCCCTTTACGCCCGAAGATTTGTCGGCGATTGAAAAGCGCATGACCGAGTTAGCCAACAAAGACGAGGCCATCACGCGCCGCGTTTTGCCGCGCGATGAAGCAGTGGCGTATTTCAAAGGATTGGGCGAACATTACAAAGCTGAGATCATTGGCAGCATCCCCTCCAATGAAGATGTGAGCTTGTACCGCGAAGGCGCGTTTGAAGATTTGTGCCGCGGCCCACACGTGCCCAGTACCGGCAAACTCAAACACTTCAAGCTCATGAAGTTGGCAGGTGCCTATTGGCGCGGCGACAGCAAAAACGAAATGCTCCAGCGCATTTACGGCACGGCTTGGACCAGCAAAGAAGAGTTGCAGCACTACCTGACGCAACTGGAAGAAGCTGAAAAGCGCGATCACCGCAAGCTCGGCCGCGAACTGGATTTGTTTCACATTGATGAGCATGCGCCTGGCTTGGTGTTCTGGCACCCCAAGGGCTGGACAGTTTGGCAAGGCGTTGAGCAGTACATGCGACGCGTCTACCAAGACAACGGTTACCAAGAAGTCAAAGGCCCACAGATCATTGACAAATCTTTGTGGGAAAAAACCGGGCATTGGGACAAATACCGCGAGAACATGTTCACCACCGAGTCTGAAAAGCGTGAATACGCTTTGAAGCCCATGAACTGCCCGGGCCACATTTTGATTTTCAAGCAGGGCATTAAGAGTTACCGCGACTTGCCCTTGCGTTACGGCGAATTTGGTCAGTGCCACCGCAATGAGCCCACCGGCGGCTTGCACGGCATCATGCGCGTGCGCGGCTTCACGCAAGACGATGGCCACATTTTTTGCACCGAGGCGCAAATATTGCCCGAGTGCGTGAACTACACATCTTTGCTGCAAGCGGTCTACAAAGATTTTGGTTTCACCGACATCATCTACAAAGTAGCCACAAGGCCTGCCCAGCGCATTGGCTCTGATGAGAGTTGGGACAAGGCCGAGCACGCCCTGATGGAGAGCTTGCGCGCTTCAGGTTGTGAGTACGTGGTCTCACCTGGCGACGGCGCTTTTTATGGCCCCAAGATTGAATACACCTTGAAAGACGCCATTGGCCGCCAGTGGCAGTGCGGCACGATGCAGGTCGACTTTTCCATGCCTGAGCGCTTGGATGCAGAGTATGTGGGTGAAGACGGGGCCCGCCACCGTCCGGTCATGCTGCACCGCGCCATCGTGGGCAGTTTGGAGCGTTTTATCGGAATCTTGATCGAACAACATGCCGGCGCCTTGCCGGTTTGGCTCGCGCCAACCCAGGTCGTGATGCTCAATATCACCGACGCGCAGTCCGATTACTGTCGCGAAATTGCCCAAAAACTGCAAAAAACAGCGTCAAATCAAGGTCTTAGAGTCGAATTGGACCTGCGCAACGAGAAAATTACGTATAAAATACGAGAGCACTCGTTGCAAAAGCCTCCTTACATCCTTGTCGCAGGCGACAAAGAAAAGGCGGCAGGCACCGTCGCTGTGCGCGCCCGAGGCAACAAAGACCTCGGTGTGATGTCTCTAGACTCGTTCATAGAACTTATCTTGTCTGACATCTCTTCTAAAGTTTGAAGGTTTTTTCCCGATCGCTTTAGCTTGACGCTTGGCTTTCGGTTGGGGTCCGCTTTGTGCGGCTTATTGATTTAAAAGGATTTGAACCATCGCTACCGAATTTCGAGACCGTCGCCAGCGCGAAGAACGTAAACATCGACTGAACCGTGAAATCGCAGCTCCAGAGGTACGCCTGTCGGGGCCCGAAAATGAGCCCTTGGGCATTGTTTCTATCGCTGATGCACTGCGCATGGCGGGCGAGATGGACGTTGACTTGGTTGAAATTGCTGCCACGGCAACCCCTCCGGTTTGCCGCCTCATGGATTACGGCAAGTTCAAGTACCAAGAACAAAAGCGTGCTGCAGAGGCCAAGGCCAAGCAGACGGTCATAGAAATCAAGGAAATTAAATTCCGCCCCGGTACCGATGACGGTGACTACAACATCAAAATGCGCAACATCCGCCGCTTTTTGGCCGATGGTGACAAGTGCAAGGTGACGCTGCGTTTTCGCGGCCGTGAGATCACCCACCAAGAAATTGGCATGGCACTGTTGCAGCGTATCCGAGACGAATTGGTTGACCTGATTGTGGTCGAGCAGTTCCCTAAATTGGAAGGCAGGCAGATGGTCATGATGATCGCGCCAGGCCGTAAGAAACCGGCTGGTAAATCGGCCAACGAAGTGGTTGCGACGGAGTCGTCCGCTTCGGCATAAAAAAAGTGGCTCGGGGCCAACAAGGCTGCAAGTATTTTTGCAGACGCCTCACGAGCACAAGTAAGGGAGCATCAAAATGCCCAAAATGAAGACCAAGAGCAGCGCCAAAAAGCGCTTTCGTGTTCGTCCTGGTGGAACCGTCAAACGCGGTCAAGCCTTCAAGCGTCACATTCTGACCAAGAAGACCACCAAGAACAAACGCCACCTTCGCGGAACAGTAGGCGTGCATGAGACCAACATGGGTCACATGGCACAAATGCTGCCCGGGACTGGCCTTTAATTCACAGACGAACAAGGAGATAATATGCCTCGCGTAAAACGTGGTGTCACGGCAAGAGCCCGTCACAAAAAAGTATTGGCCCTGGCCAAAGGTTTCCGCGGTCGCCGCGGTAATGTTTTCCGCATCGCCAAACAGGCGGTGATGAAAGCAGGTCAATATGCATACCGCGACCGTCGCGCTAAAAAGCGTGTCTTTCGCCAGTTGTGGATTGCCCGTATCAATGCAGCTGCACGTGAGTGCGGACTGACCTACAGCCAATTTGCGAATGGCCTGAAAAAGGCTGCCATCGAGATCGACCGTAAAGTGCTGGCAGACATTGCTGTGCATGACAAGGCCGCTTTTGCTGGCATCGTGAACCAAGTCAAGGCCACGTTGGCCGCAGCTTAAGTTCTCACGCATTCCGTAAAAAGGGGTTGAGGCTTGCGAAGGCTTCAATCCTTTTTTTATTTGAATGAATTTTGAAATCAATTTCTAGGCAAATCAAAGCATCACCATGAACGAGTTGGACAGTCTGATTGAGCAAGCCCGCGCCAGTTTTGCCAAGGCGCAAACTCCGGCCGATCTTGAAAATGCCAAGGCGCTTTATTTGGGAAAATCTGGCCGCATCACCGAGTTGATGAAGGGCATGGCCGCATTGAGCGTGGAAGAAAAGAAGAGGCTTGGCGCCGCAGTGAATGTGGCCAAGCAAGCCATTGAAGCCGCTTTGAACGCTCAGCGTCAAGCCTTGGCCGATGCTGAGTTGGCCTTGCAGCTCAAAGCCGAAGCTTTGGATGTGAGCCTGCCTGGGCGTGCATTGTCGCAAGGCGGTTTGCACCCCGTGTCTCTGACTTTGGAGCGCATTGAAGAAATTTTTGGCTCCATGGGTTTTGAAGTGGCTCAAGGCCCTGAAATTGAAACCGATTGGTTCAACTTCACAGCCTTGAACACGCCGCAAGACCACCCCGCACGCTCCATGCACGATACCTTCTATGTTGAAGGTGGCCACCTCTTGCGCACGCACACCAGCCCCATGCAAATTCGCCATGCGGTGCAGCACGTCAAGCGCCACCGCGCAAGCTTAGACGCGGGCCTTGGCATGCCCGAGATCCGCGTGATTGCACCCGGGCGCACCTACCGCGTGGACAGCGACGCCACACATTCACCCATGTTTCACCAATGCGAAGGTTTGTGGATTGGCCAAAACGTGAGCTTCAAAGACTTGAAGGTGGTGTTCACTGATTTTTGCCGCAGTTTTTTTGAAAGCGAAGACTTGGTCTTACGTTTTCGCCCCAGCTTCTTTCCCTTTACCGAGCCCAGCGCGGAGATCGACATTCAATTTCAAACAGGCCCCTTGGCTGGGCGCTGGCTGGAAGTGGCTGGCGCAGGCCAAGTACACCCCAACGTGGTGCGCAACATGGGCCTAGACCCAGAGCACTCCATCGGCTTTGCTTTTGGCATGGGGCCTGACCGCTTGACCATGCTGCGCTACGGCGTGAACGACTTGCGCTTGTTCTTTGACGGCGACATCCGTTTCTTGAGTCAATTTCAATAAATAAAAGACCATGCAATTTCCTGAATCCTGGCTGCGCGAGTTTTGCAATCCTGCGCTGAGCACCGAAGAGTTGGCGCAGACTTTGACCATGGGCGGTCTTGAAGTTGAAGAGCTCAAACCGGTGGCGCCACCCTTTAGCCTGATTGTGGTGGGCGAGATAAAAAGCGCTGAGCAACACCCCAACGCGGATCGTTTGCGCGTGTGCCAAGTCGACGTGGGGCAGGGTGCGTTGTTGAACATCGTGTGCGGCGCGCCCAATGCCCGCGCTGGTATTCGCGTGCCTTGCGCCTTGGTGGGTGCTCAATTGCCCCCGGGTGAAGACGGCAAACCCTTCGTCATCCAGGTTGGCAAATTGCGCGGCGTTGAGAGCCAAGGCATGCTGTGTTCGGCCAAAGAGTTAAAAATTGCCGATGACCATGGCGGCTTGCTCGAGTTGCCCACAGACGCGCCTGTTGGCCAAAATATTCGCGACTATTTAAAGCTCGACGACACACTGCTGACGCTCAAACTCACGCCCAATTTGGCGCATTGCTTGAGTGTTTATGGCGTTGCGCGCGAATTGTCTGCTTTGACTGGCGCTGCCATGTGCAGCCCCCATTTCAAAGCGGTGCCTGCGCAAATTCAAGACAAACTGCCCGTCAATGTGATGGCGCCTGACCTGTGTGGCCGTTTCAGTGGGCGCATCGTCAAAGGCCTTAACCCCAAAGCCCCCACACCGGCGTGGATGGTCGATCGCTTGGCGCGCTGCGGCCAACGCAGTGTCAGCGCCTTGGTCGACATCTCCAACTATGTGATGTTTGAATATGGGCGACCTACACACATCTTTGATTTGAACAAGATCCATGGCGGCTTGCAAGTGCGCTGGGGCCGCGTGGGCGAGAACTTGAAACTGCTCAACGGCAACGCCGTGAGCGTGGACGAGAAAGTCGGAGTGATTGCCGACGACGTGCAAGTTGAATCGCTCGCAGGCATCATGGGTGGAGACGCCACAGCGGTATCCGACGACACACAAAACATTTACATCGAGGCTGCTTTTTGGTGGCCTCAAGCCATTGCAGGGCGCTCACGTCGCTTTAATTTTTCCACCGATGCGGGCCACCGCTTTGAGCGCGGCGTAGACCCGCAAGGCACGGTGGAGCACCTTGAGCGCATCACGCAGTTGGTGCTGGAGATTTGCGGCACCCCAGCTACACAAGTCGGCCCGATGGACGATCAGCAATTGAACATGCCGGTGCGCAAACCTGTGACTTTGCGTGTGGCGCGTGCTGTCAAAGTCATCGGCATGGCGCTGACGCAAAAGCAATGCGCCGATGCATTGCGCGGCTTGGGTTTTGAAGTTATTGAAGCCCAGGGCCAAGTCACGGTGAACCCGCCAAGCTGGCGCTTTGATTTGGAAATCGAGGAAGATTTGATCGAAGAAGTTGCGCGCATGGTGGGCTTTACCAACTTGCCCACCACTGCGCCACTGGCCCCCATCACGGCCAAGATTCGTGCTGAAAAATTGCGCGGCCCTTTTGCGGTGCGCCGCAGTTTGGCTGGTTTGGGATACCAAGAAACCATCAACTTCAGTTTTGTTGAAGCGCGTTGGGAGCATGAGTTGGCAGGCAATGCCAACCCCATTCAATTGCTCAACCCGATTGCCAGTCAGATGAGCGTGATGCGCTCTTCTTTGCTCGCCTCGCTCATGCAGGTGCTCAAGTTCAACATTGACCGCAAAGCCGAGCGTGTGCGCGTGTTTGAGCTGGGCCGTGTGTTCATGCGTGATGCATCAGTCCAAGACTCTGATAGCACGGTGCAAGGCCTGCACCAGCCCATGCGTGTGGCGGGCTTGGCGTACGGCGGCGCTGCCGCATTGGGGTGGACAGGCAAATCCAGGCCAGTTGATTTCTATGATGTCAAGGGCGAGGTACAAGCATTGTTTGCGCCCATGGATGCGGTGTTTGAGGCAGATGAGCACCCCGCCATGCACCCTGGGCGTTGTGCACGCGTGATCCTGAAAGGCCAGACCATAGGCCATGTGGGTGAGTTACACCCACGCTGGCGCCAGTCTTGGGATCTGCAGCAGGCGCCGGTCATGTTTGAGTTGGACTTGGACGCTGTGCTCAGCTCGCGCGACGTGCCCATGTCCAAGCCTGTTGCGCGTCACCAAGCGGTTGAGCGCGACTTGGCTGTGGTGGTGGCAGAAAAAGTCACGCACGCTGAGCTGATGTCTGCCATTCACGCTGCGCCCACGCAGGGCTTGTTGCGCAACGCCGTGCTGTTTGATGTGTTCAGACCGCAGACCAGTTTGGGCGTAGAAAAAAGTTTGGCCGTGCGCTTGACCTTGAACAGCGAAGAGGCCACACTGACCGAAGTGCAAATCGAAGCGGCCATGAAGGCCATCTTGGACCACTTGGCCAAGAGCTTGTCTGCGCGCTTGCGCACCTGAGTTGAAAGTTGATCAGAGAGTCCGTATGAATTTCACTGTTGAGAGTTTAGAAACGCCGGCCCTGACCAAGGCCCACTTGGCTGACTTGTTGTTCGAGCAAATTGGGCTGAACAAGCGCGAGTCCAAAGACATGGTGGACTCGTTCTTTGATTTGATCTCCACACGTTTGGTCGAAGGCACGGACGTTAAAATTTCAGGGTTCGGCAACTTTCAAATTCGCGCCAAGGCACCCCGCCCAGGGCGCAATCCGCGCACTGGGGAGCTGATTCCCATCCAAGCCCGCCGCGTTGCCACCTTCCATGCCAGTCACAAACTCAAAGCCTTGATTCAAGGTGATGAAAAAGCCGGCGCCGAGGACTGAAAAAATTCTTCTCAGGGCCCTTTACGGCGCCCCCTTGCTTAGAGTAAGCTTGTAGGTTCCCTTAGCAAGTTCATGATTTCAATGGAGAACTCCCTCCCACCGATTCCAGCCAAACGCTACTTCACCATTGGTGAAGTGGGCGAGCTGTGCGATGTCAAGCCCCACGTGCTGCGCTATTGGGAGCAGGAGTTCACACAGCTGCGTCCGGTCAAGCGCAGAGGCAATCGGCGCTACTACCAGCACCACGAAGTGCTCATGATTCGACGCATTCGCGGCCTGCTCTATGACCAAGGTTTCACTATTGTCGGCGCTCGAAACAAGATGCAGGAATTGGCGCAATTGCAAAAAGGTGTGCGCAAAGATTTGCTGGACGACGAGGGGCCAGAAGAAGAATTGATCAACGCCTCGCAGGACGGGTCATCCGTGCCCGCGGGCTCAGGCGGTGCAATCCAAGAAGCAAGCCCAGGGCCCCACACCCATCTGCCTGCTCTGCGCAAGGAATTGATGGACATTCGCGACTTGCTCACGGCTTGAGCTGAATTCTCAAGCTATAATTGAAAGCTTGTCGGCGTGTAGCGCAGCCTGGTAGCGCACTTGCATGGGGTGCAAGGGGTCGCGAGTTCGAATCCCGCCACGCCGACCATTTAATCAGCTTTAAAGGGGACGCTACCCTTTACGCTTTTTTAAAGGGGACGCTACCCTTTACAGCCTCTTATTGATTTCGATGGCCGACCTCGTGGTCGACTCTCCAAGGCCCTGCCAGCCTTAAGCTCCAAACTTTGAATAAATTCTGCGGTGCCACACGGTAAGCCTTTGTTGGCGTTTTGGCGCAATATTTTGAGTATTTGTGCATCGTCCACCATGGACAACCAATCAGACCAACTGCTTATCTCGGCAAATTTTTTGGCCCAGTTTGTTTCTTCCTTCAACAAAGTATCCGACCGAAGCTTGCAATGAGCGGCGGCACTTGACCAGCGGTAGTCTTCGGCGCGGCTGACCATGGCCGCTCGCACGGGGTTGCATTCGACATAGCGCAGGGCGGTCCACAGGTAAGCCTCGTCCAGGGGTGATGAAAAAAAGCGCCCTTGCCAAAGATGTCCGCTCCAACCCTTTTGAAGGTTCATGCGCTGCGCATAGCGCATGTGAAGCGGTTTAAGCATGTGGTGCAAACCATCAACGGTTTTTGGCACTGCAATCAAATGAACATGATTAGGCATCAAGCAGTAAGCCAACACCTCGACATCATGCTTGTCCGCATATTCTTTGAGCCACGAGAGGTAGGCATGTCGATCATGATCAGCAAAAAAAATGCATTCGCGCCGATTGCCGCGCTGGGTGATATGGTGCGCAAGGCCGGCAAAGACTGTTCGGGGTAATCTGGGCATGCGAAACAATAACCGAATACAGTGGCGCCAGACTTTCAATTAGTATCAGCGGATGATTTTCCTAAAACAATGGGTAGCGTCCCCTTTAACCAGCGTCCCCTTTAACCCGTCCCCTTTAACCCCTTTAACAATCACAAACAAAGGGTAGCGTCCCCTTAAAAGCGTCCCCTTAAAAATTATGAAAAAACTTCTTTGGCTTTTGGTTTTTGTGTTCAGCTTGAGAGTCGCAGCGGCTGAGATGAGTGCTGTCAGCACGCAAGGGCCGCATTGGGTCAAGGCCGATGGTTCGCGCATTGAATTGAAGGGGGTGAACCTGGGCAATTGGTTGCTGCAGGAGTTTTGGATGATGGGCCAGCGCAGCAAAGAGGTTGACGATCAATGCACCTTGGAGAAAATATTTGATCAACGCTTTGGCTACTCTGAGCGCGAGCGCTTGATGAACTTGTTTCGTGATCAATGGATGCAGCAGCGCGATTGGGATTTGATCCCCACATTTGGCTTGAACATGATCCGCTTGCCCTTCAATTGGAATTTGATTGAAGACGAGAAAAACCCCATGCATTTGCGCAAAGATGCTTGGTATTACTTGGATCTCGCCATCGCACAAGCCGAGCAACGCGGACTGTACGTGATCTTGGATTTGCACGGCGCAGTAGGCTCGCAGGGCAATGAGCACCACAGCGGCTGCGCCAATCAAAATTTGTACTTCACGCGCACAGACTACCAAGAGCGAACCGCGTGGCTGTGGGAGCAGGTGGCGGGGCGATATAAAAATCACACGTCGGTGGCTGGCTACAGTTTATTGAACGAGCCATGGGGCAGCACACAGCCGCATATGGCTCAGACGATGAAGCAGTTGTATGCGCGGGTTCGCGCTGTAGACCCCAAGCATGTGATCATTTTCCCTGGGCACTTCAAAGGCATTGATGCCTATGGCACAACAGACAGCAGCACGATGACGCAAGTGGCTTATGAAATGCATTTTTACCCTGGGCATTTCGGGTGGGGCAAGCCCGGCCCAGAGGTGCACCGCGATTGGCTCCATTGCATTCCTGCTGGCACCGGTCTGTGCGAATGGCGCTCGCGCATGCAGCGCTTGAACGCGCCTTTGTTCGTGGGGGAGTTCCAGCCCTGGGCCGATTTGGACAATGAGCTCGGCGGGCAAATCACACGCGCCTCGTTTGATGCTTATGCGAAAGAAGGCTGGGCCGCAGCGTTGTGGTCTTACAAAATGCTCAGCCCGCAAGGAGGGCAGGTGGCTGGAAATTGGGGGCTTGTGACCAATTCAGCGGGTCAGAAAATCCCGGCCTTGGATTTTTCGAAAGCCTCATTGCAGGAAATCGAAGCGCTTTTCAGACAATTTGGCTCTGTGGCCTACGAACCGCACCAAAATGTTCGCTTTTGGATGGGCAGCGCCTCCGGGCCAAAAGTATTGATGGGCAATTAAGTCAATTTTTTGACGTTAAATTGCACCAGATTAGGGATTCCTCTAGTGTGTTTAGTTTTCAGAGGGTGCTAAAGTTCCACCAATGGAAACGATTCCATCTCGAAAGTGGAATCGTTTCTATTCGGATGCAAAGCATGAAAACGCCTTGTTCCGTGAGTGAAAAGCTTGACTTTCACGGAACATTTTAAATCGACCCTAGGAGACCCTCTATGAAATCTAACGCCCTCACGCAGAGACAGGCCACAGGCTTACGCCGCGCAGTCGTGCGAATCAGCCCTGTAGCGGCAGCATGTTCCACCCTTTTGTTTGCCATGGGTGCTGCCTATGCGCAACAAGCCGGCGTCGATGCCGTGGTAGTCACGGGTATTCGCGGCAGTATCGAAAGCTCCATTGCCGTCAAAAGAAATTCCGACTCCATCGTGGAATCCATCACGGCTGAAGATTTGGGTAAATTGCCCGATGTGAGCATGGCCGAGTCATTGGCCAGATTGCCCGGTGTGGCTGCACAGCGCGTGAATGGCAACTCGCAGGTGCTGTCGATTCGTGGTCTGGCGCCTAAATTTGGCGTGACTTTGCTCAACGGCCGCGAGATGGTCAGCAGCGGCTCTGACCGCTCTGTGGAGTTCGATCAGTTTCCGTCTGAGCTGATGTCGGGCGCAACACTTTACAAAACGCCCGATGCCTCACTGAGCGCCCAAGGTTTGTCAGGCACGATCAACATGCTGACCGTGCGTCCTTTGGACTTCAAAGGCAAGCAGGGCAATGTGAATATTCGTGGAGAGTCCAACTCCAATGGCGATCAAATTCCTGGCGTGAGCAGCAAAGGCAATCGCGTCAGTGCTTCGTATGTGAACCAGTCTGATGACAGAACTGTGGGTGTGGCTTTGGGTTTTGCGCATTTGGACAAGCCTGAGCAGCAGCAGCATTATTCGAACTGGTGGTGGGCCAACACGGCCAACACCAAGTCTTTCCCCGCTGATTGGTGCGGTGGTGATTGCGGCATCAAAGGGGTGGCGCGTGATGCAGTTTCTTTGCAAGGCTTTGAAGCCACAGCGTTTTCGACCAGCCAAGTCCGTGACGGCGCGATGGCTGTGATTGAATTCAAGCCCAACAAAGATTTGCACACTGTGCTTGATTTGTACTATTCCAAATTCAGCAAAAAAGCCGTGGGCCGTGAGTTCCAAGCTGAAATGAATACATGGAATGGCGTGACTTATACCAACCCCGTCTATGCCACATTTGGTGGTGAAAAGTTGACAGTCGGCGGCGGCATTGACAACATCTCTGGCAAGTTGCTCTCACGTGACAACCAGCGTGACGACTCCATTGGTGCTATCGGATTGAACAATGAGTTGAAAGTCGGCCAATGGACCACCATTGCCGATTTGAGCTATTCACGCGGTAAGCGTGACGAGAAAACCGCAGAAATGTACGCTGGCCCGACCACTGCTTCAGGCTTTACCAGCACCAATATTTCCATGAATGGTTTCTCGCAGTTTGTGCCTAGCATTGACTGGGCCAACCCTGCCGTCATGCAGTTGCAACAATTTTGGGGGCAGATGGGTGCAGCCCGAATTTTCAACATCACGGACGAAATGAAGGGCCTGAAATTGGCCGCCAAGCGCGAACTCAATTGGGGCCCTGTTTACCAATTTGAAGGTGGCGTGAATTTCAGCACCCGAAGCAAGGACTACAGTGCTGTGAAAGAAGCCTACGACTTGAAGACGGGTCAAACTTCACTTGCATTCCCCGCCGGTATTTTGCAATCGCCAGCCACGCTGGGCTTTGGCAGCATTCCTTCAGTGGCCAACTTTGACGTGGCCAGTTTGCTCGCAACAGGGCTGTTTTCATCACGCGCTGATGATTTGAGCAGCGCGCCCAATCGTGTTTGGGGCGTAGAAGAAAAAATCACCACGGTGTACACCAAATTTGGCTTGGATTTCAAGGCAGGCGCAGTCCCAGTGCGCGGCAACTTTGGTCTACAAATGGTGCACGCGGACCAAAAGGGAACAGGCTTGGCTTGGATGAACCCCGGCACGATTGCTGTGAGCGGTGGCAAAGCGTATGACGATGTCCTGCCCAGTTTGAATTTGGTTGGTGATCTGGGCTCTAACACCCTGGTTCGCTTTGGCGCTGCCCAAGTCATGGCGCGGCCCAATATGGAAGACATGCGCGCGGGTGTGAACAACATTGCACGGGCGATCACAGCACCTGGCTTGTGGTCAGCCACCGGTGGCAATCCACAGTTGGACCCATGGCGTGCCAATGCTTATGACTTGTCGTGGGAAAAATACTTTGGCAAGCGCAGCTATGTTTCAGCTGCAACTTTCTTGAAGTCACTGAAATCAACGGTGTACACACAGACCATTCCTTATGACTTCACCGGCTACCCAGACCCATTGAAGGGCGTGCCAGCAGTCATCACAACCAAAGGCACGATGAACACCATGGCCAATGGTGATGGGGGCTATGTGCGCGGCCATGAATTCACACTGGCCTTGGACGGCGCCATGGTCAACCCCATGCTGCAAGGTTTTGGTGCGGTTGCTTCCACATCGTTCACCTCCAGCAGCATTCACCAAGCCAACAACATTGACAACCCCTTGGAAGGTCTCTCGGGTCGTGTGAACAGCTTGGTGGCCTACTATGAAAAAGATGGCGTTCAAGCCCGCGTGGCACAGCGCTATCGCTCGCGCTACATGGCCGCTGTGCGCAACGCTTGGGGTGATACGTCTTACACCACGATCGAGCCAGAAAAGGTTGTCGACTTCCAAGTGGGCTATGCCTTCGAAAAGGGTGCTTACAAAGGCTTGTCGGTGCTTTTCCAGATCAATAACCTGACCAATGAGGCTTACCGCACCATGATGACTGTGGATTCCAACAGCGGCACAGTGCCAAGTCTGTTGTACCCCGGTATTTATGAAAAATATGGCCGTCAGTACTTGATTGGCTTGAACTATAAGTTCTAATCGCTAGGCTGAACTTAAAACCCTGTTGACTTGGGTGTCAGCAGGGTTTTTTTATGGCGTCAACGCATGGCACATGCCTGCGTTGTATCAAGATCAACAAACAAAGATCATGCAATGTCGACCATCAAGGATGTAGCGCGTTTGGCCGGTGTCGGAGTGGGCACGGCATCCAGGGTGGTCAGCGGCCGGGGCTCAGTGGCAGCGGCCACGGCGCAGCGCGTTCGGCAAGCCATTGAACAGTTGGACTTCAAGCCCTCGCATGCGGCCCGCTCACTGCTGTCGGGCACCTCCCAAATGATCGGTGTGTACATCCCGATTTTGAAGGGTACTTTTTACACCCCCATTTTGAGCGCCATCGATACAGAACTTCGATTAACCGGCCGCCATATGGTTGTGGCATTTGGCTGCGGTGATGGCAATGCAAGGCAACAAGCTGTTGAGGGAATTGATTTTTTATTAGAGCGTGGCTGCGACGGATTGATAGTCATGAGCAACGCGCTGATGGAAGATGATTTAACCGCCTTGGGTGCAAAGCAAAAAAACATCGTCATGCTCAATCATTTTTTCCCCAGCATGGCGCAGCAGTGTTTCACGGCCGACCATTTGCGCGGTGGCGTCTTGGCTGCCAAGGCTTTGATCGAGCGGGGGCATCGCCATATTGCCATCATCTCGGGCTCAGCTGATGCACCAGACAATGCAGCCAGGATGGATGGTTTTTTATCTGAGATGAAAAAAAATAACATTTCGCAAAATAAAATT
The DNA here is from genome assembly GCA_903870145.1 of uncultured Burkholderiales bacterium. GTDB lineage: Bacteria > Pseudomonadota > Gammaproteobacteria > Burkholderiales > Burkholderiaceae_C > Limnohabitans_A. The sequence continues at coordinate 66,080 of CAIQBO010000003.1, read as the reverse complement.
GTGATGGAGCACAGTGACTTTTCGCCTGAAGGAGGTTTTGCGGCAGCGCAGAAAATATTGGCAAGTGGTCACCGTTTCACAGCACTTTTTTGTGCCAATGATGAAATGGCCGTGGGTGCCTTGGCCTATTTTCAGCAATCTGGCATATCGGTGCCTTCTCAAATTTCGGTGATGGGCTATGACGATACGCACAGCGCTGCTTACTCAGCGCCGCAGTTAACCTCGGTGCATATCCCTTGGCGTGAAATCACCACCAATGCGCTCAGATGCTTGCTTAACCAGTGCTACGGGCAAGCGCAACCCGTTCAAAAAAGTTTCCCTGTCAGCGTGACCTGGCGTTCATCGGTGCTCCAACTCGAGCCGCAGCTTAAGAGCCTTGAATAGTCCAATCAAAACGCTCTTGAAAGACGCCTTGCAAATCGCTTAACTAAGGGTACTTACGGATACCCTTTTGGTATCTGTCGAGTACGATTGGAAACCTTTCCAATTTGTGAGAGCGGCTTAGCCGTCACCATGCCCAAAGCAAATATCAATGAGCAGCTGAATTTGAGGCGAACTGACTTCCCAGCGAATTTTCGTTGGGGCAGTTCGACATCTTCCTATCAAATTGAAGGTGCGGCGCAAGAGGGAGGTCGTGGGGAGTCCATTTGGGATCGTTTCACATCGATGCCGGGAAAAATTCGCGATGCAAGCAGCGGTGCTGTGGCTTGCGATCATTACCACCGCTGGCCGGCAGATTTGGATTTGGCCCAAAGCTTGGGCACCAATGCGTACCGGTTTTCAATCGCCTGGCCACGCATCTTTCCCAATGGCAGAGCTGCCAAGCCCAATGCACAAGGGCTGGATTTTTATTCTCGCTTGGTCGAAGGCATGCTGGAACGTGGCCTAGAGCCCTGGGCCACCCTGTACCACTGGGATCTGCCCCAGGCATTGCAAGACCAAGGGGGCTGGGCCCAGCGGGAAACGGTCGATGCATTTTTGGCCTACACCGATGTGATGACCCGGCATTTGGGCGACAGGGTCAAAAACTGGATCACCCACAACGAGCCTTGGTGCACCGCCTTCATTGGCAACTTTGAAGGGCACCATGCACCGGGCTTGAAAGACTTCAAAGTAGCCATGCAAGTCTGTCACCACCTTTTGGTCTCACACGGCTTGGCCATTCCGGTCATTCGGCGCAATGTGCCAGATGCCCGCGTGGGGGCTGCTTTGAGCTTGCATCCGCTCAGGGCTGCGTCAGACCGCGCTGAAGATGTGGCGGCCACCCAGCGCCACGATGGCCTGCGCAACCGGTGGTTCCTTGACGCCTTGTACGGGCGAGGCTACCCTCAAGACATTTGGGCTGTATTGGGGAGCAATGCGCCGCAAGTCGCACCGAATGACATGAACGTCATTGCCACGCCAACTGACTTTTTAGGGGTGAACTATTACTTTCCTGAAAATGTTGCCGACGCACCTTCTCAGGGCGTGATGCAAACACGTGTGGTTGAGCTTGAAAACATAGAGCGCACAGACTTTGGTTGGGAGGTCTCGCCTGAGGGTATGGTGGAGTTACTTGCCAGGGTGGCACGGGACTATCACCCCGAACATATTTTTCTCACGGAAAATGGTTCGACCTATGATGACCTGGTTTCGCCAGATGGTGTGGTGCATGATGTCAAGCGCCGTGATTATTTGCAACGCCATTTGAAAGCTTTGCATCAAATTTTGCAACTTGGAATTCCCGTTGAAGGCTACTTTGCGTGGAGTTTGCTTGACAACTTTGAATGGGCAGAAGGGTATGTGCGGCGCTTTGGTTTGACCCATGTTGATTTTCAGACGCAGCAGCGCCGTCTCAAAGCCAGCGGCCTTTGGTATCAAGCTTTTTTGCGGGGAGAATTTTGATGTTGAAACTCAAGCGCTGTGCAACAGCTTGCCTCCTGTTCATGTCGGCCTTGGCGCAGGCGGCTGGCCCTAAAGCAGAAGTGATCCACTGGTGGACATCGGGTGGCGAGTCAGCTGCCGTTAAAAAATTCACCGAGGCCTACCAGGCCGCTGGAGGTGTTTGGCTCGACACAGCCATTGCGGGTGGCGAACAAGCGCGGGCCGTGGCGATTAACCGCATTGTGGGCGGCAAACCTCCAACTGCTGCACAGTTCAACACATCCAAACAATTCTTGGACATTGTTGAGCAAGGCATGCTGAACAACTTGGACGAGATTGCTTTGGCGGGTGGGTGGGATAAATTTTTGCCTGAGACTGTGCTCAATGTGGTTCGAGTCAAGGGGCACTTCTACGCAGCGCCTGTGAACATTCACATGCCCACTTGGATTTGGTACTCCAAAGCTGCCTTCAAAAAAGCGGGCATTGCCAGCGAACCCAAAACCATGGACGAATTGTTTGTGGCACTGGACAAACTCAAGGCTGCAGGCTTGATACCTCTGGCGCATGGCGGTCAACCTTGGCAAGATGGCACAGTTTTTACAGCGGTGCTGGCCAACATGGGCGGCACCGATTTGTATTTGAAAGTGTTTCGCGACCGTGACACCAAAGCAATCTCCTCGGACGCGTTCAAAAATGTGCTCACAACCTACAAACGCCTGCAGTCGTATGTGGACAAAGGCTCGCCAGGCCGGTTGTGGAATGATTCGACGGCCTTGCTCATCACCGGTAAAGCGGGTGTTCAAATCATGGGAGATTGGGCCAAAGGGGAGTTTGCCATGGCCAAGCAAGTGGCTGGTAAAGACTTTGGCTGCATCGCAGGGTTCGGGCCCCATTCGCCTTATGTGATTCAAGGTGATGTGTTTGTTTTCCCAAAGACCAACGATCCTGAAAGCATCAAAGCTCAAAAATTGATGGCCACTGTGATGTTGTCACCGGCTGTTCAGGTGGAGTTCAGTAACAAAAAGGGATCGATCCCGGTGCGAACCGATGTAGATGCCTCGAAAATGGACATTTGTGCGCAGCAAGGTTTGGCCATCATGAAGGACAAATCACGCCAATTGGGTAACGGCGAGGTGTACCTCAGCCCAGATCAAAATGGCGCTTTGGAAGACATTTTGACCACCTATTGGAACAAGAACACGCCGGTTGAAAAAGTGCAGAAAGACATTGCCACTGCATTAAAGCGCTAAGACGAGGGCATCTTGCATGAACGCCCAGGTCAAGAAAATTTTCCGCCAATCAGTCTCGTGGGGCGCGCTGCTGCCTATGCTCTTGACTGTGTTGGTGGCTTACTTGGGCGCGCTGGCCTGGTCACTCAAAGTTTCTTTCACCAACTCACGCACCTTCCCTTCAGATGAGTTTGTGGGCTTGGCGCAGTATGAGCGCTTGTTCACCAATGAGCGCTGGCTTTTGTCCTTGGAAAATTTGGCGCTCTATGGCGTCCTGTTCATTGCGCTGTGCATGCTCTTGGGTTTTTTACTGGCCGTGTTCATAGATCAAAAAGTCAGAGGCGAAGGTGTTTTTCGCACGGTTTTTTTATACCCCTATGCCATGTCTTTTGTGGCCACAGGGCTGACTTGGCAATGGATGCTCAACCCTGGCAACGGCATTCAACAAGCGATCCGCTTATGGGGTTTTGAGAATTTCAAATTTGATTGGATTGTTGATCCCGACCGCGTCATGTACACCATCGTGCTGGCCACTGTTTGGCAGTCATCCGGCTTGGTCATGGCGCTCATGTTGGCTGGCTTGCGCGGCATCGACGAGGACATTTGGCGCGCTGCACGCATGGACGGTATCCCCACGTGGAGAGTCTATGTCTCGATTGTATTGCCCATGATGATGCCCACTGTGGCCACGGTTTTCATCTTGTTGTCCACTGGGGTGATCAAATTGTTTGATGCCGTTGTCTCAATGACCCAGGGCGGGCCAGGCACGGCCAGTGAAGTACCTGCCAAGTTCATCATGGACCACTTGTTTGGCCGTGCCAATATTGCGCTGGCTTCGGCAGGTGCGATAGTGCTGCTTCTGACGGTGATGCTGATGGTCGCCCCCTTGATCTATGTGCGAAGCCGGCAATCGTCGACAAGGCAGGGCGCATGAGCAGCGCCGAGCACGCCATGATCGGCGCGTCCCCCATGCCACAGGCCTTGCACAGGCGAAAGCCCAAGGGCCTGACGCCTGCACGTGTGGGGGTATATGCATTTTTATTTTTTTCTGCCGTGTTTTTTTTACTGCCGCTTTACGTGATGCTTGTGACTTCGTTCAAAAGCATGGATGAAATCCGCTTAGGCCATATCTTTGCATTGCCGCTAGCACCCACATGGGAGCCATGGGTGATGGCCTGGACTTCGGCGTGCACCGGTGTGGCATGCGAGGGCATACGCGGTGGGTTTTGGAACTCCGTGTGGATCGTGATTCCTAGCACCGTCTTGCCTATTTTGTTGGGTGCTTTGAACGGCTATGCCTTGTCTTTTTATCGTCCTCGGGGGGCGCAAGTTCTATTTGGAATTTTGATGCTAGGGGCCTTCGTTCCGGTGCAGGTCATGATTTACCCCTTGGTCAAGGTGGTTGCTGCGTTGGGTTTTTTCAATTCTTTGCCTGGAATTGTGCTGATTCACATCATCTTCAGCATGCCCGTGATGACGCTGTTGTTTCGCAATTATTACCTCTCGGTGCCGCAAGAGTTGTTCAAGGCTGCGCGCATGGATGGGGGAGGGTTCGTCAGGATTTTTCTGCAGCTCATGCTGCCCATGTCAACGCCTATCATTATTGTGGCAACGATCATGCAGGTCACCGGCGTTTGGAACGACTATGTGCTGGGGTTGGTCTTTGCCGGTCGTGATAATTTGCCCATGACGGTGCAGTTGAACAATGTCATCAACACCACCACCGGAACGCGTTTGTACAACGTCAACATGGCTGCAACCATTTTGACATCGCTGCTGCCTTTGCTGCTTTATTTTGTATCAGGGCGGTGGTTTGTGCGCGGCATCACTGCTGGCGCCGTGAAAGGGTAAGCATGGCCAGTGTCAATGTTGAAAATTTATGTGTGCGTTTGGGCTCCTCTGAGATCATTCATAACTTGAGCCTTGAAGTTCAGGACCGAGAGTTTTTGGTATTGCTTGGGCCCTCAGGGTGTGGCAAGTCAACCTTGTTGCACAGCATCGCCGGGTTGTTGGAAGTGGCGGATGGGCACGTCGAAATTGGCGGGCAGGACATGACATGGGCCGACCCGAGTGAGCGCAACATTGGCATGGTTTTTCAATCGTATGCGCTGTACCCAACCATGACCGTCGAGCGCAACATGTCTTTTGGTTTGCGCATCACTGGCACACCCAAGGATGAGATCGAACGGCGTGTTGCACGCGTAGCACACATGTTGCAACTTGAGAGCTTGCTCAAGCGCAAACCGGCGCAACTCTCGGGGGGGCAGCGTCAACGCGTGGCCATTGGCAGGGCCTTGGTGCGCGAGGCGGGCGTGTTTTTATTTGACGAGCCATTGTCCAACTTGGATGCCAAACTGCGCGCCGAGCTGCGCCGGGAGCTCAAACTGCTGCATCAAAAATTGCAGGCAACCATGATCTATGTGACGCATGATCAAGTCGAAGCCATGACCTTGGCCACACGGATTGTGGTCATGCAAGGCGGAAAAATTCAGCAAATTGGCTCTCCCAGGGAAGTTTACGAGCGGCCTGAGAATTTGTTTGTGGCTGGATTTTTAGGGGCGCCCAGCATGAATTTTCTGAAAGGAAAAATCATGCGCATGGGCGATGTGTTGCACTTCCAAGCCCACGGTGTTTCATTGAGTCTGGGCGCATACGCATTTGGACAAAAACCGGAGCCAGGCCAAGCGATCAGCTTGGGGGTCAGACCCGAAAACGTCTGCTTGCATGATGCGGGTGCATGGCAGGGCGTGGTCTCGTTGATTGAGCCCATGGGCAATCATCACGTGGTTTGGTTTGATTTTGCGGGCCAACTGTTCTCCAGTTTGGGCGCTGGCAATTGCAGTTTGCACTTGGGTGATGAGATCCGATTTGATTTGGACTCGGCAGCCATTTCATTGTTTGATGACACCTCTGCACTGCGTCTTTGAGGCACGCGACTCGATTTAATTTGTAGGAGATCACTCATGTCCACAGCACCGATTCAAAACATTGTTATTGTGGGTGGAGGCACGGCAGGCTGGATGACGGCTGCGGCCTTCTCCCATTTGCTGGGCAAGCGCTACCAAATTCGGTTGGTTGAATCCGATGAAATTGCCACCATCGGCGTGGGCGAGGCGACGATTCCCGGCATCAAATTGTTCAACACTGGCCTTGACTTGAACGAAGATGAATTTTTAAGGCGCACGCAAGGCACATTCAAGCTCGGCATCGAGTTTGTCAACTGGGGGCAACTGGGTGAGTCTTACATGCATGGGTTTGGCAAGATAGGCCACGACTTGGGGCCGGTCAGTTGCCACCACTACTGGCTCAAAATGCGACAAGCAGGGCAAGCCCCTGATTTGAGTTCCTACTCTATCAATTCAGTTGCACCAAAAAAATCCAAGTATGTTCGCAGCATGCCTGAGATGACGGGCTCGCCTTTGGGTGACATTGCCAATGCGTTTCATTTTGATGCGGGCTTGTATGCCAAATTTTTAAGCGGCTATGCACAAGACAGGGGCGTGCAGCGAACTGAGGGGAAAATTATTCAGACCCAATTGCGTGATTCCGATGGCTATGTTCAGGCCGTTGTGCTGGCCAGTGGTGAACGCATCGAAGGTGATTTTTTCATTGACTGCTCGGGCATCCGGGCGCTGTTGATTGGGCAAGCCATGGGCGTGCCCTATGAAGATTGGTCGCATTGGTTGCCCTGCAATCGGGCAGTGGCCGTGCCATGTGCATCAGCCGAACCCTTGCTGCCCTACACACGCGCCACAGCGCACACGGCCGGTTGGCAGTGGCGCATTCCCTTGCAGCACCGCATTGGCAATGGGCATGTGTATTCGAGCCGTTTCATGAGCGAGGACGAGGCCACATCGATCTTGATGGGGAATTTAGACGGTGAGGCCTTGGCTTCGCCGCGCAGCATTCCATTTGTGCCAGGACGGCGCAAACAAACGTGGCAAAAAAATTGTGTGGCGATCGGCTTGTCCAGTGGCTTTTTTGAACCTATTGAATCGACCAACATTCATTTGATACAGACTGCCATCACCCGCGTGATTGATCTGTTTCCAAATTCTGATTTTTCCAAGGCTGATATCAACGAGTACAACCGGCAAACCCAATTTGAGTACGAGCGCATTCGAGACTTCATCATTTTGCATTACAAGGCAACGCAGCGAGATGATTCGGCTTTTTGGAACCATTGCCGAAACATGGAAATTCCTGAAAGCCTGCAGCACAAAATGGATTTGTTCAGCAGCAATGGCCGTGTTTACCGCGAGGGCTCCGAGCTGTTTGGTGAGATGAGTTGGCTGCAAGTCATGAGCGGGCAGGGGCTGAGGCCTCAAAGCTACCACCCCTTGGTGGACTTGTATCCGGAAAAAGAAATAGAAGAGTTTTTAGGAAACATCGAGCACGTGATTGGGAAATGCGTGGAAGTCATGCCTACCCACGCCGAGTACATCGCCAAGCACTGTGCAGCTGCTTCCTGATGCACGTCAAGACAACCAACTCCAACTCCATGCCAACGAGAAAGTTAATTCAATGAAAAAATGTGATTCAAGTTGGACTGGCATGCGCACGCTATCTTTGATGTTGCTTTGCGCCAGTACTGTGCAGGCAGTGGCGCAGACACCAGCCCAAAGTCCAGCGCCTGCAGTTGTTCAGTCGTGGGTCACTTACACCGATCAGTCCAAGTTGTTGGCAGCGCAGGCCAGCGTGAACTTTGGAAAAACCAAACCACTGAGCCTGAATTTGGTTGTAGATGCAAGCCAGCGGTATCAAGAGATGGTTGGGTTTGGCGCCAATATTTCTGACGCTTCGGCGTGGCTGATGCAAAACAAAATGAACCCAGCGCAAAGGCAAGCATTGCTGGAAGATTTGTTTGGCAAACCGCCTGGCATTGGCTTTAGTTTTACACGCTTGACCGTGGGCGCTTCTGATTTTTCATTGCACCATTACAGCTTGGATGATGTTGCCAAGGGTGAAACAGATTTTTCCTTGTCTCGCTTTTCTCTGGCGCCGATGCACGCAGACGTTTTGCCCATCGTCAAACGCGCATTGCAAATCAATCCTCAATTGAAAGTCATGGCCTCCCCATGGAGTGCGCCGGCTTGGATGAAAACCACCGACAGCCTGATCAAAGGGACATTGCGCCCCGATGCATATGGGGTCTTTGCACGTTATCTGGAAAAATTTGCCGACGCCATGCAAGCAGAAGGGGTGCCGCTGCATGCTTTGACGCTGCAAAACGAACCGCATTTTGAGCCAGACGACTACCCCGGCATGCGGTTAGACTCTTCGATGCGAGCCCGTTTGATTGGCGAGCACCTTGGCCCCTTGCTGGCCAAGCGTGCGCAACCCATTCGCATTCTGGACTGGGACCACAACTGGGACGAGGCGCAGTCCCCTTTGGCAGTGCTGGCCGATGCGAAAGCCCGACCTTATGTGGATGGGGTGGCATGGCACTGCTATGCAGGAGATGCGAGTGCGCAATCAAGGGTGCACGACGCTTACCCAGACAAAGATACGTATTTCACAGAATGCTCAGGCGGTGAATGGAAGCCCCATTGGCCCGAAACATTGCCGTGGTACATGCACCACTTGGTCATTGGCACTACGCGGGGCTGGGCCAAAGGTGTTTTGCTGTGGAACATTGCCTTAGACGAAAACCACGGGCCGCGCAAAGGGGGGTGCAAAGATTGCCGCGGCGTGGTCACGATCAACTCCAAAACGGGTGAAGTGACGCGCAATTTCGACTACTACGCATTGGCACATGCCAGCCGATTCGTTCGCCCTGGAGCTCGCCGGATTGGCTCGAGCACCGATGTGGGTGGCTTGGAAAGTGTCGCCTTTGAAAATCAGGACGACAAATCGATTGCTTTGGTGGTGCTCAATGCAGCCGCGCAAGAGAAGATTTTTTCGGTTGAATTTGACGGACAAACATTTCAACAATCCATGCCAGGTTTGAGTGTGGCCACGTACGTTTGGAAAAATTGGTATGCAAGTGGGCGTTAATTTGATAACATGGCGTGGGGCTGTGAAAATTGTTAAATTTTGACGAGGAATTCGCATGGACGAGGGGGCGACGCAAGCAGTTGAATGGGGAGATTGGCTGACTTTGCCAAACCCATTGGGCTTGCACGCCCGGCCTGCTGCAATTTTGGTGGCGCAGGCCAAAAAATTCAAATCGGACATTCGACTTTGGCGTGGTGACAAGGAAGTCAATGCCAAATCCGTGGTGTCGATCATGGGGCTAGAAACCCAAAAGGGTGATTCATTGCGCTTCAAGGCCGCTGGGCTGGACGCTGCGCAGGCCATTCAAGTTCTCTCCGACTTGCTGCTACAAGGCAGCGGGGAGTCGTTGCAAGAGCTGCCTCAAGCCCAGCACAGGCCCCTTCAGGATGCTGGTATGCCAGCACATCAGGCGTCACAGTTGTTGACCTATGGCCATTCATTGACAGGTGTTTCCGCTTCTCCCGGCTTGACTGTCGGGCGGCTTTTCCAATTTCGGAAAGCAAGCAATGTGGTCCTAGAGTGGGCGGATCCTTCTGCGCTGGAAAAATCGGTTGTTCATGAGCGCGCACATTTGACGAAAGCACTGCAAGTTGCGACGGCACAAATTCAAACGATCATGGCTTCTAAAAACCAATCAGCCGAGCATGCCATCTTGCATTCGCATGTTCAACTGATGCAAGACCCTGACTTGTGGGGGTTGGCGCTCCAGCAAATCGACCTGGGCAAAACTGCGGCGTTTGGATGGCAAAGTGCCTGCACACTGCAGGCACAGAATTTTCTCAACGCCAGCAGTGCCTTGCTGCGCGACAGGGCTAATGATGTCAGAGATGTGGGCCAGCGTGTGCTCGATGTCTTGTTGGGGGTGAGTTCGGCTGCGATCGATTTGCCGTACCCCTGCATCTTGGTCACTGACGAGTTGACGCCGTCTGACACGGTGGCATTAGACCGCAGCAAGCTGCTTGGGTTTTGTACCGTGGGAGGCGGGGCCACCAGCCATGTTGCAATTTTGGCCAGATCCTATGGCGTGCCCGCTGTTTGCGGCATCGACCCTCACGCGTTGGATTTGCTCTCGGGCAGTTGGGCGGTACTCCATGGCACGCAAGGGCTGTTGTTTGACAGCCCCACCGACTTGCAGCTAAGTGCTGCGCGGTCGCAAATGGATTTATTGCAGGCACAAAATCAATCGGACCAATTGGCGGCCAAAACCAATGCCGTCACGCTCGATGGGCAAAGGATTGAAGTTGCCGCCAATGTTCGCAATGCCCAAGATACGCACGAAGCACTGGCCCTTGGGGCGGATGGGGTGGGCTTGCTGCGATCGGAGTTTTTATTTGAAGGGCGCATGGATGCACCTGGTGAAGACGAGCAAGCTCAAGCGTACCAAGACGTTGCCAAGGCGCTGGGCCTGACTCGAGCGCTGGTGATCCGAACACTCGATATCGGGGGAGACAAGCCTTTGGCCTACTTGCCCATGGCCAAAGAGGACAACCCATTTTTAGGTTTGCGCGGTGTCCGTGTCAGCTTAGATCAGCCTCCATTATTTCGCAGCCAGTTGCGTGCCATTTTGAGCGCAGCGCGCTACAGCCAGTTGCACATCATGTTCCCCATGATCGCCACGCTGGAAGAGTTGCAAGAAGCCAAATCTATCTTGGCGCAAGAACAATCCTTGTTGGATGCCCCCCCTGTTGCGGTGGGGATCATGGTCGAGGTGCCCTCGGCAGCGCTCTTGGCCAGTCGTTTGGCGCAAGAGGTTGATTTCTTTTCAATTGGCAGCAACGACTTGACCCAATACACCTTGGCCATGGACCGTGGCCACCCTAAATTGGCGCACAAAGCCGATAGTTTGCACCCTGCAGTTTTGAAAATGGTGGCTCTAACGTGTGAGGGCGCTCAACAGCACGGTAAGTGGGTGGGGGTTTGCGGCGCCATGGCTTCAGATGTGTTGGCAGTGCCTGTTTTGTTGGGCATGGGCGTCAGGGAATTGTCGGTGTCGGTGCCGGCCATTGCCTCGGTCAAAGCCTGCATCAATCGGCTTGACTTGGCAACTTGCCAAGCTTTGGCCAAAGAGGTTGTTGAGATGGGGAGTGCTTCGGAGGTGCGAAAGCGCTTGCTGAAGTTCATGGAAAATTAAAATCAAGGGGAGACAAGTCATGAATATTTTGGGATACATGCAAAAAATTGGCCGCGCACTGATGGTGCCGGTCGCCACTTTGCCGGCTGCCGCCATCATGATGGGCATTGGCTACTGGATAGACCCCAATGGTTGGGGCTCGGGCAGTTCGGCGGCTGCATTTTTGATCAAAGCAGGCGCTGCCATCATTGACAACATGTCGATTCTGTTTGCTGTGGGCGTGGCCTACGGCATGTCCAAAGACCGAGACGGTGCGGCTGCTTTAGCGGGCTTGGTAGGGTACTACGTGCTCACCACTTTGCTTTCGCCCGGTGCGGTGGCGCAAATTCAATCGATCCCTGCAGATCAAGTTCCCAAAGCCTTCAGCAAAATCAACAACCAATTCGTTGGCATTTTGACTGGCGTGATTGCAGCTGAGTTGTACAACCGATTCAGCCAAGTCCAATTGCACAATGCATTGGCTTTTTTCAGTGGGCGGCGCTTGGTGCCCATCATCACGTCCTTCGCCATGATTTTCGTGGCTTTTATTTTGATGGCTGTTTGGCCCTGGATTTACAACGGCTTGGTCAACTTTGGCCTGAGCATCAAAGACATGGGGCCAACGGGTGCGGGGGTCTATGCATTTTTCAACCGACTGTTGATACCTGTTGGCTTGCACCATGCTTTGAATTCGGTATTTTGGTTTGATGTTGCCGGCATCAACGATATCCCTAACTTTTTAGGGGGCGCCAAAACGCTGGCTGAAGGCAAAGCAGTTTTGGGCATCACCGGCATGTACCAGGCTGGTTTTTTCCCCATCATGATGTTTGGTTTGCCTGGTGCAGCGTTGGCGATTTATCACACATCCAAAGTTGAAAACAAAACGCGCGTTGCATCGATCATGATTGCGGCCGGATTCGCCTCATTCTTCACAGGCGTGACAGAGCCCCTTGAGTTTTCGTTCATGTTTGTTGCGCCATTGCTGTATGTGATGCATGCCTTGCTGACCGGTGTTTCGGTGTATTTGGCCGCATCGATGCAATGGATTGCGGGTTTTGGATTCAGTGCGGGCTTTGTCGACATGCTGTTGTCCTCGCGCAATCCTTTGGCCAAAGACTGGTTCATGCTGCTGGTTCAAGGCGCGGTATTTTTTGCGATCTATTACTTTGGGTTCAGGCTTGTCATCAGCGCCTTCAATTTAAAAACGCCAGGACGTGAAGACGATGAGGAACCTGCGGGCAACCCCAGTCTTGCTGCTGGAAATTTTGTTCATCCAAACAACATGGCTGATTTGGCGCGCGCGTACGTCCAAGTGGTGGGCGGCAGTGCCAATGTTGTCGGTGTGGATGCGTGCATCACCCGTTTGCGTTTGACGGTGCACGATGCCAGTTTAGTAGACGAAAAAGCTGCAAAAAATCTAGGTGCAAGTGGCGTGGTGAAACTGAACGCCCAAAATGTCCAAATTGTGGTGGGCCCCAAAGCCGAGTTGCTGGCCGATGCCCTGCGCCAAGCCTTGCAAGGGCAAGCCCCCTTGGCCCCTTCAACAGCATCTGCGCATGCACCTGCTGAATCGACGCAGCACTCCAGCGCTGCTGCCGCTGCGGTTATTGAATTGTTGGCCCCTGTCTCTGGTGAGGTGCTGCCATTGAGCGAGGTTCCTGATGCGGCCTTTTCTACACATGCCGTGGGTGAGGGCTTGGCGATTCGGCCTGCGGGTACATTGGTGGTCGCACCCTGCGATGGTCATTTGGCCAATATTTTCAGCACCAACCATGCCTTTGCGATCGTCACGCAAGCTGGGGCTGAAATCATCGTGCACATGGGAGTGGACACGGTCAAGCTGGGGGGGCAAGGTTTCAAGCGCTTGGCGCAGCCTGGCACGCACGTGAAAGCAGGCGAGCCTGTGCTCGAAATTGATTTGGCTTATTTGGCCGCTCATGCCGTCTCCATGATCAGCCCCGTGGTGGTGAGCAATGCAGATGAATTTGAAGTGATTGACTTGATGCACGCAGGCCCTGTGCAAGCAGGGCAAAGCGTATTGTTCAAGCTGCGTGCAAGGTCATGCCCGTGAAGCTTTTCAAGCTGGTGGTTGGGGTTCTTATTGGATTGGCATTTTCCTCTTTGACCCTGCGCGCAGAGCTTGCAAGCCCTGCGAAAAAAGCGCAGGCACCAATGTCCGCCATGCCAGCAGCGCCTGTGCGCTTGCGATGGGAGGTGCTGCGCAATGTATTTTCAAGCGAGCACCCGCAAGGGCGCTCATGGGTGGTCTTTGAGCTGAGCCATTTATCGCAGCAAGATATTCCAGCGACAGGCTGGTCGCTGTATTTCAATTGTGTAGCGGGCGTGGATTTGAAAGAAGTGCAAGGCCCTTATGCCATCGAGCAAATGGCCGGCACGCTGTTTCGCTTGTATCCCAAACCTCAAACCCCATCTGTAGCGCCGCAAAAATCTGTGCGGATTGAGTTTTTTCACCCAGAGCGCATGATGAAAATGGCCAAAGGGCCAACAGGGCCTTACTGGGTCTGGGACGCTGCGCCTGAGCAAGGCTTGGCCATCACCGATTATCAAATGCAACTGCCCTCACAGCCTGAGCAGGTGGCAGGCAATGTGCAAGGCCAATCGGGCTTGCTCAGTCCTTTGCAACAATACGAGCGCAACGCGATCATCAGCGATTTGCCAGTTGAAACTTTGCCTCCCGTCTTTCCACGTCCGCACTTTGCACAAAAGTTAGATGGCTTCTTGCGATGGCGAAAAATGCCAACGATTGAAGCTTCAGTGGGCTTGAAAAATGAAGCGGCACTGGCGCAAAAAATCATCAAACCCCACCTGCCTGGCCAGTCAGCTCAAGGGGTTCAAGTCATCCACCACACCTCCGCTGCAGATTTGGCATCAGCATCGGGGCGCTTGCGTCTTCGCACAGGGGTTGTCTCTGGCATGAGTTCTGCAGAGTCGTATGAGCTCAAAGTCGATTCACAAAACGGCATCACTGTCACGGGCATCACAGCCGCTGGTGTGGCCCGCGCACTAGAGTCCTTGCGCCAATTGTTATCGATCCAAAGCGATTCAGCAGGTGTATTGCATATTCCGGCTTGGCTGCTGCGTGACACCCCCCGCTTTGCCTATCGAGGCTTTCAGATGGATGTGTCTCGAAACTTTCAACCCAAAGAAAAAATATTTCAATTGCTTGATTTAATGGCGCGCTACAAGCTCAATAAATTTCATTTCCATTTAACCGATGACGAAGGTTGGCGCTTGGAAGTGCCGGGACTCCAAGAGTTGACGCAGTTTGGCGCGCGTCGCGGTCACGGCCTCTTGCCCTTGCCCCACTTGCCCCCAGCCTATGGCTCTGGCCCCGATGTGAATGACTGGCATGGCAGCGGTCATTACAGCAGCGCTGATTACATGGCCATTGTGCAATACGCTGCAGCTTTGCACATTGAGCTGATCCCCGAAATTGAAATGCCAGGCCACGCACGCGCTGCCGTCAAGGCCATGCAATGGCGCTTTGAGCAAAAGAAAAAGGCAGGCAATCCCGATGCAGCCCGGTTTTTACTCCATGATTTGCAAGACAAATCGGTTTACCGCACAGCGCAAAATTACAACGATAACTTGATGGATCCTGGGCTGGCTTCAACCTACCGATTCATTGAACACGTTGTGTCGCATGTCACCGCATTGCACCGCCAAGCGGGTGTGCCCTTGCGCACTTTGCACGTAGGGGGTGATGAATTGCCAAGCGGTGCTTGGGAGCAGTCACCGGCCACACGCAAATTGATGGCAAAAAATAATTGGACCGACATGGCCCAAGTTTGGGATTATTTTTACAGCCGCGTTGACCGCATGTTACGCCAACGCGGTTTGGTTGCGGCCGGCTGGGAAGAGCTTGGCGCGCGCAAGGTCAAACTGCGCGGCGCTGACAAGTTAATTCCAAATCCACATTTCACACAACGCGGCTTTCAGTTGCATGTCTGGAATAATTTAGACGATGCGGCGGACTTGGCTTACCGCTTGGCCAATGCGGGTTACAAAAGCATCTTGGCTCCAGCCACCTATTTGTACTTCGACATGTCACACAACGCCAACCCAGCAGAGCCCGGCGTGAATTGGGCACGGTATGTGGATTTACAAACAGTCTATGACTTCGTGCCATTTGACTTCATTCGTGCGGCCCCCTACGACGCCAGACCTGTACCGGGTTTTGATGGCCTGACTGATTTTGGACAAGCCAATATCTTGGGTTTAGAGGGGACCCTGTTTTCCGAGACAGTGCGCAGCAGCCAAACCATGGACACGCTGTTGATGCCGCGGCTGTTGGCCCTGGCCGAGCGAGCATGGTCACCCGACCCAGATTGGGCCACGCTGCGCAACCCCGAACAGGCCCGCCTGCGCCACGCACATGGGTGGTCCGTTTTTGTCAATCAATTGGGCAAACGTGTCTTGCCGCAACTTGACCGAGACATGCCTGGCTTGTCTTACCGTATTGCACCGCCCGGTTTGCGTGTGCAAGACGGGCAGGTGCTGGCAAACCATGAGATGCCAGGCTTCGTGCTTCGCTACACCCTGGATGGCTCAGAGCCACAACCGAGCAGCCCTGAGGTGAGCGGCCCGATTCGAGCTCAAAGCAAAGTCAAAGTTTCAGCTTTTTCTTTGCAAGGACGTGCCAGCTCCTCAGCGCAGATCGACATGCCATGAGATATCACTGTCAGCAATCCAGTCCTGGCCTGTGTGCCGATGATCGACATGGATTTTTTTAAATTCAAGGCAGATCTGCGTGACAGCACGCCGGTCTATTTGCAGTTGGCACGCCATTTGGAGACTTGCATTCGTGAGGGGCAGTTTCAGCCTGAACAGGCCCTGCCTTCGGAACGACAGTTGGCGCTGGACATGCGCGTATCTCGGGCAACGGCCAGAGCGGCCATTGATCAGCTGGTCGCGCAAGACTTGGTGCTTCGCAAGCGCGGCTCTGGCAACTACGTGGCATCTCAGTTTGCCCCGCGCTTAGAACAAGGCTTGTCGCAGCTCACCAGTTTTTCAGAGGAGCTTCGCCGGCGGGGCTACACACCCTCTTCAAAGTGGTTGCAGCGCGCCATCGTGGCCCCAAGTTGCGAGCAGCAATTGAGCCTGGGCTTGTCGTCGGGCGCCAAGGTGGCACGCCTAGAGCGCCTGCGTTTGGCAGATGGGGTGGTGATGGCTTATGAAGTCAGTGTATTGCCGCAGTCTGTGCTGCCTGCACCCATGAAAGTGACGACTTCTTTGTATGACTATTTGAAACAGCATCAGAAAGCGCCAGTTCGAGCTTTGCAGCACATTCGTGCAATCAATGCGCCAGCAAAATTAGCCCAACGTTTGAATATTGCCGAGCGGCAAGCTGTTTTGTTCATCACACGACTGGGGTATTTGCCAAGTGGCCAGGCCGCAGAATTAACGTACTCTTATTGCCGCAGTGATTACTATGACTTTGTGGCTGAAATGAGACGAGAATGAACCATCCAATTTCTGGCTACATCTTGACGCCCCAAGGTTTTCTATGGGGGGAGCTGGTGTTGAGCGACGAAGGCCGCATCCAAAGCCTGACGGGCGATTTGGTGGATGAGTCGCGGGTGCGTGACGGCGCACACACTATCGTGCTGCCTGGCTTCATTGATTTGCACGTGCATGGTGGAGCGGGGCGTGACATCATGCAAGGCGGCGACGCTATGCAGGTCGTCAGTCAATTGCATGCACAGCACGGCACAACTGCGCTGCTGGCCACCACCATGACAGCGCCCACGCATGATTTGGAAATGGCGTTTTGTGCCATGCGCGATGTGGCGGCGCAGCCTGGCAGCAAGGGTGCCCGGGTTTTGGGCGTGCACTTGGAGGGGCCTTACATCAACCATGGCAAGCTGGGCGCGCAACCAGACTTTGCCCGCGCTGTAGAGGTGGATGAGTTGCTGCGCCTGCATGCTTTGTTTCCAATTCGACTGATCACACTGGCCCCGGAGGTCGCTGGCAACATGGACTTGATCGACGGCTTGTGCAAAGCCGGTTTCAAAGTTCAACTAGGACACAGTTTGGCTTCATATGAGGAGGGGGTGCAAGCTTTGGCACAGGGTGCCAGCGGTTTCACGCACTTGTTCAATGCCATGACGGGGCTGAGCCACCGCGCCCCTGGGCTGGCAGGGGCAGCGCTGGCCCATGCGCAATATGCGGAAATCATCCCGGATTTGATTCATGTGCACCCTGGCGCCATTCGCGTAGCCCTGCGCGCTATTCCTAGCTTGTATTGCGTGACCGATTCGACAGCTGCTGCCGGCATGCCCGATGGCGACTACCGTTTAGGCCGGCACACTGTGACCAAATGCGCCGGGGGCGTTCGTCTCGCCGATGGAACTTTGGCCGGATCGACGTTGACCATGGACCAAGCCTTGCGAAATTTGGTCAATGAAATGGGTTTGTCGGTGAGCGAAGCTTCTGCGCGTGTTTCAACGCATGCGGCAAATTACTTGGGTTTGCAAGACAGGGGCCACTTGAGCATCGGTTCGTGGGGCGACATGGTTTTGTTGAACCGCGATTTGATACTGACGAATGTTTTTGTAGAAGGAATGTCCATTGACCACCCACATGCTGCTTGAAGCGCGCGAGGCGCCTACTGCTGTTGCCAGGCAACTGGCTTTTGACCATGCGCAGTACCAGGAGTTCGGCGCCATGCTCAGACTGCATGCGCCATCTTCCATCTTGACGGTGGCGCGAGGTAGCTCAGACCATGCAGCACACTACATGGCCTACCTGATCATGGCAAGAATGGGGCGGCTGGTCACTTCATTGCCGATGTCCCTGATCACGTTGTATCAATCACGCATTGAATGCAAGGGCCTTGTCTCTATGGCATTTTCTCAATCTGGGCAAAGCCCCGATCTGATTGAGCCCACTCGGTTTTTTCGTGAAAGTGGAGGCTGCACAGCGGCATTTGTGAATCAAGCTGATTCTCCGCTGGCAGATGCTGCGCAATGGCTTTTTCCATTGCACGCAGGCAATGAGAAAAGTGTGGCTGCCACCAAAAGTTTCATTGCGCAATTGGTGGCGGGAGTCCGTGTGGTGGCAGCTTGGCAATCAGACACAACTTTGCAAAATGCATTGATGCAATTGCCTGAGGTTTTAGAGCAAGCAGCCCATTCTGATTGGAGTTCTGCCCTTGAGAGTTTGCAGCAGACCGACAGGTTGTTGGTGATCAGCCGCGGCACCGGAATGCCCATCGCTTTGGAAGCGGCACTCAAATTCAAAGAAACCTGCGCAATTCAGGCTGAAGCTTTTTCAGGGGCTGAAGTCAAACACGGCCCCATGGCGCTGATTGATGAAGGCTACCCATTGCTGGTCTTGGCGCCCAGGGGGCCAACTCAGGCAGGCTTGCTCAGTTTGGCGCAAGAAATGCGTGCCCGCGGCGCACTTGTTTTGCTTGCAGCGCCCAGCGGCACACCGGGTGCAAATTTACCTATCGCTGAAACAGGCGCGGTTGATTTAGACCCGGTGTCCATGATTCAAAGTTTTTACCCCATGGTCGAGGCCTTGGCCCGCGCTCGCGGCATGAACCCAGATCAACCACGATTTTTGGCCAAGGTCACGCGCACTCACTGAGGCGCAGAGCATGAATCTCATCTGGTTTTCAACGAAAGAAATGGCAATGTTTTATAAATTTTTGATGAGGGCTTTGATGGCCATGATTCTCTCTAGCGTGGGTGGCTTGGCTTGGGCTGCCACAGACAAAGAAGCCGGCGCTGACTGGCCCAATCTGGCCGCTTACCGCAGTGCCAATGCGCAATTGAAAAGCGCTGAGAACAAGGTGGAAAAAACCATTTTCATGGGCGATTCAATCACTGAATTTTGGACCCCTTCATTTTGGAATGCAACCCGTATCAACCGCGGCATCAGTGGGCAAACCACACCCCAAATGCTGCTTCGCTTTCGAAGCGATGTGATCGAACTCCAACCCCAAATGGTGGTGATCTTGGCTGGCACCAATGATGTGGCAGGCAACACAGGCCCGGCCACCGTGGACATGATTGTAGGCAACATTGCCTCTATGGCCGAATTGGCAAAAGTACATGGCATTCGCGTTGTGCTGTGCTCGGTGCTACCGGCTTCTGCTTTTCCCTGGAACCCAGGTGCCCAGCCGGCTGACAAAATCATTGAAGTGAATCAGCGAATCAAAGCTTATGCAGCCAGGCATCAAATCACATTCGTTGATTATTTTCCATCCATGGTGGACCAGCACAAGGGCTTGCAAAAGATCTATTCTGGCGACGGTGTTCATCCCAATGCAGTGGGCTACCAAGTCATGGCCAATCTGGTGCTTCAAGGCATTGCTGAGGCGCTGAGGGCGCCCAAGTGAAAGACATGCAGCAGCGTGTTTTGTCTGTCGATGTGCTGCGAGGTCTGACCCTCGCGCTGATGATTGTGGTCAACATGTCGATCAGCGAGGAAAAATCCTATGCACCCTTGCTCCATGCCACATGGCATGGCTTGACTCTGACTGATCTGGTATTCCCTAGTTTTTTGTTTGCTGTAGGCGCTTCCTTGAGCCTGAGCATGGCGAAAAATCAAGGCTTGGCAACCTCCATTTTTCTTGTTCAGGTTTTCAAGCGCACAGTGCTCATTTTCTTGTGTGGCTACTTGTTGTATTGGTTCCCGTTTTTTGAATTCACCGCGCAAGGGCAATGGCAACTGTTGCCCTTGGCCAACACACGGATATTGGGTGTGCTGCAGCGCATTGCGTTGGCCTATGGCGCGGCTGCTCTGATCGTGCATTTTTTGAAGTTAAAAGGGGCAGCACTGTTCAGTGCATTGGCCTTGTTGGCAAATTGGTGGGTTTTGGCTGCAGCAGGTGACTACACGCTGCAAGGCAATGCAGCGCTCAAGCTTGATGTGTGGGCGCTGGGCGCATCGCACCTTTACAAGGGCGAGGGCATTGCGTTTGACCCGGAGGGATTGCTTGGCACTTTGCCGGCCATTGTGAATGTATTGGCGGGCTATGCCGTTGGCAGCTCGCTGCATATGAAGCGCCCTGACATGGCGCTGATCAGACGTTTTCTGATGTGGGCAGCCTTGGCGCTGATTTGCGGAGCAATGTGGGCACAAGTTTTTCCGGTGAATAAAAAATTATGGACCAGCTCGTATGTGCTCATCAGCATTGGGTTTGATTTGGCATTGTTTGCCTTATTGCTTTATTGGACAGACCTGAAAGCATCGCGCGGCTGGACTTATTTTTTCGAAGTGTTTGGTAAAAACACTTTATTTATTTATTTATTGGCAGAATTGGGCATGAGTGTTTTATGGTTGGTTCACATTGGGCCAATGGCTTTGTTTGATTGGATTTTTACCAATGGGTTTGCGCATTGGGCAGGCGATAAAAACGGCTCATTGTTGTTTGCCGTGATGTTCATGTTGCTGTGTTGGTGCCTTGCCTATGGGCTTGATAAAAAACGCATCTACATCAAGCTTTGATTTCAATAAGGACTCATCCAAATGTCTCATTTATGCTCCATTTTTTCAAGTTGGATGCCGCGCAAAGTTGTATTTTTTCTGCGCCTCACCCTGTTTGCCCTGGCAAGTGCGAGTGCGTTTCAAGCCCCTGCGTTCGATCTGCAAGCCCACCGAGGCGGGCGTGGCTTATGGCCTGAAAACACTTTGGTGGCCTTTGAAAACGCCATTCGCATGGGTGTGACGACATTAGAGCTGGACATCGCCATCACCTCAGACGGCGTGCCGGTGATTTCACACGACCCCGCCATGAACCCAGCCTTGACCCGGGATGCGCAAGGGCAATGGCTCAAGGCACATGAACCATTGATCAAGAATCTGACGTTTGCTCAGGTGCAATCTTTTGATGTGGGGCGATTGAATCCAAATCACGCTTACGCCAAAGAATTTCCAACTCAAAAACCCGCGGATGGTCAGACAATCCCCAGCTTGGCTTCCTTGTTCAAGATGGTCAACCAACTTGGCGCCAAAGACATTCACTTTGACATCGAAACCAAAATCAACCCGCACTACCCCAACAACACACTGGAGCCGCAGGCATTTGTGAGCAAGTTGTTAGAGGTCTTGCGTGAGTTTGGCATGACACGCCGCGTCATGGTTCAAAGTTTTGATTGGCGCACCTTGGAGTTGCTGCACCAATTGGCGCCAGAAGTTCGCACCATGTACTTGACCATTGATTCGGCTAACTACAGCACACTCAAGGACGGCGCTTGGACCGCAGGCCATTTGCTGAAAGACCACGAGGGCTCGGTGCCCAAGATGGTCAAGGCATCTGCTGGAAAGTCGGCAGGTGTGATTTGGGCGCCCAACCACAACAACCTGACCCCTGATTTGGTCAAACAAGCACAGGCCATGGGGCTTTTGGTGATACCTTGGACTGTGAATCAAAAGCCTCAAATGCTGCGTTTCATAGATTGGCAAGTGGACGGCATCATCAGTGACTACCCAGACCGTTTGCGCCAGGCCATGACCGAAAAAGGCTTGCCCTTGCCGGTGGCGCCTAAGCCTTGAGATGCGGGGACGCCACGCGCTGACCTGCTTTGTCAAACCACATGCAGTGCAGAGGGTCCAGCGCAAGCCCCAGAATTTGTCCGGAAGATGGTGGCGCTTGATCAGCATTCAGCTTGAGTGTCAAAAGTTCAGGCAAACCGTTCATCCGCAAGTGAAAGATGCAAGCATCTCCGAGTTGCTCTGATAAAACAAGGCTGGCACATGCTGCCGTGCTTGCCGCAATTTTTAAGTTTTCAGGGCGAACGCCCAGTTGATGTGCTTCTTGCGGTGCCTGGGACTGAACTTGCTGCCAAAGCGAACGATGCTCTGGGCTCGAATCCACATCAGGACGAGTGATCAGGTTGATGGTCGGTGCGCCCAAAAAACTGGCTACAAATGTATTGATCGGCTCCTTGTAAAGCGTCATGGGTTTGCCAATTTGTGCAATGCGCCCTTGGTGCATGACGGCAATTCTGTCCCCCATGGTCATGGCCTCGACCTGATCGTGCGTGACATAGACCATGGTGCTGCCCAACTCTTTGTGAAGGCGCGACAACTCAATGCGCATGCTCACGCGCAGCGCCGCATCCAAGTTCGACAGCGGTTCGTCAAACAAAAAGACTTTGGGTTTTCGCACGATGGCTCTGCCAATGGCGACTCGCTGGCGTTCACCGCCAGACAATGCCTTGGGCAAGCGGGGCAGCAGGTGCGTGATTTTCAAAATGTCGGCGGTTCGTGCCACTGTTTGTTCTCTTTGCACTTTGGGTATGCCGTTCATGCGCAGGGAAAAACCCATGTTCTCAGCCACCGTCATGTGGGGGTACAGTGCGTAGTTTTGAAACACCATGGCCGCGCCGCGATCCGCTGGGTGCACTTCATTGGCGCGCACACCGTCCATCAAAAGATCGCCCTGTGTGATGCTTTCAAGTCCAGCGATCATGCGCAACAAAGTGGATTTTCCGCAACCCGATGGCCCTACTAAAACCAAAAATTCACCCTCCTGCACCTCCAAATTGATGTCGTGGATGACGGTGGTGCTGCCGTAGTTTTTTTGCAGTGCATGCAATGATAAGTGTCCCATGTCAATCCTTGGCGCGCATTGAATGCTGCATTTGCAAAAACGATCGATACCATAAAGCGCTGTCTTTGAGAGTTCGCTTTTGCGTCTCGTAGTCAACCCGCACAATGCCAAAACGCTTGCTGTAGCCAAAAGCCCATTCAAAGTTGTCCAGCAGACTCCAGACAAAGTAAGCATCCACCCGAACGCCTTTCTGCATGGCCTGCGATAAGGCCTCCATGTGCCTTGCCAAGTAGCTTTGTCGATCGGTGTCGTGAACTTCCCCCTGCTCGACTCGGTCCGCGTAGGCAGCGCCGTTTTCTGTGATCAAGAGAGGCGGCAAATCATAGTCCTGGTGCAAGCGCAGGAGCAACTCAGTCAGGCCCTGTGGGTAGACCTCCCAATCCATATCCGTCACTTCCAAGCCCAGGGCCTTGGCATTCCAAGGTGCGTCAGCACTGGTTACATTTCGAGTGTAGTAATTGATCCCCAAAAAATCCAGCGGAGCTTGGATGTGCGCCATGTCTTGAGCTTGGACTTTGGGCGCATCAGGGCCGCAGTGGGCCCATGCATCTGCCGGGTAGGCGCCCAGTAGCAAGGGTTCGAGGTACCAGCGAAGGCCTGTGCCATCGTCCAACCGGGCCCGCGCCTGATCTTCCAGGCTGGCTGTGGCCGGATGCACTGGCGCCATATTGAGCACAATGCCCAACTGGCTTTTGCAGCCTTGATCGCGCATGGCCTTGACCGCCAGGCCGTGGCTGAGCAGCAAATGGTGGGCTACTTGCATGGCCGATGAACGATTTCGGATGCCAGGGGCAAAGACGCCTGATTCATGTCCTAGATACGCCATCACCCAAGGCTCATTGTGGGTGCAAATGGAGACCACGCGATCGCCAAATCTGCGTGCCACTTCGCATGCATAGGTCACAAAGTGCTGCACGGTTTCGCGGTTTTCCCAGCCGCCGTGGGCCTGCAGCGCGCTGGGCAAGTCCCAATGGTTCAAGGTCAAATAAGGCTTCAAGCCACGCGCCACCATGCCATTGATCAAGCGTTCATAAAAATCAAAACCAGCCTCATTGAAGGGTCCTGATCCAAGGGCTTGTATGCGCGGCCAAGAGATGGAAAAGCGGTAGGCGTCAACGCCCAAGTGGACCAGCAAATCCAGATCTTCTTCCCACAGGCGCAGGTGCTCACAGGCGCTGCGGCCATCGCTGCCATCCTGAATCACACCGGGCAAACGGCAAAAGTCATCCCAAATAGACGGTCCTTTGCCAGCTGCGTCTGCACCGCCTTCAATTTGAAACGCACTGGTGGCTACGCCCCAAATGAAAGATCGAGGAAAGGACAATCTTGATTCAGTGTGCATAAAAATTATGTGAGAAGGGCATCAACCGCGTACCGCGCCTGCCGTCAATCCTTCGATCAAACGTCGTGAAAAGAAAACAAACAGAACAAGCAAAGGCAAAGTGGCAATGGCCGACCCAGCCATCAAGGCGCCCCATTCGGTGTCGGCGGGATTTTGCAAACTGCGCAGCGCCAAGGGCAGGGTGTACATCTCGGGCGAGCGCATCACGATCAGGGGGCCAATGAAGTTGTTCCATGAGCCAATGAAGGTGATCAGGCCCAAGGTGCCCAAAGCCGGTTGAAGCAATGGCAGGACCACGCGCAGGTAGATGCCAAACTCGCCGCAACCGTCCATGCGCGCTGCCTCAATCAGCTCGCGGGGAATTGAGGAAACAATGAACTGGCGCACCAGAAAAATACCAAACGCACTGGCAGCGCCTGGTATGTACAAAGCGCGTGGCTGGTCGATCCAGCCCAGCGCGTCCATGATCATGAAGCTGGGAATCATGCCCAAAAATGAAGGCAACAACATGCTTGCCACAACCAGTGTGAACAAGGGCTTTTTAAATCGAAACTCATAGATGGCAAAGGCATAAGCCCCCATGCTGCAAAACAGCAAGGTCAAGGCCGTGGCCATCAAGGCGACATACAAACTCCAGCTCAAACTTTTCCAAAAGGCAACGCGCTCATTCAAGATGCCAAAGTTCAATTCAAAGGCTTGGCCAAACCACGTTGGCGGTGGCACACTGAAAATCTCAGTACGCGGGTGCGTGGCAAAGACAAACATGAAATAAAATGGGGCCAACATAATGAGCATGCCCACACCTACCAAAGCGTAGGCAGCCCAGGAGGACATGAATTTCAAAGACGAGGGGCGCTCAAGCGGGGCCATGGCGGTTGCGAAAAGCTTGGTTGGTCAGCCAGGTTAAAAATGCCACGCAAATGAACAAGAGCCAGGACAAAGCGCTGGCAGTTCCAAAATCATTGAACTCAAATGCAGTGCGGTACATGTACATGGCGCTGGTCATACCAGCTTGATCGGGCCCGCCTTTGCCGCCGGTCAAAATGAAGGGCTCCTCAAACAATTGCAGGCCACCGATCACACTGAGCATCACACCAAAGTAAATCATGGGCTTCAAACTTGGCAGCGTGATGAACCAAAATTGATTCCACCGACTGGCCCCGTCCATGGTGGCGGCCTCATAAAGCTCCTTGGGAATGGTTTGCAGCGCAGCCAAGTACAGCACGATGTTGAAACCCAAGTAACGCCAAAAAACCACGGAGGCAATCACCGGTTTGATGAACTGGGCTTGCCCCAGCCAATCTGTTGCTTGCTCGGGCACAAAGTGATGCAGAACGGGCCAATGCGCTAACGCCTTCAAGCCATGATTGACCATGCCGTAATCAGTCGAAAACAAGGTGTTGAACATCATGGCAATGGCCACGGTGGATGTGATGTAGGGCAAAAAATAAATGCCCACCACGCTGTTGCGCAGCACTGCAAAACGGGTGTGAATGAAAAATGCCAACGGTATGGCCACCAAATGCTGAGGCACGCCGGCCGCTGTGGCCAGCCAGACTGTGTTGCCAAGGGACGTCCAGAACCATTCATCTTGCAGGGCGAAAACAAAGTTGTCCCACCCTACAAATTGCATCGCAGCCAGACCTGAAGTGGGCTCCCAAGACTGAAAAGCAAGGTACAACGAAAAGCACAAGGGGAACAAAGAAAAGAGCCCAAACAACAGCACAAAAGGGCTTAGAAAAACATAGGGTGCCAAGGGCACTGGCAGGCGTGGCCAGCGGGCTCGCAAATGCTTGGAGTCAAGCCCCATTTCAGCGGCGCACTCTGCGCTCGAGCAACGCCTTGGCATCGGCTAAAGCCAAGGGGATGTTTTTGCCATGGTTCAAAACTTTGTCTAACTCCAGGGTGACAATTTCGTCTGCAATCGGATCTAACTTATGGACCTCAACGGCTTTGATTTTCAGTGCGGCTTCGCGCCACAAAAGCCGGGCTTTTTGGCCGCCGAGAAAAGCAATGGGCTGGTCGTAAAAGGCATCGGTGTGAGCCCCCAGCAGCGCAGGAAATGCGTCGCGCACTTTGAATGCGGCCAACTGCATCTCGCGGTTCAAGGTCATGAGTTGAATGAACTCCCACGCCAAGACTTTGTTTTTCGAAGCTTTGGGAATTGCATAAAAAGTGCCACCCCAAGCCGCCCATGACTGCTCAGGCAATTGCGCCGCGCGCCACAAGCCTTGGGTGCTAGGCGCCAGCCAGTTGGCCATGTGGCCGGCCAACCATGCGCCAGACATTTGGGCCGTGATCTGACCGTTTTTAAAACCCTGAGACCATTCGGTTGACCATGCGCGAATTTTGCCGTCAAGTTTTTGATCGCGCACTTTTTTGGCCAACTCAAACGCCCTGACAAATCGAGGCGAATCAACCAGCACCTTGCCGCTGGCGTCAAAGTAAAGCCCTTCGCCTGGTTTTAAATTGGTACGGATCAAAATGTCTTTGATATCGCGTGCATCGGCCAGCAAATAGGCACCTGTTGCAGCTTTGATTTTCACGCCAGATTTGACAAAGGAGTCCCATGATTGAGTTAACTCGGCCTCACTTACGCCTGCTTTTTTCAAAATATCGGTTCGGTACAACAAACTGCCAGGGCCAATGTCGGTGGGTGCGCCCAGAACCGCGCCACTTTGGTTGCTGGCTTGTTTGAAAGCAAAGGGCACGAAAAGCGCTTGGGTTGAAGCAATGTTGTAGGGGGCTTGCGTCAAATCCTCCAGACCACCACCCGAAGCAAAACGGCCCAAGTAACTGACTTCTAAGGTCATGACGTCAGGCAAGTTCGATGAAGTTGACAGCGCCGTGGTCATGGCGGTGTGATGGTCTTCAAAGGCGCGGCTGACGAGTTTGATTTCGACGTCGGGGTGCTTTTTCTTCCATTCGGGCAGGGCCGCTTTGATGATCTCGTCCACCGCTGGATAGGCGCTGATGGACAACACGCCCGCCCATGCCAAGCTCGAGCAGGCCCAAAACACGCACAGAAACACCAAGCGTGCCAGAGATCTGTCGAAATGAGGGCGCATGAAGCTCCTTGAGGTCAAATTGGAAAGGATTCCATTTTGCCTCAGGCCAGCAGGAATTGAAACTAGGGTCTTCCCCTTGGTTGCGATTTAGGTGGCAGGGGGCTCTGCGTCTCGAATATTGACTGCCATAGGCCCCTTAGGGCCTTCAGCCAGCTCAAAACTGACTCTGCTGCCTTCTTTCAAGCTTTTAAAGCCTTCCATGGTGATGGCTGAAAAGTGGGCAAAGGCATCAGCCCCCCCCCCATCGGGCTGTATGAATCCAAAACCTTTGGCGTCGTTGAACCATTTGACCGTCCCATTGGGCATGTTTGACTCCGGTGGTATTGCGCTGTTGACCATTTAATGCACTCAGATCTGACTTGTCAATCCACACTTTTCCTTGGTTTTCTCAGGTATTTGGACTTCAGACCTCAAGGACTTTGTGTCAAGCCTTAATTTTTGGGCTCTCGCGCCGATAGAATCAAATGATGGCAACCGATAAACCAGAGCACACCAAGCCCCTTAAGCAGCCCGAAATTCCCGTGCAGCCCAAGCGTTCGCCAGCCGGCAGCGATACGGTTGTGTTGGAGAGAAGGACCGCCAAGGTCGGCCCACCCCAGATGTACCAAGTGGTGATGCTCAATGACGACTACACACCCATGGAATTTGTGGTGGCTGTTTTGCAAGAGTTTTTCAACAAAGACCGCGAAGCAGCAACTCAAATCATGCTCAAAATTCATTTAGACGGCAAAGGCGTTTGCGGCGTTTTCTCGCGCGATGTGGCTGCCACCAAGGTGGACCAAGTTCTGGACGCAGCCAACCAAGGTGGCCATCCTTTGCAGTGTGTCAGCGAACCAGTGGCCTAAGGCGCTTGGAATGTGGCATAAAGCAGTTGAAATGAACCCAATTCACCCCATCTACAACAAAATCTCTCAGCAAGGCATTTAAGGAATTCACATGATTGCCCAAGAATTGGAAGTCAGTTTGCACATGGCCTTTGTCGAGGCAAGGCAGCAGCGCCATGAGTTCATCACGGTCGAGCACTTGTTGTTGGCCTTGCTGGACAACCCCAGTGCGGCAGAAGTGCTGCGCGCTTGTTCGGCGCAAGTCGATGACCTGCGCAAAGCGCTGTCGAGTTTCATCAAAGACAACACCCCCCAAGTGGCGGGCACTGAAGAAGTGGACACCCAACCCACGCTGGGGTTTCAGCGTGTCATTCAACGTGCCATCATGCATGTGCAGTCCACGGGCAATGGCAAAAAAGAAGTCACAGGTGCCAATGTGCTCGTGGCGATTTTTGGTGAAAAAGATTCACACGCTGTTTACTATTTGCACCAGCAGGGCATCACGCGTTTGGACGTTGTCAACTTCATTGCACACGGCATTCGCAAGAGCGACCCGCCAGAGGCCAGCAAGAGCAGTGATGCTGCGCCTGCCCCCGAGGGTGAGGACGCCGCCACTGCGGAGCGCAACGAAAAAGCCTCACCTTTGGAGCAGTTCACACAAAACCTGAACCAATTGGCCAAAGACGGCAAGATCGACCCCTTGATTGGGCGCGAATACGAGGTTGAACGCACCATTCAAATCCTGTGCCGACGCCGCAAAAACAACCCCTTGCTGGTGGGTGAGGCTGGCGTGGGAAAAACCGCCATAGCCGAGGGTTTGGCATGGCGCATCACGCAAGGCAGCGTGCCAGAAATTTTGGCCGAAGCGATTGTTTATTCGCTGGACATGGGGGCCTTGTTGGCAGGCACCAAATACCGGGGTGATTTTGAGCAGCGCTTAAAAGGCGTGATCAAATCGCTGAAAGACAAACCCCATGCGATTTTGTTCATTGATGAAATTCACACCTTGATTGGCGCCGGCGCTGCATCTGGAGGTACTTTGGACGCCTCTAATTTGCTCAAGCCCGCACTCTCAAGTGGTCAACTCAAATGCATCGGAGCAACCACCTTCACCGAATACCGCGGCATTTTCGAAAAAGACGCAGCGCTGTCGCGCCGTTTCCAGAAGATCGATGTGGTCGAGCCCACGGTGGCAGAAACCATTGATATTTTGAAGGGACTTAAATCGCGCTTTGAAGAGCACCACAGCGTGAAGTACGCCAACGCGGCTTTGCAAGCGGCCGCTGAGCTGTCGGCCAAATTCATCAATGACCGCCACTTGCCTGACAAAGCCATTGACGTGATCGATGAGGCCGGTGCTGCGCAGCGAATTTTGGCGCCTTCTAAACGCAAAAAAATCATTGGAAAATCGGAAGTCGAAGAGATCGTAGCCAAGATCGCCCGCATTCCGCCGGCCAATGTTTCCAACGACGACCGCAGCAAATTGCAAACGCTTGAGCGTGACTTGAAAAGCGTCGTGTTTGGCCAGGACAAGGCCTTGGAAGTGCTGGCTGCGTCCGTCAAAATGGCGCGCTCAGGCTTGGGCAAAACAGACAAACCCATTGGCTCCTTCTTGTTCAGCGGCCCCACCGGTGTGGGCAAGACAGAAGCGGCCAAGCAGTTGGCCTACATCATGGGCATTGATTTGATTCGCTTTGACATGTCGGAGTACATGGAGCGCCACGCGGTCAGTCGCTTGATTGGCGCCCCACCAGGCTATGTTGGTTTTGACCAAGGCGGTTTGTTGACTGAAGCCGTGACGAAAAAGCCACATTGCGTGTTGCTGCTCGATGAAATTGAGAAAGCCCATCCTGATATTTTCAACGTGCTGCTGCAGGTCATGGACCACGGCACCTTGACCGACAACAACGGGCGCAAGGCAGACTTTCGCAATGTGATCATCATCATGACCACCAACGCCGGCTCTGAGACCATGAACAAGTCCACGATTGGCTTTACCAACCCGCGTCAAGCGGGCGACGAGATGATCGATATCAAGCGTTTGTTCACGCCGGAGTTTCGCAACCGACTGGACTCGATGGTCAGCTTCAAGGCCCTGGACGAGCTGGTCATCATGCGTGTGGTGGACAAATTCTTGTTGCAACTTGAAACTCAATTGACAGAGAAAAAAGTCGATGTCACCTTCAGCGACAAACTACGCAAATTTTTGGCCAAAAAAGGTTTTGATCCTTTGATGGGCGCCAGGCCAATGCAGCGTTTGATTCAAGACACCATTCGCAAAGCCTTGGCTGATGAGTTGCTGTTTGGCCGCCTGATTGACGGCGGCCGTTTGGGTGTGGATTTGGACGAAAAAGACGAAGTCTTGCTCGATATCCAACCCTTGCCGAAAAAAGAAGGGCGCAATGCCAAATCTGAGCCGCATGAGCCCGAAGAGGCAACGGCTGGTTAAAACAAGGAATCTCTGATGGCCGGCCACAGCAAATGGGCAAATATTCAACACCGCAAGGGCAGACAAGACGAAAAGCGTCAACGCATCTGGACCCGTGTGGTGCGCGAGATCATGGTGGCGGCACGTACAGGCGGTGGTGACCCCAGCGCCAACCCGCGTTTGAGGTTGGCCATTGAAAAAGCCAAAGCGGCCAACATGCCCGCAGACACTGTCAAGCGCAACATTGACAAGGCCACTGGCAACTTGGAAGGCGTGAGCTACGAAGAAATTCGTTATGAAGGCTATGGCATTGGCGGTGCTGCAATTTTGGTGGACACCATGACCGACAACCGTGTGCGCACTGTGGCCGAGGTGCGCCACGCCTTTAGCAAACACGGCGGCAACATGGGCGCCGAGGGCTCGGTCGCATTTCAGTTCAAAAATTGCGGTCAATTTATTTTTGCCCCCGGAACGTCGGAAGACAAAGTGCTGGAAGTGGCGCTCGAAGCGGGTGCGCAAGACGTCATCACCGACGACGATGGCGCCATTGAAGTGCTGACCGCAGCAGCCGATTTTGAGGCTGTCAAGCACGCGTTGGAAGCCGCCGGTCTGTTGGCCGATTTGGCTGAAGTCACGATGCGTGCTGAGAGCAGCATTGAGTTGGTGGGCGAGGAGGCGGCGCGCATGCAAAGACTGCTCGATGTGTTGGAAGATTTGGACGATGTGCAAAATGTTTTTCACAACACGGTGATTTCTGAATAAGGCCAAAGGCATGAAAATTTTGGTGGTTGGCGGTGGCGGACGAGAACACGCTGTGGCTTGGAAGTTGGCGCAATCCGATCGCATTCAAAAAATATATGTGGCGCCAGGCAATGGCGGCACAGCGCACGATGTCAATTTGGTGGATGTGCCCATCAGTGACATCCCAGCCCTGCGCGATTGGGCCTTGGCTGAGAAAATTGACTTGACTGTGGTCGGCCCCGAAGGCCCCTTGGCCGCGGGCATCGTGGATGATTTTCAAGCCCATGGCCTGCGCATTTTTGGGCCCACCCAAGCGGCTGCGCAGCTGGAGAGCTCGAAGGCTTTCTCCAAAGCCTTCATGCAGCGACATGGCATTCCAACGGCTGCTTATGAGACATTCACCGATGCCGCTTTGGCCCATGCTTTTGTTGACCGGATGGGCGCTCCTATTGTGGTCAAAGCCGATGGCTTGGCGGCCGGCAAGGGCGTGGTGGTGGCCACAACTGCAGCCCAAGCGCATGAGGCCATTGACTTCATGTTGCAGGGAAATGTGCAAGGCTTGAACCCCGAAGCGGGCACTCAAGTTGCACCCCAAGCGCGTGTGGTGATTGAAGAGTTTTTGCAAGGTGAAGAGGCCAGTTTCATCGTCATGTCCGATGGTAAAAATGTGCTGGCCTTGGCCACCAGTCAAGACCATAAGCGTTTGCTTGACCAGGACTTGGGCCCCAACACGGGCGGCATGGGCGCATATTCACCAGCGCCTGTGGTCACTGCGCAAGTGCATGCACGGGCCATGCGCGAAGTGATCATGCCCACCGTGCGCGGCATGGAAAAAGAAGGCATTGCCTATACCGGATTTTTGTACGCGGGCTTGATGATCGATGCCCAAGGCAAACCTAAAACATTGGAGTTCAATTGCCGCTTGGGTGACCCTGAAACCCAGCCCATCATGATGCGTTTGAAGAGCGACTTTGCAGAAGTTTTGCTTGCGGCCACCAACGGAAAACTTGACACCATAGAGCTTCAGTGGGACCGGCGCACCGCCTTGGGCGTGGTGATGGCAGCGGCCGGGTATCCGCAGGAGCCGCGCAAAGGTGATGCGATAACAGGCTTGCCCAAAGATGCATTAGACGCCATGGTCTTTCATGCAGGCACGACTGCGCATGAGGGCAAGACGCTCACCTCAGGTGGGCGAGTGTTGTGCGTCACAGTGCTGGCCGATTCTGTCAAGCAAGCCCAGCAAAAAGCCTATGAGGCTGCACGCAGCATTCACTTTGAGGGTCAGCAATACCGAACTGACATTGGTCATCGAGCCATCAGATCGTGACAGCACTGGAGAAATTCCCGGTTCAATTCAAAGGCTCGGCACTGGCCAGGTGGCTCCTGCATCTGGCCGGCTGGCGAGTTGATTTTCAGGGACTGCCAACACTGCAAGGTGTTGCGATTGTGTATCCGCACACCAGCAATTGGGATTTTGTCACCATGATGCTGGCCAAGTGGAGCATGGGTTTGCCGGTTTTTTTCTGGGGCAAAGACTCCTTGTTCCGTTGGCCTGTGCTGGGCCCCTGGGTGCGATGGCTGGGCGGCATTCCGATTGACCGCGCATCGACCCGCGGTGTGGTTGGCGCCATGGTTGAAGTGTTTGCACAGCACCAGCGTGATGGCAAGTTTTTATGGCTGGGCTTGTCACCCGAGGGCACCCGCAAATGGACGCCCGGCTGGCGCAGTGGTTTTTACCAACTGGCCCAAGCTGCCCAAGTTCCCTTGGCCGTGGTGCGCTTGGATTACGGCCAAAAAGTAGTTCGCTTTGAAGATTTTATGTACTTAAAGGGCAATGTGTTGGAAGACTATGCGCACATTCGCAAGCTGTATGCTGGCGTGAAAGGTTTTTACCCAGAAAAAGCAACGCCTATCGAGCCCTTGCCGCTGGCAGGCTCCAATGGCAAAAGGCCAAGCGCAAAGTAGCCACATGACCCCCCATCAAACATCCATGGTTCGCGCATACTTGCTTGCGCTGCAAAATCAAATCACGCAAGCATTGAGCGCGGTCGATGGCACGGCCTTTTTAGTCGACCCTTGGCGCAAAGGCGAGGGCGACATGTTGCAGGGCGATGGCATCACTCAAATATTAGAAGGCGGCCCGGTGTTTGAGCGCGCCGGTTGTGGTTTCTCGCATGTCAAAGGCCCGCATTTGCCAGCATCCGCCACGCAGCACAGAGCTGAGTTGGCTGGCGCAGCCTTCGAGGCCATGGGCGTCTCCTTGGTGTTTCACCCGCGCAACCCTTATGTACCCACAGTGCACATGAACGTGCGCATGATTGTGGCCAAGCCCGAGGGCAAAGAGCCGGTGGCCTGGTTTGGCGGCGGCATGGACCTCACGCCTTACTATGGTTTTGAAGAAGACACAGTGCATTTTCACCAAACATGCAAAGATGCTTTAGCAGCATTTGGCAGTGACTTGCACCCGCGTTTTAAGAAATGGTGTGACGACTATTTCTTTTTAAAGCACCGCAACGAAGCACGCGGCGTAGGCGGTATTTTCTTTGATGATTTTTCAGAATTTGATTTTGAGAAAAACTTTGCCATGCTGCAGCAAGTGGGCAACGGTTTGCTCAAGGCCTACATGCCCTTGGTCATGAAACGCAAAGACACGCCCTTTGGCGAGCGTGAGCGCGAATTTCAGTTGTACCGACGCGGCCGTTATGTGGAATTCAATTTGGTTTGGGACCGCGGCACCCACTTTGGTTTGCAATCTGGGGGGCGTACCGAATCGATCTTGTTGTCGATGCCAGCGTTGGTGAGTTGGTCCTACAACCGGGTCGATGCACCCGATTCGGCCGAAGCGCAGCTGCAACAAAAATTCTTGCAACCCAAGGACTGGGTTTGAAACGCATTGGCGTATTAGGTGGGGCCTTTGACCCGCCGCATCTGGCCCATGTGGCCATGGCCCAGGCCGCCTTGCAGCAATTGAAACTGAATGAACTGCAGATTTTCCCAACAGGACAGGCTTGGCACAAAGCGCAAGCATTGAGTCCTGCATCAGACCGATTGGCCATGTGCAAGTTGGCCTTTGCTGGCATGGCCAAAGTGGTTGTCAATCCGGCAGAACTCCAGCGCAGCGGGCCCACTTACACAGTCGAGACTTTGCGTGCAATGGCCTTGGAACATCCGCAAGCGCAATTGTTTTTGATCATTGGGCAAGACCAAGCCAGGGCCTTGCCAAGTTGGTACCAAATCGATGAAATCGTGCAAAAGGCTATAATTTGGATTGTTGAACGCGATGTTGGCCCAGGAAACGCCACAAAGTCGCTTTCCGGCAACCCTGACACCGAGCCCCAAGGGCTTGTGATTCCCACTCAAACATTGAAGCTTCCTAGGCTTGCCCACAGCGCTACCGAAGTTCGTGACCTTGTGGCAAAAGGGCTCTCAATTGACGCGCTGGTCCCCCAAGACGTGGCGCGGTATATTCACACTCACCACCTTTACCAGCCTGCCCGATGACCGATTCCTCTGCCAAAAAAGACACCCAAAAGCTCCAACGCGCCATCATCGACGCACTGGAAGACGTGAAAGCGCATGACATTCAGGTGTTTGACACAGAGCATTTATCGCCCCTGTTTGAGCGCGTGATCATTGCTTCCGGCACCTCTAACCGGCAAACCAAGGCTTTGGCCGCCAGCGTGCGTGACAAAGTGCGCGATGCAGGTTTTGGCAAACCACGCATTGAAGGCGAAGAAAACGGCGAGTGGATCATTGTGGACTGTGGCAGCGCTGTGGCACACATCATGCAGCCCACGATCCGGGTGTATTACAACCTGGAAGAAATTTGGGGTGACAAACCCGTGCGCTTGAAATTGGGTGCGCCCAAGCCTGCTGAGCCTGTGCGCAAGCCTGTGGACAAGAAGAAAGCCACCGTCAGTGCAGGCAGAACGCCGACTCGGCGCGATTCCGTGCCGGTGGCAGCGATGCCAGAGGCACCCCGAAAGCCGATTAAAAAACCAGCGCCCTTTGGTGCTAAAGCTGCGAGCAAAGCGACAGCCAAACCAAGAGCCAGGTCTGCTGCCAAGCCTGCTGCAAAAAAATCAGCAGCCAAACACAAAGCCTGATCACGCATGAAACTGCTGATCGTGGCAGTCGGACAACGTGTTCCTGATTGGGCGCAAACGGCTTGGGACGATTACGCCAAGCGCTTTCCGCCTGAGTTGAAAATTGAGCTCAAAGCGGTCAAAACTGAGCCCCGAAGTTCCAAGACTTACGAGACCTTGGTTGCTGCTGAACGTCAGCGAATCGAGGCGGCCATTCCGCGCGGCACCCGCATTGTGGTCTTAGATGAACGCGGCACTGCACTGCGAACCCAAGGATTGGCCACCCGCTTGAAAGAGTGGCAATTGGGCGGGGGCGATGTGGCTTTGGTGATCGGTGGGCCCGACGGTTTGGAGCCCGCATTCCGAGAGGCCGCCCATGAACGAATCCGTTTGTCTGACCTGACCTTGCCGCACGCCATGGCCCGTGTTTTGTTGATCGAGCAACTCTACCGCGCCTGGTCTGTCAACGCCAATCACCCGTATCACCGCGAATGAAAAATTTTGTTTATTTGGCTTCGCAAAGCCCTCGGCGTGCGCAATTGTTAACGCAAATGGGCGTTTCTCATGAGCTGCTGTTGGCTGACGAAACTGAAGACGCAGAAGCCTTGGAAGTCCAACTGCCCAACGAGTCGCCGGTGCATTACG
This sequence comes from uncultured Burkholderiales bacterium, assembly GCA_903870145.1. Classification (GTDB taxonomy): domain Bacteria; phylum Pseudomonadota; class Gammaproteobacteria; order Burkholderiales; family Burkholderiaceae_C; genus Limnohabitans_A. The sequence continues at coordinate 30,161 of CAIQBO010000003.1, read as the reverse complement.
TGCGGCGCGTGACAGCTTTGAAACTTGAAGCCGCTGTAAAGCGCATGAAGCGACGTCAATTGCCCAATGCCCCTGTGCTGTGCGCCGACACCACGGTGGCATTGGGTCGAGAAATTTTAGGCAAACCCAAAAATCAAGCGGATGCACTGCGCATCTTGCGCAGCTTGTCGGGCCAAACGCACCGTGTGTTGACGGCTGTGGCTGCAGCCAAAGGCCATCAGCGAGTCAGCGAAATGTCTGTTTCTAGGGTGACATTTGCACCCATGAGCACTGCTGAGTTAAAGGCATATGTGGCCACGGGTGAGCCGATGGGCAAAGCCGGCGCCTATGGCGTGCAAGGCAGGGCCGCATTGTATATTTCAGACATCAAAGGCTCTTACAGCGGCATCATGGGCCTGCCCATTTTTGAAACTGCGCAGATCTTGCAGCGTTTGGGTTTTAAATTGCACGCTTGTCTCGATAAATCTTGATGTGAAACAAGACGTCCTGTGCTGCTCAAGTTTACGCTTAAGCGTTTGAGTTACTAGCAAGTCAGGAAGACGAATGGACAATCTCAGCGCGGTGGACACCAGCCCTCAAGAGGCGATGAATCCAGAGCATCTGGCCCTGGATTTATGGGCAATGGCTGCGCGATCTGGTTTGCGCCCTTTGAAGATTGGCATGCACACGGTCTTGCCCATCGTGCAAGGTGGCATGGGCGTAGGTGTTTCAGCAGGCGGTTTAGCGGGAACCGTGGCTGGCATGGGTGGGGTGGGTACGGTGTCCTCGGTTGATTTGCGTCGCCACCACCCCGACTTGATGGCGCAAACGGCGCACTTGGACAAAGAGCCCGACGCGCGTTCACGCATCGAAGCGGCCAATTTGCTGGCATTGGACCGCGAAATTGTGCGCGCGCGCGCAATCTCCCAAGGCCGCGGCATGGTGGCTGTGAACATCATGAAAGCGCTGAGCCAATACGAAGGCCTGGTCATACAATCGATGCAAAGTGGGGCTGATGCGGTGGTGGTGGGTGCGGGTCTGCCTCTGGATTTACCCGAATTGGCCAAAGATTTCCCCAAAGTTGCGCTGGTGCCCATCTTGTCCGATGCGCGTGGCGTTCAACTGCTGGTGCGCAAGTGGGAGAAAAAAGGGCGCTTGCCAGACGCCATCGTGATCGAGCACCCTCGCTTGGCAGGTGGCCATTTAGGGGCTTCAAAAATTGAAGACCTGCAAGACCCCCGTTTTGATTTTGAAGTGGTAATTCCTCAAGTTTTAGAATTTTTCAAAACTACAGGCATTGAAAACAAAATTCCTTTGATTGCGGCTGGCGGTATCCAGTGCTTGGACGACATTCTTCGTCTGCAAGCTTTGGGCGCGGCCGGTGTGCAACTGGGTACAGCCTTTGCGGTCACCCAAGAGTGCGATGCACAGCCCGCCTTCAAGCGCGTCTTGGCCAATGCCAGAACCGAAGATTTGGTTGAATTTACCAGCGTGGCCGGCCTGCCTGCCCGAGCGGTTCGCACCCCTTGGTTGAACAAATATTTGAAACTGGAAATGCGCCTGAAGCAAGCCGCCCATGTGAAGAAAAAGTGCAACATGTCCTTTGACTGCTTGGCGCATTGTGGCCTGCGAGATGGGCAGGCGAACATGGGGCAATTTTGCATTGACCAGCAGTTGGGGCATGCTTTGGAGGGGGATACGCAGCGCGGCTTGTTTTTCCGGGGCGCAGGTATTTTGCCTTTTGGCTCAGAGATCCGAAGTGTTCAAGAGTTGATGCGCTGGCTGCTTGGCGCATATATGCCTAAAATGGCCGCATGAAAGAACGACTCTCACAAATCTCTTACGACTCTTTGCCTCTTGAAGTTCGGCCCTTGGCCGATGACATCCTCAAAGTCTCCAGTGCCGCATTGGGGGGGCCCTACAACGCCTTGTTGCGAAGCCCCGAGATGGCGCGCAGGTGTTTTGACCTGCTGGACTATTTGCGTTTCAAAACCACCGTCAACAAGCGCTTGAACGAGTTTGCCATCTTGATTCAAGCCCGCATTTCAAATGCCCAGTATGAGTGGTGGGCGCACGAAACAATTGCCAGAAAAGCAGGTTTGTCCGATCAGGTCATGAATGACTTGCGTGAATGCAAACGACCTCCAACCATGCAAGACGACGAACGTTTGGTCTACGACTATTGCATTCAACTGAGCTTGAACCACCGCGTGCCCGATGCACTGTGGCAAGAAGCGGTTGCAAAAATGGGTGAACAAACGGTCATGGACTTGACTGTTTTGTCCGGCACCTACGTGATGGTCTCCATGCTGCTCAATGCCACGCAAGTGGGCATTCCGGGGCAGGGCCAGTTGCCATTGCAGGTGCTGGATCCGATCGATATTCGCCAGCGCTTGTTGGCTTGAAGACGATTTTTTCCAACGCGTGAATCAACCCCCACTATTTGGAGCTGTGATGAAAATCAATGTGCCATTGGCCAATCAAATCAAAACTTATTCATCGTGGTTGTGCAAAGCGAAGATGGCGTTCATGACTCTGATGGCTTTGTCAATGGGCTTGACCCATCCTGTGGCCAACGCACAAGACTTTCCTCAAAAACCGATCACCATGATGATGCCTTACGCCGCAGGCGGGCCAGGCGACACCATCACCCGATTGTTTGCAGGGGCCATGCAGAAAATATTGGGCCAGCAAATTTTGGTGGACAACACAGCAGGCGCGTCAGGCGCCATTGGTTCAGCCAAGGTGGCCCGCTCCAAGCCCGACGGTTACACCTTGTTGATGATCCATGTGAGTCATGCCACCAACATGGCCATGTACAAAAATTTGGCCTACCACCCGGTCGATGATTTTGAGCCAATCGGCTCAGCCACCAGTGGCCCCATGGTGATCGTGGCACGCAACGAATTTCCAGCCAAAGATTTGAATGAATTTGTGGCTTACGTGAAAGCCAACCCGAGCAAAGTCAGTTTGGCCCATGCAGGGGTGGGTTCTGCTTCTCACTTGTGCGGTTTGATGATGATGAGCGTTTTGAATGTTCAGCTCAACGAAATCCCCTACAAAGGCACAGGCCCGGCCTTGACAGATTTGATGGGCGGGCAAGTGGACGTTTTGTGCGACCAAACTTCGGGTACCGTGCCCTCGGTCAAAAACGGTAAGATCAAAGCCTATGCGGCTGCTGGAAAAGCCAGACTGCCATCCTTGCCCGACACCCCAGCCATTGCCGAAGCTGGTGTTCAAGGCTTTGACATCAACATTTCATTTGGTTTGTACGCGCCCAAAGGCACACCCAAACCCGTGCTCGAGCAGCTGACTTTGGCGCTACAAAAATCTGTGGCTGACCCCGAAGTTCGAAAACGTCTTGAAGCCATGGGCGTAGCAGCCGTCAGCGTGGAACAAGCTACGCCCGCGGCCTTGCGCGCGCACTTGAAAAATGAAATGGAAACTTTAGGTGGTTTGCTCGCCAAGGCGGGCGTCAAAGCCAACTGATCTCATTTTTTAACCATGCCCACCATTTGCATGGCCGATGTGATCAAGGCAGAGACTTCGCTCATGTTGCTGGGCACGATCAGGGTCGTGTTGGAATTGGCTGCAACTTTGCCGTAGGCTTCCACAGCGTGCTCTGCGACTTTGAGTTGAACTGCTTGCTCGCCCCCGGGCTGATTGATGGCCAAGGCGATGCGCTCAATGGCCAAAGCGCTGGCATCGGCCAAAGCTGTGATGGCGGCTGCTTGACCCGCTGCATTGTTGATGGCCGCTTGTTTTTCGCCCTCTGACCGGGCAATGAAGGCCTCCCGCTCACCCGTGGCAATGTTGATTTGCTCTTGGCGGCGTCCCTCAGAGGCTGCAATCAAAGCGCGCTTGCCGCGTTCAGCGGTAATTTGAGCCTGCATAGCATGCAAAATTTCAGAGGGAGGTGTCAGGTCTTTGATTTCATAGCGCAAAACTTTAACGCCCCAGTTCAAGGCGGCTTCGTCAATCGCATTGACCACTTGCGCGTTGATGATGTCGCGCTCTTCAAAAGTTTTATCCAACTCGAGTTTGCCAATCACCGAGCGCAATGAAGTTTGCGCTAATTGCGTCACGGCCATGATGTAGTTGGACGAACCGTAACTGGCACGCATGGGGTCGGTGACTTGGAAGTACAAAATACCATCGACTTGCAGTTGCGTGTTGTCGCGTGTGATACAAACTTGGCTTGGCACATCCAGTGGAATTTCTTTCAAGCTGTGTCGGTAAGCCACTTTGTCTACAAAGGGAACCAAAAAATTCAAGCCCGGCGGCAGTGTGCAGTTGTATTTGCCTAGGCGTTCAACCACCCAAGCCGATTGCTGTGGAACCACTTTGACCGATTGGACAATGAACACCGCCGCAATGATAAATAAAATGAGTGCAATTTCCATGAAAATCCGCCTTTAAAAAAAAGATAAAACCGCTATAGCCGTAACTTGAACGCATCAGTGAGTTTGTATTTTCTCAACCACCAGTCGGCTTCCCTGTAATTCCACAATGCGGTGGGCACCAGCGCTTGGAGGCTCTTCGCCGTCTTTCAGTACAACTGCCCATTGTGCGCCGCGATAGTGCACCTTGGCGCTGCCATCGGGCAACCAAGATTCGATTTGCAGAACTTCACCGATGTCCATTTGAAGGCTTGGCATACCGTGCCCTGGGCCTTCTGGCGTGTGGCGTCGCTTGAAAAGATAGCTTGCCAGCACGGCCGTGGAGCCCACGACAGCCGCAGTGACCAATTGGGAAGAGAAATTCCAGCCTGTGTGAGCGGCCAAAGCACCAGCAGCAAAGCCCAAGGCCAGCATCAACAAATAAAATGTGCCGCTTAACAGTTCAACGCCAACCAAAGCGCCAGAAAGTATCCACCAAAGTGTTGCATCTTGCATGCTCGAGCCTTTTGAATTTGTGATGTACCGATGGGAAGGACTGATACCTTCATTTTGCCCCATTGTGCCGTGCACAATAGCGCAATGTCCAATTTGCCCCCAATTGTTAAAGCAGAACCCGTGTATCTGACCGCAGCCTTTTATAAATTTGTAGATTGGCCTGATTTTGCCGATCGCAAGGCCCCTTTGCTGACATTTTGTGAAGCGCACCATGTCAAAGGCTTGATTTTATTGGCCCGGGAGGGCATCAACAGCACCATAGCAGGCGCCCCAGATGATGTTCGAGCGGTGTTGGCTTATTTGAAGCAAGACCCTCAGTTGTCAGACTTGCAGCACAAAGAGTCCTTTTCAATCAAGCCTCCTTTTTACCGAATGAAGGTGCGATTGAAAAAAGAAATCGTCACCATGGGTGTGCCGGGCATCAGTCCGATCCACATGGCCGGCACCTACGTCAAGCCTGAGCAATGGAATGCTCTGATTTCAGACCCCAACGTTGTCTTGATCGACACCCGCAACGACTACGAAGTTGAAATCGGTACATTCGCTGGCGCTGTGAACCCGCAGATCAAAAGCTTTTCAGAATTACCCTCATGGGTGGCACAGGCCGCTGCGCTGCAGGCCAGGGCAGGGCTCAAGCCCAAAGTGGCCATGTTTTGCACGGGCGGTATTCGGTGCGAAAAATCAACGGCTTTGATGCGTGCGCAAGGTTTTGATGAAGTGTTCCATTTGGAAGGCGGCATTCTCAAATATTTGGAGCAAGTCCCACCCAACGAAAGCATGTGGCAAGGCGAATGTTTTGTCTTTGATGAGCGGGTCTCTGTTGGACACGGCTTGCAACCTGGCCCCCATCAGTTGTGCCGCTGCTGCCGCGAACCATTGCAGGAGGGGGCCATGGATTCGCCTTGGTATGAGGCAGGCGTGAGTTGCCCGCGTTGCCATGCACAGACCAGCGAAACTCAAAAAAACAGTGCCCGCGAAAGGCAGCGTCAATGGGTCTTGGCCAAATCCCGAGACCAAGCGCATATCGGTCCAACACAAAAGTCAAACCGCGTGGCCGCCTTGCTACCGCTCAATGCCCCCGTCTTGTATTCGTTCCGGCGCTGCCCCTACGCCATGCGCGCACGCTTGGCCCTGCTGGCCAGCGGCATGCATTGTGAATTGCGCGAAGTGGCCTTGGCCCAAAAACCTGCCAGTTTGTTGCAAGCCTCTGCCAAGGCAACGGTGCCCGTCTTGGTATTGCCCGATCGGGTGATCGATGAAAGCTTGGACATCATGTTGTGGGCGCTGTCTCAATCTGACCCGCAGAAATGGTGCTTGAGCGAGCCTGCACAACACACCCAAGCGCTGCAATGGGTAGCCCAATGCGATGGCGATTTCAAATTCAATTTAGACCGCTACAAATACCCAGGGCGCTATGACTTGCCCGATGGCTTATCAAACCGCACGGCAGGCGCCCAATTTTTAACGAAGCTCAATGTGCAGCTAGAGAAAACCGGGTTTTTGCTGGATGCTTGCTGGCGCTGGGCAGATGCAGCCATCGCGCCATTTGTCAGGCAGTTTGCAAGCACCGATCTGGCGTGGTTTGAGGCGCAAAATTGGCCTGCGCTGCATGCATGGCTCAAAGGTTTTGAAGAATCTGCAGAATTTGCAGTTGTCATGCACAAATACAAAATTTGGCATCCAGGCCAAACGCAAGCAGTTTTCCCTAACGGCTCAGAAAATCAGGCCGATTGATTTTTATGCGAACACTTGACGGGCCATATCTTCAATGAAAGCCGTGGTGGTTTCAATTTGTGTGATGGGCAGCATGTGACCGCCGGTTAACAAAGTCAATTGAGTTCCCGGTAGGCGCTCAACCAGTGCCTGCCCATTCTCTTGGCAATTCAAAATTCGATCTTCTCTCGCAAAGAGCACATGCACGGGCAATTTCATGGCGGCATAACCTGCTTCAATTTCGGACATGCTTGATTTTCCAGCTGCCAAATCAGTCGATGCGCCGACAAAATGACTGGGCCGCAGCGCCATCAAACCTCCGCCGCGAGTTGCAAAATCTCGCGGTGCTTTTTCCGGACCAAAGATGAGAGACAAGGTGGCGTTGATTCGGCTCAAGCCCAGGGGCGTTGCCAGTGTCCAGGCCAGCAAATGCCGCAAACCTTCAACGGGAATATTCAGTACTTTGAAAGCCGGTGAAGCCATAGCGGGCAATTTTGTCAGAGGGGCAATCAAAGCCAAACCTTTGACCTGGGAGGGGTGGCGCTGCGCCATTGACAAAGCCACAGCCCCGCCCAAGGAGTGACCCACCACCAAAGCTTCTTGGATATTCAGGTGGATTAAAAGTGCTGACAAAGTATCGGCCTGTGCTTGCAGGCTGACAGGGGCCGACGGAGATCGGCTGGAGTAGCCACTGCCCGGGCGGTCCACGCAGATCACACGGTAATGCGCAGTCAACGGTTCAGACACGCCATATGTGAATTGCCGCAAATTGCCAGCCAAGCCATGGACCATCAAAATAGCAGGCCCTTGCCCTTGGTCGACGATGTGCAAACGTGTGTGGCCCAGGTCTACAAACGAGCCTTGTGCTGGCATCAGTTGCTCAACTTTGTGCGCGCTGTAAGCCGTGAAGCCAATCATCAGGCTCAGGAGAAATAAAACCAAAATAAGAAACGCCCATAAAAGCATCATGCTGAAAACTCCTTTTTATGGAAGGCGGTGCTCTTGCTGAAAGTCATCACGCCATCGTCCAAGCGACCCCATCGCAAGACTGCGATGTCCAGCCAATAATAGGGCGCCACTTGCCACGGTTTTCGGTCACCTTGTTTGGGTAAATATTCGCTGGCTCTTTGGACGTAGCCTGAATTGAACGGCATGAAGTTTTGCGGTTTCACTTGCGGGTCACCTTTGGCCATAGCCGTTGTGTAACCATGGCGGTCCATGTACTTGATCAGGCGACAGGCATACTGGGAGGTTAAATCAGCCTTGAGTGTCCACGACAAGTTGGTGTACCCAATCGCTACGATCGCATTGGGCAAATCAGACAACATCATGCCTTGATAAATAATGGCTTTGGAAAAATCCACAGGTTTTTGGTCGACCGTGAAGACCATGTCCCCCAGAAAATTTAGCGTCAAACCCGTCGCGCAAACCACAATGTCTGCTGACAATTCTTCTCCGTTGGTCAATTGAATGCCTTTGTGCGTGAAGCATTCAATGGTTTCGGTCACAACCGAAGCCTTGCCTTTTCTGAGCGTCTTGAACAAATCACCATTGGGGATCACGCACATGCGCTGATCCCAGGGCTTGTAGCTGGGTGTGAAATGCTTTTTCACATCCACTTTGGCGCCCAATTGTTTGGTGGCCATCCAGGTGATCAGTGATTTGATCATCTCGGGCTTGCGTCTTGAGAGCTGAAAGAAAATGCTGCCCAATAAAACATTCTTCCATCGCGTCACTGCGTAAGCTACTGTCTGAGGTAAAAAGCGTGCCAACCAAAGCGACAAGGCGTCCCGTTCTGCTAGGGAGATCACGTAGGTGGGCGACCTTTGCAACATGGTGACATGCGCCGCTGTTTTCGCCAACTCCGGCACCAGCGTGATCGCTGTGGCGCCGCTGCCAATCACGACCACGCGCTTGTCTTGGTAGCTCAAGTCTTGGGGCCAAAACTGCGGATAGATCAGTTGGCCTTTGAATTCTTCTTGGCCTTTGAATGTGGGTTGGTGGCCTTGCTTGTAGCTGTAGTAACCGCAACACAAATAAAGAAAACGTGCCTTGAACTGCACCAGTGTGGGTGCATCTTGGAAACTGACCTCCACAGTCCAGTAAGCGTGCTCGGAAGACCAATGCGCGCTGCGAACAGCATGCTGATAGAGAATATTTTGGGCAACCCCGGTTTCATTGGCGGCCTCCGCAAGGTAGCGCAGGATGGTTGAGCCATCGGCAATGGCTTTGTTTGCGGTCCACGGCTTGAACGCGTAGCCCAAGGTGTTCATGTCTGAGTCCGAGCGAATGCCGGGGTAACGAAATAAATCCCAAGTGCCGCCCAGTCGCTCACGCGCCTCCACAATGCGCCAAGTTTTATCAGGACATTTTTTTTGCAAATGGCGAGCAGCGCCAATGCCTGAAATGCCAGCTCCCACAATGAGAACATCTAAAATTTCAGGGGCAGTTGTAGGCATTCAAACACCTTGGCTTTCTAGTACAACCAATCCCTTGGGCGTTTTGAACGTGGCGGTGATGTTGGCTGGCCCCTCTTCAGTGGAGATGCCTTCAAGCTTTATGGCGGCATAAGCTGCAGTCAATTTGTCCGCGCTGGGGTGCCTGATTTCAATGCTTTGCAAGGAAACACCGCTGCGCGGTAAATGGTTGCGAGGGTGAAGGCGCAAGGGGTCCGCAGCGCCAGGTTTGCCCCATTGAATCAGGGTTGGCAGTGCACCGTCAAACAAGCGTTGGCCATCGTCTCGCACTGTGATTTGCCATTGCAGCAGGCCTTTGTTGGTGCTGCGGCTGGCATGAACGGCGTGACCACGGTCAATGCCCTGCGCTTTCAAAGCGTGGCGTGCCGCTTGAATCTGATCGGTACTCACAACAAAATGGACTAAGCAGGGGCAAGCAACCACGGCCGCTTGCAGCGCAGGCTCGTCCAAGTCAAACCATCGCGTGGGGCGTAGATCTTTACCCGTTAAAACAACTTCCGGATTGACAGCAATGATCTCCAAATAGGCCAGGGGAAAGCCCGGCGTGGCAATTTTGAACAGTCGATTGTGGGTGGCATACTTTTCGTGCTCACCACCTGGCGCGGGTGTGATGCCAAAGGTGGCTTCGCACCACGCGACCCCTTGTTCCAAAGTTTTCGCCGCAACGACCAGATGATCAATTTGTGTTTTCATGGCCGAACCATACCAGCCTTGGCGGCTGGCTTTTCATTTGCCCAGGCTTGGCCTGTCTCAGGCGTGTCTCAGGCGTGTTTTTTGGCCGCTCGCCTTTGCGCCATTTCTCGGCCAATGGCCATGGTGTCCCAATGGCGAGGCAAATCTTGGGCGCTTTTGAATGCAATGCTTTCTTCTAGCACCATGTGGTCGGCATACAAAGCTTCAAAGACTTCAAAGCCATGGGCCAGCTCGGCCATGTCAAACCAGTTATTGCCCTGACTTGCCGCGACCAAGGAGGGCGAGAGTTCCAGCCAATTTTGCTCTAGCCAGCCGTGGTCTTGCTTGAGTTGGTCAGCGACTTGGTGGATTTGAGGGTCAGAGCTTTCATACAAAGCAGGAAACACGTGTTTTTCTTCGTCTAAGTGATGGTGTTTGACTTCGTGTTCGAAATAATCGCAAATTGTGGCCAAACTTTTTTGCTGCATTGGTGAAATTTTCTCGGCCTCAATGGCTTGGACCAAAACCCGCAACTTGCCCAATTCTTCTTGAATGGTTTTGTGCGTGAGGTCTAAGAATTCAAACATGGCCAATGCAGGGGGCGCAGCAAACATAAGAATCTCCAGAGTTAAAAATAGGCGGGGTTAACCCATGGCGTCATTGATTTGTTCATGAAACTCAGCCAAGGTCATGGCGGCATCCACTTCGCGGGGAAGTGCATCGCGTGCAGAAAAAACACCCAAGATATGGCCATTTTGGGAGATCACAGGTAGATGGCGAAAGCCACGCTCGATCATGATCAAAACTGCTTGCGAGACAGTGGTATCTGGGCTGACTGTGTGCGGGTGCGGTGTCATGACTTGAGAGACCAAAGTCTTCTTGGCCTCTAGCGCTTTGGCCACAACGCGCGTCATCAAATCGCGCTCTGTCAGAATGCCCAGCAGCTCTCCACTGGCTTCCATCACCAAGACGTTGCCTGAGTTGGCTTTGGTCATGGTGCACGCGGCTTCCCACACGGTTGCGCTGGGCAACATGTTCAGAATGTGCCTTGCGGCCATTGTTTTAGAAACGATGCGTTCAGCCATGGTTTTTCCTTCAAATGTTCAACGCAAACTGCCGTTGATTTTGGTCAGTTGTGCCGAGCCTGGGCACAATTCTTTGGGCCCCAATTGATTCAAAGGCAGATGGGTGGTGTTCAGCGATGCATGCAAGTCAAGCGAAAGAGGGTCGACATACAGCAAGCCCGTCAAAATTTCGCCGCTTTCATGTCGCTCGTTCATGTAACTCAGCGCCGCATAGCGTTTGGTGGGCTCGTAGTCCGCGTGCAATTTGCGCAAACGCAAGACAGTGCCATCGTGCTGCTCAACTTCAACCACCTCACCGGGCTTGTATTGCGTGGTGATTTCGGAGTGCTGCGGTATGAAGTCGATGCGGCTGACCGAGTCATTGTGCTGCCTGACGTAGTCGTAGCTTTTGGTGCTGCCGCTGTGGTTGTTGAAGGTCACGCAGGGGCTGATGATGTCAATGAAGGCTGCACCGCCGTGGCCAATCGCGCCTTTGATGAGGGGCACCAATTGTTCCTTGTCACCGGAGAAGCCGCGCGCCACATAGGTTGCACCCAACTGCAAGGCCATGCCGATCAAGTCCACCGGGCTGTCGTTGTTGATGGCGCCTTTTTTACTTTTCGAGCCGCGATCGGCTGTGGCTGAGAACTGGCCTTTGGTCAGGCCGTAGACACCATTGTTTTCAACGATGTACGCCATGCGAACCCCTCTGCGCATGGCATTGGCGAATTGCCCTAAGCCGATAGAGGCTGAATCACCGTCGCCTGAAACACCCAAGTACAGCAAGTCACGGTTGGCCAAGTTGGCGCCCGTCAAGACCGAGGGCATTCGGCCGTGCACAGTGTTAAAGCCGTGCGAGGCACCTAAAAAATAGTCAGGTGTTTTGGAGCTGCAGCCAATGCCCGAGAGTTTGGCCACACGGTGCGGCTCAATGTCGAGTTCCCAGCAAGCCTGGATGATGGCTGCAGAAATCGAGTCGTGCCCACAACCCGCACACAGTGTTGAAATGCGGCCTTCGTAATCGCGCCTGGTGTAGCCCACCCGGTTGGTCGACAGACTGGGGTGGTGCATGCGGGGCTTGGTGATGTAGGTCATGCAGCCTCCTGAATGTGTGTGAGATGAGATTGAATGGCTTGCGCAATGAAGCGTGCCGTGATGGGGGTCCCGTCGTAATGCAAGACTTTGATCAAGTGGTTCGGGTCGATCGAGAGTTCGGTCACCAGCAGAGTGTGCATTTGTGCATCCCGATTTTGTTCGACGACAAACACCGTTTCGTGCGCATCGATGAATGCTTTGACATCGTCGTTGAATGGAAATGCCCGCAAGCGCAAACCGTCTATCCCAAAGCCCAGGGCCTCGAGCTGGTCAAAGGCCTCGGACATGGCCGGGCTGGTGGAACCAAAATAAATAGCGCCTACCGAGCTGGCTGACTTGGCCTTGTGCAGAACAGGCGCAGGCACCATATTGGCAGCGGTTTTGAATTTGCGTATCAAGCGCTCCATGTTGTAGACATAGTCGACACCTTTTTCGGAGTAGCGGGCGTAGGGGTCGCGCGTGGTGCCGCGTGTGAAAAAACTGCCCAATGTCGGGTGCGTGCCTGGCAGGGTGCGCCAAGGAATGCCATCGCCATCAACATCTTTGTAGCGCCCAAAGTCTTTCCCGGCTTCCAACTCTTGCGCAGTCATGACCTTTCCTCGGTCATACATTTTGCTGTCATCCCATTCAAACGGACGGCTCAATCTTTGGTTCATACCGATGTCTAAATCTGTCATTAAAAAGATCGGTGTTTGTAAACGATCGGCCAAATCCAATGCTAAAGCGGCGTGCTCAAAGCATTCGGCCGGGTCTTCAGGCAGCAGCATCACGTGCTTGGTATCTCCGTGGGAGGCGTAGGCGCAGCTCAAGATGTCCGATTGCTGTGTGCGAGTGGGCATGCCGGTGGACGGGCCGCCGCGCTGTACATTGATCAGGGTCACAGGGATTTCTGCAAAATATGCCAACCCAATGAATTCGGTCATGAGCGAAATGCCAGGGCCGGAGGTGGCCGTGAAAGCACGCGCACCATTCCAACCTGCACCCACCACCATGCCGATGGAGGCCAACTCGTCTTCGGCTTGCACAATGGCATAGCGGTGTTGCCCCGTAACGGGGTCGACACGAAATTTTTCGCAATATTTTTGAAATGCTTCAGGCACCGAGGAGGAGGGGGTGATGGGGTACCAGGCGGCCACAGTGGCGCCACCATAGATGCAACCCAACGCAGCGGCACTGTTGCCATCAGTGAAAATTTTATCGCCCACATTATTGGCGCGCTTGACGCGCAGGCCAATGCCTTCTTTAAAGTGGGTGGCCATGTAATCGCGCCCCATTTTCAAGGCCCGCAGGTTGGAGTCCAGCAGCAACTCTTTGCCCTTGTATTGCTCAGCAAACAGTTTGTGAAAAACCTCTTCTTCAACACCCAGCAGCTGCGAAAGTGCGCCCACATAAATGATATTTTTGAACAACTGACGCTGCCGAGGGTCGGCGTAATTGGCGTTGCTGATTTCGGTCAGAGGCACACCAATGGTTTGCACATCGTCTCTGAATTTAGAAGCAGGTATCGGGCGGGTCGAGTCATAAAATAAATACCCGCCAGGCTCGATTTCAGCAATGTCGCTGTCCCAAGTCTGGGGGTTCATGGCAACGATCATGTCGGTCCCGCCGCGCCTGCCTAAGTAACCCTGTTCAGACACCCTGACCTCATACCACGTGGGCATGCCTTGGATGTTGCTGGGGAAAATATTGCGAGGACTGACAGGCACGCCCATTCGTAAAATAGCCTTGGCAAATAATTCATTGGCCGAGGCTGAACCCGAGCCGTTCACATTGGCAAACTTGATGACAAAGTCGTTAACTGATTGAATACTTTTCATGACTGCTCCGCTCTGATGCCGTTTGTTTTTTGTGTTTTTCCAAAAGCATCTCGGCACGCTGAGCCAGCCTTGGTGGTGTTGAGCAAAAACTTTTGCATGTCCCACGCGCCGGTGGGGCAGCGCTCGGCACATAGCCCGCAGTGCAAGCAAACATCTTCGTCTTTGACCATCACCCGGTGTGATTTCAAACTGGCCGAAACATACAGTGATTGACTTAAATTCAGCGCGGGTGCCTGCAGGTTTTTCCGCAGCGCACCCTCCTCCAGCAGGGGGGTTATCGTTAACGAGTCGACCGGGCAAATGTCCACGCAAGCATCGCACTCAATGCAAGTTTCATGTGTGAAAACGGTTTGAACATCACAGTTCAAACACCGATTGGCCTCTTTGAAGGCTGTGCCTGCATCAAAACCCAATTCAACTTCAACCCGAATGTTGGCAAGGGCTTTCTCGGCCTCTGCCCATGGCACTTTGAAGCGCGGTTGGTCCGAGACATCGTTGGTGTAGCTCCACTCGTGAATGCCCATTTTTTGCGATTGCATGCTGACCCAAGGGGCTGGGCGTTGATCGACTTTTTCTCCGTGCAAAAAGCGGTCAATCGAAACTGCCGCTTCATGCCCATGGGCCACAGCAGTGATGATGTTTTTGGGTCCAAAAGCTGCATCGCCGCCGAAGAAAATTTGAGGTACGGTGGACTGAAAGCTGCTCGCCTCCAGCACCGGTAAGCCCCAGCGGTCAAACTCAATGCCGCAATCTTTTTCGATCCAAGGAAATGCATTTTCTTGACCCACCGCCAGCAGCACAGTGTCGCATTCAAAGAAAACATCAGGGGCGCCGGTCGGCAGCAAAGAGCGCTTACCTTGTGCATCAAACACCGCAGTGACCACTTCAAAGAACATGCCGCTCAAAACACCTTGTTTTAAAACAAATGACTTGGGGACGTGGAAGTTCAAAATCGGTATGCCCTCATGCATAGCGTCTTCTTTTTCCCAGGGTGAAGCCTTCATTTCTTCGAAGCCACTGCGCACAATGACTTTCACATCTTTGCTGCCCAAGCGCAGCGCTGAGCGGCAGCAATCCATGGCCGTGTTGCCCCCTCCTAAAACAATCACTTTGTTGCCAACGCTGGTGACATGCCCAAATGAAACCGATGCCAACCAATCGATGCCGATGTGAATTTGTGCTGCGGCTTCTTGCCTTCCTGGAACGTCCAAGTCCCGCCCCCTTGGGGCGCCGCATCCCACAAAGATGGCATCATATTTTTGAGCCATCAAGTCCTTCATGGACGCAATGCGGTGGCCGCTTTTAAACTCAACGCCCAAATTCAAGATGTAGCCAGTTTCTTCGTCAATGACTTCTTCCGGCAGTCGAAAGCGGGGGATCTGCGATCGAATGAAACCGCCCGCACGGGCTTCGGAGTCAAAGATGGTGACCTGATAACCCTCAACCACCAAATCACGGGCGACGGTCAGGGAAGCCGGGCCTGCGCCGATGCAGGCCACTTTCTTCCCATTTGAAGGGGCCACTTTGGGCAACAAGGCTTCAAATTCTGATTTATGGTCGGCTGCAACGCGTTTGAGCCGGCAGATGGCCACCGGTTCAGGCTTTTCGCCATTGTTTTCCTCAACCCGTCCGCGCCGGCAGGCCGGCTCACAAGGGCGGTCGCAGGTTCGCCCTAAGACACCCGGGAAAACATTGGAATCCCAATTGATCTTGTAGGCCTCTGTGTAGCGGCCTTGGCCAATGAGTCGGATGTACTCCGGAACAGGGGTGTGTGCTGGGCAGGCCCACTGGCAATCGACGACTTTGTGGAAGTAGTTGGGGTCTCGCGTATTGGTAACTTGCAATTGCTTCTCCTCCACGCGTACGTGGCTTAAACGGCCAAGCGCAAGTCACCCTGAGTCAAATGCCAGCAAAAAAATCAAAGCGCATGCGCGAATTCATCACTTGAAAGAAATTTAGCAGAAGTGCTGTGCATGAGTATCGTCAAAAATTTGATTCAAATCAAGGGCTGATGCAATTGAGGTTCATTCTGGCGTACAGCCTAGGGTAAATGCTCGCTCAAAAGTTGGGCCACGTGAATCGCATGCCTTTGGCTACCATCCTGAATTTGATGCCGGCAACTGGTTCCATCTGCCACGACCAGAGCCTGTGCTTGCTCCCGAACGGCTGGCAGCAAGCTCAATTCAGCCATTTGCATCGAAATCTCATGGTGCGAGGCTTCATAGCCAAAGCTGCCAGCCATGCCGCAGCAACTCGACTCAATCAACTGGGGCTTAGCCCCTGGCAGCAGGCCAATGACATGGAGCACGGCCGGCATCACGCCAAAGGCTTTTTGATGGCAGTGCCCGTGCAGCAAGATGTGCTTATCGCAAGGGTTGAGCTGGGTTTTCAAAGTTTCGAGTTGGCCTGCTTGATCTTGCTGTGCCAAAAATTCTTCAAATAGCACGGCATGCTCACTCACGGTTTGTGCCGATTTGCCTAAACCCAAGGCCAAAGCTTCGTCACGCAGGGTCAGTAAACACGAGGGCTCCAAGCCAACAATGGCAATGCCACGTTCGGCAAAGGGCAGCAAGGCATTGACCAATTCAAGGGCCTGCGCGCGAGCTTGCGCGACCATGCCTTTGGCTAAAAAAGTGCGGCCACAGCACAAGTGGCCTGAGTTTGTGCTGGCAGCATCGTTTTGTTTGCTCTTGGAGGCTACATGCACGCTGTACCCAGCCGCTTGCAAAACGCGCATTGCCGCGTGCGCGTTTTCGGATTCAAAGTAGCCGTTGAAGCTGTCCACAAAGAGCACCACAGGTTTGCTCGCCAACAGCACCGCTTGCGCAGTCACACCTTGCATGCCTGAGTTGAAAAAATGATGGCGCTGCCACGTGGGCCAACTGCGTTTGGCAGACAAGCCGGTCAGGCGCTGCGCAATGTTCGCCAACAGCGGCACATGATTGCGCAGATTGAGCAGGAACGACCAGCGTGCTGCGTGCTTTGCATAATGCGGCAAATACCCAATCAAGCGGTCTTGCCAAGTGTGGCCGTGCTTGCTTTTGTAGTGATGCAAGGTTTCAATTTTCATGCGAGCCATGTCCACGCCAGTGGGACATTCGCGCTTGCAGCCTTTGCAACTGACGCACAAGTCCAAGGCTTCGAGCAGGGCCGGGTTGCTCAAGCCTTCGGAGCCGAGTTGCCCGCTCAGTGCCAAGCGCAATGTGTTGGCGCGCCCACGCGTCAAATGTTGCTCATCACGCGTAACGCGGTAACTGGGGCACATGCTGCCTGCGTCAAATTTGCGGCAAGTGCCGTTGTTGTTGCACATCTCCACCGCTTTGGCAAAGCCTTGTGCGGGGTCGCCTGCAGTGCCAGGGGCTGTGATCTGTTCAGATGCAGGATCATTCTGAACATCCCAAGCGCGCCAGTCCAAGACGGTTTGAATGGGAATGACTTTGTAGCTCTGGCCATAGCGCATCAAGGAGCGATCGTCCATGGCAGGCGGGTCGATGATGCGCTGGGGTGACAGCAAATTCAAAGGATCCAAGTGCTGTTTGATTTGCCTGAAGGCCTCGTTGATGCGCGGTCCAAATTGCCATTCGATCCACTCGCCGCGGCACAGCCCGTCACCGTGCTCGCCGCTGAAAGCACCTTTGAATTTGCGCACCAAGGCGCTGGCTTCTTGGGCAATTTCGCGCATTTTGTGAGCGCCATCTTGGCGCATGTCCAAGATCGGGCGCACATGCAAAGTGCCCACTGAGGCATGCGCATACCACGTGCCTTTGGTGCCATGCCGTTTGAAAACTTGCGTGAGTTCGTCGGTGTACTCGGCCAGGTTTTCCAGAGGCACTGCGCAATCCTCAATGAAGCTGACCGGCTTGCCATCGCCCTTGAGGCTCATCATGATGTTAAGGCCCGCTTTGCGAACTTCCCATAAGTTTCTTTGAGCAGCGTCTTCGATCATTTCAACCACGCTGCCAGGCATCCCCAAGTCGCCCATGAGCTCGACCAATTGACGCATTTTTGATTTTAAAATTTCTTTGTTTGCACCGGCAAATTCGACCAGTAAAACAGCCTCTGGTTGGCCGATCAAGGCGCTTTGGATGGTGGGTGCAAAGGCTGGGTTTTGCAACGAGAGTTCAATCATGGTGCGGTCTACCAGTTCAACTGCAGTCAGCGTGCCATCCCCCAGTTTCACAATGTGCTGGGCGCTGTCCATGGCTTTGTAAAAACTGCTGAAATTGACCACCCCCAATACTTTGGCGCGCGGCAGTTCGCTCAATTTCAATGTCAGTGATTGCGTCATGGCCAGCGTGCCTTCGCTTCCAACCAACAAATGCGCCATGTTCACGGCGGCATCGGCGGTGTAGGGCCGCTCGTTTTGATTGCAAAAAATATCCAAGTTGTAGCCCGCTACACGTCGCAATACCTTGGGCCAGTGGGCTTGAATTTCCGGCTGAAGTTCATGCGCCAGTTGTTTGATGAAGTCGCCTATCAGGCGCGCAGGGCCGCTGCTATTGGCATAGTCACCCCATTCCACCAACTGGCCATTGCTCAACCAGGCTTTGGCACCCACAACGTTGTGCACCATGTTGCCGTAAGCAATGGAGCGGCTACCGCACGAGTTGTTTCCGGCCATGCCGCCCAGGGTGGCCTGCGCGCTGGTGGAAACATCTACTGGATACCACAAGCCGTGGGGCTTGAGTTGGGCATTCAAATGGTCCAGCACCAAGCCAGGTTCCACCTCAACGCTGCGCTGCGTCAAATCCAGTGCCAGCACACGGCGTATATTTTTACTGTGGTCAATCACCAAGCCCGCGCCAGTGGTTTGCCCGCACTGACTGCTGCCCCCGCCTCGGGGCACGATGGGCACATCCAAATCACGGCAAATGGCCATGGCGATGGGGATTTCGTGTGCATGCTGTGGCACAAACACGCCCACCGGTGTGACTTGGTAGATCGAAGCATCCGTCGCATAGCGCCCGCGGTCTGCATCGGAAAACAACACTTGCCCTTGAGTTTCTTGTTTCAAGTGCTTGGCCAACGCAACAGCCACTTCGTTGCTGGCAGAGGCAACCCTCTCATGCGCATGAGAGGACGATTCGATAGTCTGGCCAAGAAGGGGAGCGTTCATGAGGAAATGCAGTGAGAATTGAGAACATTCGGGTTTGTACACATCCTGACATCACCCATTGCCGCTATTCTCGGTGCAAAATCACAGAATACATCGGAATTGATTGCACATGTTGAACCTCGACTTTCATCCCACAGGCCGTCATTTTTTACAAATTCCCGGGCCTTCCCCCGTGCCTGACAGAATTTTGCGGGCCATGAGTCTGCCCACCATTGACCACAGAGGCCCTGA
The DNA here is from genome assembly GCA_903870145.1 of uncultured Burkholderiales bacterium. Lineage (GTDB taxonomy): Bacteria > Pseudomonadota > Gammaproteobacteria > Burkholderiales > Burkholderiaceae_C > Limnohabitans_A. Next base: position 11,102 of record CAIQBO010000003.1, on the reverse strand, counting down.
GTTTGGCGTTTTGGGCTTGAAGGTGTTAGCAGACATGCAAAAAATCTTCAAAACCAAGCATCCGGTCATGATCTACCCGGCCTCGGGCACCGGCGCTTGGGAGGCCGCTTTGGTTAATACCTTGAGCGCGGGTGACGCTGTGTTGATGTTTGAAACAGGCCACTTCGCCTCTCTTTGGCACAAACTGGCCTCGCGCTTGGGCGTCAAAGCCGAACTCTTGGGCCTGCCCGGCGCGCAAGGGTGGCGTCAAGGTGTGAATGCCGGCATGATCGAGCAGCGCCTCAAGGCCGATTCGGGGCACAGCATCAAAGCCGTGTGTGTGGTTCACAACGAAACATCCACAGGTGTGACCAGTGACATTGCAGCCGTGCGCCGCGCCATGGACACTGCCAAGCACCCCGCATTGCTGCTGGTCGATACCATCTCGGGCTTGGCCTCCACCGACTACCGTCATGATGAATGGGGTGTTGACGTCACCGTCAGTGGTTCGCAAAAAGGGTTGATGTTGCCCCCTGGCATGAGCTTCAATGCGCTGTCACCCAAAGCCATCGAGGCCAGCAAAACTTCAACATTGCCCAAATCATTTTGGGCATGGGACGAGATGTTGGAGATCAACAAAACAGGTTACTTCCCCTACACACCCAACACCAATTTGATGTACGGTTTGAGCGAAGCTTGCGACATGATTTTGGATCAAGGTTTGGACGTGGTTTTCAAGCGCCATCAGCGTTGGGGGCGGGGCGCTCGCGCCGCGGTCAATGCGTGGGGCTTGCCGATTCAATGCGCGGACCCTGCGCTGTATTCCCCCATCTTGACCGGTGTGATGACGCCTGAGGGCTTGGACGCAGATGCATTGCGAAAACTCATTTATGAACGCTTTGATTGTTCTTTGGGCACTGGGCTTGGCAAAGTCAAAGGCCGCATGTTTCGCATCGGTCACTTGGGCGATTGCAACGACCTGACCTTGATCGCCGCCTTGTCCGCTTGTGAGATGGGTTTGAAACTCAGTGGTGTGAAATTGGCGGGCTCCGGTGTGCATGCCGTCATGGATTTTTTCTCGGCAAACCCTGTGCCAGTATTGATTAAAAACTGATAAAAAAATACCCAAGGAGACACAAAATGAAACGCAGGACATTGCTTCAAGCCAGCGCCGCATCCGCAGCGGTTTTGGCCGCCCCCATGATCCAAGCGCAAAGTTTGCCCAGCGGCCCGATTCGCATTGTGGTCGGCTTCCCGCCAGGGGGTGGCACCGATGCATTGGCACGCGTCTTGGCACAAAAACTCCAAGCCATGTGGAACATCACCATCGTGATCGACAACAAGGCAGGCGCTGCGGGTGTGATCGCCGCCGACTATGTCGCCAAACAAGCAGGGGATGGCAATACCTTGTTGATGGCCCACATCAACAGCCACGCTTTGGCCGTGAGCTTGCAACCCAAACTGGCCTACAACGTCGAGCGTGATTTTTCTCCGATTGGTTTGGTGGGGGTCACACCCAATTTGCTCATTTGCAATGAAAATCAGCCAGCAAAAAATGTCAAAGATTTGATCGCACTGTGCAAACAAAATCCAGGAAAAATCAGTTTTGCCTCAGCCGGTGGCGGCTCTGCCCAACACTTGGCACTGGAGATGTTCAAATTGCGCGCCGGCATAGATGCATTGCATGTGCCCTACAAAGGCTCGGGCCCAGCCTTGACCGATTTGATCGGTGGGCAAGTGCAGTATTGCTTTGAAACCATGACCTCGGCCACGCCCCATGTCAAAGGTGGCAAGGCCATTGCTTTGGCTCAGACACGCACCAAGCGCGCCAAAGGTCACCCCAATGTACCCACCATGGACGAGCAAGGTTTTCCAGGATTCGACGCCACCACGTGGTACGGTTTGGTAGGGCCTGCCAAAATGAACCCAGCATTCATCAAACGCATCAACGAGGACATGAACCGAGTCATGGCCATGCCCGATGTGATCGAAAAATTTGACCAATACGGCGCAGAAGACGGCGGCGGCTCACCCGAGCGCTTCGCCGAATTTATTCGCAATGAAACTCTGAAGTGGGCCAAAGTCGTGAAAGAAGCCAAGGTCCAAGCCGACTCTTGATATCAATCAGGGAAAGCCCCAATCATTTGATGTGAGGAAGTGGCGGCCTTCTACAAGTTCTGAATTAAAGTGAAAAACTTGATTCAAGGAGCTTTGCTTTGAGGAAAATAATTCTAACTTTATGCGCCAGTCTTCTGGGCATGATCAGCAGTCATGCTGCCTATCCAGAAAAGCCCATTCGCATCGTTGTGGCCTTCGCCCCTGCAAGCTCGACCGACATCGTGGCCCGCTTGCTAAGTGAGCCCCTGAGCGCCTCGATGGGGCAGCCAGTGATCGTTGAAAACAAACCCGGCGCAGGCGGCAACATCGCCACCACGGGCGTCATGAACGCCCCTGCAGACGGCTACACATTGCTCTTTCACAGTGTGGCTTATGCGGTCAATCCCAGTCTTTTTAAAAATGCAGGCTACGACGGCGTGAGTGATTTGCAACCTGTGGCGTTGGCCGCATTCACGCCCAATTTGTTGTACGTTCACCCCGACGTCAAAGCCACCAACTTGGCTGAATTGCTGGCCTTGGCGCGCAATGGGAAAATGGCCTACGCCTCTTCTGGCAATGGCACCACCACCCATCTGGGCGCTGAGCTTTTGTTCAAAGGTTTGGCCAAAGTCGACATCACGCATGTTCCTTTCCAGCCGGCTGCCGCCACCAACGCAGTGGTCAGTGGCCAAGTGCCGATCGCCTCCACCTCCATGCCCCCCGCAGTGCCGTTTGTCAAAACGGGCAAAGTTCGACCCATTGCCGTCACATCTTTAAAGAGGAGCCCAGCCCTGCCCGATGTACCCACGGTGGCCGAGTTGGGTTATAAAAATTTTGAAGCCAATACTTGGTTTGCTGTTTTTGCGCCCAAACAAACACCCCCAGCAGTTTTGGAAATGCTGAACCAAAAAATCACAGCAGCCTTGAACCAGAAATCGGTCAAAGACCGCTTTGATACATTGTCCCTCGAAGCCACCCAAATGGACCGCCCCACGGCAGCGCGTTACATTGAAAGCGAAGTCCAAAAATGGGGCAAATTGGTCAAAGACATGAACCTGCAAGTTGAATAAATCTAAATGAGAAATATCAACACCGACAACATCACGCAAGTGGTGTTGAGCAGCTTTGACCGCCACCCCGATGCCAGGCAAAGGCAACTCATTCAAGGCTTGGTTGAGCACCTTCATGCCTACGTCAAAGAAGTCAAGCTCACGCACCCAGAGTGGCGAGCTGCGTTGGCCTTCTTGCACCGGGTGGGCGATATTTCCAGCGACAGCCGAAGTGAATTTTCTTTGCTATCGGACGTCACTGGGATCTCCAGTTTGGTGGACCTCCTAGGGTCTGACCCTCAAGCCACGCCAGGCAGTGTGCTGGGGCCATTCCACACGGTGGGCTCACCTTGGTTTGACAATCCTGCACAGCTCAAAGGCCATAACGAGGGCGTCACGATGGTTCTCAGAGGCAGGGTAGTCGACCTGCATGGAAACCCCTTGTCTCACGCCACTGTGGATTTTTGGCAAAACGCGGCCAATGGCATGTACTGGCAAATGGACCCTTCGCAACCGAGCGACAATTTGCGTTGCCAAATGAAGGTCGATGCAAACGGGTGTTTTGACATCGTGACCCTGCAGCCTGTGCCCTATCAAATTCCAACCGACGGGCCAGTTTGGCACGATTTGGTTCACCCATCAGAAAGAAGTTCCTGGCGTCCTGCGCACTTTCATTTGATCGTCTCAGCCCCAGCCTGCAAAACTTTGGTCACCGAGTTATTTGACGAACAAGACCCTTACCTTCAAAGTGATGCGGTGTTCGGGGTGCGCGAGCCTTTGGTGGGCCACTGTGAAACCTTGAGCGACAGCGCCACCTTGCGAGCTCTGAGGCTGAGCGCGCCTTGCTTGCAAATAAAGTTTGAAATTTGTTTGGCAGCCGCTTAAACGCTCATTTCACAACGGCAAACAAGCTGCTGTAGTCATCGGTCCAAGGCACAAAGCCAGGGCGAGGGTCCAGCATTTTTGCGGTCTTCAAAGCATTTTGTTCAAACCATTGAGGGTCCTTGGCCATCAAAGCCCAGCGCGAGGCATACACCAAGCGATCATTGTCGCCGGGGTGGTCAATCAAACGGGCCGTGAAGCCAAGTTTTTCTGCGGCAGTTTGAATCACCGGTTGGAGATCTAAAAACCGGTTGGTGATATGCACGGCCAACACGCCATGCGGCTTCAAATGCCTTGCGTATTGCTCAAACGCCTCACGCGTGAGCAAGTGAACGGGCACCGAATCGCCTGAAAATGCATCGACCACCAAAACGTCGTATTGCTGCGCTGATTCGCCTTCGAGTTGCAAGCGAGCGTCGCCCAAAATCAAATCCGTTTTGGCCGTGGTGCGCGACAAAAAGCTGAAGTTCTTTTGCGCCATGCCGATCACAAGCGGGTCGATTTCATAAATGCGGTAAGTGTCTTCTGGCCTTCCATAGGCCGCTAAGGTGCCCACACCCAAACCGATCACACCCACACGAACTGGGCCCAAAGTCATCTGCGTGGTGATGGCAAGGCCAGCACCCGCATCCGCGTTGTAATAGGTGGTTGGCTCCATCGCACGCTCGGGGGCCAAAAACTGCTTGCCATGCACGATCTGCCCATGCAGCATGCTGCGGTAACCGTCCACAGGAAACGCAAAAACCCTCAAGCTGCCATAGAAATTGCGGCCTTTCATTTCAACGCCGTCAGCTTCTTGCATGTGGTCGTTGACGCTCACCGCAGTCAGCACCATCAGGGCCGCGCAGGTGCCAACAGCAAACAGGGGGCGACGCAAGCCTGACGACAAGACGGGCCATCCTCGCCACAGGCAGAGGGTCACCACAAGGCCGCTCAAGACCACCGCCACTGACAATTCGTAATGGCCATCAAAGGCATAGGGCGCAATGACGCCCACAAAAAAGCCACCTAAAAATCCACCCACAGACAGCATTAAGTAATACAAAGTCAGCTGCTGTGTGGGAGGCTGTTGCAAAGCCAACTCACCATGACAGACCATGCACACCACAAAAAATGCTGTGAGGTTGATGCCCATGGCCCATAGCAAAGGTAGATCAGACAAGCCCAATGTGGGCAAGTAAGCCAGCGCCCCTAAACTCAAAACCATGAGCGGTAAAAAAATACGCCTTTGATACCAACCTTGACGCTCAAAACACAAAATAAAGCTGAGCAAATAAAGCGACAAAGGCGCGATCCACAGCAAGGGAATGGGCGCAATGTTTTGTGTCAGGTAGCTGGTGTCTGCCACCATCAAAATAGAGGGGCAAGCAGCCAGCGCCACCCACAGCAGCAATTGGCCAAAGGGCAGGGCTGACGAGGCTTTGTCTTGCCGGCCCTTTGCGTGCGTGCTGGAGTCTTGGGTTGGTAATGCAAAGGGTTTCGCATGCCGGCCACGCCAAGCCAAACTGCCGCAGGCCAACACAAACAACACAAACAAACCCGACCATGCCAATGACTGCCAGCGGGTCGGCAGCAAAGGTTCAACCACAAAAGGGTAGGCCAGCAAGGCCAGCATGGAGCCAAAGTTCGACAACGCAAACAGCCGGTAAGTCACTGCGCCGCTGCGCTCACGCGCAAACCAAGCTTGCACCAGCGGACCGGTTGTTGACAGCACCAAGTAGGGCAACCCTATCGAGGCGCTGAGCAAACCCAGAATACGCAAAGTTGGGTTTTCAGCGCCTGTGGGTTTCCAAAACTCGCTGGGCGTGATGGGCAGCAACAACACGCAACTTGCCAGCAATGCCATGTGAAGCAAACTTTGACGAACTGGCGTTAAATGGCTTACCACCCAATGTGTATACAGATACCCCAGCAGCAGCAGTGCTTGGAAAAACAGCATGCAAGTGGTCCAAACCGAAGCCGATCCGCCAAACCACGGCAAGATCATCTTGCCCATCATGGGCTGGACTTGAAAGAGTAAGAAGGCGCTGAGAAAAATAGTCAGGCCATAGAGAAATACGGCCTTCAGGTCAGTGGATTTTTGCATGCAGGCGATTATGCCGTCTCAAAAGCAATTTGAACCTTGAGTGACTGACTTTTATCGCAGGCCAATTCAAAGGCTTGCACGGCCCGGTCCATGGGCAATATGCTGGTTATCACGGGTTTGCCGTTGATCAGGCCTTGATTTAAGAACTGCACAGCGGTGGCAAATTCGGCATGAAAGCGGAATGTGCCGCGCAGTTCGATCTCTTTGGCCACGATTTGAGTCATTGGCAAACTCATGTCACCGCCCATGCCCACGGTCACCAAAATGCCGCGTGGGGTGATCACGTCCAAGGCTGCGCGCAGGGCTGCTTCTGCGCCAGAGGCTTCAAAGACCACATCAAACTGCCCTTTGTCGGCTTTGTATTTGTCCATGGCATCAGCATGAGTTCGCAGGTTGATGGTCTCGTCAGCACCCATCTGTTTGGCGCAAGTCAGCGGCAGCTCAGCAATGTCCGCCGCCACAATGCGAGCGGCACCTGCACGTCGCAAGCCGCCGATCAAAAGCGAACCAATCGGGCCGCACCCGGTCACCAAGACTTGCTTACCCAACACGCCGCCAGCGCGGCCAATGGCATGCAAACCGACCGACAAGGGCTCTGCCAATGCGGCCTCTGACAAACTCAAATGATCGGCCACGGGGTGAGCTTGAGAGGCCTCAATGATCAACTGCTCGCTGAAAGCCCCTTGGATGTGCGGAAAAGGCATGGCGCTGCCATAAAACCGCATGTTCAAGCAATGATTTTGTTGGCCCAAAAGGCAAAAGCTGCAATTACTGCAAGGGCGGGAAGGCGAGATGGCAATGCGTTGACCCACTGTGAGCGTGTTGACTTGGTCACCCAATGCTTGGATCACTCCTGAAATTTCATGGCCCAAGGCCATCGGCTGTTTGATTCTTACGGTGCCAAAGCCGCCGTGCTGGAAATAATGAAGATCAGAACCGCAAATGCCGCCAAAGGCCACCCCCACTTGGACTTGATGTGCGCCCAGCGTGGGCAGTTCAACGTTTTCAATTCTCAAATCTTCAGGGGCATGACAAACAAGTGCGCGCATGAGTAAGGCCTATTCAAACAAGGTATTCAGAAAATTTTATCGTGCCGTATCAAAGCGTGGCCGTCACGCCACCATCGACATACAGAATATGCCCATTGACAAAGCGTGAAGCATCGCTGGCCAAAAAGACCATAGCGCCGCCCAGGTCTTGCACATCGCCCCAGCGCCGGCTCGGTGTGCGGCCTACCAGCCAAGCTGTGAAGCTGGGGTCGGCCACCAGTTTTTCGGTCAACTCGGTTTTGAAATACCCCGGCCCCAAGCCGTTGACATGGATGCCGTGCGGCCCCCAGTCAATGGCCATGCCCTTGGTCAGCATTTTGATGGCGCCTTTGCTGGCGGTGTAGGGTGCAATGCCAGGGCGGCCCAGCTCGCTTTGCACCGAGCAAATATTGATGATTTTTCCGCGCCCTCGGGGGATCATTTTTTGAGCAACAGCTTTGCCAACATAGTAAACGCTGTCCAAATTGGTTTTCATCAAGGTGTGCCAATCTTCGTCGGCAAAATCTTGCAATGCATTTCGAATCTGCATGCCCGCGTTGTTGACCAAAATGTCAATCGCGCCCACATTTTTTTCAAGGTCTTCAACAGCTTGCCGCACGGCGCTGGCGTCGGTGACGTCGAACACACTGCAGCCGACACTCAAGCCTTCATCCGAAAGCGTTTGAGCGGCATCATTGAGTTTGTTCAAGTTGCGGCCGTTCAGCACAACATGGGCACCGGCTTGCCCCAAAGCGCGCGCCAAGGCAAAGCCGATGCCGCTGGAAGAGCCGGTGATCAAGGCGCGCTGGCCATTGAGCTGGAAAGAATCAAGAATGTTCATAAAGACCCAGTTCGAAAGCCATTTTAAAGAGATCTTCAACAGCTTGGCCTTGGGGAAAAGCATATCGGATGAACATGAAGCAGGTCCTTGAGTGAATGAAATTAACCGATGCTTGTGCCGGTCAATTTGGTCAGAGCCAGCGCTGACACCGCCTGGGTGACCAAAGTGTCAATCGGCTGCGCAATGTTCAAAGTGATGACATCGGGTTCATCGGCCGAAGGTTTCTCCAAGGTCTGGAGTTGACTGTCCAAAAGTCCCGCCTGCATGTAGTGGCCTACACGCATCTGCATGCGCTGGCGTATGAGTGCGGGCGCCCCATCCAAGAAAACAAATCGAACGGGCCCGGCCTGAGCTCGGATGCGATCGCGGTAACTTCGCTTCAAGGCTGAGCAAGCCACAATGCGCCCCATGGACGGCTCAGCTTGCTCCAAAAACTTGCCGATACGGTCCAGCCAAGGCCAGCGGTCGGCATCTTCAAGTGCGATGCCGGCGCTCATCTTTTCCACGCTTTGGGGCAAGTGCAAGTCATCGCCATCCACCATGAGAAGGCCTAAGTCAACGGCAAGTCTATGTGCCAAAGTTGATTTTCCACAGCCAGACACGCCCATGACGATGATGCGCCAAGCATGGGCAAAAGCGGCAGGTGAGAGGGCGGTGTTGACGTTGGTGTGCATGGATCAGGATTGCGCTATCCTAATCAAAACGCGCCGAAATTCTCCTAGAATTTACCCTTGCCAAGCGGCTTCAATTCAGCAACTCCAGCCATCACTGAAGTGCTGTGCATGATCGATAACTCGGATCACGCGCTGGTTTGAATGTCAAGGGCATCCACAAGCTTGTGCCGCACGGCCAAACGCACCAAGCTTGGAACATCGTCCACCTTGAGCTTGGACATCAAGCGGCTTCTGTAAGTAGCCACCGTTTTGGGCGACAAGTGCAAGACCTTGCCTATCTCGGCGCTGGACATGCCGTCCACCACCATCATGACGGTTTGCTGCTCACGGGGTGACAGGAGAAGCAAAGGGTGCTGGGAATTTTCAAGTGGCAATGCTTGCATAGCAAGTTCGGTCACTTCAGGGCATAGGTATCTTTGGCCAAGCACTGCTGCATCGATCGCCTTGAGCAAGGTGGTTAAATCCGAATCTTTGAGTATAAAGGAGATGGCCCCCAGACTCAGAGCCTGCGCCACTTGCATGGGTTGAGCGATCATGGTAAAAATAATGCAGCGAAATGCCATCTTGCGTTGTCTGCATTGGGCTAAAAACTCAAGGCCTGATCGATGCTTCAGGTTCAGATCCACCAGCACGACATCGGGCTGCATGTTCTGCACATCCCTTATCGCTTGTGTCAGGTTGTCCGAATCCCCTGCGACTGAATAGCCTTTTGACGTGAGCACGGCTTTCAAACCCTCGCGAACGATGGTGTGATCATCCAAAATGTAAATGCGCGTCACGAAGCAGGTGTCTCAAGTTGATTGAACCATTGGAAGCGCATGACGCATCCGCTGGGTTCATTTGGGGACACCTTGACCAAGGCGTTAACAGCCATTGCGCGTTCCTGCATTCCCAATATGCCAAGTCGCCCATGTGATGGTTCGTTTGAAAGGAGAATTCCGTTGCCATTGTCGACCACCGTCAGGTCAATGCCCTTGGCGTCGCCTTCGAGGGTAACCACAACTTGTGTGGCATTTGCATGTTTCACAACATTTTGCAAGGCTTCACGGGCCACCATGAAGGTGGCATATGCCACTTGAGTCGGGTATCTAACTTCATCGAAGTCAGGCTTTGCAAAAAAAACAATTTCCAGCTCTGGATTTTGCAAACCTCGACTGCGAAGCTCATTTTCCAAAGAAAATGCAAGCCCGTTGTCTTCCAGCAAGGGAGGGACCAAATCCATCAAAACATGCCGGATTTCAAGCAAGGCTTGAGCGATGTACTGCCCCAAAACAACTTGCAAAGAGGCTATGTCCGATGGCACATCCGAAGCTTGCAGGTTCAAAATTGCTTGGTGTGTGAAGCTAATGGCCGTCAAGGTCTGGCCCAAATGATCGTGCAAAGTACTTGATACAGAACGAATCAGGTCTTGCTCTACGCGCATCAGGCCTCGACTCAACGCAATCAGTTGCCCATTTGACTTTCCAGGGCCCTGTTGGAGCTGGTCATCTTTCCAACTTCGAAGGCCTTGGGCATTGATTTGGGTTTTCATGAATCAAAAATTCATTGCTATCGGATGGTCTATTTGGGGCAGGTTTAACGTAATGATACATCATATTTTAATTTATTACTAAATATTAGCAGTGTCCGGTTAAGCCGGGTTAATTTGTAGTGAACGCCAATACTGGCATGGGCTAGCGGCCGATTTTATTTGGTGCCGATTTGAAACTTTTTTGCTCTTTCCTGTGTAATTTCCAAGGCCCAAGCTCCTTGCTCGAATTGTGGATCGCTATGGCGGCGACTCGGGCGTGCGGCGCCTGACTTGCTCGGAGCAGTTTCGCGTCATGGCCTTTGCCCAATTGACTTGGGCCTGGAGCTCTTGGTTCTGGAGCCAGGAGCGTTCTAAGTCATGGACCGAGGCTACTTGGACTTTGCTCGCCTGTTTCAAATGCATCAGGCAGGATCTTTCTTTGTCACTCATAGGCAGTGAGCCTTCGTAATAGGACTGTTGAATTCGGGGGATGACTTTGAGAACCGTCATATTTTTTTGTCAGTCAAAGAAGCTTGATCTTCATCAATCAATTTGAATTGATTCAAATCGATGCCGCGAGGTCAACGCTAAGATGAAAGTTCAGCACTTTCGGAGTTGTCTAACAAAACGTCTTTATGCAAAAAAATCCCTTGGCCTCACCACCCATGCCGCGCAGCGTTTGGGTCCTCGGGTTTGTAAGCATGCTGATGGACATCTCCTCTGAAATGATTCACAGCTTGCTTCCCATGTTCATGGTCGCAACATTGGGCGCAAGTGCCTTGACCATTGGACTCATGGAGGGCGTTGCCGATGCAACCACCTTGATTGTGAAAGTATTTTCTGGAACGCTGAGCGACTTTCTACGCAATCGCAAAGGGCTTGCTTTGATGGGTTATGGGGTTGCTGCGGTGTCTAAGCCACTGTTTGCAATAGGGGGCTCCATCGGTGAAATTTTT
>CAIQBO010000002.1 GCA_903870145.1 uncultured Burkholderiales bacterium | reverse complement strand
TTTTTCTGGGAGGCGGTTAAACCGTCCAGAGCACTTTTGAGTGAATCACTGGTGCTGGTGAGTTTGAAAAGCAAAGCATCCAGGGCGGCATATTGAGCGGTGTAGCGTGCTTGCACCGAAACAAGCTTGTCTTGCAATGTTGTTTTGCGGGTGTTGAGTTCTGTTTGAACTTTTTGTTCGCTTTCAATGCGGTCCTGAAGCACACCGCCACTGGCCAGCATGGCTGTGATTTGCTCGGTCAAATCATTGCCCGATGAACTGTCAAAACCAATGCTGATACCTGCTGCCAAGCGTGTGTCCAAGGTGGTGGCAGCGGCGAGCAGGGTGTCATCTACCGCCAACTCTCCGGTGCTCAGCAGTTTCAGGCCCAGGGCTGACAAATCAGTATCAGTGGCGGTGGGAGCAACTGCGGGGGTGGCCGTGACATTCATGCTGAGAACAGTATGGTCATAGACGTAAGAACTATTTCTGCCTAAGCCAATGTAAATTAGCTCGCCAGGAGCAACCTCAATGGAGTCAGCAGGTTCAATGGTCAGGGTGGATGTTGAGTTGGCCGCAATGGTTCCAGACTGAATCGCTTGATAACGGGCCGATCCTGTGAGTTCACGTTGCACATAAAAGCTAAGCCCGTCACTATTTTGTGATGGATATGCCAAGGCCAAGGACGCCGAAAGTGTCACATTGACAGTGCTTGCCGAAGTGTTTTTCCACCCCACCGCTACGCCGGTACTAGAGTCATCTGGATGTAACACCAGTGAGGGTACGCCATTGATATTGGTTTTTTGGACGAATGGGCAATCCCCCGCAGTCATATTGCCATCCCATTGTGGGCTGCCAGGAATGACAAAGTTGCCCGTCGTTTGATAGTCTGAAAGCAAACTTACTGCACTGCTTGTGCCGGCAAAGTATTGCCAAGTATTCGATGTTGATTGCGCACCCGTATGATCCCCAGTGCCTGACACAAAATCAGTTGTGGCGTTGTAAGAAGTAGCGCTGACTGCCGTTGTTAAATCAGCACCCGAAGCATTGGTCAGCGGCTTCATCAACCCAGTGACCAACTGACGCATCATGCTGCCCACAGCAAAATCGCTGTTGAGCACACCGCGAGTGGAGGCGTCCATGCTCGCGGCGGTTTGCTCTTTGTATAGGGTGTTCAAATCGTTGTAGGCCTTGACAAAAGCGTCCAATTTGGGGCGCGCAGCAGACGCGGCATTTGCCACAGTCATGGTCACAGGGATGGTCGTCGTGACACCACCGACCGTCGTTGTACCCGACGCTGCAGCCAAGTTCAGGGTCACCCCCGTCAAAGCGTCTGTCACCGTGTTGGAAGAACGGGTGAAGCTCACGCCATTGAGTTTGAACTGAGCATCTAGCGCGATTTGATATTGACTAGAAGTTTTACCTGCAGCCACATCCCCTGCGCTCAGGGTCACAGAAAACGCAGCCGCCGTGCCTGTTGCCTTGGCCTTGAGTGACAACACATAGTTTCCGGTGCTGGTCATGAGCACGGTGGCATCAGCACTGCTTTTCACAGCAGCCTGACTGGCATGGTTGTACCAGGCCAAGGCATCGGCCGAGGTGGTAAAACCCGAGACGTTCGTGATAGAGGCTCGGGCTAATTGCGTCACTTCCATTTGGTAGCTGCCGGCAACGGCGCTGGAAGAAACGGTAGCCGTGGCCACGCCGTCCGCGCTGAACTTGGCTGACATGCCAGAAAAATTCGCCGGTGTTTGCAGGTCAGTCAATGCCGATTGCAGGGTTGACAAGCTGCCCTTGATCATGCCCAGCGTGCTGATCTTCACATTGGACTTGCTGATCTTGGTGTCGAGCTTGGTGATCGGCTGGTTTGCGACCTCCATCAGCTGGCTGACAATGCCTGGCACGTCTAAGGTGCTGCCAGACCTGCTGGTGGAGCTCGAGCTTGAAGTGACGGCCATGACTGCTGCTGTGCTTGAGAAAATCAGGCCGTTTGGTCGACCATTTTGTTGCCCAGCATTTCAAAGGTGCGCGACAAGCGCAGCAACTCTTCGGAAGGCAATGTGCGGATCACCTCGCCAGAGCTGGGGTCCACCAGCTGAACGATCATGTGGCCCGAAGTTGGGTCTTTGGAGATGTGAACTGAGCGCTGATTTGAAGAAATGAAGTGCTTGATGTCTTGCATTGCCTTTTCTGCGGCCTGCTTGACGTCTTGGCTGAACTCATGAATATCAGATTGAGGGTGCAAGGGCACGCGGGCCACCCTGGCAACAACCTCGGCATCTTTGTTGGGGGCAGCTTCTGGCAGCTTGAGGTTTTGAACGTAAGGCTCGGGCTTGACAGCTATGTGTGATGACATCGGCTCCATTTGTTCACTCCTTGTGGAATGCTTGCCCGCAGCCGCAAGGTCACAGGCAAGTCAACTCATATATTACTTCAAAAGGCTCAAGATCACGTTGGGCATTTGATTGGCCTGGGCCAGCATGGCCGTGGCGGCTTGCTG
>CAIQBO010000001.1 GCA_903870145.1 uncultured Burkholderiales bacterium | reverse complement strand
CCTGTCCCCAGCAGATGAGATCCGCCGAGCATGCCCCAAGTCCGGAAAACGATTCAAATCGTGGACAAGGGGAAAGTCAGATTTATTTAAATAAATCATGGGGTTACGTTAAGTCTGATGGCAAACGTTGGGACACTAGTGGGTTTAACGCAGCAGCGTTCGCAATTGGGCGACTTGCGCAGCGTGATCGGAACTGATGTGGGTTTGTCCTCCAAAGTAGTTGGGAGCTTGGGCTGGGTGCAAATGCCTCGCACCGAGGCTTTGACGGGATTGAAGGACTCGCGCCAATTTGCCTCGCTGGCCTTGCGAGGCTATACAGATGCAGCGATTTTGACGGCCCAGTGGATTCAATCGGATGCTGGCCGCAGCCTGTGGGAGTTGGGAGTGAAGACGCGTTGGGGTTCATACGCAGTGGACTTTTTACATACCGACGTCGCAAGTTATTTTGACAGCGAGGTTTTTCCCAATGCCGGCGATGTGGTCAGGCAGCGGGATCAGGTGCGCGTGTCGGGGGTGCTGGCCGCTTTCGGGCCACTGCGTTTGCCGATGACCGTGTCAGCCCAGCGTGATCGATTGGGGCCAGGTCAGCTAAGTCAAGGATTTTCAGGTCGATTGTCTTTCATGGCTGCAGGTGCATTTTTTACAAATGGACTCAATTGGCAGCAAACCATGATCTCTGGGCAGCCCGCTGCGGCCACAGCCAATGGCAACTTGCAAGTCAGTCGGCGCTTGGTGAACATGGGGCTTTCTGCTCAGCTGGACTATTCGCTCACTCAGATCAAAGGACTTAAGAGCTTGGCGTTGGCTGTGGACCACAGTTTGAGTGAAGGTTTTCGAGTCAATGCCGGCCTGATCCGTGACCAGCTCAGTCAAAGCAGTTTGATGTCGGTCGGCTTGGCAAAAAACTTGGGCCGCTTTGCCTGGGCTTTGAGTGGCAGCGTATCTGACAAGCGGGAAAAAGCAATTGCCATTCAGGTTTCGATGTCCATGGGAAGTGAGCCTCGAAGCGGTAAATGGTTCACAGATGCTTTGCCGCTGGCCAGCTCTGGCGCAGTGGCTGCGCGTGCTTTTGTGGACCGCAACCTCAATGGGGTTTGGGATCCTGGTGAGGAATTGGTGGGCGGTACGGGGTTTTTAATCGACCGAGGCGGGCGCTACCCCCAGTTGTCAAACGAGAAGGGAGAAGCGTTTATCTCACGTTTGACTGCAGGCCGTCACACCGAAATTTCTCTGGACCCTTCAATGCTGGAAGATCCTCAGTGGAAGATTTCTGGAGCGGGTGTGCAAATAGTGCCTCGCCCGGGTTTTGTTCAGGCCTTGGATTTTCCAATTGTGGCCACATCTGATGTCGATGGCACTGCCTTTGTGCTCAGCCGCACAGGTCGACGCGGCATAGGCGATGTGTTGATTGAATTGGTATCGGTTGTGGGCGAGGTTGTGAGGTCTGTGCGCAGTTCTTCAGATGGCTTTTACACCCTGACTCAAGTCATGCCGGGCAGTTATGTGCTGCGGGTTTCACCGGAGCAGCTGAGCAAGCTGGGCTTGCGCTCGGTGCGCTCGCACTTGGTGGTGATTGGCGCTGACAGTGACTTTGTCAACGGCTTGGACTTCGAGCTTGGCACTGTGCGGCCCTAGATCAGGGTTGTGCGATAGCACGAAGCTGACGTGGGCATCAAAGGAAAAAAGCCATCGCGCGAGACACCAAGATGATGCCAAAAAATTCAAGCAGGAAGATTTTGACCAGTATGCCAAGGGTCTCTACGGGTTGCACTGTGCCCAGTAAAAAGAAGCAACCAGACATTGCAAAAGCTACGAACACTGCGTTGACCGTGATGAGTTGAAGGAATTGTTTGGGACCTATATTTGAAAGTCGGTCGTTGACACCCATTGCTCGCAGGCGGGTGGTGGTGGCGAAGTAACTTGCGGCACATGCGCTTATTACCAGCAAGCCAGAGGTATATTGACCCCAGCTGGGCTGAGCCAGCATTGAAACTAACCAGAGTAAAGCACTCACGGCCACAGCGCCCCAGATGGGAGAGACCACAATGCAAAAGAATTTGAAGCACGCCAAAATGAGCAAGGCAGCGGCCCATTTTGCTTGATTCAGATCATGTAAGCACAAAAAAAGTAAAGTGGCAAATCCAACGAAAGTGAGAAATTCAACCAACTTGAGGCTTGAAACGTAGCTGAAAGTATTCTGCATATGAGAAAGATAATCTTTTTTACGGCCTCTGTATGTAGGGAGGATTAGACATTTTGGGGACATATCCTTGGGTTGACCCTAATGGACGAAGCCAATGAGCAGAGGTAAGTTGCATTGTTAAGTTCCATCACTTCACGGTGTTCCTTGTCCATTTCAGGAGATTTTCATGAATGCTCTTCCTCGTCGCCATTGGGCCTCCCTTGCTTTGCTTGGTTTGGCTGCTGCTGCTTGGCTGCCCGCGCTGGCGCAAAACTACCCAGCTCGTCCCATCACTTTGATCGTGCCTTGGGGTGCTGGGGGGGGTACCGATGCCACAGCCCGCATCATTGGCAGCTTGATGGAAAAAGAATTGGGCCAACCTGTGACCGTGGTGAACCGCACCGGCGGCAGTGGGGTGGTGGGCCACGCGGCCATTGCCTCAGCCCAGCCCGATGGCTACACCATTGGTTTGGCCACGGTGGAGATTGGCATGATGCACTGGCAAGGCTTGACCGAGCTGACCGGCGCTTCTTACACCCCCATTGGCTTGGTCAACGCCGACCCTGCAGGGGTTCAGGTGCGCGCTGATTCGCCTTACAAATCGGTGGGTGAGTTGCTGGCAGCCATCAAAGCCAACCCCGGCAAGTTCAAGGCCTCTGGCACAGGGCAAGGCGGCATTTGGCACTTGGCCATTGCCGGTTTGCTGAGCGACCAAAAAATTGACCCGGCTGCATTGCCTTGGGTGCCCAGCAATGGCGCCGCACCGGGCTTGCAAGACATGGTGGCTGGTGGCATTGAAGTGGCGCCGGTTTCACTGCCGGAGGCGCGCTCCTTGATCGATGCTGGCAAGGTCAAAAGCCTGGCCATCATGAACGACAAACCTTCGGCTTTGTACCCCAATGTGCCCACAGTCAAAGCGGCCCTTGGCAGCAACTGGACCATGGCAGCTTGGCGCGGCATCGTGGCGCCCAAAGGCTTGCCTGCACCGATGCGTGACAAATTGGCTGAGACCGTGCGCAAAGTGGTGGCCAGCAAAGACTACACCGACTTCATGGCCAGCCGAGGTTTTGGCGTGATTTATGCCAGCTCCGAAGAATTCGGTAAATTCATGGCCAAGTCAGACGCCGAATTGGGTGCGACCATGAAGGCCGTTGGGCTGGTTAAGTAGCAGCATGAAACTGAACGACGCTGTTTTTGGTGTCTTGTTTTTGGCATTGGGCGCTTTGGTGCTCTTTGCCATTCGCGGCTACCCCAATATCCCAGGACAACCCGTGGGCCCCGCGTTGTTTCCGGGCTTGATTGCCGTGGGCCTTTGCATCACGGGTGCTTTGCTGGTGCTCAGGGGCCTGCGTGATCGGCCCCACACAGCCTGGTTGGAGTGGGAGGATTGGATCCATTCCCCTCGCCATGTGATGGCCTTGACGGTCCTGTTGGGGTCTGTTGTGTTCTACATCTTGGCGGCCGAGCAGCTGGGGTTTCTTCCCACAGCAAGTTTGTTGCTTCTGGCATTGTTCACTGTGTTGAAAGTCTCATTGGGGCGTGCCTTGTTTTTTGCGGTGGTGGCCTCCCTGCTTGTGCACTTTGCTTTTTACAAGTTGCTGCGAGTGCCTTTGCCTTGGGGACTGCTGACGCCATGGGCGTGGTGAGGTCTTGCTTTTTACCAACCTTTTTGCTTTATGAATTAGGAGGCGCCCCATGTGGACAGCCATAGGCCAAGCTTTTTCGATGGTGTTTGAGCCCTATACCTTGGTGGTCATGGTGGTGGCATCTTTGTATGGGTTGTTTGTAGGGGCGGTGCCGGGTTTGACCGCCACCATGGCCACTGCCTTGCTGGTGCCAGTCACATTCTTCATGCCGCCGATCCCGGCCATTGCGGCCATGGTCACTGCCACAGCGATGGCTATTTTCTCTGGCGATATACCGGGCTGTTTGCTGCGAATTCCGGGCACTCCAGCCTCAGCGGCCTACACCGATGAAGCCTACGCCATGACGCGCAAGGGGCAGGCCGAGTTGGCGCTGGGCGCGGGCTTGGTGTTCTCTGCTGTTGGTGGTTTGTTTGGTACTGCGGTGTTGATTGTGGCTGCACCGGCTTTGGCTGATTTTGCTTTGAACTTCAGCTCGTTTGAGTACTTTTGGCTGGTGCTCTTGGGCCTGACGTGCGCGGTCTTCATTACGTCCAATCAGCCGCTCAAAGGCGTGATCACTTTGCTCTTGGGCTTGTTGGTGGCTTGTGTGGGTTTGGGCAATCCGGCTGGTTTTCCGCGCTTCACGTTTGGCAATGCCGAGATGACCGGGGGCATTGGCATGATTGCCATGATGATTGGAATGTTTGCGATTTCAGAGATCATTCGTTTTGTGGTAGATACCAGCCCCCCCGCAGAATTGGTGGTGGAGGAGGTGGGCAGTGTGTTGGCTGGTCAGTGGGGGTTGGCCAAGAAATATCCGGTGCAAATTTTGCGCGGTAGCTCCCTCGGAACGCTGGTGGGCGCCTTGCCAGGCGCAGGGGCTGACATTGCCGCTTGGATGTCTTACGCCATGAGCAAGAAATTTTCCAAAGAGCCAGAAAAATTCGGAACAGGCCACGTGGAAGGCATTGTGGAATCAGGCTCTGCCAACAACAGTGCCTTGGCCGGTGCTTGGATTCCCGCTTTGGTGTTCGGCATACCGGGGGACTCGATCACAGCCATTGTGATTGGAGTGCTCTACATGAAAAACATGAACCCTGGCCCCACTTTGTTCACCACCAATCCGCAAAATATTTATGCGGTGTTTTTGCTCTTCATTGTGGCCAACATCATCATGATTCCATTGGGTATCTTGTGCATCAAAGTGTCTAAACGGATTTTGCGAGTGCCGCGGGAAATCTTGATGCCGCTGATTTTGTTGTTCTGCGTGGTGGGAACTTTTGCCATCAACAATGCCTTGTTTGAAGTAGGTGTGATGCTGGTGGCGGGCATTTTGGCTTATGTATTGGAATCGAATAGATTTCCGATTGCGCCGGCCATTTTGGGCGTGGTATTGGGCGGCATGTTGGAAGAAAATTTCATCACCTCCATGATCAAATCCGATGGCAATTTGGGTGCGTTTTTAGCTCGGCCGATTGCACTGTCTTTGGCAGTGATTTGTTTTCTGGTGTGGACTTGGCCGGTGCTGATGGGCTTGTTGCGCAAGAGGCCCCAAGCGGCTTGAAGCAGGCCAAGGCTTCAAGCCCCATGATCTTGAAGACCTGATCTTCAGGCCATAGGCTCTGGCGGCGTGACCCGCATTTTCTCGGCCCAAGGCAGCAGCATGGGCATGATGCTGGGGTAAAGCGCCAGGCCCGATTTCAAGCTTTGAGCCTTGTGCTCTAGGCCTCTTTGGCCAGGCGTGCGCACGGCTTGGCCCGATTGGGCTGGGCGGGAGGCGCGGCACTGGGCGGCCACATGGTCCATCTGCCTTTGAAAAGCACTCAAGCCTCCAAAAGCTTGCGGGTCCATGATTTGCAAAAAGACCGTGGCGCCCCATCCTTCTAAAGGGTCGGCTCGGCCATGGCCTGACAAGCCGCCGGTCAAGGCTTCAACCATCAAGCTCAAGCTGTAGCCTTTGTGGCCCGAGTCCATACCGCCCAACGGCAAGATCGTGCCTTTGGGGTCTTGGAACAAAACGGCGGGGTCGCGGCTGGCTTTGCCGTGGCCGTCCATCAACCAATCGGCGGGCAGTTGCTGGCCCTCTTTGTACAAACGGTTGGTCAGCCCGTTGGTGGTGGCCGAGGCGGAGATGTCCATCAAGATGGGCAGGCCCGAGGTGGGCAGGCCAGCGGACATGGGGTTGGGGGTGAACAGGGGGTCAAGTCCGCCAAAGGGCGCAACGCTGGCACTGTTGGGGTCCGAGCAGTGCAGCAGCATGACAAAACCTTGCTCGGTGGCGCGCTGGTGGTAGGCTGCCAAACAGGCGATGTGGTGGCTGCGTTGGATCACAACCGTGCAAGTGCCTTGCGTGCGTGCGCGCTGCATGGCCACTTCCATGGCTTGCAGTACCAGCCAAGGCCCGGGCAAGCGCTGACCGTCCCAAGTCAAAGCAGCCGGGAAGTCCGAGAGCACTTTGGGTGCGCCTTCTGTGTTGATTTTGCCGGCTTCCAGTTCGCCCAAATAGGGTGCCAAGAGAGCCAAGCCATGGGTGGTGTGGCCTAAGAGGTCGCCCTCCACCAAGATTTGCGCCACAGCGCTGGCTTTGTCGGTTGAAAGCGCCGCCAATTGCAGAAGTTGTTGCGCAAAGTCAGTCAGTTCGGCTGTTTGGTATTTGAGTGAGGTCATAGGTTGGGTCCGCTGCGTTGAATTGTGATTTTGGCATGCCGCAGAAGGTAAGGCAGGTCAAAGGGTAAACTTCAGCCGAGCCATTTATCACATGATTTTCAAGGAGCACGCATTGGGGCAGGATTCAACAGCCGAGCAGGCATCAATACCTTTTTTGGAGTTGTACCGAATGATGGTGCGCATCAGAGCCTTTGAGGCGGCTGCAGAAGAGGCCAGTCAGGGCGGCGTGAGTGCCTACGGGGAGGCGGCCGATGGCAAGGCCAAGGTCAAAGGCCCATTGCATTTGTCGACAGGGCAAGAAGCTGTGGCAGCAGGTGTGTGCGCGCATTTGGAAAACACCGATTACTTGACCTCGACACATCGCGGTCATGGCCATACTTTGGCAAAAGGTGCAGACTTGAGCCGTATGATGTGTGAGCTGTTTGGCAAAGCAACAGGCTTTAATGGTGGCAAGGGTGGCTCCATGCACATTGCTGATTTTTCAGTGGGCATGCTGGGCGCCAATGGTGTGGTGGCTGCGGGCTTGCCAATTGCAGCGGGCGCAGCGCATGCCCAAAAAATCTCAGGCCAAGGCGGCATCACTGTTTGTTTTTTTGGGGACGGTGCCATCAACCGTGGCCCTTTTTTAGAAGCGCTCAATTGGGCCAAGGTTTTTAATCTGCCAGTGCTGTTTGTGTGTGAAGACAACCGCTGGAGCGCCACCACGGCCAGTGCGCCAATGATTGGCGGTGAGGGTGCTTCGGCCAGAGCGCAAGGCCTGGGCATTGAGGCTGTGAGGGTGGATGGCAACGACATTCATGCCGTATGGCATGCGGCGTGCGGCTTGGTCGCTCAGGTTCGATCGGGCAGTGGGCCGCAGTTGCTGCACGCCATCACTTACCGTGTGAAGGGCCATGTGTCGGTTGACTTGGCGCTGTACCGCGACCCGGCGGAACTGGAAGCGGCTTTGCGCACAGACCCCATTGCCAGGGCGCGCGAGCACTGGCAAAGTCAGGCTGGGGACATGGCGCAACTCGATGCCTTGGAGCTCAGTGCCAAAATGGAAGTGCAAGATGCCTTGAGGGCTGCGCATGAGGCGCCTTGGCCGCAAGCTTCGCAGGCCTTTACCGATGTTCAGACCACAGGGGCAGGCCAATGGTACTGAAAACGGCCCCTATGAATTACGCACAGGCCGCAGTGCTGGCGGTGCAGCGCGAAATGCAAGATGACCCCCGTGTGGTGGTGCTGGGTGAAGATGTGGGAAGGGGCGGCATCTTTGGTCAGTACAAAGGCTTGCAAGACATGTTTGGCCCGCAGCGCGTGATTGACACGCCCATCAGCGAGGCCGCCATCATGGGGGGCGGGGTGGGCATGGCACTGGCAGGTCTGCGCCCGGTGGTGGAAATGCGAGTGGTTGATTTTGCGCTGTGCGGCATGGACGAAATCGTCAACCAAGCAGCCAAGAACAGGTACATGTTTGGCGGGCAAGGCCGCGTGCCTTTGGTGGCCCGCATGCCCAGTGGAATTTGGGATGCTTCGGCTGCCCAGCACTCCCAATCCCTGGAGGCTTGGTTTGCCCATATGCCAGGTTTGGTGGTGGTGTGCCCCAGTACGCCCCAAGACAACTACGCGCTTTTGCGCGCATCGATGCAATGCGGGGACCCTGTGATCTACATGGAGCACAAAACTTTGTGGGGCATGCAAGGTGAGGTCGATGAAACTGTGCAAGTTCCATTGGGCAAAGCTGCAAAGTTG
This sequence comes from uncultured Burkholderiales bacterium, assembly GCA_903870145.1. Lineage (GTDB taxonomy): Bacteria > Pseudomonadota > Gammaproteobacteria > Burkholderiales > Burkholderiaceae_C > Limnohabitans_A. The sequence continues at coordinate 89,479 of CAIQBO010000001.1, read as the reverse complement.
CGTGAAGGCGCTGATGTGACCCTGGTCAGTTGGAGCCGTCAAGTGCATGTTTGCGCGCAGGCGTGTGAGCAATTGGCCGCACAAGGTGTTCAGGTTGAGTTGATTGATTTGCGCACCATTTGGCCATGGGACCGAGAAGCTGTATTGGCATCGTGTGCCAAGACGGGCCGCTTGTTGGTGGTGCATGAAGCCGTGCAAGCGGGTGGCTTTGGCGCCGAGATTGCCGCCACAGTGGCTGAGCACCTTCCTTGCAAAATCAAGCGCTTGGGGGCGCCACGGATTCCTGTGGGTTATGCCCCAGTGCTTGAAGCGCAAGCGCGCATTGGCGTTGAGGCCACGGTCAATGCCGTTATGGCAATCATGCAGTCTACCCAGAAGTTTTGAGCTCAAAACTTCCCGTGTGATGGTGTGTGCTTCAATCTGCTTTAGCGCCTGAGGCTTTCACAATCGGACCCCAACGCAGTACTTCGGCCTTGTTCATCTCGGCCATGGTTTCGGGCGATGAGCCGATGATGATGTACCCCAACTCGGTCATGCGTTTGATAAAGTCAGGAGATTTCGTGGCTTTGATGGTCTCTGCATTCAGGCGCATCACCACATCGCGCGGCGTGCCTGCAGCCACAGCCAAGCCAAACCAAACACCGGATTCATAACCTGTAACGCCGGCCTCAGCCAGTGTGGGAAGGTCAGGAAGAAGGGGGTCACGTTTGGCGCCGGTTGTGGCCAAGGCGCGCAATTTGCCAGACTTGATGTGCGGGATGGCTGAGGGGATGTTGTCAAACATCATCATGACTTGGCCGCCGAGCAAATCGTTCAATGCTGGAGCGCTGCCCTTGTAGGGGATGTGTACCATGGTCACACCTGTGAGGGAGCGGAACATCTCACCCGACATGTGGATGCTGGTGCCGCTGCCGCTGGAGGCGTAGTTCACGGCGCCAGGTTGGGCTTTGGCCATGGCCACCACCTCTTGAACAGAATTGGCTTTGACCGAGGGGTGAAGCACCAGCACATTGTTCAACGAGACCAAAGCTGAGATGGGTTGCAGGTCTTTGTTGGGGTCAAACGGCATCTTGGCGTAGAGCGCAGGGTTGATGGCTTGGATGCCGCTGGTGGACATGAACAAGGTGTAGCCGTCGGGCGCAGAGCGCGCTGCCTCAGAGCCGCCGATGTTGCCGCCAGCACCGGGTTTGTTGTCAACGGTCACGGGTTGGCCTAAACTTTTTGTCAGCTCCATGGCAATGGCGCGTGAGGCGATGTCAACTGCACCGCCGGCAGGAAACGGGCAGATCAGGCGGATGGGTTTGCTCGGGAACGTTTGGGAAAATGCGACGGGTGAGGCAAGCAAGACAATGCCTAAGCCCCATGCGCTGGCCAAAGATTGAAACAGGCGTGACATGGTGGAGTGCTCCATACTTTGAGTGGAAGCCTTGAGCCTAACCACTTTGCTTTGCGCTTGAAAGCGGGATTTTCCCTTGCTTGCCGTGGTTCCTCTCAAATTTAACGCACAATGTGCACCATGCCTCGAACGACCTCACTATTGCTGAACATTGCCCATGCGCTTGATCACCTGTTTTTGCTGATATTTGCAACTGCGGTGAGCGCCATAGCGGTGGAATTTGGCGTTGGTCGCTGGGAAGACATGATGCCCTACACGGCGGGCGCATTTGTGATGTTTGGGCTGGCCTCGCTGCCCGCTGGCCGTCTTGGAGACCTTTGGGGGCGCCGCCGCATGATGCTCTTGTTTTTTGGAGGCATGGGGCTTTCGGCTTTTGCCGTGGCACTCACCCAAACGCCTCTTCAAATGGCCGTGGCGCTGACAGTGCTGGGGGCTTTCTCTGCCATTTACCACCCAGTTGGGATTCCCATGCTGGTGCAAGGCGCCTTGCGGCCTGGCATGACGATTGGCATCAATGGTTTGGCAGGGAATTTGGGTATTGCTTTGGCTGCTTTGTCGACAGGTTTTTTAGTTGAATTTTCGGGCTGGCGCATGGCTTTTGCAGTGCCAGGCGTAGTTTCTTTGGTGTGTGGATTTTTGTTTGCTGTGCATGCACCCAGGGAGTCGGCGGCCCCCGCCAAAAAGAAAATCAGCACGGTTCATTTGCCGCGCCGCTTGGCACTGAGAACCTTTGCCGTGATGGTGGCCACTGCCACAACCACCAGTGTGTTGTTTAACTTCACCACCAATGGCAATGCACAACTTCTGGCCGAACGATTGCACGGTCTGGTCAGTGAGCCCTCGTCCATGGGGCTGCTGCTGGGGGGCGTTTATGCGATTGCATCCGTGGCGCAAATTGTGGTGGGCCGCTTGCTTGATTGGGTTCCCGTCAAGCCGCTTTTCTTCTCCATCTTGTTTTTGCAATTTATCGCTTTTGCCTTGGCCTCGCAAGCCACGGGTTGGCTTTGGTATGGCGCGGCGATTTTTTACATGGTGATGGTGTTTGGCTCGATTCCTTTCAACGACACCATGGTGGTTCGCTACATCGATGATTCAATGCGTTCTCGCGTCAGTGGCACGCGCATTGCCATCTCATTTGGCATCAGTTCACTGGCGGTGTACCTCCTAGGGCCCTTGGTCAAGGCCTCGGGGTTTACATTTTTGATGATCCTGATGGCGGCCATTGCAGCAATTGGGGCACTGATCGTTTTTTGGCTTCCTGGAGAAGCAGAAATGAAGTTGCCAGCTTGAGAGGTTTTGCCTCATCGAAGGCGGCCCATGCAGAGCGAAATTGCTCGTTTGAAATGTATTCAATGACATGAAATTGCCCGCCAGTCTTCGGGCGTTAGAGCACCGAAATTTCAGATTGTTCCTTATGGGGCAAGGCACTTCACAAATTGGTAGCTGGATCCAATTGGTGGCAACAAGTTGGCTGGTGTTCAGCCTTTCTGGCTCAACACTGATGCTGGGCTTGGCAGCTTTTACTTTGCAAATTCCTTTGTTGGTGATCACGCCTTTTGCAGGTGTATGGATTGACCGCTTGGATGTTCGCCGTGTGCTGTACGTCACCAACACAATGGCGATTTGTCAGGCCTTGGTGATGCTTGCAATCCTGCTGTTTGGGCAGATCGAGGCTTGGCACTTGGTGTTGGGAAATTTGGTACTGGGCTTGGGTAATGCTTTTGATGCGCCAGCCAGGCAGGCGCTTATTCTTAGATTGTTGCCCAGCCGCAATGAGTTGCCCAATGCCATTGCACTGAACGCCACGGTCATGAATGGCGCCCGTTTTATTGGCCCTATGGTGGGAGGCTTGGTCACGGCATTGTTGGGTGAAGTCTGGAGTTTTGGTTTGAATTGCCTGATGCGTGGCGCTGTGGTGTATGCGCTGGCCCAAACAGACTTGAAGCACCGAGTCATCAGCGCAGCCCGCGCAGGGTGGGGCAGTCAACTCATGGCTGGTCTGCGTTATGCGTATGGGTTTTTGCCAAGTCGATGTGCTTTGTTGCTGCTTGCCGCTACCAGCTTCAGTTTGCAGTCCTATGGGTCTTTGATGCCCTGGTTTGCCAGTGAACGCTTTCAGGGAGACTCGCGCATGCTGGGTTTGCTGCTGAGTTGCTCTGGCTTGGGTGCAGTTTGCGGCATGCTTTATTTGGCAACGAGAAGCTCGATTCGAGGCCTGTTCAAGGTCATCGGGTGGAGCGCAGGCATGGCCAGTGTGGCCATGATTTTGTTTTCATTTGCTGATGGTTTGTGGTTGGCACTGCCCATGCTTTTCTTGGCGGCCTTGGGCATGATGCTGACGGCTGCGGCTACCAATACGGTGCTGCAAACTATTGTGCCAGACGAGTTGCGTGGACGTGTTGCGGCAATTTATGTGATGTCTTTTTTGGGCATGTCGCCCTTGGGCTCACTGCTGACGGGGTGGCTGGCGCAGCATCTAGGCACCCCACACACCTTGGCCCTTTGCGGCGCTTTGAGTTTGGTGGGTGTTGGGTTTTATGTGCGTTCTTTTTCTGATATCAGGAGGGAGATACTGCCTTTGTATGAGAAGCTTGAAATCCCTCCCACTGTTGATTGAATAGCGCCTGTGTGGCCTGTTTGATCTGTCGTCAAGGGGCAAGAATGCGCAAGCTTTTTAGCCAACAGAGTGCGATAATCTCCCGATCTTTTTTATTTTGGTTCAACCAAGGTGTTCAATGTCAAATTCCTCTGCGCACGGGCTTTCTGAACTTGACCAACTTTCAACGGAACTGGAAGCTGTATTGCAGTCGCAGCGCACGGCCTATTTCGCCCGCCCCGTTCCCAGTTTGAATGAGCGCAAGGCAGATCTGCTGAAGTTGAAAACTTACTTGCTTGAGAACAAAGACGGGATTGTGGCTGCCATTCATGCAGACTATGGCAACCGATCAATGCATGAAACTTTGCTCACTGAATTGGTGCCCACTTTGAGCGAAATTGATCACGCCATTGGGCACGTGAAAAAGTGGATGAAGCCCCAGCGCAGGCAAGTTGATTTGCGCAATTACCTTGGGGCAAGTAACCGAGTGATCCCCCAGCCCTTGGGCGTGGTGGGGTGCATTGTTCCTTGGAATTTTCCGATCAATTTGACCTTCGTGCCCTTGGTCAGTATTTTTTCTGCAGGCAACCGTGCCATGGTCAAAATGTCAGAGAACTCGCGCCACTTGTGCCAGTATTTGATCAAGACCATGCCAGGCTATTTTTCCAAAGACAAGCTGGCATTTTTTGATGAAACAGGTGGCGTGGGCGTGGCGTTTTCCAAGCTCAAATTTGACCATCTGTTGTTCACTGGCTCTGGGAACACGGGGCGGGCCGTGATGGCGGCAGCGGCGCAAAATTTATGTCCTGTCACGCTCGAGCTCGGTGGCAAGTCGCCGGCCATTGTTTGCGCTGATTTTCCGCTTCGCAAGGCTGCCGAACGCCTGATGTTTGTCAAATGCCTTAATGCGGGGCAAATTTGTACCACCGTTGATTATTTGTTTTTGCCTAAAGGCAAAACGCCAGAGTTCATTGAATTGGCCAAAGAGATTGTGCAAAAACGGTATCCATCGATTGACTCGGTGGACCTGACCTCCATCATTGATGAGCGCTCTTTCAATCGGCTCACGCAAGCCCTGATGCAGGCGCAGGCGCAGGGGGCAACCCTGATTCAACTCATTCCTGGTAAGCCATGGGATGCGGTCACACGAAAAATTGCGCCCCACATCGTGCTCCATGCGCCAGAAAATTCAGATTTGTGGCAACGAGAAATCTTTGGCCCCATCTTGCCTATTTTGGAGTACCAACAAATTGAGGAAACGGTTCAGTACATCAATCAGCGGGCTCGCCCTTTGGCCGTTTACCCCTTCAGTAACGACAGCCGTGTCATTGAGGTGTTTTTGGAGAGGGTGATGTCGGGCGGAGTCTCAGTCAATGACGCGCTGTTTCATGTGGGCCAGACCGATCTGCCCTTCGGTGGGGTAGGTGAAAGCGGCATGGGGCACTACCATGGGCAAGAGGGTTTTAACACCTTCTCCAAGTTGCGCCCGGTGTTCTACCAAGCCTCTTTCAGTGCGGTTAAATTTTTATGGCCTCCGTATGGGAAATTCGCCAGCAAGTATTTGGATTTTTTGACCAAGTAAGGATTAGGCCAGTCAGTTGCGCAGGACTTTGAAGTTCTTGCGCTTTGATTGTGCTAGACAGGCTTGAATTGTTGAAGAAGCAGCCTTCGTCTTGTTTTAGTTCAAGGATTTTTTCAAACATTCACATTAAAGTTTGCTTTTCATAAAGACGGTTGATCAATCGTTAAAACAAAAGGAACTTTGTGATTCAAATCTCAAGCACTGGGCTTCCTGCGCACGCATTTGACGCACGGGGTGTGGCCAAACGATTTCGACATGCTGCGATATTTGGAGCGCTCGAATCTCTGAATCAGGGGGAGACCATGCGCTTTGTCAATGACCATGATCCATTGCCCTTGCTCGATCAAATCGTTCGGCGTTATGGCCCCCAAATTGAAATGGCCTATGTTGCCAAGGATCCTGGCTGCATTGTGATCGATTTCACAATTCAGCCTGATGGATCCGGCGGTATCCAAGAACCTGTTGCTGCTGGTTCTGGTTGTGGTTCAGGTGGATGTGGCTGCTCGGGGAGCAGATAGTTGGATGGGCGTTGATGGCACTCAAGCCCATCTTCCTTGAGGTGAAAGCCACTGGCCTTCGGCCAATACTTCAAGCCCCAGTGCTGCCCACAAAAAGATCTGCATGGCGTTTCCATTTTTTACTGGAAGCACCGCATCGACTGGCATTTTTCGCTGGCGCAGTCATGCTGTTTGGGGTATCAATTTGGTGGTTGACCGTATTGATGCTGCGCTTTGCTGGCGTGGTCATTCCTTGGGCTGTAGCGCCAAGCTCGGCGCACGCACTCTTGATGTCAATGGGCTTTGTGCCCTTGTTTTTCGTTGGTTTTTTGTTCACCGCTGGCCCCAAATGGTTGGGCATGCCGCAGGTGAGTGCGCGCAACTTGCTCGTGCCGGTCGTGACCATCGTTGTGGGGTGGTTGCTGTGCTTGATAGGGATTCACGCTGGTGCAGTCTTGGCTGGAATTGGTGTCATGCTGGTGGCTTTCGCATGGTCGAATTTGACTTATCAATTCATGCGGCTTTGGCGGAAAAGTCCCAGTCCCGACATTGTTCATGCCAGCCTTATTTTGCTGTCATGTTTGGCAGGCGCTATTGGCTTGTGGGCGGTGGCTATCGGATGGCTTACTGATCATGAACTGTGGGTGCGCGCTGCCACTCAAGCCTGTATTTGGTGTTTTGTGGCCAGTGTTTTTTATGCGGTTTCGCACCGCATGCTCCCTTTTTTCAGTGCAAGCGCCATACCGGTGCTAGATGCTTGGCGGCCAATGTGGCTGCTTGGGAGTATGGTTGCTGTGATGTGGTTGGAGGGCCTGGTGGCGAGTCTGGATATTTTGGTTTGGCCAAGCTCTGAAGGATTGCGGTGGACTGAAGTAGGGGTCGAGGCTTTAAGCGCAGGCGTGATGCTTTGGATGGCTGTTCGATGGGGTTTGCTGCAAAGTTTGAAAATACGTTTGCTCGCGATGCTTCATATTGGATTTTTTTGGTTAGGCGTGACACTTGCACTTCAAGCCATCTCACACACCCTGATGGCGCTGAGCCATGACCATCGTTCTTTGGGACTGGCGCCCATGCATGCTTTGACCATCGGGTATTTGAGTGCCACGATGTTTGCTATGACAACACGGGTCAGCAGCGGCCATGGAGGGCGCCCGCTGGCCGCAGACAACGTGGCTTGGGCTTTGTACTGGATTTTGCAATTGGCAGCTTGCGTGCGGGTGTATTCAGCCATTGACCCTCAAGCGGGAGAGGTGCCTCTTTTGATGGCCATTGCAGCCTGGTGCATTGCAATGTGCGGTTGGTCATGGCGATATGGCAATTGGTTTGTTCGCCCACGATTGGATGGAAGGCCAGGCTAGTTGATGGATTACTCCGAAATTCGCACGGTTCATCTTATCAGTGTGGTCATCAGCATTGCTTTGTTTGCATTGCGTGCGGTATTGGCTGAAATGGAGATCAACTGGCGCAGCTTTGCATGGCTTCGGCTTGTTCCTCATATGAATGACACGGTGCTTTTGATCGCTGCCATGACGCTTGCAACCATGAGCGGACAAGCGCCATGGGCCGTGATGTGGCTGGCTGCCAAGCTGGGGGCGTTGGTGGTTTACATCGATTTGGGGCGAAGGGCTTTGAAAGCTGGCGCATCTCAAAAGTCAAGACGAATTTTCACCGTATTGGCATTTTTGACCGTTGCATACATCGTATGCGTTGCTATCACCCGTTCTGCTTCCTTGAATATTTGCACGGCCGGTGTTCAAAGCTGAAGTTTTCGGCGCATTCTGTTTTGGAAAAATATTTTTCGCGCACATCCTTGCTGCTATCGACTTCTTCCTTATTCCAAATTAAGGACGCGCTGTCGAGGCCTGTTGAAAATCTCTTGGTCCGCACAGAAAGTCAAGTCACTCATGACGGATGTGCGCAGTGCTTGCACTGGAAAATTTTTATTTGCAACTTTGATTGGAGTTAGAACCATGAGAAAACCCCCATCCGCTCAACTTTTAGCAGCGTTCATGCTGAGTTTGGCACTTGGCATCCAGGCTCAAGAAAAACCATTGGCACCCACTGAAAAAGCCTATCAAGTGGGTGATGCCTCCCCAGTGGGCAATGTGTCGATGGTGCACAGCTTGAACCCCAAGGCCCCACCCATGAGCGTGGAGGAATTTGCTGCAGGACAAAAAATTTATTTTGAACGCTGCGCAGGTTGTCATGGCGTGCTGCGAAAAGGCGCAACAGGCAAAGCATTGACAACCGACAAAACGATTCCCAATGGAACCGAGTATTTGAAAATATTCATTAAATATGGATCGCCTGGTGGCATGCCCAATTGGGGGACCTCGGGGGAGTTGAATGACCAGCAAGTTGACTTGATGGCGCGCTACATCCAGCACGAGCCGCCCACACCACCCGAATGGGGCATGAAAGAGATGATGGCCTCTTTGAAGGTGAGTATTGCACCTGACAAACGCCCCACCAAAAAGATGAACAATCTTGATTTGGGTAACTTGTTTTCAGTGACTTTGCGAGATGCCGGTGAAATCGCACTGGTTGACGGCAAGAGCAAGCAGATCGTCAAGATCATCAAGACCGGTTATGCCGTGCACATTTCGCGCATGTCTCGATCAGGGCGCTACCTTTATGTGATTGGCCGAGATGCCCGCATCAACTTGATTGATCTGTGGATGCAGGATCCTCAAACCGTATCTGAAATTAAAATTGGCTTAGAAGCACGCTCGGTTGAAACCTCCAAGTTCAAGGGGTATGAAGACAAACTGGCCATTGCAGGAAGTTATTGGCCGCCTCAGTTTGTCATCATGGATGGCGACACGCTCAAACCTTTGCGGGTGGAGTCCACCCGAGGTACCACCGTGGGCACTCAGGAATATCACCCTGAGCCACGTGTTGCGGCGATCGTCGCATCGCATTACAACCCTGAGTTCATTGTCAATGCCAAAGAGACTGGCAAGGTGTTGATCGTGAATTACAAGGACATGGAAAACTTGAAGATCACCACCATCAATGCAGCCCAGTTTCTTCATGATGGCGGTATGGATTCAACCGGTCGCTACTTCATGACGGCCGCCAATGCTTCCAACAAAATTGCAGTAGTAGACACCAAAGACGACAAGCTGACCGCATTGATCGATGTGGGCAAGGTGCCGCATCCAGGCCGCGGCGCTAACTTTGTGCACCCCAAGTTTGGACCAGTCTGGGCCACCAGCCATTTGGGCGATGACACCATCAGCTTGATTGGTACCGATCCTATCAAGCACAAAGCCCAGGCTTGGCGGGTTGTGCAAACCGTCAAAGGGCAGGGCGGTGGATCTCTCTTCATTAAAACGCATCCCAAATCGAACAATTTATGGGTTGACACGCCTTTGAATCCGGATGCTGCGAACAGCCAGTCCATTGCAGTGTTTGACACCCGGAACATGGCGGGAGGCTTTGAAGTACTGCCGATTGGTGAATGGGCTGGTATCAAAGATGATGGCGCCAAGCGCATTGTTCAACCGGAATACAACATGGCTGGAGATGAAGTTTGGTTCTCAGTCTGGAGTGCCAAGGACAAGATTTCTGCACTTGTGGTGGTGGATGACAAGACGCGCAAGCTCAAAGCTGTGATCAAAGATCCGCGATTGATCACTCCCACGGGAAAATTCAATGTGAACAACACGCAACACGATGTTTATTAATCAAATTTAACTTCAACTTCAATCACAAGAGGCCTTGGGGCTTCTTTCAAAAAAGGATCAACAAAATGAAACCCTGTCAAATCGTGCTGCTCAGCTGCGCCGCGCTCCTGAGCTTGGGTGCGCAGGCCGCTACCGGCGAAGAAATCATGACCAAAGCCGGTTGCATGGCTTGCCACACCAAGGACAAAAAATTGGTTGGCCCAGCGCTCAAGGACATCGCTGCGAAATACAAAGGTCAAGATATGACGGTGAAATTGATGGGAAAAGTTCGCGCCGGAGGTTCGGGTGTTTTTGGCCCCATTCCAATGGCGCCCAACCCTGTTGAAAAAATCAATGATGCGGATCTGAAAATAGCGGTCGAATGGATTATGAAATTGTAAGCTTCAGTTCACACCGTAGCCAGCCAGACCGGGCAGGTCAATGATTCGGATATCTCGTTTGTCGATTTCGATTAAATTTTCAGATTCCAATTCATGCAAAACTTTTGAAAAATATTCAGGCGTCAAAGAAAGGCGCGAGGCGATGGTGGCTTTGCTCACGGGTAAAGAAACCGTATTGACCTCGCCCGTTGGAGAGTTTTCAGACTGATTTTCACGAAGTAAATATCCGATCACGCGTTGAATGCCGCTGTGCAGTGCGTTGGATTCAATGTCATGCACCAGTCCATGCAGGCGGCGTGAAATACCGGCCAGCATTCGCAGTGAAAATCTGGGGTCGCGCTCGATTTCAACCAGCATGGCCTGCTTGCTGACCGTCAAGAGCAAAGTATTAGACAAGGCTTGGGCATTCAAGATGTAGGGCCTGGATGTGAACATCAAAGCTTCTGCAAAACTGATACCTGGACCCACCAGTTCAATGACCTTTTCTTGCCCAGCCGCTGACAAGGCAAACAATTTAACTTGGCCGGAGACCACCACATGAAACTCCTCGCAAGGTTCACCGAAGCGAAAAATTGTGTCACCACGTGCCAGTCGGCGAACTTGGCAGCCTTGCGCCACGCGGCTTAATTCTGCCGCTGAGAGATCGTTGAACAGGGGTAGCACTGCCAAAAAACGTGGAATGTTGAAATCACTGACGTTCATGAGAACCTCTCGCAGTGCGAACTGGGGATAAGACCGCCGCATTGTAGACCGAGCTTGTCTGGGAGAGATTAGATGCGATTTGGGGCAGGTGTTGTGAGCAAGGCACAAACCATGGCCAATGCCACCAGGGGAGAGAGCATGCCATGGATCAAAGACAATGCCAAGGGACGTGGGTTCTCACCCATGAGGGCGTAACCCATCACGATTTGGATGATCAACAAGCCTGCCCAAGCTTGGGTAGGGGAGGACAAGGTCCGCATTTCGTGTTGTTTCAAAATGGTCAGGCCGGTGACGATTGAGAACAGCAGCAGAGAGGCCAAATGGACAAAGACTGGCCAATGGACACCATGCCTTTCAAATGCACTGGCGCCTGCCCCTGTGGCAATGTGCAGAAAATACACTCCGCATGTGAGTTGCGCCGCCCCATCCATGCAAGCATGGGCTGCACTGTGCCTGGTTTGAATGAGATGCAAAAACCAAAATGCAAGCACAAGTGCTATGCCGCAGCTGACATTGATGACGGTGATGCTGGCCAAGCGGTAACCCGGTGTGAGTGGGCCAATGAGTGCCAGAACAAGGGTAAGGCTAAAAATCCAGAAACTTGGTTTGAATCGCCATGGCTGATCTAGCCTGTCAAACCAAGATTGAATCACGCTCACCAGTGCGATCAGTGCAACGCATGAGGCGCACAACCGGTGCAACAGTCTTGTGGCCCACTCCAGGTTGGCAGGCAGCGAGTTTTGAGCCAAGCCATCCATGTCAAAGACCGTGCTCAAGCGCAGTAACATGCTCGAGCCGAGAATCAATAAAGATAAAAATGTACCAAACAAAGAAAGATTCGGTATCGATTTTTTTAAATCCATGAAGCTGCTCATGATTTAAACCTCAGCAGATGGATGGCGCAAGCAGCGCAAGACGATGAATAAAAACAGAATGCCCCCGACGATGGCCACCAAGCCGCCAAAACCCATCAAACCCATGCCCCAAATTTCTTGGCTCGAGCGCAAGACTTGATCCGCATCGGCGACTTTGCGCTGCACCCCGTAGCCACCCGACCAAACCAAGCCAATGATGTGAAGCAGTTGGCCTGTGCCATAGACAATGGGTTGCCAAAAAGCGCTGGGCCCTGTGGGTGTTTGATAGCCAAGTTGGGGCAACAAGCGGTAGACCATTCCCATCATGGCCAAAGTCACTCCAACGATGCAACCGTGGTAGTGTGCAGGAATGCGCACATTGTTTCCGCTGATCATGAAGCCGATCAAGCCGCCTGCAAAAAATAATAGCAAGGAAGTGAGCAAGCTTGAATACAAGGGCCGGGTGGCGGATGTCAATTTCGGACCAGGCCATAGCGACCACAGCACAGCCACCGCAATGGGTCCGATCACCAGACCTCCTCCATAGCGCATCAGCCATGTTTGTGTTTGATGGTGTTCAACCGATGTGACATCCAATGCGAGGTAGGTGATCGGTGTCAAAAATACGGCCACCAAGGCCAAAGCAAATAAAAGCATCACCACTCGGGGGGATAGACGCAAGCCCCCACTCAGACAAGATGCCAGCCATACCCAACCCAAAAGCATGAGCAAAGTGTAGGCAAACTGCAAAACATGTCCGCCGCCCCAAAATAACAACTCATAATAGGCACGCGAGTCAATTTGGCTAGGGATTTCGACCCATGACCCAACGAAAGCCATGACCGCAACAGCGGTGGCCACCATGGCAGCATTGAGTCCAAAACGCAGTGCCCCATCACCGCTGATGTGCACACCCACAGGTGATGCGGCCAACATGGAGCGCAGACACAATAAAGTGATGCCAGCGCCAAACAATGCCAAGCCTGACAAGAACACAGAGCCGTCCAGAACGGGTACGTAGTTGGACATGACCGGTGTGGCACTTTGAACAAAAGGGGCCAAGCACATGACAAGGGTGCCGAGCAAGGACAGTGCAAAGGCAAGCCAGGCCAGAGTTTGCCAGCGAGTCGTTCCACTCAAACTCCAAAGGGCGCCACCAAACGACAAGAACCACACCAAGACAGAAAGGTCTACGTGCACCACCAAGGCGACACGGAAAAAATCTGCTACCGGAAAAAAACTGTGCAACTGAGGCGTGCGGGACAACACCAATAAAAGTGAGAACAAGCCAGATGCCACCAATGCAGCCAGGCCCAGGATCAACCAAGCCAGCGCCAAGGGCTTGCGGCCATCGTTGGGAATTTCTAAATTGAAGGCGTAAATCATGGGGAGTTGGATCATGGCCTCAGTCGTGTGGCGTCTGCAATGCAGTCAAATTGGCGCTTCGCCTCAAATCCGCTGCTGCTTTCTGAATGACAAGATGATCACGCCCCGGCCATAGCACGCGCAAGCGCTCGCGTGGCACGCGTGCGCGGAGTTGCGGTTCACGCAGGCCTGCCATGCGTTGGCGCACCCACTGATCACCCAAGCGAAACTCGCAGGCGCCTTCTTTGCAGCCAGCCAAAATGACACCTGCTGCGCCAAGACGAAGTGCATAGTCAATGAAGGAGGGCGGCAACATGGCGGCGCAGTGCAAGGGGATCACGGCGGTTGAATGATCTGCAAAGCACGATAGATTGGCAGCCTGGCGGCAACTGAACAGCACAATCTGATGCAGACCGGTCAGAGCCGCAAGTTCATGTTTCAATTGATTGCGCAGCATGGCTACCGTCAGGTCTGGCATGTCGATGCCAGAGACGATATCTTCGATGCGGCGAAAAGGGGTAGACGATGGGCAAGCCCCCACACAGATGCCACACGCTGTGCACAAATTTGGATTGACCCAAGCTTGAAATTTGTGCGGGCTTGCATCTGAGCGCTGGGTCATCATGACTGCAGTGAACGGACAATCAGCGGCGCAACGGCCGCAGCCATTGCAATGCGCAAGATGGACTTGAGCGGGTTGACTGACAGCAGTTCGCATGAATTTTGTCAGCAAGGGCAGCATCGCCAAGGCAAGGCCCACGCCAGAGACCATCAGCCAAACGGTTTGATCTGAAAGCGCCTGAGCCAAGGGGTGAATGAACATGAAAAACCAGTCCAATGACAATTGGGCGGCGTTAAAGCTTGTATCAGCAGGGTTCAGGCTTTCAGCTGGAAACGCCAAAGCCAATGCCACAAGCATGCCCAAACTCCCCCAAATCAGAGATCGGGGAGGGTAAAAACGCGCCATCGAAATTCGTTGAACGTGCACCCATGTGCCACCCAATAGCAACAAGGGAACACCGATGTGAATGAACATGATGAGTGAAAAGAACCGGTCATTCAAAGCTTGTGTGCTTAAAAAATTTCGTGCCAGAAGTTCGCTGCCAAGAGGCAATGCTTGAAGCCACTGGGCTGTTGCCGTCACGCTGTAAAGGGCACGTTCGTCCCAGAGCAGCCACAAGCCGGTGAGTCCGGAGATGAGCAGCAAGCCTGGCAAGCCAAGGCCTGTGAGCCAAGAAAACCAGCGGGCTCCCAAAAAATGAAATTGAACGGTTTCACGAATGAGATGCAAAAGCACCAGCAGCACAGCGGCGTCTGCGGCGTAACGGTGCAAGCCGCGCAGCAATGGACCCAGTCGCATGGGGTCATTTTGCAAGCGCAAACCTGATTCGTAAGCGCCCTGTACGCTGGTGTCGTACATCGTATAGGCAATGATGCCGCTCAGACATGAAAGCAGCAAGCAAAGAAATGCCAGCCCACCCAGATGCCGCCATGGATTGGCATGTGGAGGGAATATGTTGTCCAAAAAATCAGCCACCTGTGAAAACAAAACCGTTACTCCCAGTTAGGAAGTCAATGATCAAAACCTGCCCTGGCTTCAAGTCAACTTTGTGGTCGCTCGAAAAATGGATGACCCCGTCAGGGCCATCGGCAAGGCGAGCACTGAACAGATGGGGTCCTGCTGGAATGGCCAGTCGTCGATAGACGGTGGCAGCACCATCGCGGTTCAGACCCAGCGGCGCAGTGCTGATGCGAAACAAGGCTTGGCCGTCCATATCAAGTTCAACCAGAACCTGCGAGCGTTCACGGGGGCAGTCCATTTTGTTGCGCATGTGAACGGCTGTCTTGGCCAGTTCAGCTGCATCACGCTGACGGCAGGCAAACTTGAGTTGACCAGAATGGCTGAATGAGAGCTTCAAGATGGCCTCATTGACACCTCGTTGTTGATAAGAAGGCCAAACGGAAAAAACACCAAGCACTGTTGCAAAAGCTGCATAAGCCATTGTTTGCAAGACAAACTGTAAATATTTAGGCAGCGGCTTAGGCAAGAATGCCTCCTAACTTGCCAGGATCAACTTCATGGGCTAGAGCGACTTTGAGAGGTGAGAAATAGAAAGCATCCGAGAAACAGTCTTCACTGTGAATGCCATGTCGTATGAAGGCAGGATAGGCTGCTTCAACCATTTGAGCTGACCCACATGCGTAAATTTGGTGCTCTGAAAGACTGGGAAAATCCATCAAAATTGCTTCGTGCACTAGGCCAGTTCGACCGCCCCAATGGTCTTGCGCACGCGGCTCTGATAAGACTGGGACAAATGTGAAATTGGCATGATCACGTGCCCACTCTAATGCTAAATTCCCTAGATAAAGATCACTGAGATGGCGTACGCCCCAGTAAAGCAACATCCGGCGATTCAAGCCAATGTGAAATGCATGCTCAAGCATGCTCTTGATGGGCGCAAACCCTGTTGCACCTGCTACAAATATCATTGGCTTGTCGCCATCTGCCCGCAGTCTGAAGGCGCCCTTTGGACCTTCGATGCGAAGG
Organism: uncultured Burkholderiales bacterium; assembly: GCA_903870145.1. Classification (GTDB taxonomy): domain Bacteria; phylum Pseudomonadota; class Gammaproteobacteria; order Burkholderiales; family Burkholderiaceae_C; genus Limnohabitans_A. The sequence goes on along the minus strand of CAIQBO010000001.1, from coordinate 73,870 downwards.
GTATCTCCGACCTTCATGGTGCTAAAGACAGAAGGGGTCCATCTCCCCCCTGCAACCAAGCGCACATGCAATTGGATGTCGCCACCAGCATGAGGCGCGGTGGCAAAAGAAAAACTGCGATGAGAGCCATCTTCCAAAATGATGTTGAGGTACTGTCCGCAGTGAAAGGGCAATGAGCCATCGTTTGACAAACGCAGGTCCACACGCATGACGTCCTCGCACAGTAGTTCAAGCTGACTGACACGTGCAAGGTATTGCTTGGCAGGCACTGCATTTGTGCCAACTGCAGGTACATAAGAAATGTCAATATCGCTGAAGGCCTGCGCGCAGCACAGCAGCGTTTGGCCTGACAGACGTTCCTCCTCACTCAGTGCTGAGGGTTGATAAGCTTGGAGTTGGACTTGTCCATGAAGCAAACTGCATTTGCAAAGGCCACAGCTGCCATTGCGGCATTCATAGGGCATAGGCAATCCTTCACGCAGTCCAGCGTCGAGCAAAGTCTCGCCAGCGCGAACCAAAATGATGCGCTCATCGGGCAGAGCTGAAAGTTGCCAAGCGGCAGCTTGATCTTCAAAGCGCTGTGGCATCCAAGGCAAAAGGGCCATCAGCAAGGTCAATCCACCTACGACAAGCCATGTGTTAACAGGCCCCCATTGCCCAATCAAGGCATAGCTTGGGAGATAAAACCAATCAAACGCCAGCGTTTGTGTCAATGAAGACATGTCTGCAGGAGCCTGACTGACAGCTGGCAAGAGGAGCGACAAAAGACTCAACGAATAAAACACGCCCCACATGAGTGGGCGGGGCGGAAGGGTTTGTGCATGGGGTACGCGTTGCGTGTGCACCCACAGCAAAGCCAGCATGCTCAGGGGCAAGCCAATGTGAATGAACGAGAGCAAGGAGAACAGGCGATCGCTGACATTGGCATTGGAGATGAAATTTCGAGTCATGCTGCCGCCGATGACGGGCAGCACATCGATCCACTCGGTGCTGGCGGTAACAACAAACTGCGACAACCGGTCCCAAGGCAACATATAGCCGTTGATGCCCGAGGCATAGGTCAACCACAGAATGAGCAAACCTGTCAGCCACGAGAGCCATCGAAAACCTCGAAAACGACCGAAACTGAAATGCCGCAACATGTGCAAGAGCATCACAAGCACCAAAGCGTCTGAAGCGTAGCGATGCAAACTTCGGATGACACCGCCCACATAAAAATGCCCATGCGTGATGGATTCAACGGAGGCATACGCGCCTAGGACACTGGTTTCAAAAAAAGCATAAAGGTACAAACCAGTAGCAACAACCAGCCAAAATAAAAAATATGCAATCGCACCTAAGTGATAAAAAGGATTGAGTCGATCATTGAAAATTAAATTGAATTTTTTTTCAATGGCCAGAAATGTGCGAGACCCCAGCGATGCATTTATAGGTGACACTGTCTGTTCAACTCAATATTGAGTCTCCATGGGGGAGGAAGGTTTTTGTGCGCTGGCTCCTCGAACAACTCGACGTGTGCGCCACTCGGTCAGAAAAAACCAGAACATGGTGATGAAGAAGGTCAGTCCACCTGCAATTTCGAGAATCAAGCCATATTGAACTCTGTACTCCCCTGTGACAGGGTCGTACACGGAGCAAAGAATGCGAATTTTCTCGACCAACTCACTCAGGCTCAGTGACTGATCAACCGGCGCATTGCGCAGCAATTGCTCAAGTGGCTCAGCCAGGGCTTGCGCTTTGAAGATGTCACCATAAATTTGGCGATAAATTTTCCCATTTGAATCAAGCAAAGTCACCTGAAGGACATGATCAAAACCTGCGGGTGTTGCGACATGGCTGAAGCCAAATTCTCGAGTCAATGCGTCAACAGCATCAGCGTGAGGTTGTAAAAAATTCCAATTGGGTTGGTCAATCCGGTGCTGCAATGCAAACGATTTGAGCGCTTGAAAAGAGTCGGCTGGTTGATTAAAGCCAATGCTGATGACGTTGAACTGGTCATTGCCAATTTGATTCGGCATGCTTTGCAATGTATTTTGCAATGAGTGTGTTGTCAGCGGGCAGACTTGAAAGCACCCGGTATAAATGAAACTGACGAACAGAGGTTTCCCCCGAAATTTCGACAGGCGAACGGGTTGGCCTTGGCGATCTAAAAATGCAAAATCATTGACCTGTTTCCCAATCACGGACTGGCTGATTCGCACAGCTTTCTCATTGTCCAGGCCGGGCCTTGAGTTTTGATTTTCCGCACTCCAGGAAAATTGACAAAACACTAAAATCAAGCTGAAAATTCCAGCGAATCGCCAAGTTGTCATGTGAATGATTGGCAAAGTGAAAAATTTCTCCAACAGACTGTTTTCGCACAATGCAATAACTTTGAAGGAGGCTGACGTCTCAGCGCAGCAGACTGTCAATGGTGGCCCCGATCAGCAACAGGCTCAATTGGACCAATGACGCAAAAAAAGCTCCCATGGCAGTTTTGCGCGATGGTTCTTGCGCAAGCTGATGGGCTTTGTAAACAAAGACGCAACCACCCAGCACAGCCGCAATGAAATAAACCACACCAGCCCCCCAAAAAACTGGCAGAAGGGCAGTGATGCCCAGTGCCACAGTGCTCCACAGGACAATGTGAGCAGCGCGCTGTGTGCCCACGACGACCGGCAGCATGGGAATGCCAGCTGCTTTGTATTGGGCTTCATTGGCGATGGCCAAACTCCAGAAATGTGGAGGTGTCCACAAAAATAAGACCGCTGCAAGAATGAAAGGCAATGGACCCATGGCAGGATCAACGGCTGCCGCACCTGCCAGCACTGCAAAGCTGCCAGCCAAACCACCCACCACAATGTTCAACCAACTGCGCTGCTTGAGCCAGACGGTGTATACCACCGCGTAAAAGAAAGCCCCCAAAAAAACAAAAGTTGCTGATAAGGGATTAAGCCACCATGCAGCCGCTGTGACAGCGCCAATCAACAACAGTACAATCAAAATAAGCCAAGCCGGTGTGTGAGGCAGGGCGCCCGTGACAAAGGCGCGCTCTTTTGTTCGATCCATCAATCGGTCACTTTGATATTCATGGTATTGATTGAATGCACCTGCACTTGCCGATGACAACAAAACCGACAGTGCCAGTACCAAGACCTTGTCCCAACCCAGTGCAGGGCCAGGTGTCACGGCCATGCCAACCAAGGCCGTGATCATGATCATCCAACCAATGCGAAGTTTGAACAGGCTGAGCACATCGCGAGCCACCTGGGTTATGGGTCGGTTGGGGTGGTTCATGATTTAACTCAGCCCCCAAACTTGCGAGAGGTATTTCCAGTTGATGAAATAGTACAAAACAAATGAGACCAAGAACACCATTGCCAAGGTGAATGTGCCCGGCGCTGCAAATCCGGCTGAGCCATAACTTTGAGCCACAACGGTAGGTGCTGTAGGTGGGATGGCGGTGAATTGGCTGCTCACGCTGCCTTGCTCCAGTTTTTTGCCCCACAGCAAAGATCCTACGGTCACATAGATGTAGATCCCGCCACCGACGATGGCTGATATGCCGGCTATGCCCACCAAGCCCATCATCAGGTACGCAGCACCAGGCCATTCGTAGGCCATGGCAGCGCCGCTGAAGCTCATGTCCCAGTGTCTGCGGGAGACGCCCAGTGTGCCAGCACCCATCATGACCAAGCAGAAAAAATACATTGACAGGCCAAACATATAGGGCTGAAATTTGGCCAAACGGGGGTTGATCATTTCGCGTTTGAACAGCACCGGAATCAAGAAATAAGTCAACGCCATGAACGACAGGGTGGTGCCCACCACTACGGTTGCATGGAAGTGTCCAGGCACATAGATGGTGTTGTGGATGATCATGTTCAGTTGCTCAGTGCCCATCATGACACCCGAGATACCCCCTAAAAATCCAAAACCAATCAATGAGATGAACATGCCAGAGAACACCGGGTTGCCCCAGGGCGCTTTGCGCAGCCACTCAAACAAACCCTTGTTGTACCCCTTGGCCCTTTGCGCAACTTCAATCGCACCGGGTATGGTCAAGCCGTGAATCATGGAGGCCAACACGGCAAAGTACATGAAGTAACTGGTGTTGACCACCTTCCATTCTGTGCTCATGCCAGGGTCTGCCAACAAGTGGTGGGCACTGGCCAATTGCAAGAACAGGATGTAGAGCAAGAATGCGCCCCGACTGACGCGCTCCGACATGGGTTTTGCGCCAAAGGCAATCGCTGCGACCGCATACCAAATTGAAATGTGCGCAGCCACGTTGATTTGTTGCGAGGAGTGGCCAAAAGCCCACCATATTGTTCGATAAATCAAAGGATCCACTTCTTTGACAACACCCACTGACATCAGAAAAGTGGGGATCAAAATGATGGCGCCTGAGGCAATGGTGAAAACAGCAATGATCGCGGCCGTGATCGCACCAAAGGTCACGAGAGGCACGGAGCCTTGGTAGGTCTTGTCTCGTTTGGCTACAACCAAGGTGCCAAAAAACACGAAGCAAGCAATCAATGTTCCAACGGCGAACAAAATCAAGCCCAGATAAAACCAGGGTGACGCCATCATGGGAACATAGGAGGTCATCATGACGCTGGAGCCACCATCAAAAACGGCGGCATTGTTCATCACGGCGCCTACCAACATCAATACAAACGAAACCCATGCTATTTTGGGTGTTGCTAGGCGACAGCGTAATAAAGTGGATGAACAAAAATAAAGAACTGCAACTTCAAAGAAAATGATCCAGAAGATCAGCATGTCGATGCCGTGCGCTGTCAGCACCATGTAAAAAGTATCAGCAGCCAGCCAGTGCACAGCTGGCCAGCGAGTTAAGACGATGCCGATTGCCAAAAGGCCGCCCACTAGAAGGGCCACGACGGCGGTGACGGCATTGACCATCATCAGTTTTTCAGCTTGGTCTTCGAATTGCAGCCCTGAGCGAGGGCAAGTTCGGTAGGTTGTAGTCATCAATGCCACCTTATTTAACGTAAATACGACTCACCATCGTGTGGTGATTGATGCCGCAGAATTCATTGCAGACGACAGAGTAAGTGCCGGCCTTGTTGGGCGTTATGTTGACAACATGTTCGTAGCCCGGAACGATCTGAATGTTGATGTTGGCTGGTTGCAAAGAGAAGCCGTGGTTGTAGTCCATGGACGTGATGTGCAAGCGGTAGGTTTTGTCCTTTTCCAACTCAATGATGGGCCAGAAATTCCAAAGCCTTGCAATCAGATAAACGTCGCTGCCCGGTGGGGGTGCGACCACTGGAATTTTTTCATCTGTTTCTGTGCGAACTGTATATTTGTCCACAACAGCTTGTGCTTTGAGTGTGAATTTTTCTGGCGTGGTTTTGTAAGTTTCTGTGGACAAATTTTGCTTGCCCCAGATGTGCCAGCTGATCATCATGGCAAACATGATGAGGCACCAAACCAGTGATATCACAATCCAAGTTCCTTCAACGCGATCCAAGGGGTGTTTCCACCAAAGTCGTTCTGCGGGGGGCAATATGGCGCTCATTATTTATCTCCTGTTGGGTGTGCGTTCAGGTTGGGATTTTTCTGGGGTTGGACTGTCGCTATCGGGCCAACGGGACCGTCAAAATATCAATCACACCCCAAAGGGTGTAGACCACCATGGGCACCATCACGCCTAGAAACAAAAGGATGAATGGGTTGTCCAGCAATTGCTGCATGAATGGAATGGGTTCATCCGGGTTTTCAATTTTTTCCATACGAGTCTCCTTGAGGTCAAATAACATCGCGCCTTCGTCTCTCACAACCAAGCGCAGCCCTAATGTGGTCGATAGGCCACTCAATTTCCTTCATGTGTCTTAAGAAAAAAGCATGTCATCTCAGTAAATTGAATCTTTTTTGAGCAGATCCAAATCAAAGCAGTCTCGGTGTCCATAGCATCCAGAAATCGAATTAATTGGATGCGCTATGAACCGGACTCAAACCCTCACTCAACTTTCAAATGTTCCTGGAGCGATGCGAAATCTGACGTGCTTGGCTGCGCTTGCCTTTTTGGCGGGGCACGCTGCAAGTGCGCCAGCGCAACCTCCATCAAACGCTGACAATGTGCTTGTGGCCGCTTTGGAAACTGTGGTGATCAGTGGTTCTCGCAGCGAGCAACGGCGTGAAGATTTGCCCTTGTCGGTCGATGTGATAACTGCTGCTGAGTTAGAGGAGGGGCAACTTGTGGACATTCGTGACCTTGCCAAAGGTTTGCCGAATGTTTCCGTCAAGCGAGCGCCTGCGCGATTTGGAGTCACAGGCGCAGGCAATCCAACCGGCCGTGATGGCAATGCCGGCTTTAACGTCAGAGGCCTGGATGGCAATCGAGTGTTGATGTTGATCGATGGCATCCGTTTGCCTCGCAGTTATATCAATGGCAGCAACGCTTTTGGCCGTGATACTTTGTCGCTTGAATTGCTCAAACGCATTGAGTTGGTGCGAGGCCCCAGCTCTGTACTCTACGGTTCAGATGCCTTAGCTGGGCTGGTCAACTTCATCACTTTGGAGCCCTCAGATTTTCTCAAGGCAAGCGATGGGTCGTCTAAGCCAATGGGGGGGAAACTTTCCATGCGTTATGCCGGAGATGACCAAAGTGCCGCCCTTGCGGCCAGCCTGGCTTACCAGCAAAGTGACACTCTGCAATGGTTGCTCACTGGATCGAGTGCGCATGCCAACGCGCTAGACAATATGGGGGTCAACGATAGCGCCAGCGTGGACCGCACCCGACCTAATCCACAGTCAGACAAGGCTGGATCGGTTCTTGGAAAATTTGTTCTTCAGCCCCAAGCGGGCCAAAAACATGTACTGACTTTCGAGCATGTTAAAAAAGATTCGCAAATTGAGTTGCTTTCAAGCCGTACCAAAGCGCCGTTTGTTGCGGCTTCGGTGATGGATGAAAGTGCCACGAAAACAATGCAACGTCAACGTCTGGCATGGAATGCGAACTACAGTTTAGACGCCGCGATGGCAGATTATTTTCAAACGACGGCTGCTGTTCAAAGTACGACAGCTCAAGACAATGGTCGCACCCTTCGCAAAGATATGGGCCTTCGAATTCGCGATACCTCTTATAACGAACGCGCGTGGCAGTTGGGTGTGCAAGCAGATAAGCTATTGCGTATCAATTCCAATTGGGTGCAAAAAATCACGTATGGACTGGGCCTCTCAAGCACCGATGTCAGTAGTTTCTTTGATGGTTCAGACCCCGCACCGTTACCCACCTATCTGCCGAAAAAATATTTTCCAGATACGCGCGATAGCACAACGGCGTCATTCTTGCAAAGTGAGTTCGCCTCAGAGCAGTGGCGCATCACACCAGGACTTAGATGGGAGCAGTTTGACTTGAAGGTTTTGAGGCAAAGTGGGTTTTCGCCACCTTCTGCGATACTTGGAAAGTCATTGTCTGGCGTCAATGTATCACCCAAGTTAGGCGCCTTGCACACATTGTCACGCCAATGGAGCCTCTTTGCCAACTACGCCAGCGGATTCAGGGCGCCCAATGCAGCGCAGGTCAACGGTTTTACCGAGAACCCGACCCCCAGTACCTTTGTCAGCCTTTTGCCCAACCCTGATCTCAAACCTGAGACCAGCCGCAATTTGGAGCTTGGTGTGCGCGCGCGCTTGGACAGTTTGAGTTTTGATGCCGCCGTTTTCGCGGGACACTTCCATCAACTGATCGTCGACAAAAAGCCATTGGGAGGTGCTGGACTGGCAGGGGACCCGTTGCTGTTTCAGACGGTCAATATCGACAACGCCTCTATCGATGGCTTTGAAATCAAAGGCTTGATGGATTTAGGGTCTGTGGCCCAAGGTACTTTGACCATGCCCTTTTCCTATGGTCGTGCAAACGGTCGAAACAACAGTACAGGCAGACCTCTGAGCGCCATCGATCCGTCTAAATTGACAGTCGGACTGAAATACAAAACGGTCCAATGGGATGTGCAGCTAGGCGCCATCCGCCATGCTGCCAAGACTGCGGAGGAACTTGAAAGCCCTTACTTGCCCAAACCCATCAATCCTCCCCGGATCGCGCAGCTGACCTTGCCTGCAGCCACGACCCTGGACTTGCAGGGGCAATGGCGAGTGCGAAAGGATGTGAGGGTGAATTGGGAGCTGGCCAACTTGAGTAACCGCCGGTATTGGCTTTGGTCCGATGTTCAAGGGCTGGCAGCCAATTCAGCCGTCGTGGATGCTTACAGCCAGCCAGGGCGCCATGCCAGCATTTCTGTGGTGATGGATTATTAGCCGAATTGACCTGGCTTGACGCAGAAAGGGCTCAGCTGAGCTAAGATTGTTCGTCACCCACGAAAGGTTACCCATGGACAACGGCGCCTATGCCCAGTACCGCAAGGAAAATCCGGTGGTCAATACCCTCTTGTCAACTTATGACGAGATCGACGCCCATGTCGGGACTTTGACCAACGTCCAACTCGGGATCTACATCATTTTTGGTGTGCTGACGGCTTATGCCTTGCTGCGGCTGATTTTCAAGAAAAAGAAGACGCCTCCAGAGGATCCGGCAAGCACGCGAGGGCAATCGGAGACGCCGGGGTCGTGACAAGCGCCCGCTTGGGCTGGTTTGGCCAGTTGGGCTGAATGCACCTTACCCTATTAGGGTTATACCGCTGTCTACTTGCAAATGAATCTGTTCAAAATGATGAGGCCCAGTTGAAAGACTGTTTTGTGTCCCACCATTTTAAGGAGACAGCATGATTTCGAAATCCCCAAGTTTTCACAAAGTCCGGCGCCTTGCCACTTTGACTTGTTTGTTCACGGGCTTGCTCAGTGGCCTGGCTTTAGCCCCGCTCAGCGCGCAGGCCCAAACCAATAAACCCATCAAAATCGGTGTCCCCACATCCTTGCAATTGCAGGTTGGTCGCGACACGATCACGGCCATCAAAATGGCGGTGGACGACATCAATAAAAAAGGTGGCGTGCTGGGCAGGAAGTTCGAGTTTGTGGCTGCAGACGAAACTGAAAATCCTGAAACAGGCATCAGTGCCATCAAAAAGCTCACTGCCGATGAAAAGGTGGACTTGCTCATTGGCGGCTACACCAGCGGCGTCACGCTGGCCCAACTGCCGCACATCTCGGCTGCTAAAACCATTTACTTGGGCGTGGGCGCGGCATCGCCTTCTATCACCGCCAAAGTCAAGCAAGACTACGACAACTATAAATACATCTTTCGCGTAGGCCCGATCAACGCCGCGCACCAAGCCAGAAGCTTGGTGGATTACATCGCTAATTTTGTGATTGGTGAGTTAGGTTACAAAAACATTGCCATCGTGGGTGAAAACGCCAAGTGGGTGCAAGACTTAGTGCCTGTGTTGGCCAAAGGTGCCAAAGAAGTCGGTGCAGAACTCAAACTCACCGAATTTTTTGACACGCAAACCTCCGATTTCTCGCCCTTGCTGGCCAAGGTCAAGTCCAGCGGCGCGCAGTACATGGTCGTGATTCTTTCACACGCCTCCAGCGACGTGTTTGCCAAACAATGGCATGACGCACAAGTGCCAGTGCCTTATGGCGGCATCGATGTGAAAAGCATGGACGGAGACTTCTACGCCCGCATTGGGGGTAAATCGATCTCGGAAGTGGCAGCCAATTTTGCGGTGCGTGCACCCTTGACGAAAAAAACCATTCCGTTTTTTGATGAGTTTAAAAAGAACTCTGCCAACTACCCGGTTTACACGGCCTTCTTTGCCTATGACTCGGTTTACATCTATGCCGATGCAGTTAAACGTGCTGGCAGTTTTGACACTGACAAAGTGATCAAAGAGTTGGAGAAAACCAAATTTGAAGGTGTGGGTGGTGAGATCACGTTTGACGATATGCACGATGTGCAAACCGGCAAGGGCAAGATGAACCTGATCTTTGCGCAGTGGCAAGACAAGGGTGAACGCGCCGTGATCTATCCTAAAGAGTTGCGCACGGGCAACTTCATCTTGCCCCCTTGGATGAAAAAATAAATTGGAAATTCTGATTTATGGCGCTGTCACCAGCGCCATCTACGCCATGCTGGCGGTGGGCTTCACCTTGATCTTTGGTGTGGCCCGCATATTGAATCTGGCACACGGCTCGTTCTACGCCCTGGGCGCCTATGGAACCTATGTCTTGACGACCGTAGTGGGCTTGCCTTTGTGGACTGCGGCCCTCATCGCGATTGCCTTTGTGGCGCTTTTTGGCGTTGTGGTCGAGAAGGTTTTGATTCGCCCCCAGCGACACTCGCAAATTGGTGTGTTGATGATTTCCTTGGCCGTGGCACTGGTGGTTGAGCAAACACTCTTTTTGGTTTTTGGTTCGGAATACCGCAACGTACCATCGTTTGTGGACGTCAAAGTTAACTTGGGCGGGGTGGACGTGGCGGGTGCTCGTCTTTTGACTTTGGCTGTTGCCACGGTTGCCATTGGCGCGCTGTATGCATTCATTCAGTTCACCCGATTGGGAAGTGCGATCTTGGCCATTTCTCAGGACCCTGAAGCGGCCAAATACATGGGCATACCGAGCGACAAAATCTTCTCGCTGGTGATGGCCATCTCGGCCGGGCTTGCAGCCTTGGCCGGCGTGATGGCAGGGCCATTTTTGTCGGTTCAACCCTCTATGCATTTGCTGCCGATTGTCAAAGCCTTTGCCATTGTGGTGGTGGGAGGCCTGGGCTCCATTCCGGGCAGCATTGCTGCAGCTTTTCTACTTGGCTATGCGGAAACATGCGTTTCCTACTTGGTCTCCAGCAGTTGGACTGAAATCGTCTCTGTGCTTGCAACTTTGCTGATGCTGGTGTTCAGGCCCGCAGGTATTTTTGGCAAGCGTGCTGCTTTTTAGGAATACTGATTTGTCATGAAAGCATTCAAAGGTTTAGACAAAATCAGTTTGGCAGGAGGTCTGGCAGCTTTGCTTTTTTTAGCTGTCGTGCCTACTCTCTTACCTGGAAAGTATCTGATTGGTGTGCTGACTGTTGCCGCCATTTATGGCATTTGGTCGGTCAGTTGGGATTTCATGTCGGGCTTGACGGGGCGAGAGAATTTTGGACACTCTTTGTTCATTGGGGTAGGCGCCTACACGGCAGGTTTTCTGAACGTTCAATTTGGGGTGGGGCCGTGGTGGAGTCTGCCGGCCTCGATGCTGGTGGCCATGTTTTTTGGCCTGATTCTGGGCTTTCCTACATTGCGCTTAAGAGGCCCGTACTTTGCACTGGCGATGTTGTCCGCGGCTGTGATCATGCAACGCTTGATGTTAATTTTTTGGGAATTCACAGGCGGAGAGGAAGGCATTCAAGACATCAAGCCTTTGATCAAAAATCAATTGCATTACTACTGGTTTGTTTTGTCGTTGTTGGGCTTGACCACTTTGCTTTTGGCGTGGATGGCCCGCTCGCGCTGGGGTTTGATTTTGCGCGCCATTCGGGGCGATGAAGCCACTTGCTTGGCCGCAGGCCTGCCCATCACCACTTACAAAATTGTCTCATTGATCATCAGCGCAGGGTTTGCGGGCTTGGGCGGCGCTCTGTATGCGCATTACCAATTGCAAGTAAGTCCTCAGCTGTTTGCTGTGGTGACTTCCATCACCATCATCACCATGGTGTATGTGGGCGGCATGGGTACTATTTTTGGCCCTGTGGGCGGTGCGCTCTTGCTCACTTTGATGACTGAAGGTCTGCGCGATTTTGGCGAGTGGCGGTTGATGATTTACAGCTTGATGCTGATCTTCATCTTGTTTTTCTTGCCCAATGGCATCGTGGCGCCGACTTGGAACAAGCTGCGCAATTGGCGTTCCCGGGAGCCCTCATGAGTCGGGCGCTTTTAGAGATCCAGCATCTGGACAAGCACTTTGGTGGCTTGCATGTCTTGAAGGACATCAACATCTCCGTGGCGCAAGGCGAAATTGTCGGCATCTTGGGCCCCAACGGCGCAGGCAAGACCACGCTCTTCAATCTGATTACTGGTTTCATTCCTGCCGATGAAGGACACGTTTCTTTTCGCGGCCATTCTCTGCGCAAGATGAAGTCCAATGCGATCGTAGGCTTGGGCGTGGCGCGCACTTTTCAGCTGTGTCGCCCCTTCGTGGGCTTGACCGTGCTTGAAAATGTTTTGGTTGGCAGCTTGGGGCCCCGCGTGAAGTCCGATGACTTGGGCCAGCGTGCCATGGACCTTCTGGACCAGGTCGGTCTATTGGCCAAAGCGCACACACCTTCTGAATTGTTGTCGTATGGCGATTTGCGCCGATTGGAAATTGCACGGGCACTGGCCACTGACCCTGAGTTGTTGTTGTTGGACGAGCCGTTTGCAGGCTTAGGGTCGTCAGAAATAGAGGCCTTGTCGACGCTGATACGTCAGTTGCACAAAGAGCAAAAGCTCACCATCTTGCTGATCGAGCACCGGCTTCGTGAATTCATGCAGCTGGTCTCACGCGTGGTGGCCATTGATTTTGGTGAAGTCATTGCCGAGGGCTCGCCCGTTGACATTGTCAACAACCCGCGCGTGATTGAGGCGTACATTGGTAAACAAAACCCTTTGAGTCCATCGCACGATGCTTAAACTGAACCAACTCTGTGCCTCTTACGGCAAAGCGCAGGCTCTGGAAAATATCAGCCTTGAAGTGATGCCTGGCGAGTTGGTCGCTGTTTTGGGCCCCAACGGTGCTGGCAAATCGACTTTGCTCAAAGCCATTTCACGCGCGATTGTTTCGCAAGGCACTTTGACTTTAGATGGCCGATCATTGCATGACGTTGCAACTGAATCTGTGGTCGGCCTTGGCATTTGTCATTGCCCTGAGGGCAGACGCCTTTTCCCTGAATTGACCGTGCTTAAAAATTTGCAACTCGGTGCGTACTTGCGCAAAGACAAAGCTGCAGTGGCCAAAGACATGCAGCGCGTCTTTGATCTGTTTCCTATTTTGTCTGAACGATGCGGACAAATCGTCAGCACCTTGTCTGGTGGGCAGCAGCAAATGGTGGCCATTGGAAGAGCATTGATGGGCGCTCCGCGCTTGCTGTTGCTCGATGAGCCTTCTGTGGGCATTGCGCACCGCTTGAAGATGGAGATTTTTGCGGCCATTCGCAGCATTCGCGACACCGGTGTTGCCATTTTGATGGCTGAGCAAGATGCGCAATCGGCATTGCACATTGCCGACCGCGTCTATGTTTTAGAGCACGGCCACGTTGCGCAAGAGGGAACCGCCAAGGAATTGGCGCAAGATGACCGGATTCGGCGCATTTATTTGGGCTTGAATTAAGCCGCAAGCCTCCTTGAGACTGAACAGCGAGCATGGCCCAAGGGTTATCTCTAGGTTAAAAATGGCGGAAAACTGTATACAGTTTGGAATACATTAACCCTTGGAGACACAAAAATGACTCAAACTGTTCACCCTGTGGACGAGCAACTGCCAACTGTCAAGCTCGCCGCCCTTGGCCTGCAGCACGTGCTGGTGATGTATGCGGGTGCGGTTGCTGTGCCGCTGATCGTTGGGCGAGCCCTCAAGCTCAGCCCCGAGCAAGTGGCCATGCTCATTTCCGCTGACTTGTTTGTTTGCGGCTTGGTCACACTGATCCAGTCATGGGGTGCCACTCAATGGTTTGGTATTCGCTTGCCCGTCATGATGGGCGTGACATTTGCGGCTGTTGCACCCATGGTGTCCATGGCGGGCAGTAGTTCTGGCCCTGCTGGTGCCCAGCTGATTTTTGGCGCCATCATCGGGGCAGGTCTCATCTCAATGCTGATCGCCCCGATGGTCAGCCGTATGTTGCGCTTCTTTCCGCCGGTGGTTACTGGCACCATCATTGCTGTGATTGGCATCAGTTTGATGCGCATTGGTATCAACTGGATTTTTGGCAATCCTTTTGGACCCACAGCGCCGTCTATCGTCAATCCGGAGCACGCCAAATGGTTGGCAGATGCTGCAGCAGTTGCCACTGCGCCGGGCTCGACCTTGCCAGCCGTTCCAAAAGATTTGGCCCTGGTTGCCAAACTGCCCAATCCCAAATATGCCGACTTGACCGGCGTGGGCATTGCTGCATTGGTACTGGCTTGTATTTTGTTGATCTCCAAGTTTGCACGAGGTTTCATTGCCAACATCTCGGTGCTTCTAGGTATTGTGATTGGCAGCGTCGTGGCCACTTCCATGGGCTTGATGAACTTTGACAAGGTAGGCAAAGCTGAATGGTTTGGCATCGTGATGCCATTTCAGTTTGGCATGCCCGTGTTTGACCCTGTGCTGATTTTGACCATGACTTTGGTCATGATTGTTGTGATGATCGAGTCCACCGGCATGTTCCTCGCCTTGGGGGACATGACAGGACGTCATGTGGACCGCGCTGCACTCACACGCGGTCTTCGCACCGATGGTTTGGGCACCTTCATTGGCGGCATCTTCAATACCTTCCCTTACACCAGCTTTTCACAAAACGTAGGCTTGGTTGCCGTGACAGGCGTGAAAAGCCGCTTTGTGTGCGTGGCAGGCGGCATCATTTTGGTTGTATTAGGTGTTATCCCAAAGATGGCTGCATTGGTTGAATCATTGCCAACGGTGGTATTAGGCGGGGCGGGCTTGGTGATGTTTGGCATGGTCGCCGCCACTGGCATACGGATCTTAGGCGGGGTCGACTTCAAGAACAATCGCTTTAACAGTTTGGTGGTGGCCATCTCGATCGGTATCGGCATGATCCCGTTGATTGCCCCTAACTTCAAACAGTGGATGCCCCACAACTTGCACCCTCTGATTGAATCTGGAATCTTGCTTTCATCGATCTCTGCAGTGCTGCTGAACCTGTTCTTCAACGGCGCTGCGCAGGACGATGCTGCTGCCATCGAAGCGGCTCGTCAGGTTGACACTCACTGAGGTGCGTTGGCGCGCCAAAACTCTGCCGCATTCATTTTGGAGCCCCCTTGGGGCTTCAATTGAAGGACCTCAATTTGGCCGCCTTGCGCGTTGATGAAGATGGAGGTGTCAGTGACTCTTGCAACCATCCCTGTTTTTCCTTGAACATCTTCATAGCGGCGTGAAATATGTTTGTGGCAATCGTATAAAGACACTTTGACCCCGGCCAATTGTGTCCATGCGCCAGGTGCGGGGTTGCAGGCACGGATCAGGTTATAGACTTGGTCAACGCTCTGCCCCCAATGGATTTGCGACTCATCCGATTTGAACCATCCTTGGTAGCTGGCTTGGGTTTCATCTTGAATGGTTTGCGTATGCTGGCCGTTGACCACCAAGTCAGCGGCCTCCAGCATGGCTTGCACGCCCAAGGGAAACAAGGAGTTGAAGTAGATCTTGCCCAGTGTGTCGTTGGGGCCAATGTCGCAGGTCTTTTGTAAAATCACTGGGCCTTCATCCAAGCCGTCAGTAGGGCGAAAAATCGTCAAGCCGGTTTGAGTCTCGCCCATGGCAATAGGCCAACTGATGGAAGAGGGGCCTCGGTATTTGGGTAAAAGGGAAGGATGGTATTGAATCGTGCCGTGCGCTGGAATGTTGACGAAGGCTTGAGGGGCAAATTGCAATACAAACGCCATGATGCCAATGTCGGGTTGGAGATCACGCATGGCTTGCTCAGCTTCAGGGCTCTTGAGGCTGGCAAACTGATAGATGGGTATGCCCAAAGCCTGCGCAGCCAAGCGCAGACTGTCAGGGCGCTCGCTAGGGCCTTCAGGTTTGCAAAAGACACCGGCGACTTGGTCGCCTCTGGCAATGAAAGCCTCCAACACGGCTTTGCCAAAATCTTGTTGCCCGATCAGTGCAAGTTTAATCATGACAGTCTCCCAAAGTGCTAATCGTTAAGTTGGAATTGAACTTGATGGCTCGCATCTCGGCGACCATTTTGGCACATTTTGGCAGCCAATAACCACCGATTACTTGGGAGTCCACGTGTCAATTGGGGGCGCTTTTCTTTGAGCCCCATCAGGCTTGAACTAGGTGCTCGGAATTACCAACTGTCGTCCCCACCAGAGCCAGAGTCGTCACCCCAACCGCCTTCAGATCCAACATCAAAACTGCCTATGTCTTGCTGAGCCGGCGTGTCAATGGGGGTGTATGCGCTGCTGCCCGCAGGGTTGGCATTGGCCGAGTTGCTGTTGTGGCGGTCACCACCATCCAGAGCTTTGGACAATGCATAACCTGCAGCAACGCCAGCCAATCCGCCAATCACGGCGCCGCCAATGCCCGAGCCCATGCCACCCATGGGCTGCTGAGGCGCGTAGCCGGGACCATTCATGGGTGCGTTGGGCGCGTACTGTGCGCCAAAGCCTCTGGGCGCAGTGGCCATGCCGCCTGGCATGGGTTGCACGCCTGGGCTACCCGAAAAGGCAGTCGCAGCGGGTGCCGTGTTCGCTTTGGAGCGACGCAACACCAAGGCCAGAATCACCAAGCCTGCAATGCCAATCCAGATATAACTTGATGGGAAGGAAGGGGCGCTCGGGGCTGGCGCTGCAGCGCCAGCAGGGCTGGAGGCCGTTGGAGACAAGCCCGAAGAAACCGTTGGCCCGCTAGGCGCTTGCGCCATGCGGGTGACTTTGTCAAATGTTTCGTTGAATTTTTCAGGGCTTGCTGCAAATTTCAATGAAGGGTCTAATTCCTTGGCCTTCTTCAAAGCCATTTGCGCATCCGCGTAGCGGGCTTCGCGGGCCAGCACTTGGCCTAGTTCGTAGTGCGCTTTTGCACTTTGCGGTTTTTCTTGGATGACTTCTCGCAGCATGGACTCAGCTTGCGACAGATGGCCTGCACTGACCGCTGCATCAATGTCTTTGGGTGAAGGCAATGCAAAGACCATGGCGCTGGACAAGGCCAACGAGCAAGTCAAAATTAATTTTGACAAAAATAAACGATGCATAGTGCGATCCTATTGAAGTGAGCTAACACAAGAGCCTATTGTGCTCTCAATATATTTCAACTGAGTTTCGTGGGGCAATGTGTTGTTCAGGCCCGTGACTTTTGTGAACACCCCCTCAGCGTTTTACAAACCTCAAGGTGAAACGATCGCTTTCGCCCATGGCGGCATATTTTTCTCGGTCTTTGTCTTTCATGCGGTAGGCGGGCGGCAAAGTCCAAACGCCTTCCGGGTGGTCTTTTGTGTCTTTGGGGTTGGCATTGAGTTCGGAGCTGGCGTCGAGCTTGAAGCCTGCTTTTTCGATCAGCTCAATGGCCACGTCCTGGCGCACATAGCCCGACAGAATTTGTGCAGATTGGCTCTGGTCGGTGCGGCCTCTGTGGTCCACAATGCCCAGCACCCCACCAGGTTTCAGAGCCAAGTAAAAGGTCTTGAGCGACTCCTGCAACTCGTTGCGCTCCATCCAGTTATGCAGATTGCGAAAACTGATCACCACGTCGGCACTGCCCGCAGGTGCAATGGGGTGATGGTCAGCTCTGAATTGGGTAACCACCACTTTGCCGTACAAAGCAGATTCGTCTTGCAGGCGCTTTAAAAGTTTTTGATGATCGGGGATGTATTGGGGCAGCGACGCATCGCGATTGGCAGCAATGTACAAGCCTTTGTCTTTGAGCCAAGGCGCCAAGATTTCCATGTAGTAGCCGCTGCTTCCGGGAAGAATTTCAACCACAGTGTGATGAGGTTGAATGCCAAAAAATGCCAATGTTTCAGCCGGATGACGAAACGGATCACGCACCACATTGCTTGGCGTTCGGTGCGCAGCAGCCAGCAAGGGCTCAAAAGTCTGCGCACGAGGTGTTTGCGCAAAGGACACGCCGGTGAGCAAAGTGAGCACCGCGCAAAAGTGAGAGATATATTTTAAATAGGCGGGCATAAAATTTTCCTGAAACTCAGGCCGGTTCGTTCACAAGGCTTGGTTCATGACTATGCCACATCACGAAAGGCCAAAGGGGCTGTGAAAGGAGGGCGCAGGCAGAAAAAGCCCAGCTTGTTTAAAATAATTCCTAACCAATGAAGGCGCAAATGCCCATATTTTTCAAAAGCCCTGCAGGAAACCGTTGCACCGCTTGTGCAGTCGTCTTGTGCTTGTCTGTGCTCACTGGCTTTCTCGGTGGTTGTGCGGTCGAGCCGCAGGCCGCCTACAAACCGCAAAGAGGGCAGGCGGGTAAAGATGTTGTTTGGATTGCCAGTCGTGATGACTTGATCAGCCGAATGTTGGATGCGGCAAAAGTCAGTGCAGATGACTTGGTTTATGACTTGGGCGCAGGAGACGGCAACATTGCCATTGCCGCCGCCAAGCAATACGGTGCGAGAGCTGTGGGCATTGAATACAACGAAAAGTTGGCCAAGTTGGCGCAAGCCAATGCCGAACGCGCTGGGGTTGCACAGCGCGTGAAAATAATTCAGGGTGATATTTTTCGAGAAGATTTCTCATCTGCCACAGTTGTGACTTTGTACTTGTTGGAAGAATTGAACGCCAAACTGCGCCCTTTGGTTTTAAAAATGAAGCCGGGCACGCGAGTGGTCTCCAATAACTTTTCAATGGGAGATTGGGAGCCAGACCAAGTCATTGAATGGTCTGGTCAAACCGCTTATTTGTGGCGTGTGCCTGCGCTTGTTCATGGCCACTGGACGCTGACGGGCTTGTCTCAATTGCCAGCGGAAAAAGAGCACACCATCTATTTGGAGCAACGTTTTCAGCGTTTGTCGGGCACATTGACAACGGGTGGAAAAACACAAGCCTTGTTAGGCGCAAGAATTGACGGAGACATCTTGCATTTCAGTTTTCTGAACGCACGAGGGGAGCTCCAACCAGTCAAAGCGCTGGTCCAGGGTGACCAATGGCGCGGTGAACTGGTTGGCCCTTATGGGATGGTCGAATTGGCGCAGCCTCCCGCTCCAATTTCTGCGAAAAGAAACGCCCCATAGTTTGCACACCAAGTGGCAGCAGATGCAGATGTGCGCACTATGGCGATGCACCCTCGACTTTGCTGAAATTGTCATTGGAGTTGCGGTCAATTCGCATGTTGTAGGGATCGACCCCGACAAACTTTGGCATGGCACTGACCACAACCGAGATGGTCTGTTTACCTGATTTGAGTGGGCGCCGTTCCATCAGCAAAATTGACTCGCGCTTGTAGCCTTTCTTGCCTGGCTCCACAGTGAACACCCCAATGTCAAAATCTTCGGCCAGAGGGCTTTGCGTCTCTTTGCCTTTGCCGTCGGCATACATTTTTTGAGCATCGACGGTGAAAGTCACATCAAACTTGCCATCGGGGCGCAGGGTGGCTTTGGCGTCGGTGGCCTTGAGGTCGTAGAGGGTAATTTTTTCGAACAGATCCACGATCAGTTGCTCGTGCTGCGGGCCAGCTTGGGCGCGCAAAATGCGTAAAAAATCGGTGCTAGAGGGGTAGGGGGCTGATTTGAATGCGAACTGCTCCAGAAATTTTTTCAATGCGCTGTTCACGGCCTTCTCACCCACGACTTCTTTGAGCCAGTACATGGCCAAAGAGCCTTTCTGGTAGTGGATATACCCTTGGTTTTCTACCCGATTCAAGGGTAATTCTTCAACGGCATCACTGCCACGTTGTCGCAGGTAGCGGTCGAGCTCAATTTTCAGAAATTTTCGAATTTGTTCTTTGCCATAGAGGCTTTCCATCACCAGCAATGCCGAATACTGTGAGAAAGATTCTGACAGCAGAGTCATGCCCTGCTTATCGGCACCAATGACCTGGTGGGCCCACCATTGGTGCGCAATTTCATGGGCCGTGATGTAGGTCACCATGTCAATTTTTTCGTCTTTGTCTTCATCTTTGAAGTTTTGGATGAACCCCAGAGACTCGGAGTAGGGCACGGTGTTGGCAAACGACTGCGCAAAGTTGGCATATGCAGGGAACTCCAACACCCGCGCTTGCGTGAATTGGTAGGGCGAAAACTCAGCGCTGTACAGCGCCAGTGAGGCCTTCATGGCTTTGAGCATGCGTGTCACGTTGCTGGGGTGATCGGGGTGGTGGTAGACACTGAGCTCCACCGGTTTTCCGTTGGGCGCCAGCCACTGATCCTGGGTGATGGCATAACGCGCAGACTGCAATGAAAAGAAATTTTGGATGGGCGCTTGCGTTCGGGTGATCAGGGTGCGCCGCCCATTGGCAATGGTGTCGCTGACTGTGTAGCCCGGTGCCAGAGGGGTTTGATCGGCGTCGGTACTCAAAGTAATGTCGGCAGTGACCCAGTCACTGTCATGGCGCAAATAGTGGTGTGCGTTGGCCGCCATGTCCTCCAGTTTGGGAGGGCGCAACTCGGACGGTAAACCATATTTGCGGCGCTTGGCGCGATCTTGCAAGACTGCATTTCTGGAGACGCCCAGCACTGGAGTCAGGGCAAAGTTGTCCAGAAAACTGCCATTGCCCACAATGCGGGTCATTGGCCTTGCATTGACAAAACCTGCTTGTTCCAGTCGCGTTTTGAATTTCAAGCGCCGAAGTTCACCCGGCTGCATGGGCGTGTTCAGTGCAAAAATGCGGTGGCCAAACTCGGGGAATTCTTTTTGCACGCTTGCACCGTCTAGGGCCAGGTCTAGCACCTTCAGGTCACGGTCAAACTGAACATCAACTCGGCTCAGGGCTTG
Organism: uncultured Burkholderiales bacterium; assembly: GCA_903870145.1. GTDB lineage: Bacteria > Pseudomonadota > Gammaproteobacteria > Burkholderiales > Burkholderiaceae_C > Limnohabitans_A. The sequence goes on along the minus strand of CAIQBO010000001.1, from coordinate 53,351 downwards.
GTCTGTTTTGTTCTTTAGAATGTACTCGCCCTGCGTCTCGGCGCGAATGCTTTGGGGGTACAGATCGACCTTCAGGCTGACGTGTTGTATGGTGGGCTGTGGCAAGTTTTCAAAGGGCAATAACTTTTTCTCATAGTCGCCAGCCAATTGCTCCGTTTCGGGTTCGGTGGTGTAGTCGTTCAGGACGTTGGTGTTGTAGAAAATCCAGCCACCCAAGCCCACCCAGGTCAGGGCAAAAACCCCCATCAGTGCGCCTGGAATGCCACGCAGGCGAAAACGCACAAGCGCAAAGCGGGGTTGGAGGCGCGTTTCCGCGCCGCGGCGCCAAAGCAAATGAGTTACTACCAGCAGCATGCCGCCAAACGCCAACCAGTAGGCTTGATGCCAAGCCCGACCGATCCAAAAATGACCCATCGCATTCATGTCTGACAAGGGAACTGCCGCAGAATCGCCGTAGTTGTAGAGCTTGTGTTCAAAGCCCAGCATGCCCAGTGTGATGCTGGCCACGATGTAGATCAGCATGACACCCCAGCCCATGGCTTTTTGTGGCACCAAAGCTTGCACGAAGATGCTCAATATGGCCAGTTGCACAGCGCCAATGAAGTTGGGCAAAATAAACCAAAGTGCCATGGCCTTAGGGTCAATTTGCATAAAGCCGTGGAACAATTGAAAACCCATGCCAAATATGGCAGCAAGTACAAATGTGGCCAGAAGCACCAGCGCAATGGCAATGACTTTGGGCAATAAAAAGGCCCAGTTTGGGGCTGCGGTGGCATCGATGATCTCGTGCATTCGGCGGTCACGGTCGCGCCAGACCAACTCACCACTGTAGTAGATGGCAATGATGACGGGAATGATCGTGAAGCTGCCTGACAGCGCATTGACAACCTCCCGGGTAACCGGCAGATAGATTTCTCCCCTGACATCTACCACGGAGAACAAACTGCCAAAGGCGTTGAAAATGCCCAGACCTAATAGCACAAAGAAGGCTGGACTCTTGAACACAAAAGCCATGTCAAAGCGAGTCAGTGCGCCAAATTGTAAGCGGCGTGTGCTCTGGTCGTTTCTCGGATTGGCCAGGGGTTTGAGCGCTGGCGCAGTCAGGTCGATTTGACTTGTGCTTTCGGGCTTGATGCTCTTATTGGGCTTGGCCTCGAACCGGAAAAGCCCATAAGCCAGTGCAAAAAAGGCGATGCCCACACTCATCCACAGCAGGCGGTTGTAGAGCAACATGCCGTGCAAAGGTGGCAGCAAAGTATTGCGGTCGTCTGCGGTCCAGTACTTGGTAACGTGGGACAGCGTGCTGACCGCAAACGGATCCAGAATTGCGCCCAGGTCGTCATATGCGGGGTCGCGCATCATGATGCGCGAGACCACAAACAAAACCAAGAATCCGATCACTCCCACATAGGTCCACATCATGGAGCGGGTGACTGTAGCGAGTGCAAAAAAACCAGCGCCCATGGCAAACACGGTGGGCAGGCAGAAAATCAGCAAGGCATATGCGTAATGGCTCCATTCCAAGGGACCAATTTTTTCGGTGTCCAACCAAGGCATGAAAGACCCCGCCAGCATGGCCAGCGGAACTGCACACTGAACCAAAATGGCAACCAACAATGCGCCTGAAAATCGGCCCAATAAGTATTCAAATTTGTTGATCTGGGTGGCTCGAAGAATCGGTGCAAAGCCGGTTTCGTCGTCACGGATCACCACGTTGGCGACAAACGACGTGACGATGAAAATCGCAAACGTGCTCATGATCGCCAGCGTTTGCAAAATGGCGAAAGGCGAGTTGATGTTGACGTTGCCCTTGCCGCCAATTTGAATTTGATCGGAGGTGACTGCACCAAACGCGAGTAGAAAAAATAATAAGAAACTCACCACGAAAAGTGGCGATCGAAGTTGGTACCTGATTTCAAAGGCTGCGATGTGCTTTAGCATGTCAAGGCCTTCTCAGTGGGTTGTTTCTGAGGTTTTTCGCGAGGTGGAAAGTGTTGCGAAGTAAAGGTCTTCAAGGCCGCCCTCGACACATTCAAACCCAGCTTCTGGCATGCTGTCGGCGAGCACATGAATGACCGTTTGGCCAGCTCGCAGTCGATTAGAGATGACGTTCATGTCTGATTGGTATTGGGTCAACGCAGCTGAATCTACCGAACGGCGCCAAACACGACCACTCAACTCTTTCACCAATTCTGCGGGCGCACCTGTTTGCACGATGCGGCCGTTGCTGATGATCGCCATGCGGGGGCAAAGATCGGCAACGTCTTCCACGATGTGTGTTGACAAAATAACCACCACGGTTTCGCCAATTTTGGACAGCAAGTTGTTAAATCGATTGCGCTCTTCAGGGTCTAAGCCAGCGGTGGGCTCATCGACAATGATCAGGCTGGGGTTGCCGATCAGGGCTTGTGCAACGCCAAAGCGCTGCCGCATGCCTCCCGAAAATCCAGCCACTGCTTTCTTGCGGACATCCCACAGATTGACCTGCACGAGCAGCGTGTCGACCGTGTCTTTGCGCTGTGCATTGTTGGAAATTCCTTTGAGAACGGCCAAATGGTCCAGCAGGTCATAGGCTGAAACCCGCGGATACACACCAAAGTCCTGGGGCAAGTAGCCCAGTGTGGCGCGCAGCTTTTCGGGCTCGCGAATCACGTCAATCTCGCCAAACTGTATACGGCCGTCAGTGGGTGTTTGCAGTGTGGCAATGCAGCGCATCAGGGTTGACTTGCCTGCACCATTGGGGCCTAGCAAGCCGAACATGCCGGCTGGAATTGTCAGGCTGACGTCATCCAAGGCCTTGGTGCCGTTGGCGTATACATGGGTGAGATGGTCGAGTCTGAGCATGAGTTTGCCTGAAAAAAAGAAGAAATATGAAGAGATGCGCCGATATGACTTACATCAATAAAAAAATCTATACCTGCCGTAGTATGCACTTGTCTTGCCGATGGTGATTTTCCATTATGAGAGCTTGAATCGGCATGCAAGAGTCGAAATATCATCCAACTGGAAAAGGGAAAATTGATGAGTTTTAATCATGCAGTTATTTGGATTGACCACCATGAGGCCCACGTCATTCATTTCAATGCCATCGACAGCACCGTCGAAAAAATAAAGTCTAGCTCAAAACAGTCTCACTTGCACCACCACCGCGGCACATTGGGCAGCGGCAAAGCTGCAACTCCGCACAGTTTTTTGCATGAGGTTGTTGAAAGTTTTTCGGATGCCAAGGAAGTCTTGGTGGTTGGCCCCGGCTCGGCCAAGCTTGAATTGATCAAGCATGTCCATCAGCATGACCCCAAAGTTTCGGGAAAAATTATGGGTGTTGAAACGGTGGATCACCCGACAGATCCGCAATTGCTGGCCTTTGCAAAAAAGTGTTTTTTGAAAATTGACAATCTCAAAGGGGATGATTTTTAAGAGCAGGTTTGAGCGAGCAACTCGAGGTCTGGCGTTATGCCGATACCGGGGGTTTCGTCCAACGTGACCCAGCCGTCTGCAACATGACTCAGCGGCGGCGCGAGCAGACTGCGAAGGGCGTTGTCATTGGCATCGACTTCAAGCATGCCGTCGCCACCGGCTGCTGCAAGCACATGGGCTGAGGCCATCAGGCCAATGCCTGCCCCTAGGTAATGGGGGCAAAAGCGAATGCCTTGCGCACGAATTTTTTGGATGACCGGCCAACAAGCTGAAATGCCGCCCCATTTTGCAATGTCGGGTTGCAAGACACCAAAGGTCCTCAGTTGAAGGGCATGGTCAAAACGATGGGCTCCCATTAGATTCTCTCCGGCAGCCAGTGGTGTTTGTGTCTTCGATTTCAACGACTGCCAGTCGCTGCCACTGCTGTTGCAGCGCAGGGGTTCTTCCAACCATGCCAGGCGATACGGCTCGAGTCGCTCCATCATGCCAAGGGCTTTGTCGACGCTCCAAGCTTGGTTGACGTCGGCCATCAAGCTCGCTTGAGGGCCTAGCCATTCACGCAAGCTGGCAATGTTGGCGATGTCCTGTGCATCGTCAAAGCCAATTTTGATTTTGAAGGCGCGGTAGCCTTCGGTGTATTTTTGCTTGACCCTGTCGAGCGACTGTTCAGGATTGATGCCGCTTGCGTACACCGGCACCTTCGCCACCTTGCCGCCAAGCAAGCGAAACAAAGGCAGTTTGGCGCGGCGTGCGCACAAATCCCACAGGGCCAGGTCAACACCTGCAATGACTTGGGCCAAAGGGCCTGGCTCACCTGTTTGAAGCGCCAACACCTCTGTTTTTTGAGTTGCATGCGCATAGGCCTGCGCTGGGTCGGTGAAACTTTTTCCGAGTAGCAAAGGAGCGATCACGGTGCTCAGCAAGGCGGCGCGATGTTCCGCACCGCAAGCTGGAAAGTTGCACCATATTTCGCCCCAACCGACCTCGCCTTGGTCGCTCTGTGCACGTACGAAAACTGCGGGCCGCTCATGCATGATGCCAAACGAGGTGCGCACGGGTACGGGGCTGGGGCATCGAAATACATAGGCCTGCAAGCTGACCAGATGCAGGTTCAGATTGCCAGTGCCAGACTGGGCAGAGGGCAGGTTTGCAAGTTTCATGGGTAAAAGTCTAAAGGTATGGCATATAATACCTTTAATGTTCAATGTGTTTTTTCTGAGTTTCTCTATGCCTGATTTTCGCTGCGTATTGTTCGTTATTTTCCTTGCGCAAAATCCATGAGCAACACCCATTCAGATCAGGGTTTTGATTACATCATCGTGGGTGCTGGTTCAGCCGGTTGCGTGCTTGCCAACCGCTTGAGCGCCAACCCAAGTTGTCGGGTCTTGTTGTTAGAGGCGGGAGGCCCTTCGCAAGGCTTTTGGTTGCGCTTGCCGGTGGGCTACTTTCGCACCATCAATGACAAACGCTTTTCTTGGCAATTTCCAGTAGAGCCTCAAGTCCATACTGCGCAACGCACCATGGTGTGGCCGCGAGGCAAGGTGTTGGGCGGCTCCAGTGCCATCAATGGCTTGCTCTACATCCGGGGCCAGCGCGCTGACTATGACGATTGGGCTGACTTGGGCGCAACAGGCTGGGGGTACGAGCAAGTTTTGTCTTACTTCAAACGATCAGAGCGTTACGAAGGTGGTGAGAGTCAGTTCCATGGTGCTTCTGGCGAATTGGGTGTGTCTGACCTGCGCAATGACCACCCCTATTGCGAAGCTTGGCTAGATGCAGCAGAGCAGGCGGGCCACCCGCGCACCCCCGACTTCAATGGAGCTCAGACCGATGGCGTGGGGCGGTATCAGCTGACCTTGCGCGGCCATTGGCGGTGCGATGCGGCCACCGCCTTTTTGGAGCCTGTGCGCAAGCGCCGAAATTTAACGGTGGTCACGCGCGCGCATGTCACGAAGATTTTGCAAGCCAAGGGCCGGGCAATTGGCGTGCAATGGTTGCAGGGCGGCGCGGTGCATGAGGCACGTGCAGACAGCGAAGTGATTTTGGCGGCTGGTGCTTTGCAATCGCCCCAGATTTTGCAGTTGTCCGGGATTGGCCCTTCGCAACTGCTGAAGCAATCGGGCATTGCGGTGAATGTCGATGCGCCTGAGGTCGGTGAAAACTTGCAAGACCATTATCAAGCGCGTGTCATTGTGAAACTGCGCCAAAAGCATTCGCTCAATGACGACATTCGCAACCCCATGCGCCTCATGCAAATGGGCGCGCAGTGGCTGTTTCAACAGCGCGGGCCTTTGACGGTGGGGGCTGGCCAAGTCGGTGGGCTGGCTTGCACGCCCTATGCCCAGAATGGCCGCGCTGATGTTCTGTTCAACGTGATGCCCTTGTCGGTCGATAAACCAGGCGATCCACTGCATCGTTTTTCGGGGTTTTCTGCATCGGCCACGCAGTGCCGGCCTTTGTCCCGGGGCAGCGTGCAGTTGAGCTCGGGGGATCCGCTGGCTGCGCCGCGCATCGTCTCCAACTATTTGCAGCACCCGCAGGATGTACGCGTGCTGGTGGCTGGTCTGCGGCAGTTGCGCGAGATTTATGCACAGCCCGCGTTTCGTGGCTTGGTCACTGGTGAAGAGCACTTTCCTGGGAATGCTGTTGTCACTGAAGCAGACCTGGAAAACTTTGCCCGGCAAAAAGGCGGAACGGTTTATCACCCTGTTGGCACTTGCCGCATGGGCGGTGATCCAGCCTCGGTGGTAGACGCCCGATTGCGCGTTCGGGGAGTGGAGCATCTGCGCGTGGTGGACGCCTCCGTCATGCCGCGCATGGTCTCGACCAACACCAATGCCGCAGCCATTATGATTGGGGAAAAGGGCGCCGCCATGCTGCTGGAAGATGCGGCCTGACTCAGGCGGCGCAGTCTTTGAACTGAAGCATCCCATTTTTATAATTCACAACTCTTTTATTATTAACCTAACTTCATCATGACTGACTATCCGCACATTCAACTTTTCATCGACGGACACTGGCGCGAGGGCTCAGGCGCTCGCAGCTTGCCAGTGCACAACCCCGCCACAGCACAAGTGATGGGCCAAGTGGCCTGCGCTGAAACGCAGGACCTGGCTGAGGCCGTGGCTGCTGCAGAGCGGGGCTTTGAAGTGTGGCGGCGCACCAGCGCCTTTGAGCGCTACAAGATCATGCGCAAAGCCGCCCAGTTGCTGCGTGACCGCGCTGATTTGGTGGCCAGGCTCATGACGCTGGAGCAGGGCAAGCCCCTGGGCGAAGCGAAAATGGAAATCATGGCAGGTGCAGACACCATTGACTGGTTTGCCGAGGAAGGACGGCGTGCGTATGGCCGTGTGATTCCAGCGCGGCAGCACGATGTCTACCAACTGGTGGTCAAAGAGCCTGTTGGACCAGTGGCAGCTTTCACGCCGTGGAATTTTCCAATCAACCAGATTGTTCGCAAGCTCTCTGCAGCGCTTGCCGCCGGCTGCTCGATCATCGTCAAGGCACCCGAAGAGACACCTGCTTCACCGGCCGAGTTGATTCGCACATTCATTGATGCAGGAGTGCCAGCAGGCGTGGTCAATCTGGTCTACGGAGACCCAGCGCACATCTCCTCCTACTTAATTGCTGATCCGGCAATTCGCAAAATATCTTTCACAGGCTCTACCCCTGTGGGCAAGCAACTCGCGGCCATGGCCGGGCTTCACATGAAGCGCATGACCATGGAATTGGGTGGGCATGCACCCGTGGTGATTTTTGATGACGCCGATGTGGCTTTGGCGGCCAAGACCATGGCTGCGAGCAAGTTCCGCAATGCCGGTCAGGTTTGCGTTTCGCCCACACGCTTCTTGGTGCAAGAAGGTATTTACAAAGAGTTTGTGGAGCAGTTTGTCATGCATGCGCAAAAGCTGCAGGTTGGAAGCGGCCTGGATGCCGCTACAACCATGGGCCCACTGGCCAATCCGCGCCGCATGGCGGCCATGCACAATATGTTGGCCGATGCACAGCACCACAATGCCAATCTCAAGACGGGTGGAAAGCCTGTGGGAACCACAGGAAATTTCTGGGAACCCACAGTCATTACTGAGTTGAACACATCAGCCAAGGCCATGAACGAAGAACCCTTTGGACCGATGGCCTTGATCAACCCGTTTGCCACCTTTGACGATGCTGTGCGTGAAGCCAATCGTCTTCCCTTTGGTCTGGCGGCCTACGCTTGGACACGGTCAGCGCGGACTGCGCAGCAAATTGCCTCGTCCATCCAAACCGGCATGATCACCATCAATCACTTGGGGTTGGGCATGCCTGAAACCCCATTTGGAGGCGTCAAGGATTCGGGCTATGGCTCCGAGGGCGGCACGGAAGCATTGGAGGCCTACATGAATCCGAAGTTTGTCTCGCAAGCCGGTTTAGGCTGAGGCATTCAGTCAGGCTGCGCGGGCTCCACAAACGGAAAGCGCGCGCGTGCCTTGACGCTGGTTGGCCCGGCTGCGCCCGAGCCTCGAATGAAACGCTGGGTTTCGTCAACGAAGGGCTGGTAGGCCCAGTTGGGGGTTTTGGCTGAGCCATTGGCAACCTCAGCCAGAAACAAACGCTCACGTTGACTGGCCAAAATGCGCGCATGCACTGCAGCAGGTTCCCAGTCTTGCACCAAGAGCGCGTGCAAGTCTTGCTCGGTTTGTCGGTGTGCACTGTGGCCCGCTAAGTTGGTCAACTCATCGGGGTCAGACACCAAGTTGAACAACATGGGTGCCAGGCCGTGGGTGAAGATGTATTTCCACGGGCCTTGTCGCACCATGCGCGAAGCCGCGCTGACGCCTTCCGAGCTGTATTCGGAAATCACGAGGCGATCATGGCCATGCTCCGTGCCATTGATCAAAGGCAGCAAGCTGCTCCCATGAAGCGGGCCCACGGGTTCAGGTGGTGCGCCGTTGTAGGCCAGGTCCATGAAGGTGGGTAGCAAGTCGACCAGAGAAACGTGCGCTGCCACACGGGCTGGCGCATAGCGCGTGGGGCTTGAAACAATGAGAGGCACGCGCACTGACGATTCATAAAAACTTTGTTTGAACCACATGCCGCGCTCGCCCAGCATTTCACCGTGGTCGCCACAAAAAACCACGATGGTGTTGTCTTGCAGTCCGGTTTCTTGGAGCACGTTCAAAATACGCCCGATTTTTTCATCGACGTAGCTGACCATGCCGTAGTAGGCGTGCCGTGCGTTGAGCACTTGATCGGCTGAGACACTGTAGATGTCTTGGGCATGAGCGATATGCAACCATTGGCTGTGTTCGTCTAAGTCTTCATAGGCAATGGGCGGCACGCGGGGTGAATCGATGTCTTCGCGTTTGTACAAGTCCCAGTGCTTTTGGGGCGCTACAAAAGGTGGATGCGGGTGGGTGTAGGAAACCGTCAAGAAAAAAGGCTTGTCTTGTGGCGCTCTTGCCAGGTCATAAAGACACTGCGCGCCTTTGTATTCAACTTCGTCGTCGTAATCGATCTGCATGCTGCGCACGCAAGGGCCGGCTTCTAGCACCGGTCGCATGCTCACGCCAGTAGGGCGATAGGCCGGCCCTTTGAGCCAGTCGGGTGTCCATGCAAAGTCGGCTGGGTAAATGTCGGTCGTGAGCCGCTCTTCATAGCCGTGCAATTGGTCAGGCCCAATGAAGTGCATCTTGCCGCACAAAATAGTGCGGTAGCCCGCGTGCCGCAAATAGTGCGCCATGGTGGGCATCGAGGCAGGAAATTCGCTGGCATTGTCATAGGCTGAAATGGAATGCGGCAAGCGGCCCGACAGCATTGAAAAACGCGAAGGCGCGCAGATGGGGAAGTTGCAATACGCACTGTCAAACACCACGCCGTTTTGAGCCAGTTTGCTCAAGTTGGGGGCTTGCACCAAGGGGTGGCCATGAAAGGGCAGCGTTGGCACGGCCAACTGGTCTGCCATGACCAGCAAGATATTGGGTTTAGAGTGTTTCATCATGGGTGAGCTGGATCTCTGGCTGATTCAGATTCACAAGGTCAGTGCCATCTCAAACTGAATGAAGTCACCGCGGTAGGTGATCTGCCCCAAATACAGCACCGTGCCATCAGGGGACAGGCAGACTCGGCGCACTTCAGCCACGGGCGACCCTACGGCGACATGGAGCAAGCGCGCAATTTCAACATCGGCAGTGGAGATGCGCAGCGTCTGGCGGGCCGAGGCAATCGTCACCTGGGGCAGGTCCATCAAAACGGGCACCACAGTCTCTTTGCGAAAGCGCTTGGGTGCTAAACGAAACGCACGCTGATCGATATAGATGCTGGCCACGCAGTAGGCTTTCTCATCGCGAGAATGGACCCGGCGCATGAAGTGATAGGCCGGAGCCGCCAGGCCGTCAAACGGGGTGAGGGGCGGTTGCACACCCGATTCTTCAATCAAGGTGAGGTTGGGCTTGTCGTTGCGGTAAGCGTCGGCCAGGCCGTGCAAAGAGGTTTCCAAAGTCAGCGAGCGCTCGAGTTGCACTTGGTCTGTGACGAAAGTGCCCCGGCCGCGCTGCGGAAGCAACATGCCTTCACGGGTGAGAATTTCAATGGCTTGGCGCACCGTGACGCGAGCCACTTGGAACTCCTCCACCAAGGCCTCTAGAGAAGGCACTTTGTCTCCAGATTTCCACGTGCCACGCAGCACACGCTGACGCAGCAAGTCCGCCAGTTGCGCATACAGCGGCAAGGGGCTGTCAGGAAAGATGGGGTGAGCGTTGGGCTGCATATAAAAATCCGATAGTCCTATCTATGGTACCATGCAGTTGCACTGCACTATCAAGATAAGTTGTCAATTTAAGGCATTTATGAACCCCATTGCTTTTGCAATTCCTGTTTTCTTGGTGTTGATTGGATTGGAATTCTGGGTGGCACACTCACGGGGGGTGACTGTCTACCGATTGAAGGACAGTTTGACCTCCATCAATGTGGGGATCATGAGCGAGTTCGCTAAAGCCATGGGCGGGTTGATCAGCATCGTGATGTATTCACTGATCACAGACAGGTTTGGATCTTATGTGTGGGATCTGAGCAACCCCATGACGTGGGTCAGTGCTTTGATCCTCTATGATTTTTGTTACTACTGGGTGCACCGCACGGGGCATGAAATCAATATTTTGTGGGCCTCGCATGTGGTCCATCACAGCAGTGAAGAGTTCAATCTGTCCACCGCTTTGCGTCAATCGTCGACAGGGTTTTTGTTCCGTTGGATTTTCTATATTCCTCTGGCCTTGCTTGGCTATCCGGTCAAAGTTTTTGTCATTGTAGGTTTGATTGATTTTGTTTACCAATACTGGGTTCACACGCAGTTGATAGGCAAGTTGGGTTGGCTGGAATACGTGATGGTGACGCCTTCTAACCACCGTGTACACCATGGGCAAAATGATTACTGCATCGATAAAAACTACGGCGGCATATTCTCTTTCTGGGACCGTATGTTTGGCACTTATGCCGCTGAGCGAGATGAGGAGTCGCCCGTCTACGGAATTCGAAAACCGTTAGAAAGTTGGAATCCGCTGTGGGCAAATTTCCATCATTTTTTGTTGATTTGGGATCAAGTTAAATCGGCACAGAGATGGCAACACAAACTGATGTATCTTTTTGGAAAACCATCGTGGTCTCCCGAGCAAAACAATACGGTCGGCGTTTTTCAGACCGCGACATTCAGTCGATTTGATACGCCTGTATCTGGCGTGCTAAGGAAAATTTCCTTCATTGGAACTGTATCTGGCGTTGCGCTTTTAATGGTGTTTTTCTTTGTGCAATCTGGTTTGTCAACCAATGCTCGCATGGCTTACTGCACGGTGATGATTTTGGCCTTAGGTGCTATCGGTTGGATCATGACGCGAGCGCGTGATCATGGCGGTACAGGCAGCGCAGGTGCCCAAACGCATGCTTAGCCTTGCACTGACCGATGGCCTCCTGTGCCTGAGTGCGGCGTGGTTGGCTTGGAAGAGCGCAGGCACGCTGGGGTTTCGATTTGCTTGCGGCTTGGTGGCGATCCCAGCCCTCTTGGGGTTTTTGCGTTTTTCGGGCCTTTACCCACTGGAGGCTTGGCATCAGTTGTTCACCATCATGAGCGCGAGTGCCGCGTTGCCTTTGTTGGCCATCAGCATCCAATGGCCCGATTCGGCAGTGGCTCAAAAAAGGCAGTTCATTCTGATTTTTTTGGGCAGCACCATGCTGCTGGGATTGCTGATATCTGGGCTTGGAAAATTGAGAATGTATGATCAAGCGCTTGGCCTGCTCAGCATGTTGGCCATGCTGTTGTTTTTGATCCGACATGGTGAGAAAATACAAATCGCTGGGGCTGTCGTGATGCTTTTTGGATCGGTTTTGTTTGTGGTTAAAGTCAGCGTACCTCCATGGTTGGCGCCAGGCGATTGGCTGCACATGGGAATGGCTTTGGGGCTGATTTTGATTGCGCCCAAACTACGGGCCACCGAGGAGTCGGGCGCATTGGATAACTTTGCTTGAATACACACGAAGGAGTTTCAATATGAAGCGCAAATTTGGCATGTTGTTGGCACTGATGGGTGTTTTGTTATGCAGTGCAGGTGGCAGTTGGGCGGCAGACTATCCCATCCGCACGATCAAGTGGGTGGTTCCTTATCCACCTGCTGGCACCACCGATGTGCTGGCCCGCATCGTGGCCCAAGCCTTGAGTGAGCGCCTTGGCCAGCAAGTGGTTGTAGAGAACAAACCGGGCGGGGGCAACAACATCGGCACAGAATTTGTCGTGAATGCCCCGGCTGATGGCTACACCATGCTCTTGGTGAACCCTGCAAACGGCATTAACGCGTCGCTTTACAAGAAGTTAAATTACAACTTCATTCGAGACATCACGCCTGTCGCGGGGCTTGCACGCACGCCCAATGTGATGGTGATTCCCGCCACGCTGCCCGTCAAAACAGTGGCTGAATTCATTGCCTATTGCAAAGCCAACCCTGGCAAAGTAAACATGGCCTCTTCAGGCAGCGGCACTTCGGTGCATTTGTCAGGTGAGCTGTTCAAATTCATGACGGGCTGCAGCATGGCCCATATTCCCTACAAAGGCGCAGGACCGGCGTTGACGGATTTGATGGCAGGACAAGTTCATGTGTTGTTTGACAACTTGCCTTCTTCGGTGCCCCACATTAAATCTGGCCGCCTTCGCGCATTGGGGGTGACTTCTAAAAACCGAGAGCCTTCCATGCCAGACACGCCCACAGTGGGCGACACAGTTGCAGGCTACGAAGCCACGGCATGGTTTGGCGTGGGCATGCCCAAAGGTGTTCCAAAAGAAGCTGTGGACCGCATCAATCTGGAAATCAACCGTATTTTGGCTGACCCAAAAATGCGAGAACGCTTAGCTGAGCTTGGTGGATTGCCCATTCCAGGTACACCTGAAGATTTCGCCAAAACCATTGCCGCTGAAACTGAGAAGTGGGGCAAAGCCGTTGCCGCTTCTGGTGCAACTGTGGAGTGACTGGAGCGCACCCAACTCATCGCATGGCGTGACTCTTGAATGCGTTGGGTTTACTCTGCGAAGACAAGCATGCTCTTGTAGGCGTGCCACGTGGCATGCCCCATCCATGGCGCAGTCAGTACCAATAAGGGTTTGAAAATCACTAGACTGCTGCCCACAATGGCCACAATCAACAAGCCCCACACTAGGCAAGTCAGGGTATTGGCCCATAAAGCTGCGGCACTGGTAAATACGGCTGTGAGCGTATCAGAGTTGCGGTCAAGCAATATCGGCATGGAGACCACTGAGATGGCAAAGCTGAAACTGGCAAATACACAGCCCACGCCAGCCCAGACGCATAAAAACTCTATGTTTTCAATCGATGCAATTTGATTGAACATGGCTTGCACAGTCGGATAGCTGTGCTGGGCGAGCAGCGCAAAAATAACAATGGAGACGCGGGCCCAAATGATCATTAAAAAAGTGAGCATGACAGCGAAAAATGCAATCGACTTCCAATTGCGCGTGAAGCTCAAAAAACTTCGCCAAAGACTGCTGGGTTCGCCCCGATCGTGCTGACGCGACAATTCATAAATACCGCAGCAGATAAAAGGGCCCATCAGAAAAAAACCCGCAGTCATGCCCATGGTGGCCTGCCAATAATTGCCGTAAATATACTCAATGGTGTAACCCATGACGGTGAATATGGCGCCATAAAAACAGCCGCGCATGCCGGTTTGACGAAGGTCTTGCCAGCCTCGGCGTAGCCACAAAAAAGCCGCCGTGAGCGGCAAATTAGGATGAACTGAAAGCATAGGTTGTCTCCAATTTTTTTCTGAATGTGATGCCCAGCGTGCTGCGCTGGCTGGCTCACTCAAGCCTGGCCAAACTCTTGGTATACACAACTTCTTTTTGAATGAATTTTCCGTGATTGTCTTCAACGGCGTCAAGTTCATACAAATAGTTAACCATGATGGCGCTGGACTGTGAAATTCCTTTTTTGGACAAGTCGGCGGCCCAATTGATGCCGTGAAGTTTGGCGCCATTTGCAAGATGAAATTTCGCGACAGAATCGCCAGACGGGTGGTGCACGCACTGAGTTAAATACACAAAACAAAGGCGCAGCAGGGCGGCTTTTTCTTCCCCTGCAGCGTTCGCAGGCGTCCAGCCATTGTCCAGGCGCGCACGCCAGGTCTGGCCGCTGGGCTTGAGCAATTCAAGTGAAGAGGCTGCTTTGCCTATTTTGTCTGCAATCTGATCCAGAGCCTGTGAATTTTGCAAGGAGTCCAGCCACCGATTGAATCCTGGCACGGGTGAGAGGGTGCAAAATGTTTTAACAGTTGGAATATCCTGCAGAATTTTTTCTGCCACCCTTTTGATCAGGAAATTTCCCAGCGAAACACCGCGAAGTCCGGGCTGACAATTGCTGATGGAATAAAAGATGGCTGCCTTGAATTTCTTGGCCTCCAAGGCTGCAGATTTTTTGTCCAGCAGCGGGCCTACTTCTTTTGAAATGGCGCTGACCAGGGCCACTTCCACAAAGATCAAAGGCTCGCCTGGTAACTGAGGGTGAAAGAACGCGAAGCAGCGACGATCTGGTTGCAACCTGCGCCGCAGATCGTCCCAGCCGTCAATGGCGTGGACTGACTCGTGTTGGATAATTTTTTCTAGCAGGAGGGCGGGAGATGACCAAGTGATTTCATGCAATTCTAAAAAGCCAGGGTTGAACCACGAGCTCAAGAGGTGCTGCATGTCCGCGTCGACGGCCATGAGACCCGCCTTCGTTTTCGCTTGGTCAAGCAGTCGCTCCCGCATGCGCACAATGGTTTGGGTGCCATCGGGTGCGCGGTTGATGCGGCGAAGCAGTTCCTGCCTTGCGGGCTCAACAACTTTGCACAGCTTGATCAGGCTGTCGTCATCCTGAATTTCTGAATAGCGCTTGGCAGCATCGAGTACGGCTGCTGGGGCAGGGCTGAACTGTTTGGCTAGAAACTCAAAAAACTTGAGTTGATCGGCTTTGTCCAAAAGTTTGAACTGATTGATCAGCTTGGACGCGATGCTGCGAGCGTTGGCTTCCCCCTTTTCAGACAGCAAGTTAATGGCTGTTTTCTTTGCGCTTTCCAGCGTGGATCCTTTGGTGAACCGTTCAAACATG
This sequence comes from uncultured Burkholderiales bacterium, assembly GCA_903870145.1. Lineage (GTDB taxonomy): Bacteria > Pseudomonadota > Gammaproteobacteria > Burkholderiales > Burkholderiaceae_C > Limnohabitans_A. The sequence continues at coordinate 38,313 of CAIQBO010000001.1, read as the reverse complement.
ATCTGCCTGCTTTTTAGGAGTTGGGCTCATTTTGACGCAAAAAGGATGATTTTAGGAGAATATAAGCGCAGAAACCCTGGGTTTCAATGGTCTGGAGGTTTGGTTTTGTTGCTTTTGAGCAGGTGTGACAATCGATTTTCTCGATTTCTTTCAGGCACGTTGTTGGCCTGCATGCATCGCGCAATGTCGCAGGCGGTGGGCAGCAGCGCGCGGTATTCAACCCCGGCCGCAGGCGCTCGGCCGTCTCTCGTATGGCAGCGCTCACCTTTGCCGTTGTCGTAGTAAGAGGTAACGTCAACACAGCGGCGCGAATGGGCCATGAGCCCAAAGTGGTGACCCATTTCATGCGAAATCACCATCTGCAAGGTCAAGCCCGCATCATGCTTGGGGTTGCGCTCATTGAGCAGTTCGAACATGGCAGGGTTCATTGCCAGCAGTCCTTTGCCCAAGTCAGCTTGGGCAAAATTGCCGCCGCTGTTCTCCTGGCTCCACTGGACCAGGATCGCTCCTGGGCGCTGAGCCTGATCTGAGGCAGGAGTCAGCACCTGGCTGGGCACGCCGCATTGTGACCAAGCCTGAGCTGCGTTTTGAACCGCCTCCAGAACCACTGCCTGAGAAAACCATGCAGGCGAACCGGTGTGGTCATATTGAAAAATCAGAGGCGAACTGCTGGCAGGGCGATCATGGCCATCGCCCCAGGTTGAAATTTCTCCCGGCAAACATTGGGCTATTTCCCGCTCGCGCAGGCTTTGTGCGGTTGATGGTGCTGACAGCGTCAACGCACAAAGGAGTGCCATGGCCATGAAATTCAAGTTCATAAGGGCAAGGTCAGGGTGCTTGGAAAAAAATGGACGTCCATAGCGAGAAAGCTTGTCTTATCATGGCACTCTTGCCAATCTTGCTGCAAGTGGCGCAACTCGGTGGTCTTCATCTGATTTTTATCTAGGGACAGTATGCGAAATTTTCACTTCACGGCCTTATTGAGTTTAATTCTATGGGCTGCCAACTTGGCTGGTTGTGCCAGTTTGGTGGCGCAGCCTGATTCTGCGGCGCCTAAAACCTTGGCCAAGGTCACCGAAGTCAAATCCATGCTCTGGGTTGGCCACAGTTTTTTCTACTACAACAACTCCATGCATGGTCATGTGAGCCAATTGCTTGGCGCTGCAGGACAAAAAGGGCATCGATCATCGTCTGCCACCATCAGCGGTGCGGGCATCAACTGGCACGATGTGGCAGCCCATTTCAAACCCAATGCAGTGGGCAGCTATTCATTTGTCGGAAACAATGAAGTTAAATTCAATGCGTTAGACAGGCCATTTGACGCCACACTCATGATGGATTGCAGCCAATGCCCGATCCACCCGAAGCTGCAGCCCATTTTTTATGAGTTTGTCAAAAAGCACAGCGACACCGTGAGAGGGTATGGTTCGGAGCCGATATTGTTCATGACATGGGCGTATTCAGACAAGCCTGAAATGACGGAGCAATTGGCCCAAGAGTACATCAAGGCGGGCAAGCAAAATAATGCTTTGGTCGTTCCAGCAGGTTATGCGTTTGCAAATTCAATTGCCAAGCGTCCTGATTTGAGTTTGATCATTGCCGATAAACGTCACCCCACTTTGATGGGCACCTATTTGGCCGCATGCACAGTGCTTGCGTCAGTGTACAAAGTCAACCCCATTGGCAATAAATACACGGCTGGATTGCCTGCTGAAGTGGCGCAGCATCTGCAAACTGTGGCGTGGCAAACTGCTCAGTCGTTTCACGCCAAAGAAGGCCGGGGGAGTTTGTAGTGTCTGATGCAACCCCATACACACCGCCTGCTGTTTGGACTTGGAACAAAGCCAATGGGGGTGTCTTTGCGAATATCAATCGGCCCATTGCGGGATCAACGCACGACAAAGATTTGCCGCGAGGAAAGCACCCTTTCCAGTTGTATTCGCTGGCCACACCCAATGGCGTGAAGGTCACCATCATGCTCGAAGAGTTACTGGCCGCGGGTCACATTGGGGCTGAGTACGATGCTTGGCTGATTCGCATCAATGAAGGTCAGCAGTTCAGCAGTGGCTTTGTGCAAGTCAATCCAAATTCCAAAATTCCAGCTTTGCTCGATTGCAGTGGACCCGAGCCTGTGCGCGTATTTGAGTCTGGCGCCATCTTGCTTTATCTGGCCGAAAAGTTCGGTGTCTTCGTGCCCACTGAGCCTGCTCAGCGGGCGGAATGTCTCTCGTGGCTGTTCTGGCAAATGGGCAGCGCACCGTATCTGGGCGGGGGCTTCGGTCATTTCTATGCTTATGCACCAGTCAAAATTGAATATGCCATCGAACGCTTTGCGATGGAAGTCAAGCGGCAAATGGACGTGCTCAACCAGCGCTTGGCCCAGAGCGAGTATGTGGGTGGCACTGAGTACACCATTGCCGACATGGCCATCTGGCCCTGGTACGGCGGCATGGCCAAGGGGCAGTTGTACGAAGGGGGCGAATTTTTACAAGTGCAAGAATACACCCATGTCATACGCTGGGCCGATGAAATAGCAAAGCGCCCCGCAGTGCGCCGAGGCCGCATGGTCAATCGTGCCATGGGGCCGCTTCACACGCAGCTGCATGAGCGCCATGACGCAAGCGATTTCGACACCCAGACGCAAGACAAACTTCAAGCCGCATCATGATGATGACTTTGTACGACTGCGCCACCGCGCCAAGCCCGCGCCGTGCGCGCCTTCTTTTGGCAGCAAAGGGCATTGCACATGAGACGGTGCAAATCGATTTGCGGGCGGGTGAGCAACTCGCAGAAGCCTTTCGCAAAATCAACCCGCAATGCACAGTGCCGGCCTTGCGCACCGAAGAAGGTGATGTGCTGATTGACAACGCGGGTATCGCCGCTTATTTAGAAGCGCGCTACCCTGAAAAGCCGATGCTGGGCACCACCCCGCAAGACAAAGCAGACATTGCGTCTTGGCATTGGCGCGCAGAATTTGAAGGCTTGATGCCCATCGGCGAGGTGATGCGAAACACATCACCTGCCATGGTCAACCGTGCATTGCCAGGCCCGATCAACTATCCTCAAATTGCGCAATTGGCCGAACGCGGGCTGGCTCGGCTTGAGCGATTTTTTCTGACACTCAACGAGCGGCTTGAAGGCCGAACCTTCGTTGCTGCTGATCATCTCAGCTTGGCAGACATCACCGCTGTGGTGGCTGTGGACTTCGCTCGCATTGTCAAAGTGCGCCCCGATGAACGCCACCCCCATTTGATGCGGTGGCGAGAAAAAATGGCTGAAATGCCTTGGATGTCACTCTAACGCAGGGGCACATTGAAACCACGAGCGACTGCAGGTCGTGCCATCATGGCCTGATACCAGCGCTGCACATGGGGGAAGTCATTCAAGTCAACTTGGTGCCGCGCATGCCGCCAAACCCATCCCACAATGGAGAAGTCAGCAATCGAGAGTTCGCCTGCAAAATAGACGTGATCCGCAAGCCAGCGGTCCATCACCCCGTACAAACGCCGCGTCTCTGCCATGAATCGCGCCAGGCCGTAACGCCTATCTTCCTCTGCGCTCAGGGCGATGAAGTGATGAACTTGGCCAGGTGCTGGGCCGAAACCACTCATTTGAAACATGAGCCACTCCATGACCGCAACGCGAGCGCGCGCATCAGTTGGTAAAAACTGCCCTGACTTTTCTGCCAAGTAAAGCAATATGGCACCTGATTCAAAAACGCTGATGGGCTGACCGCCAGGCCCATCAGAGTCGACGATCGCGGGGATTTTGTTGTTGGGACTGATCTTTAAAAATGCAGGATCAAATTGATCGCCAGCCGAGATGTCCACCACATGCACTTTGTAGGGCAGAGCCATCTCTTCAAGTGCTACGCTGATCTTGCGTCCATTGGGGGTGTCAAAAGAATAAAGTTCAATGGTCATGGTTAATGGCTTTGCGTAATTGGGGGGCATCTCTGGGTTGAATGTAAGTCTACATGGCGCTGGTGAATCCGCCATCCACCGTCATGACCAAGCCATTCACAAATGAGGCCTCTTCAGAGGCCAGGAATACGGCGGCAGGACCTATTTCTTCAGTGCGGCCCCATCTGCCTGTCGGCGTGCGTTTTTTGACCCAGTCGTCGAAGTCGGGGTTGTTGATCAGAGCCGTGTTCATTTCAGTGGCAAAAAAACCGGGCGCTATGCAATTGACCGTGATGGAGTGGGCTGCAAGTTCTACCGCAAGTTGTTTGCTCAATGCGTGGACGGCGCCTTTGCTTGCCACATAAGCGGAAATGCCAGACCGGGCATTGATGGCGCTCATGGAGCCGATCAAAATGATGCGGCCACTTTGTTGCTCGAGCATGGCCTTGGCAGCCGCCTTGCTCAGCACCCATACCGCACTGATGTTGGTTTGCATCACGCGATTGAAGTCGTCAATTTCAAAGTCAACAATGGGGCTGCGGTGGTTGATACCGGCGTTTGCAACCAAAATATCAAATCGGCCCCATCTGCTCTTGAGATCTGCAACACACTTTTGCGCAGCTTGCGCATCGTTCACATCAAACGGCGCACTTTCTGCTGACAAACCTTTGGCCAGAAGTTCACTGACGCGGGCTTGCAATGCATCAGGGTCGCGGGCATTCAAGACCACATGCGCACCTGCTTGGGCCAGCGACTGCGCAATGGCCCAACCCAAGCCCCTGGAGGCGCCCGTGATCAAGGCAATTTTGTGAGATAAATCAAACATGAGACGCTGACCTTTTCGGCAATTTGAAAATGGAGCATCAAGCATAAAGGAAAACGCGTGCTGGATTGACCCTTGGCACTCGACAGGGCCAATGCTATGGTTTACCCGAGTTCTTGTTATGCGGAGTCGAATTAAGCTAAGGCGATTTGCAAATTGTTCAATTTCTCAAAGATCCAACATGTCTAACGCTACTGCCCACAAATTTCGCGTCGGCATCACGGCCGATGTGCTGAAGTCCGATGGCACGCCAATTTTTGGCACGAAAGTTTTGGAAATATTCAATCGGCCCGACATTGAATGGGAATTCATGAAACCAACGCCTGTGATCGAGCCGGAGCAGGTGGCGCAGTACGATGCAATTTGCGCGATGCTGACTCGTTTCACGCCGCAGAGCATGCAAACAAATCAACAAAGGTTGAAGATCATTGCACGCTTTGGTGTTGGTTATGACTCGATTGATGTGCCTACTTGCCAGAAGGCGGGTATCTGCCTGACCATTGCACCCGATGGCGTTCGAAGGCCCGTGGCGGTGTCCGTGATCACCTATGTGTTGATGTTGTCGCAAAAAGTTTGGCTCAAGGACAAGCTGACCAGAGCAGGGCGGTGGGCTGAAAAATCAGACCACATTGGAGTTGGATTGACCAACAGAGTCTTGGGATCTATTGGTGTTGGAAATATTGGCGCTGAGATGTTCAAGTTGGCCAAACCTTTTGAGATGCAATTGATTGCCCATGATCCGTATGCAGATCCACAAGAGATGGCAAAGTTGGGTGTTCGGTTGGTCGAGTTAGAAACACTTTTTCAGTTATCCGATTTCTTGGCAGTCAATTGCCCTTTGAATGAAAAAACAAAAGGCATGGTCAATGCGCACCTCATTGGCATGATGAAACCCACTGCATTTTTGATCAACACCGCCAGAGGCCCCATCGTGGATGAAAAAGCTTTGTACCATGCGCTGAAAAATAAAAAAATCGGGGGTGCAGGTTTGGATGTTTTTGAATCTGAACCCACACCGGCTGACAACCCACTTCTCCAATTGGACAATGTGATCGTCACCCCCCATGGCATTTGTTTCACCGACCAATGCTTGGAGGGTTTGGCTCAAAGCGCTTTCCAATCGGTGATCGATGTCATGGAAGGGCGAAAACCTAAATACGAGGTGACTGCATCATGAATACCCAAGTGCCACTGAAACACGAGATCATGTCGGGCAGAACAGTTGCAGGCGCCATGGTTTTTGAATTCTTCACGCCTGGCATTTCATCGATGCTGGTCAATTCAGGAGCCCGCTTTGCCATCTACGACATGGAGCACACGGGCCTGGGGTACGAGACCTTGAAGTGGTTGTTTGCAACCTGTGCTGGGCTGCCCCTCACGCCCATGGTGCGAGTGCCAACAGGAGAATACACTTGGATTGCAAGAGCATTGGACATCGGTGCGCATGGCATCATGGTGCCCATGGTGGAGAGCAAAGAGCAAGCCCAGCTGCTTGCCCAGTCGTGCAGATACCCCGGCACAGGCCGGCGCGGCGCTGCTTTTGGATTTGCCCAGTGCAACTACCAAGATGGCTCTGTGGCAGAAAAAATCAAGCGCTATAACGACAGAACTTTGATGATTGCACAAATTGAAACCGAACGTGGTTTAGACAATGTGGAATCGATCGCTGCAGTCGAAGGCATTGATGTCTTGTGGGTTGGTCATTTTGATTTGTCCAATTTCATGGGAATCCCGGCACAATTTGATCACCCTGATTTTGTGAAAGCCATGACGCATGTCGCTCAGGTGGCCAAAAAACACTGCAAAGTTGCGGGTTTCATGGCCACCGATCCAGCATGGATCGCCAAGGCTAAAAATATGGGGTATACCTTGATCGCAGGCGGCACTGACACAGGGCTGCTGCAACAGTCTTTCAAAAATTTAATCGATGTGATTGAATTGCCCGCTTAACCGAAATTTAAAAATAAACATGACGATGGACTTATCTCAAAGACTGCGCACTTTGCGTGCCCAAATGGCCAAGCACCAGTTGGACGCTTGGGTCTTACCCTCTTCAGATCCACACAACTCGGAGTACATGCCGCAGAGATGGAAGGTGCGGGAATACATGTCTGGTTTTACCGCGTCTGTGTCCACCATGGTGGTCTTCAAAGACAGCGCCTATGTTTGGGCCGACGGCCGCTATTGGCAACAAGCAGAGCAAGAATTGGCAGGCACGGAAATTCAAATTATTTATTTTGGAAAGCCCGATGTTTTGCCGTGGAACCAATGGCTGGCTGAGCACTTGCCGCAAGGCGCTCGCCTGGGCTTTTATGGCGCAACCATGATGGTCAAAGCTGTGGCAGATATTCAAGCTGCGCTAAAATCCAAAAACATAACTGTGATGACAGAGCATGATCTGGTCGATGCAGTTTGGCGCGACCGGCCTGATTTTCCATTGGACCCTGTGTTCTCGCACGCCATCGAATATGCTGGCCAAACCGCAGCAGACAAGCTGGGCAAAGTGCGCCTGGAGATGCGCAAGGCTGAGGCTCAGGCACACGTACTCAATGCCCTGGACGACATTGGATACCTGCTCAATTTGCGCGGTAGCGATGTGCCAACCTCTCCGTATTTCCATGCATATCTGGTCGTGACAGAAACAACTGCCACGCTGTATGCGCACTGCGAACGGTTTTCTGAGGCTTTGCGAAGCAATCTAACCGAGCAAGGTGTTTGCCTGCAGGAGTACGCTACTTTTTTCCAAGGCTTGAGCGCCCTTGCCGGTCAGCGCGTTCTGGTTGACCCAGCTCAAAGCAATATGCTGACCTTTGCAACTTTGCGCGAACATGCTTGTACGTTGATCGAAAAACGTGCGCCCTCGGTGTTGCTCAAAGCGGTGAAAAACGAGACCGAAATCAGCCACTGGAAAAACTGTTTTGTACGTGATGGTGTGGCCATGGTGCGCTTTTTACGTTGGTTTTATGAGCATGTTGGCAGTGGCACGCTGACTGAACGCATGGTCTCCGATCACATCAACGGCGAACGTGCCAAACTTGACTTGTTTCGCGGTTTGAGCTTCACCTCCATACCAGCCTATGGTGCCAATGCAGCCATGATGCACTACGGCTTGAAGGAGGGTGTAGACACCCCTGTTCAACCTGAGGGATTCTTCCTGCTCGATTCGGGTGGCCAATACGACGATGGCACCACAGACATCACGCGGACCTTCGTTTGCGGCCCAACCACGCAAGAACAGCAGCGCCACTTCACTTTGGTACTCAAAGGCATGCTGCGTCTGTCAGGCGCCATATTTTTGCACGGAACAAGAGGCTTGCAGTTGGACATTTTGGCGCGCCAAGCCTTGTGGAACGAGGGCGTCAACTACGCCTGTGGCACCGGCCACGGCGTTGGCTATTTCAACAATGTTCATGAAGGACCGCACAGCATCAGCACGGGCCTGATCGATCAGGCCATTTTGCCTGGCATGGTAGTCACCAATGAGCCAGGCGTGTATTTGCCTGGGCGCTACGGCATTCGCATTGAAAACATCTTGCTATGCCAAGAGCACTGCGCTACCGAACACGGCAAATTTTATCGGTTCGAAGCGCTGACGCTGTGTCCCATCGATACCCGTGTGGTGCACAAAAACTTGCTGGATGCCCAGGAGACAAGCTACCTCAACGCCTATCACGCCACAGTATTGGAAAAACTCAGCCCACACCTGCAAGGCAAGGACCTGGACTTTTTGAAGCAGGCGTGCGCGCCTCTGTAAATTGAGCCACTGGGCCCTGTTGCCCAGTCAGATGTGACTGCAAAAATTTAATTGTTTCTCAGGCCCAAGTCATCGATCACAGTTCTATATTTCAAAATTTCAGATTGAAGAAATGAACCTAACTCCATAGGAGATGAAGGCGTCAATTCAAACCCCAGTTGAGTCAGCCGGTCCTTGACATCAGGCTGCATCAAAATTTTCAAGCTATCAGTGTTGATTGTTTGAATGATTTCCTTGGGGGTGCTCGCCGGCACGAAAAAAGCCATCCAAGGAGCGGTGTTAAAGCCTGGGAGATTCGATTCTTCAATCGTCGCAACGTCAGGCAAGAACTTGGATCGATTGGCATTGGAGACTGCGATGGCTTTTAACTTTCCGCTTTGGACAGAGGGCAATACATTTCCCATGGCAACGAAGCCAAACTGTATCTCTTGGCCAGCCAACAAAGCAGTTGTTTGCGGAGCGCCACCTTTATACGGTACATGCACAATTTTGACGCCAGTCATTTTTTTGAAAATTTCCCCCGACATATGCTGTGATGTACCTTGGCCGGGTGAAAGAAATGAAACACTCTCGGGCTTGCTTTTTGCCAGGTCAATCAATTCTTTCACTGATTTGACTGAAAGATTTGGATGCGTCACCAGCAGCAAGGGCGTCACAGCTAATTTTGCAACCGGTGCAAAGTCTTTTTGAGGGTCGTAATTGAGCTTGTTTTCAAGGCTGGGGTTGATGGCCATTTCGCCAATCGTGCCCAAAAAAATCGTGTGCCCATCAGCGGCAGATCGGGCGGCATATTCCGCAGCAATAGCGCCGCCACCGCCAGGCTTATTTTCTACGACAACAGGTTTGCCCCAGGCGTCCGATAGTTTCTGACTCAATATCCTGGCCATGGTGTCTGTTGTTCCACCGGGGGCAAAAGCAACAACGATTTTGACTGGTTTGCTGGGAAAAATTGATTGACTGTGCGCAAAATTACTGGACGCCGCGATGACAGAATAAAAAACAAGTGAACACAAGTGAAATTTTTTAAAAAGTTTGCAATTAAGCATAAGTTGTATCCTTCACAGGTGGGGATATGAAGCAACCGGTCTGTGTTGTCTGTTGTCGAATTATTGATCAGGACTGCGCAAAATTTTCAAGTCGGTGATGACCCCCATGTCCAGTGCCGCGAAGGGGATGGTTTCACAGGTATGAGGGCGGCTTCTTTCGAGGCCTGTGCACAAAAACGTCTTATCGGATCGGAAGGGGATAGATGTATCGGGGTGCATGAAGGCAACCATGCCCGTATTGCGCTCTAGGTTGATCCAGCGCTTGACCAGTTCGGGATCTGCTTTGTCATCGGAGTGCTTGATGATCCACTGAAGAAGTCCCCAGCGCTGCACTGAATTTGAGTTGAGTTTCCCGCTTGAATCGTAATGACCGTGAAAGCCTACGTAGGTCTGCCAGAGTCCAAAATCATTTGTAAAACGCCGCTCCTTGCCTCCAAGGAACATTCGCGAGCAAGAAGATACGCAATAGCCCGACAGCAGTGTAGAAAGGCCTAATGCACGAATGCGTTCTCCTATTCGGTAGCCAGATTCAATGTGACCTCCCCAAGAGTTGCGCAGGACCACGGTTGTTATTTGAGAATTAGTGGCCAAAGAATCTTCAAACCGCTGCAAATCACCAAGAACAACTGGGCCTGACATGATCAATGTTTTGTCAATGACTTTGGCTTCCATTGCCGTTGTTATGCACGGTAAAAACAAGATCAAGCAGGCTGCCCAGAATGATGCATTTTGGCTTTGACTTTTCATCATTGCATCTTGATATTTGCTTGCTTGATCAGCTTGCCAAATCGCTCAAACTCTTGCCGATTGAGTTGCGTGAATTGCTCTGTGCTCAGATTGCCCGGCTCACCACCTAAACCCTTGAGTTTGTTCTGCACATCTGGAAGTTTGATGATGCGCGCCAGTTCAGTTTGAAGCTTGGCCACCACATCGGCAGGTGTGCCTGAGGTTACGAACACGCCGTACCAAGTGCTCATCTCGAAACCGCTGACGCCGGCTTCGGCCAGTGTTGGCACATGAGGCAATTCGGCGCTTCTATGCGCAGTTGTCACTGCCAAGGGTTTGAACTTTCCGGCTTTGATTTGTCCCATGGCAGAAGATGTTGTGTCGAACATGATCTGCACATTGCCTGCAATGATGTCAAGATGCGCTTGTGAGCTGCCTTTGTAGGGTACGTGAATGCTTTTGACCCCAGCGGCAATGTCAAAGCCCTCCCCAGCAATGTGCTGTGTGCTGCCGACACCTGAGGATGCGTATTTAAATTCCTCTGGTTTGGCTTTCATCAGTGCAACCAATTCTTTGATGTTATTGGCAGGAACGCTTGCGCCCACCACCAGCACGTTGGGAACCGTCACAACCAGTCCGATCGGTGTGAGGTCTTTCATGGGGTCAAAAGACAACTTGATCAAATGAGGGGCTATGGCTTGCCCAGTGTTCGTGGCAACCAACAAAGTGTGGCCATCGGGTTGCGCTTTGGCGGTTAAATCAGCCGCAATGGTGTTGGAGGCGCCAGGTTTGTTTTCTACAATGAAGCTGCCTTTGAGAGATTCAGAGAATTTCTCTGACAACATGCGTGCGATGATATCTGTGCCACCGCCTGCACCAGCCCCCACCATGAGCTTGACGGGCTTGGTGGGGTAGGTTGTCTGTGCAGTGGCGGGCATCCAAATACTCAGCCACAGGGCTAGCGAATACACAAGGTAATATTTCATAAAGCCTCCAAATTTTGACGTTCAGGATGTTTTATTTTTGGATTGACGATGGTTCATGCCCATGCGGCAAGCCAGCTCAAACGCGTTGAACATGGCCTCTGGGGTGGCCTTGTTTTTTCCGACGATGTCGTAGGCAGTGCCGTGGGCCGGGGTCGTGATCGGTATGGGCAAGCCGCCATGCACGGTGACGCCTTTTTCAAAGCCCAATAATTTCATGGCAATTTGACCTTGGTCGTGGTACATGGTGACAACGCCGTCATAGCCGCCTTCTTTTCGAATGGCGCGCACAAATGCGGTATCGGCAGGGTAGGGGCCATCTGCTGGGTAGCCTGCGGCGTTGGCGATCGCAACCCCTGGCGCAATGATTTTGATCTCTTCGTCGCCATAGTTGCCGTTGTCGCCGTTGTGCGGGTTCAGGCCGCACACAGCTATGCGTGGCTTGTCATTTCCGGAGGCCTGCAGCGCCTTGGAGATCATTTCAATGGCTTCAAAAACCTTGTTGCTGGTCAGCAACTGGCTGACCTCTTTGAGGGGCACATGCGAGGTCACGCGTGCTGTCCATAAGTTTTGCAGCACATTGAGTTCACCGCAAACACCGCTGTAGTTTAGAAAGTCAACAAACCAGCGCAACTCGTCTTCTTGGTGCATGCCGCCTAAGCGCAGCGCACTTTTATTGAGAGGAGCAAAGCAAAAGGCATCAGCAACACCACTTGCCACCAGTTGTGCGCCTTCAGCCAAGCCTTGAACCATGTACCGACCGTTGTCTGCAGCGGCAACGCCTGGCTCAAATTCGGGGGCATCCAAACCGGACCATGAATGCCAAGTCACTCCCTCCGGGGCTTGAATCAAACTCTTTTGAGCGATCAAGATGACCTTTGCTTTTTGCCTGTTCGCGGGTTCGTCCAGTAATTTTTGAACCAGCTCCGGACCAATGCCAGCAGGATCGCCTGTGAACAATGCAATGGTGGGTGTGATCATTCGAACTCCGGTCTGTTGTAATCTGTAATTACAGATTATAAGGCGCTCGATTACAATGGCGAATTGGTATTTTCCTTGGAGTTGAATGCTTTCGAAAGAACCTATTGCCAGACCATCGCTGCACTCAGAGGTGACGGCAAGACTTCGCAACATGATTGTGGAATCCATAATTAAACCCGGCCAACGCGTGCCAGAGTTGGAAATCAGCCGAAATTTTGGCGTTTCGCGTACCCCCATCAGAGAAGCGCTTAAAGTTTTGGCCTCCGAAGGCTTGGTCGACTTGCTGCCCTTAAGAGGTGCTGTTGTCAAAACATTCAGTGCCAAAGATGCCAGTGATATGTTGCAAGTCATGGCAATGCTGGAGAGTTTCGCAGCGCAAAAAGCGTGTGCGGCTGATCCAAAGAAAATCGACCATGTGTTGTCTATGCATGAAAAAATGAAAACCTTGTACGCCAAAGGCAAACGCTCGGAGTACTTTGAATTGAATCAAAATATTCATGATGCGCTGGTTGAGATGGCCAACAACGAGTCTTTGTCGATGGTTCATCAAACCTTGAGCAAACGCATGCGCAGTTTGCGCTACAGCGGCAACAGCACGCCTGACAATTGGCGCGAGGCCCTGGAAGAACATGAAGAAATTGCTGCGGCTTTGAAACAGCGAAATATCAAACGGATCAAAAAGGCTGTTCAAACGCATTTTGAAAATACGATCAAAAGGGTCAGCTGAGAAGCCTTTCAGCGCTTGCTTTAAACACTGCGTTCAGGCGTTTCAAAACTCAGGATAAACAGTAGGAGTTTTGCAGATGCAAAACCTCAATCATTCTTTGACCGAAAGAATGGATATTTTGGAGGACTCACGCCGCCACAATGTGTAGCATTCCTGCAGGGCAAGTCGAGCCGTTTCTGGCTCTCGATCGCGCAAAGCCTGAACCACTGACTTATAGGTCAAAAGACTGCGATCAAAGCTGCCTTTGACCACGGAGATCATTCGAATATGGCTGGTCATCACAACACGAATCACGCTCGTTAAACCGTCAATGATGAGCATGATGACCGGATTGTGAGAAGCGCGGGCCAATCCAATATGAAAGTCAAGTTGACATTGGGCGAATGTGTCAATGCTGGTGGCATTGACCATGTGAGTCAAAATTTCTTCGAGTCCGTCAAGCTCGTCGTTGCTGGCATCAATTGCGGCTGTCATGGCCATTTCCATGCCAATCATTTCAAGCGCTTTTTGAATTTGATCCAGTGACAAAAACCCCAGCTTTAAACTCACCTCGAAGTAAAACTGCAGAACTTGCGCATTAGGCAGTGACAAAAAGGTGCCGCTTCCTTGTCGGCGGTTGACGAACCCCAAGGTTTCTAAGACGGTTAAGCGTTCGCGAACAGTGGGTCGCTGCACATTCAGAAGTTCAGACAATTCACGTTCCGTGGGCAAGCGCACTCGACCATGCTCATCTGGCCGTGTTCGCATGGCGATTTCAATGATTCGAATCAGCAGGCCATCGGCTTCTTCACTCATATCCAAATCTCAAGATGGAACTTTTTGTCCCAAAAAATGCATCGATTCAGATAAAACCGGATACAAACGAGTAAAGATATCAAAATGGTGTTTGTAGGTTTCAATGTGCGGGGCTTTGGAAGGTTTTACCCATTGTGATGATACTTTGACACAAGGCAGGGCATTGTCCTGCAATCCTGAAAAATATCCGCTTGCAACGCCCCCTAGCATAGCGGCACCCAGCGCACTGGCATCTTGAAATTCGGTCATGCCATAGTCAAGTTGCAAAATATCTGCTTTGATATGCGCCCAAAACCGGCTGTGGGACCCGCCACCCACGCCAACCAATTTCGCAGGGTGAAGCCCCCATTTGGCTTGCGCTAAATCCATGATTTGCCGTAGCCCAAATGCAGTGCCTTCAAATACTGCCCTGATCATGTCGGCTCTGTTATGGGCCAGCCTAAGTCCAATCCAAGCTGCACTGGCTTGAGCGTCCCAAATCGGACTTCGCTCCCCAGCCAAGTAGGGCAGAAAAATCAGGCCATTTGAACCTGGCAAAGACTCTTGGGCCAAGCGCTCTAATTCAGCCAGTGACTGCACTTCGGGCCAGATTTTGCTTTGCAACCAGCCAAATGAACCTCCCAAGGTGGACATCGCGCCATGCGCAAGCCATCGGCTGGGGTAGACGTGGTAACGGTTGAGAAAACCCAGCTCAAAATCGGGTTGATCTAAGCAAAAGGAAATGACGCCTGAGGTACCTACGGATTCAAATACCTGACCTGATTCATACAACTGCATTGCGAATGCGGCTGCAGCTGTATCTGCAACGCCCAAAGCCACAGGTACACCAGAGGCAATGGGAATTTGATTCGACACTTCGCTGGTGATGCAGCCAACCAATTGCGAACCCTCTAAAAGAGGGGGCAGAAAATTGGCGGGAGTATCCCACAGTGCCAGTAATTTCTCAGACCATTGAGGCCTTGTTTGCTGCACATCGACCAAACCTGAATAAGACGCTTGGGTTGGATCGATTGCCAAATTGCCAGTCAAGCGCATGGCAATGTAACTGTTGAGCATGCAGACCTTATGCACCTTATTCCATACCTCGGGTTCGTTTTCCTTGACCCAATTGAGATTGGCGGCCCAGCAAGTGGATGTGCTCGCACGATTGCCTGAAATTTTTTGAAAAGCAAGCATGTCACTGCCAGTTACTTTGCCAATGATTTCGTCTGATCGCCCATCCAGATAAACCATGGCATGGCGCAAAGGCTTGAGATTTTTGTCGAGAAAAATAGTTGTTGGACAAGTTGTCGAAAGTCCAACGGAGGTGATTGGCCCTGTCTGCATTGAAACTTCATGCAGCGCCTGAACTAGCAATTCCCAATACCTTTGGAGATCAATTTCTGCCCAGAGAGGATAGGGAGTGATGATGGGCACAAAGCGTTGAACTTTTTTAAGCAACGACCCTTTGGCATCAAAGGCACAGACTTTGATGGCACTTGTTCCAGCATCGATGCCCAATAACACTTCATTCATTGTGAATTGCCACCTTCAAAGCCGAACCATTGCTTGCTGCTTCAAACGCTGCCATGGAGTCTGCTACAGCGTAGCGATGTGTGATGAGTGATGTGGCATCGATCTGACCGCTGGAGAGCATATGCAATGCCAGCTCATAGCCTTGGCGAGTCAACGCGCTGGCACCCGTCACTGTAATTTCATTGTAGTGAATCAAGTTAACATCGATGCTGGACATATCGCCTTGCGAAAAACCGGCAAACAAATTCACGCGTCCACCTTTGCGAACGATGCTCAATGCTTCGTTGGCCAAAGCAGGGACACCGATGGCCAAAATTACCACATCAGCGCCAAGACCATCTGTCCTTTGTTTGACGAAATCAAGAAGGCTTTCTTTCATTGGATCGCAGGCATGGTTCACGCCTCGCTCAAGGGCAGCTTGTCGTCTGCTTGCGTTGGGCTCACTGATGATGACCTGCCTTGCGCCTGCAGCTTTGGCCAAGGCGGCATGCATCAGCCCAATAGGGCCGGCTCCCATGATCAAAACCGAATCGCCCAAGCCTACTTGCGCATTCTTTTGCCCATTGATGCAGCAGGCCAAAGGTTCACTCAGTGCCGCAGCTTCAAAGCTCATGCCGTTTGGCATTTTGAAAACGTTGCCAGAAGTTAAAGCAATGGCCGGTATGCGAACAAATTCTGCAAAACCCCCATCAAATTCGTAGCCCATGGCTTGGCGGTTCAAACACACATTTTCAAGGCCTGCTTTGCAATAGCTGCAAGCACGGCATGGAATAACGGGGTCCATACAAACACGGTCACCATTTTTAAACGCTGTGACGCCAGAACCCGTTTGAACGACAACACCAGCGAATTCATGGCCAATGATGGAAGGAAACCTGACCCCTTTGGTTTTCTTGCCAGAAAGAATTCTCAAGTCAGTTCCGCAAACTGTTGCTGCGCGAACAGACAATATCAATTCGCCTGGACCAGCCTCTGGGGTTTCAATGTCTCCAACCTCCAGCACTTGTGGGGCCCTTAAAACAGCGGCTTTCATTGAGCCTCCGCTGCAACGTCAGCCTCATAAATTGCCAGTGCTTGAATGACGCTTGCATTTTGATGAATCAGAGCACTCAAGGCTTTGATCACGCTGCTTGTATGAGGGTGTTGCCATACAAAACGGCCATACGTGACGCCTCCCAAACCTACGTCAAGCGCTTCGCGAGTCATGCGCAGGTAGTCTTCCAGTGTTTCACCCATGTCGCCACCTGCCAATGCAACAATGGCAGGGCAACCTTCCACCACACTTCGGAAACTCTCGGCTGAACCAGTCCACAAAGTTTTAATGATGTCCACGCCCAATTCAGCGCCTACGCGAGCCGCATAGGTGACCGCCTTGGCGTCGTACGGATCTTTGATCATGGTTCCTTTGGGGTAAATGTGTGCAACCAAAGGCATGCCCATGGATTGGGCGTCCTTCGAGATGCGCCCTAGGAAAGTCAGTTGTTCAGCTTGCTCAGGGCCTCCGACGATGCAGCCAACCGATACGGCATCGGCGCCAAGTCGCACAGCTTCCTCGACGTCTGCAACTGGCGCATCGAAATGAGGATGGTATTGAACCGAATAGGCGCTGACTTTCAAAATCATGGCAACCTCACCTGCATAGGGCGGAAACACTTTGTGTGCAATTCCTTTGTGCATGGTGATGGCGTCAGGTTTGCCGCGAACGACTTTTTTCATTGTGGCGTGAATGTCTTCCAACCCTGGCATTAATCCTCGGGTGATCGGGTGATCAACAGTAATTGCCAACATGCGCCCTGAGGGGCCCAGCAGACGACGCATGCGAACTTGTTTGCCAACAGACATGAAATACTCCAATGAATGAAAAAAAATTAATAAAGTCCGAACAATTTCAACGGACCAATGACCAAAACAGGAAATAAAACCAAGGCAGCGATAGAGACAATCAACACCGAGACTGGGCCAGTCGAAGACTTGATCACTTCTTCCAAAGACATGTTGGTGACCTTGGCGACTGCGAATAAACACACCCCCACCGGCGGCGTGACAAGACCTAAGGTCAAAGTGATGACAATGATGACCAACAGATGAATAGGATCGACTCCCAGTGAAACTGCAGGAGGCACCAAGATCGGGATGAGGATGAACATGGCTGCAATCGCATCCATGAACATGCCAACCACGATCAGAAATAAAAATAAGATGATCATGATCATGGTTGGATCTTTTGTGATGGAGCCCAACCAAGTCCCAATCATGACTGGCAAGCCATCAAATGCAAAAACCCAGGCAGCAAGTTTGCCTGTTGCAGCAATGAACAAAATGCCACCACTCGAACGCCCGGTTTCTTTCAG
Organism: uncultured Burkholderiales bacterium; assembly: GCA_903870145.1. GTDB lineage: Bacteria > Pseudomonadota > Gammaproteobacteria > Burkholderiales > Burkholderiaceae_C > Limnohabitans_A. Next base: position 20,710 of record CAIQBO010000001.1, on the reverse strand, counting down.
CATTTCAGCCATGTCTGCCCAGGTGATTTTTTTGTAAACAAGTGCAGCAATGAAGAAGGTGTAAACCACTGCAATTGCCGCTGCTTCAGTGGGCGTGAAAAAACCATCCAAGATACCCACCATCAAGATGACAGGTGTCATCATGGGCAGAAATGCCCGAACCGCTGACTTGATGAAATGCTTGAAGTCGAAGGGGGTTGGTTTGCAGACACCCCGCCGAACGCTGTAGATGTGGTTGTAAACCATTAAGAAAGCAGCAATGAAAAGGCCTGGGACTAAACCTGCAATTAAAAGCAGGCCTATCGACTGATTGGCGATAGACCCTGCAATCACCATCAAGATAGATGGCGGGATGATGGAGGACAAGGTCGACGTTGCCAGTGTCATTCCAACGGCATAACCTTTTTCGTAGCCATGCTTGACCATCGCGTTAATTTCAATGGCACCCAGCGAAGCAATGTCTGCAACTGAGGAGCCTGATATGCCGCCAAACACAACAGAGGAGGCCACATTGACGTGCCCCATGCCGCCGGGCAGCCAACCCACCATGGCATGCGCAAAGTCAAATATTCGATCAGCCACGCCGCCTTTGTCCATCAATTGGCCCACCAACAGAAACAAGGGAACAGCAACAAGCAAAAAAGAATTCATTGCAGAGAACATGCTCTCTGAAAGCACATGCACTGGCGTTGATGTGAAAATCACAATGCTGGCAACGCTTGATAGGCCAAGTGCAATGGCCAAGGGGCAGCCTAATGCGCAAAGCAGAAGAAATAAAAAAAGAAGAGTTAAGCTCATGAAAGTGGTCTTATTCCTGCATGCTAATTTCAGTCACAGCAATAATGTTGCGGTGCAATTTCAAAGACTGAATGAGACTGAAGATTGACAAAGCGGCGGACAAGGGTAGAACGATACCGACGGTCCAGCTTGGTACACCCAGTGTCGCAATATGCTCATGCATGACAACTTGTTGACGCACCAAATACAAACCAGTCCAAATGGTCAGCGTAGAGAAAATTAAATTGCAAAGCACATAAATGGGCAACGCACTATTTTTTACAAATTTTGGAAAATAATTCAGCAAGACTGTGACGCGAGCAGCATCTGCGTGCCGGATGCTTGCTGCCACTCCCGTAAAAACCATCCAAATGAAGCAAGCCCTTGTCAACTCTTCGGTCCATGAAAACGGTGAATCCAAGAGCCGCCCCACAACCTGAATCAGAACAACGAGCACGATAGCTGCAACGGCTATGCCGCAAATGCCATCGGTCAGCCCCGTCAATACACGGGCACCCATGCTCGGTGGGTTTTTGTTCAGTTCATCTTGTGGGGCTTGCATATCAGTCCGCTTACTTTTTGCCAACAAACGTCAATGTTTTATTGAAGAAGTTCTGATCTTTCACCAGTTGTGAAAATTTCGGGAACAATTCTTTGGCAACACCCACAAATGCTTTTTGTTGCTCAGCCGTCAGGGTGTTGACTGCCACACCTTTAGAGACAAGAAAATCAACTGACTGTTTGGCATCGGCAGCGTCATTTGCAGCTTTCCATGTCTCGGCTTCTGTTGCTGCGGCTTGAAGGGCTTGCTTGTCTTTCTCAGACAGTGCGCCATATTTCCCGGGGTTGATGGCCAGTACCCAGCCGTCTGCCATGTGGTTGGAAATCGTGGCGTATTTTTGCACTTCATAAAACTTTGCTGTGACAGGGATGTTGATGGGGTTTTCCTGTCCATCAACCACCTTCATTTGCAATGCGTTGTACACCTCGCCAAATGCCATGGGAGTAGGGGCCGCGCCCATTTTCCCGAAGAACTCAACCCACAGAGGATTGTTTGGCACACGAAACTTCATGCCAGCCAAGTCTTGAGGAGTTTGAATGGCCTTTTTGGAATTCGTCATTTGACGGAAAGGGCGTTGCCACATGCTGATGCCCTTCAAACCGATGCCGTTCAAATCGGCTAACAACTCTTGTCCCAATGGACCCGCCAAGTAGGCGCGCAGTTGTGCGTTATCGTCAAATAAATAGGGAATTGAAATGGCTGTGAACTTTGGATTGAAGTTGGCGTAAAGCGAGGACGACAACAGCAGCATGTCTAGTGAACCCCCCGCCAGCTGACGAACTGCTGCAGACGGGTCTCCACCATACAACTGCCCGTTGGCAAACACTTTAATTTCGACCTCTCCCCCCGTTTTCGTTGCAACCAATTCCGCGAACTTTTTAGCGGCCAGGGTGATTTCAGAATTGTCAGGGTCGGGTGTTGACAGTGTGAAAGTGGTTTTGGCGCAGGCCCATGAGCCCGTTAGCGCAATCAGTCCAGTGACGATCAAGGTTTTTAAATTTCGCATTGTTGCCTCCTAATGGTTATACCAATTTAAGTTGGTAATGGAGTGTAAGCATGTTAATTGGTACAACCAATTATGGAATACCCTAGCGTTTCAACATTTGGCAAGTTCACTCCAGGGGCAGTCCAAAGCAACATAACACCTTGGCTTGCATGAATGCCAGGCCAAGTCGACAATCCTGTTGAATCAGTCCTTCAAGGAGACATTGTGCTAAGACTAGACGGCAAAGTTGCGTTGGTAAGTGGATGCGGTACGCGAGGCGAGGGTTGGGGTAATGGAAAGGCGATTGCGGTTTTGTTGGCGCGCCAGGGAGCAACTGTCTTTGGAGTTGACCTGGATCTTCAAGCCGCCCAAGTGACGCAGAAAATTATCCAAGACGAGGGCGGGACTGCATTTGTCACCACAGCGGATGTGACCCTTGCACAAGACGTTCAGTCGATGGTGAAGGCTTGTCTGGATAAATTCGGCCGCATTGACATCTTGATCAATAACGTGGGCCAGTCTGAGCCTGGAGGGCCTGTTGAGATGAGTGAGGAGACCTGGGACGGTCAAATGGATTTGAATGTCAAAACGGCATTTTTAGCGATGAAGTCGGTGCTTCCCATCATGGAAAAGCAGGGCAGTGGTTCAGTGATCAGCATCTCGTCCGTTGCGGGGCTGCGTTACATCGGCAAGCCGCAAGTGGCCTACGCTGCAGGCAAGGCTGCATTGATGCAATTGACAAAAACCACGGCAGTACTTTACGCCAGCAAGGGCATCCGATTGAATTGTGTGGTGCCCGGCCTGGTATTCACCCCCTTGGTCAAGCGCTTGGCTGACAAGTATGCAGGAGGGCAATTCGACGCATTTGTTGCACATCGGCACAAGCAAGTGCCAGCAGGTTTCATGGGAGACGCCTGGGATGTGGCCAATACGGTGGTGTTTTTGGCCAGCGATGAAAGTCGTTACATCACAGCGCAGAGCATTGTGGTCGATGGCGGCCTGACCGCGGCAACACCCTGAATTTTTGGCGGTTGACACGCCATGTGCACCCCACGAGGCAGAAAATTACCTCTGGAGCGTTCAATCAATCTGGCAGTCCGCTTGCGCGCCTAACCTCAATTCGAATCTCTTCAGTCAGCTTGGCCTTGAGCTCAGAGAACGCGGGCGTGGTTTTGACGGAGTAGTGACGGGGGTAGGGCAATTCAATGGGAAGATCGCATTTGATGCGGCCGGGTCTGGCGCTCATCACCATCACTCGGTTTCCCATGAAAATGGCTTCATCAATATCGTGCGTGACAAACAGAACGGTCTTTCTTTCTGATTGCCAGATGTCCTGAAGCAACTCCTGCATCAATTCACGCGTCTGGTGGTCTAAAGCGCCAAAGGGCTCGTCCATGAGCAAGATCCGAGGATCATTTGCCAAGGCACGTGCCAAGGCAGTTCGTTGCTGCATGCCGCCGGAGAGTTGTTTGGGGAAGTGCTTTGCAAACTCCTGCAGGCCTACTTGTTTGAGAAACTTGTGGGCAATCTCATGCTGCTCAGCAAGGGGCAAGCCTTTTTCGCGCAAACCGAAACATATGTTTTCCAATATGTTCAGCCATGGAAACAAAGTGTAACTTTGAAACACCATGCCTCGATCGGCACCTGGGCCAGTCACGCGCACGCCATCGAGCTGAATGTCGCCTGAAGAGGGCGAGTCTAAGCCGGCAACCATGCGCAGCAGGGTGGATTTTCCGCAGCCTGAGGGGCCCAGAATTGTGATGAAATCATTTTCTTCAACTGTGAGGTCGGTTGAAGTCAGGGCTTGAGTGATCGAGCCGTGCGTGTTGAAAGTTTTACTGACTTGCGATATGTGAAGAATGGGCATTTTTTAACTCAAGCGTGCCCATGGGAAAAGCCATCGGTTGAAAGTTTTGAAGGCGATATCGGTGATCAATCCTATTAATCCAATGACGATGATTCCGAAAATAATTTGATCTGTTGCCATCAGGGCTTGGCTGTCGGTGATCATGTGCCCTATGCCGTTAGAGGCACCAATGAGCTCCGCTACGATGACATAAGTCCATGCCCAACCCAAAACCATTCGCAAGGTTTCAGCAATCTCAGGTGAGGCGCTTGGCAGCAAAACTCGTTTGACCACACCACCGTCTTTGGCCCCCAATGTGTAAGCAGCCTCAACCAAATCACGCCGCGTGTTTCCCACTGAAACGGCAATCATCAAGATCAATTGGAAAAAAGATCCAATGAAAATAACGGCCAACTTTTGTGATTCGCCAATGCCAGCCCACAAAATCAAAAGCGGAATAAAGGCAGACGCAGGGAGGTACCTGGCAAAGCTGACGAAGGGTTCCAGAAAAGCTTCAACAGGCTTGTAAGCGCCCATGAGAACACCGATGGGGATGGCCAAAATGGCGGCGATGAAGAAGCCACCCAAAACACGCCAAACCGTCATGCCGATGTCAAAGCTAAACCCTTGGTTCATCAACAGGTCAAAACCCGAGCGAACCATGGTGATGGGGTCGGCTAAAAAAGTTTTCGAAACAAACCCGCCCAGCGTGGCAAATGCCCATACTGCAAAGAACAAAACAAAGAACGAAATTCCTAGCGCCACTTTGGCGCTAGGGGAGACGGGTTGAAGTGGCCGCATTTTTACTTGATGAATCGCGTGTCAGCCAATTTGCTCATGTCTGGCAATTGCTTGATGATGCCGGCTTCCAACAGCAATTCAGCTGCCTCTTTGCTGAATGCCGCATGCTCACCGCTGAAGAACTTCAGATTGGCAGCACGATCTTGCCAGCGCAAGTATTTCTGGCTGGCTTCGAAACTTTCACCCGTTTGTTTGACGTCTGCGCCCATGATTTCAAAACTCTTTTTGGGCTCTTTGGCAATCATCTCAACAGCTTCAAAATAACTGTCTGCCAGGGCTTTGGCAGCTTTGGGGTTGTCCGCCAGGAATTTAGGGACACAGCCAAACGTGTCCATGATCATTGGGTAGTCCAATGTCGTGGCAATGATTTTGCCGGCTTCTGGCTTGGCTCTGACAGCGCCAAGGTAGGGCTCGTACGTCATGGCGGCATCAATGCCAGAAGTGCCTGCAATCATGGCATTGGCAGCTGGTTGTGGCTCTAGGTTAACGATCTTGACGTCTTTGGTTGACATGCCATTTTTCTTCAACATCCATGCCAAGGTGAAGTAGGGTGCGGTGCCGGGAGCGCTGGCCGCAACAGTTTTGCCTTTGAGGTCAGAGATTTTGGTGATGTCATTTTTAACAACCATGCCGTCTGCGCCATAACTCTTGTCGAGCTGAAAAATCTGGGTGGTGGCAACGCCGTTGGCATTCCAAACAATCCATGTTTCAACGGTGGTTGCGGCGCACTGGGCATCGCCAGAGGCCAAAACCAGGTGGCGATCTTTTTGAGGCACTTTTTTCAGGCTCACATCCAAGCCATTTTTCTTGAAAATGCCGGCTTCTTTGGCAAGTGTCAAAGGGGCAAAGCCAGTCCAACCCGACAGAGCAATGGTGACTTTGGTTTCTTGCGCCAGGGCGACACAGCTGAGGGTTGAGGCCAAAGCCAAGGTAACGAGATGTTTCATGCGAGCTCCTTGTTGATTGAAAATGAAAATGAGAAAAAGTACTGCGAGAAATTCGAATCAAGACATCATGGGCAATTGAAGGTGATTTAACTTGGCAGATTCTTTGGCCAAATCGTAACCTGCATCGGCATGCCTCATCACCCCTGTGGCTGGATCGTTGAACAGAACGCGTGCGAGCTTTTCATCAGCTGCTTTGCTGCCATCGCAAACAATGACAACACCTGCATGCTGGGAATAGCCCATGCCCACACCGCCACCATGGTGCAAGCTGACCCACGTTGCGCCACTGGCTGTGTTGAGAAGTGCATTGAGCAAAGGCCAATCGCTAACGGCATCGCTGCCATCCATCATGGCTTCTGTTTCACGGTTAGGAGATGCAACGGAGCCACTGTCGAGGTGATCTCTGCCAATCACGACAGGGCCTTTGAGCTCGCCCGTTCGGACCATTTCGTTGAACGCCAATCCTGCAAGATGGCGTTCGCCCAATCCGATCCAGCAGATGCGTGCTGGCAGACCTTGAAAACTGATGCGTTCTTGAGCCATGTCAAGCCAGCGATGCAAGTGCTTGTGATCGGGGAACAGGGCCTTCATTTTGGCATCTGTTTTGAAAATGTCCTCAGGGTCTCCGCTCAGGGCGACCCATCGAAATGGGCCAATACCTTGGCAGAATAAGGGCCGAATGTAGGCCGGAACAAAGCCGGGGTAATCGAACGCATTTTCAACGCCAAAATCTTTGGCCACTTGCCGCAAATTGTTGCCGTAATCAACCGTGGGAATGCCCATTTCATGAAAGGCCAGTAAGGCCTTCACGTGCGCTGCGCACGATTGACCAGCAGCTTGCGTGAGGGCTGCATGTTGATTCGGGTCTTTTTGTGCTGCGCGCCATGCATCCAGAGTCCAGCCAATAGGCAGGTAGCCGTTGATGAGGTCATGTGCAGAAGTTTGATCGGTCACGATGTCGGGGCGCAAGCCACCCTGCCTGGCAATGGCAGCCAGCTGGGGCAATAATTCTGCTGCATTGCCGCACAAAGCAATGGAGACAGCTTCCTTGCGGGCCGTATGGTGCGCAATCAACTCTAGCGCCTCTTCAATGGTGGCTGCCTGCTTGTCGACATACCGAGTTTTCAAGCGGAAGTCGATGCGCGATTGCTGGCATTCAATGTTCAGCGAACAGGCCCCAGCAAATGTTGCCGCCAAGGGTTGAGCGCCGCCCATGCCGCCAAGGCCTGCGGTGAGGATCCAGCGGCCTGACAGGTCTGCGTTGAAGTGCTGGCGGCCAGCTTCTACAAAAGTTTCGTAAGTTCCTTGAACAATGCCTTGGCTGCCAATGTAGATCCAACTGCCTGCAGTCATTTGCCCGTACATCATGAGGCCTGCACGGTCTAACTCGTTGAAGTGCTCCCACGTTGCCCATTTGGGAACTAAGTTGGAATTAGCCAACAAAACGCGAGGAGCACCGGTGTGGGTTTTGAAAATGCCAACCGGTTTGCCGGATTGAATGAGCAATGTTTCATCGGGTTGGAGGCTTCGAAGTGACACCAAAATGGCTTCAAAACATTCCCAATTTCTAGCCGCCTTACCGATGCCGCCATAGACCACGAGCTCATCGGGATTCTCTGCCACCTCGGGGTCCAGGTTGTTTTGAATCATGCGATAAGCCGCTTCAATTTCCCAGTTGGCGCAACTGATCAAAGATCCGCGCGGCGCCCGCACGGGCCGCGCCTGATGTTGCAAAACTTTTGTAATGGAAAGATCGGTCATGGCTTTTGAGAATGTCGATTGGGTTGCATCTGGGTTGATCCTAGTTGTCTATACAACTTCTGTCAATCGTAGTATTCTCTAAGTCATGCATTTAGAAAATACGCCCCTTTACGAGCAGGTTAAGGGCTTTGTTCGCACCAAAATCAAAAACGGTAAGTGGGTGGCCGGTGACTCCGTGCCCAGTGAAAGTGCGCTGATGCACCAGTTCGGGGTGAGCCGAATGACCATCAACCGTGCTCTTCGGGAGTTGATGGCAGCTGGTGTGGTCAGGCGGGTACAAGGCTCTGGCACATTTGTGGCGGAAATCGACCATGTCTCCTCCAAGCTGGAAATTCGAGATATTCAGGAGGAAATTGAAGAGCGGGGGCACGTTCACGGAACCCGAATCATATTGATTGGCAAAACCAAGGCGAGCCGAGCCCTTTCAACTTGTTTCAACTTGCCCGATAAGAGTTTGTTGTTTCATACCGTCATGGTTCATCTTGAAAATGGTGTGCCCTTGCAATTTGAAGACCGCTATGTCAACCCGAAAGTAGCGCCCGACTATTTGTCTGTGGATTTTTCCAAAACAACCCCAACCCGGCACTTGCTGGATGTGGTGCCTGTCACCAATGCTGCTTATTCGATTGAAGCAGTTCTGCCCAGTGCGATCGAAGCCCGGCATCTTAAAATCAAAATGTCACAGCCCTGTTTGGTCATGGTGCGAACAACTGTGAGTTCAAACCACGTGGCCTCTTTGGCTCGGCTGATTTACCCTGCAAGCCGATACAGTTTCAAAGGAGCATTTCAATGATGCAACTCGAACAATGGCATCAGATTCGATTGCAAGATATTCCCCCAAGCCCTTGGAAAAATGGCGGTGGAACGACGCAGGAGTTGGTGTGTTGGCCAACGCCCTCGAATTGGGTCTGGCGCATGTCGGTCGCGCAGGTTGCTAGCGATGGGCCATTTTCAGAGTTCAAGGGCGTAGAACGCTGGTTTGCTGTGCTCAGTGGCAATGGCGTGGCGCTTGAGTTTCCTGGCAGAAGAGAAGTATTGGGCGCCCTGGATCCGGTGCTTCACTTTTCTGGACAGACGCCCTGCATGTGCAGTTTGACAAACGGCCCTACAGTCGATTTCAACCTGATGACACAAGGCGTTTTAGCCGATATGAAGCGCATCCACTGTGTTGACTTTGAAAGAAATTTTCCAGCGCATCGGACAATGGCTATTTATGTCATTGAAGCCGGGGGTCACATCATGATCGACCAGCAGCCTCACGCCTTGGTTGCAGAGTCTTTGTATTGGGCAAGGCTTGAGAGAGACACGCATGTGGCTTTGCACGGCGTGCATGCTTTGTTGATTCAATTGGAGACAAATCAATGAGTTTTGTGATTTGGGAAAACGCGCGTTTGGCCACCATGCAAGGCGGGCAAAGTGATACCTATGGCCTTATAGACGACGGAGCAGTGGTCATCCAAGATGAGTCCTTGGTTTGGGTTGGCCCACGTGCGCAATTGCCTGCCAACTTTCGCATCACCGCGACCGCGCATGATGCTAAGAAAGCTTTGATGACCCCTGGCTTGATTGATTGTCACACGCACTTGGTTTATGCCGGAGACCGTGCGCATGAGTTTGAGTTGCGCTTGAATGGGGCAAGCTATGAAGAAATTGCTCGAGCCGGTGGTGGAATCAAATCGACCGTGCAAGCCACTCGATTGGCATCGGAGGCCCAATTGTGGGTGTCTTCAGAAAAACGATTGAAAAATCTGATGGCCGAGGGGGTGACTACGCTTGAAATCAAATCTGGCTATGGTTTGTCATTGGCGCATGAGGCCAAATGCTTGCGTGTGGCAAGGCAGTTGGCGCAGCATCACCCTGTTCAAATCCGAAACACATTTTTAGGAGCCCACGCGGTGCCTCCTGAATTTGAGGACAACGCAGACGGCTACATCGACGCAGTTGTCTCGATGATCGAGCCGCTCAAAGCACAGGGATTGGTCGATGCAGTCGATGTCTTTTGTGAGCGCATTGGTTTTACCTGCGAACAGACGGAAAAAGTTTTCAAAGAAGCACAGCGTTGGGGCTTGCCTGTCAAACTGCATGCAGAGCAATTGAGCGACAGTCAGGGCGCTTTATTGGCAGCGCAGTATGGCGCGCTCAGCTGCGATCATCTCGAATGGTTGAGCGAAGAAGGCGTCGCGGCCATGGCAGCGTCGGGAACGGTGGCCGTCTTGCTGCCAGGCGCATTTTATTTTTTGCGAGAAACCAAATTGCCCCCCATCGAAAGTTTGAGACGCCATCGGGTACCGATGGCCATTTCGACAGATTCAAACCCTGGCAGTTCACCCTGTACGTCCATTTTGCTCATGCTGAACATGGCATGCACCTTGATGCGCTTGACACCCCAGGAGGCCCTGGCCGGCGTTACCAGCGTGGCTGCGCAAGCTTTGGGATTGAAAGATCGCGGTACGCTGCAGGCGGGCCAGCGTGCTGATTTGGTTTTATGGGATATTGAAAATCCCGCAGAACTCGCCTATGCTTTTGGCTCCAACCCCCGTGTGGCTACAGTTTGGGGCGGCCGTGTTCAATTGCCGCAGACAATCGAAAATTCACAATCAAAATGATGACACACTGTTTCAATCTTCACCAAGGAGCTGTCCCCTTGCTGGTGAGCATGCCTCACATTGGAATTCAAATTCCGGACGATTTAAAAGCCAATTATGTACCGCGCGCCCTGGATGTTGAAGACGCGGATTGGCACCTGGACATGTTGTACAACTTTCTAAAATCAATGGGCGCCAGTATTTTGACGCCCGTTTATTCGCGTTATGTGATTGATTTGAATCGTCCGCCCGATGACGCTCCAATGTACCCCGGAGCATCTAACACCGAACTGTGCCCAACACGTTTCTTCACGGGCGACCTCCTGTACAAACCAGGCTGTGAGCCCGATGCGGCAGAGAAGTTGCGTCGTCGTGAAACTTATTGGCAACCTTACCACCAAGCCTTGTCAATGGAATTAAAGCGATTGCGTTCCCTGTACCCCCATGTGCTGCTGTGGGATGCGCACAGCATTCGAGGCGTGATTCCTTGGCTGTTTGAGGGCAAGCTTGCAGACTTGAACATTGGAACGGCCAATGGTTTGTCCGCCGACAGTTTGGTTGCGAAAGTGGTTGTTGATGCATGTGCCAATCAGGCCCTATTCACGCATGTGTTGAATGGTCGATTCAAAGGCGGTTACATCACGCGTCAATATGGAAATCCTCAATCAGGAATTCATGCGGTTCAGCTTGAGAAGTGTCAGTCTGTTTATATGTCAGAGTTGCCGCCATACCACTTCTTGCCTGATCAGGCTGCCCAAGTTCAACCGCTTCTTGAAAAGATGATGCGTGCGGCGCTGAGTCAAGTCAAGTCATTGACAATATGAAATTCAAAGCTAACTTGGCTTGGGTCAATGGACAATGGGCTTCCAATGTTTTTCTGCACGCCAATGAGCTGGGGTTTTGGACAAAAATTCAATCGAATGCGACTGATTTTGAATCCGAGGGGGCAGTCCAATTGGGGTGCGTTATTCCAGGTTTGGTCAATGCCCATAGCCATGCTTTTCAACGAGCGATCGCTGGTTTGACTGAGCACAGTGAAAAAGATGGCGATGACTTTTGGAGTTGGCGCGACCGAATGTACCGCGTGGCTTTGACCATTGGCCCTGATCATTTGGAGTCGATCGCAACCTGGCTGTATAGCGAAATGTTAAGGGCCGGATACACACACGTCTGTGAATTTCACTATCTTCATTTAAATCCTAAAGGCGGTGACTATCTCGATCCAGCTGAGATGACCTGGGCCTTGGTCAGAGCCGCGCAATCGGTGGGCATAGGCTTGACAATGTTGCCAACGCTTTACATGAACCAAGGGTTTGGCCAACCCGGTTTGCAGACGATGCAAAGGCGCTTTGCTTCTACCCCCGAGTCCATATTGAACTTGCAGCAAACAGTCATGGGGCATGCTTTGTCGCATGCAAAACAGGCCACGTTGAATGCGGGTGTAGCCATTCATTCATTGCGAGCTGTTGGCCAAGCTGAGATGCTCCGCTTAACATCGCAAAGTGGCACAGAGCCCATTCATATTCATGTGTCTGAGCAAGCCAAGGAAGTTGCAGATTGTTTGGCGCACACGGGTCTTCGCCCGGTGGAATGGTTGCTTGCGAATATGAACATCGATGCACGATGGAATTTGGTTCACGCGACCCACACCACTGCATCAGAAATTCAAGGTATTCAATCTCGCCAAGCGGCCGTTGTAATATGCCCCACCACCGAAGCAAATTTGGGGGATGGATTTTTCAATATGCCAGAGGCCATGCGCCAATCAATGCGGTGGTCTATCGGCACAGACAGTCACGTGAATCGCAACTGGACGGAAGAGCTTCGCTTGTTGGAGTACGGTGGCCGCTTGTCATTGCGCAAGAGGAATGTGGCTTTGATTCACACCAACGGCCTGGGCTCTACGGGGCAAGTGTTGTTTGAAAAAGCGCTGCAGGGCGGTGCACAAGCAGCAGGCTTGCCGCTTGCCGGCATCAGCTTGGGTCAACGTGCTGATTTGGTGGAAATTGATTTGCAAAGCGATTTTTTGCTTGGAATGCCAAATGAGCGGCTGCTGGATGCCTTGGTTTTTTCTACGCCATCATGCGGTTTTCAAAGGGTGTTTGTGGCTGGCAAACCGGTGGTCATGCCAAACTCTAATTGGAAAACTGATTTTGTGAAGACGATGGAACACCTCCAAGCCCCCCGTGGCTGACCTGAAGCGCCGTTTGACCGTAGAATGAGTCCCAAATACCCAGCAGTCGTTTTTCGTTCTGGCGCACAAGATCATTCCATCCAAAAATCTTAACGAATTCCAATGTACCAATTAAATCCGCTTCCCGCCGCAATCGATCCGCAGTTGCTGAAACTTCTGGTTCAAGCGGAGCCGGCTGTCATCGGCCACTTTCGTTACACGGGGTTCATGTGCCCTGGTATTCGCGCCCATTTCCAAGATCGACGGGTGGCTGGCACCGCCATCACCGTCCGAATGCCAGGCATGGACGGCGCAATGGTTCACTATGCCGTTGGCCAAGCTCGCCCTGGCGACTTCATCGTCATTGACCGCTGTGGCGACATGTCCATTGCCTCGCTCGGTGGCGCAGTCGCCTATGCGGCCCGCGCGGCAGGTGTTGTTGGCATCATTGTGGATGGGCTGGTCACAGACTTGGGTGAACTGCGTCAGTATGGTGTGCCGGTGTGGTCCCGTGGTACTTCTGCCGTGACGGTTAAGACGCTGGGCCTTGGCGGCGAGTTTGGCGTGACTGTCAGTTGTGGCGGCGTGGCGGTCAATCCGGGAGATGCCATTTTGGCCGACGAGAACGGCATCCTGGTCATGCCACCCGCTGACATTGAATACTCGGTTCAACGCGCGTTGAAGATGATGTCGGACGAGAAGCTCACGCTTGCTCGCATCGATGCTGGAGAAAAGTATCCGGATATCATGGGAAGCACGCAGGTCATTCTGAATGTGATCGAGAAGCAAAAGCAAGGTCAATAGACCGCCTTATTTTTCTGCCATTTTTTCTCTTGCTTTATTAACTAGGAGTTATGCCATGTTCAAGTACTTGCGTCACAGCGTTTTATTTTTAGGCCTGTTAGCCGGGGCAGCTGCCTCAGCACAAACCTGGCCTACGGGGCCGGTCAAGATCATCGTGCCGTTTCCGCCCGGCGGTAGCGTGGACATGGTGGCGCGCATCGTTGCCAAGCGCCTGACTGACTCGCTGGGTCAACCGGTTGTAGTCGACAACCGCGCTGGGGCCTCTGGCAACATCGCCGCAGAAATTGTTGCCAAGACCAACCCTGATGGCAACACGCTTTTCGTCACAAGCTCCGGTGTTTTGGCAGCAAACATCCACTTGTACAAACGAACCGGCTTTGACCCATTCAAAGACTTCGCGCCAATCATCCGCCTGGTCAATCAACCCAACATTCTGATGGTTCACCCCTCGGTGCCCGTCAACAGCGTGAAGGAATTGATCGCGTTGGCCAAGGCACAGCCCGAAAAGGTCACAATGGGCAGCGCAGGCATCGGCACTGGACAGGACATTGCAGCCAAGCAGTTCGAGATGGCGACCGGCGTCAAAGTTTTGCATGTTCCCTACAAAGGGGGCGCACCCGCATTGAACGATTTGCTTGGCGGTCAGATCCAGTCCATGTTCGAGACCTCACCGACTGCTTTGCAGTACGTCACTGGCAATAAGCTGCGCGGCCTTGCGATTACCAGCACCAAGCGCTCTCCGCTGTTACCCAACTTGCCAACCGTCGCAGAAGCTGGCGTGCCAGGCTATGAGTCTGTCACTTGGATCGGATTGGTCGCGCCCGCAGGAACGCCCAAGGCCATTATTGACCGCTTGAATGCGGACCTCAACAAGGCGCTCGCCGCCGATATGGGTAAGCAGCTTGCTGAAATTAGCCTGGATCCTATTGGTGGAACGCCGCAGTCCATGAGCGATGTGATTCGAACCGACTCAGCGATGTACGGTCAGATCATCAAGCAAGCGGGCATTGAGCCGCAATAAGCCCGTTGCCTAGGAACGTGCAGGGCGCCTGGTACTTCTCACATGGAATACGTCCGTCTTGGAAGTACTGGTCTGAAGGTGTCTCGCATCTGCTTGGGCACACTCACTTTCGGTTCAACAGAGTGGCGCCCCTGGATCTTGGATGAGGCCTCTGCCAGGCCTCTGATTCGCCGCGCAGTTGAGCAGGGGATCAACTTTTTCGACACAGCAGACACCTATTCTGGCGGCGAAAGCGAGAAGGTGACTGGTCGCTGCCTGGCCGAGTTGTTCCCTGGCGCACGGCGCGAAGAAGTGGTGATTGCCACGAAAGTTTTTAACCCAGTAGACATGGCGTTCGAGGGTGTGAATGCAGCGTCGTTCCGCCGCCGCCCCAATCTGGATGGCTTAAGTCGCAAGCGTATCTTCCACGCAGTCGATGCATCTCTGCAACGCTTGGGCACGGACTACATTGACCTGTACCAGATCCATCGATTCGACCAGGACACCCCTCTGGAAGAAACGATAGAGGCGCTGCATGACGTGGTCAAGGCAGGCAAGGTTCGTTACCTTGGGGCGAGCAGCATGTGGGCTTGGCAGTTCGCCAAGATGCAGCAGATCGCGCAGCAGCGCGGTTGGAGTCGCTTTGTGAGCATGCAGAACCACTACAACCTTGTGTACCGCGAGGAGGAGCGCGAAATGATTCCTCTGTGCACTGATGCGGAGGTGGCGCTGTTGCCCTGGAGTCCGCTTGCACGCGGCTTTCTGGTGAGTGACCCTTCGGGTGCAATTAAGCGGGCCACGCCGCGCGGTGAAACCGATGACGCGGAACGTAAATTTTATGGCCGTGCAGCAGACCAACAGGTGCGGCACGCTTTGCATGCAATGGCTCGGGAGAAAAACATCCAACCGGCAACACTGGCCTATGCATGGTTGCTGCACAAGGGAGTGACTGCGCCCATCGCGGGTGTCAGCAAGGATTTTCATGTCGATCATGCGGTGGCTGCGATCCATGTGAAATTGAGCCCTGACGAGGCCATGCTACTGGAAAAAGCCTACGAACCACGCAGTGTTATTGGCCATTCATAAGAGACACCATGTCCCAACAAAACCTCACGTTAGTGCCGGCGCATCAACTGTCACAGTTGTTGCAATCTCGCAAAATTTCGCCTGTTGAACTCACGCAAGCTTACTTAGAAAAAATCCACCAGCAGGACCCCAAGCTGCACGCCTTCGTTGAGGTTTATGCCGACGATGCCCTGATGGCAGCACGCGGTGCTGAGGCAACGATTCAAGCCGGCCACTCAGTTGGCCCACTTCACGGTGTCCCCATCGCTTTGAAGGATTTGATTGAACTTCAAGGCAAGATCGTTACAGGCGGTAGCGAGGCCTTGAAGTCAAACCGTGCAAAGCGCACGGCAACGTTGGCAACAAAGCTGATCGCTCAAGGCATGATCGTCCTTGGAAAGACGCACACAGTTGAATTCGCCATGGGCGGCTGGGGAACGAACTCTTTGCGCGGTACACCTTGGAATCCTTGGGACCCTGTGCGCGCACGTACGCCTGGCGGCTCTAGCAGCGGTTCGGGCGTGGCGGTTGCCACCGGCTTGGCACCATGGGCGGTGGGCACTGACACGGGTGGCTCAGTGCGATTGCCGGCCTCATGGTGCGGCATCACAGGCCTCAAAACAACGATCGGGCGCATCAGCACCAATGGCGTGCTGCCCCTGAGTCCGACCCTTGACACGCCTGGCCCCATGGCACGGTCAGTCGAGGACGTGGCCTTGCTCTACAAAGTGATGCAGGGCGCTGACCCGCTAGACACACTGACCAATGGCCTGCCATATGCAGACCCCATGCCCACAATGAAACGCGGCGTGCGCGGCTTGCGGCTAGCGCGCATGCCAGATGTCGAAAGGCAATTCGCTTCAGCAGATGTGCTTGCAGCCTATGACCGTTCGCTGATTGAGTTGGAAAAGCTGGGTGCTGAGATCGTTGAGATCAAGCTGGCGTTTTCGTTTGCTGACGTCGCGGCCTTCAACTTGCGCATCATGGCCGCCGAGAGTTACACGCTTTATCACGAACTGATCGACGATGAAAAAGCCCCACTTGACCCGCATGTGCGGCCCCGTATCGCCAGCGGCCGCGCAATCACCGCTCAGGCCTACATTGAGGCATTGCGCATGCGCGATGTGATGAAGGCGCAATATGCGCTGGCGCTTGAAGGCATCGACGCGCTGCTGACGCCTACCACCATGACCACGGCCATACCACTCGATGAGGTTGACCAGTCCAAGGCGCCAGCTCACTACACTCGTTTTGGAAACTACTTAAATCTTTGCGCACTTTCATTGCCCAATGGTTTCTCGCCAGACGGGCTACCCACCTCGCTGCAGATTGTCTGCCATGCCAACGAAGAAGCGCTGGCGCTTCGCATCGGCTGGGCCTATCAAAATTCAACTGACTGGCACCTTCGCAGACCCCCTGGCTATGAATGATGCCGCCTGGTTCGCAGGCTTGTTGGATTAGCGAAAATCTGAGGTCACGTTACTGGCTTTTGCAATAGCTACCCATTTTTTCATTTCATCAGAAATAAATATTCCCAATTGCTCCGGCGCTGCGCTATACTTTTTTGTGAACCATTCAAAGGTGTAGCGCCAGTTTTCTCCAATCGCCTGGGTGATCTGATTGTTGACCTCAAAGGCTGTGACCTCGCATGACAACAGGACCTTCGAATTTTTGGCACGACTACCCCGTGCCAACCCTTCGCAACGAATCTCTCTACGGTGACCGTGTGGTGCCTTGCTTCACGCCGCGCCCTGATAGTTTCTACGGTCTGTTTTCCTCGGCCGTCACTTTGGATTCTGATGCCGACGCGCTGCTGTTCGAAGGTGAGCATTGGTCCTACGCACAATGCGAGATAATCGTGATGCGCATGTCTGCAGGCTTTGCAGAGCAGGGGCTGCAAAAAGCTGAGCGCGTCATCTTGTTTGTGGACAACCGGCCTGAGTTCATTTGGGTGCTTCTGGCCCTGCAGCGGCTGGGCTGCATCGTCGTGCCGGTGGGCGTGCGTGAGCAGCGCCCAGGCTTGGCCTACATCGCGCGGCAAAGTGGCGCTTGCGCCATCGTGTTGGATGCCAACCTGCATGACCGAATCCCCGATGCACTAGAGGCGCCCGACCTGCGCCTGCGTGTTGTTGTGGGATCCGAAGTGGACATCGCTTCCAATTGCATTGCATTAAATTCAATACAGGCTTGCATTCATAGTCCGCCCGCACCCGCGAAGGTGGAAGAAACCGATACCGCCTTTATCCTCTACACCTCGGGCACCACCGGCAACCCCAAAGGTGCCATGCTCACTCACCTGAATGTGGTGCACTCAGTGCTGCACTTTCAGGCCGGCATGCGACTGCAGAAAACTGATCGTTCCGCCCTGGCTGTTCCCGCTAGCCATGTCACAGGACTGATAGCGATCATCGCTGCCATGCTGCATGTGGGCGGTGCGATTGCGGTGGTGCCGGCCTTCAAAGCCGAGAGCTTCATTCAGTTGCTCGCGACCGACCGGATCACGCACACTTTGATGGTGCCCGCCATGTACAACCTGTGTTTGATGCACCCCAGCTTTGCACATGCAGATCTCTCGGCCTGGCGCATCGGGGGCTATGGCGGCGCCCCCATGCCGGTGGCCACCATTGATGCTTTGACTGAGCGTTTGCCCAGCCTGATTTTGATCAATGCGTATGGTGCGACCGAAACCACGTCCCCCGCGACCATGATGCCCATGGGGCACACCCGCGCACATGCTGACAGCGTTGGCGTGCCTCTGCCGGCTGCTGATGTGCGAGTCATGGACGAGGCGGAACGCGAAGTACCTGCTGGTGAAACGGGAGAGTTGTGGATTGGTGGCCCCATGGTGGTGCCCGGCTACTGGGCCAACCCAGAAGCAACCGCAGCCTCTTTTACCTCAGGCTATTGGCATTCGGGCGACATGGGCAGCAAAGATGCGCAAGGCTATGTGCGCGTGCTTGACCGCAAGAAGGACATGCTCATTCGCGGTGGTTACAAGGTCTATTCGGTGGAGGTCGAGAACGTCTTGATGGCTTGGGCTGGCATGGTCGAGGCCGCTGTGGTGGCGCGGCCCTGTCCCATTTTGGGGGAGCGGGTGCATGCCTTTGTGTACGCCCCTGGCCAAACACCCGACGATACCGCACTGCGAGCACATTGTGCCCAGCAACTGGCCGACTACAAAGTGCCCGAAACCCTGACCTGGAGCCAGACCCCGTTGCCCCGAAATGCCAATGGCAAACTGATGAAACGTGTGCTGCGTGAGCAGGATCAGTGAGTGTTCAATGTTGCAAAAGAACGCTCACCTTGACAATGAACTTATGTCTGTGCTGCCCATTGCTTGCGCATTCGGTCAGAAGCTTGAGTGTTCATCGTCATTTGAAAAATACCTGCGACTACGCCAACAGCCACCGCTAATTTCCAGGCCAAGTCATAGTTGCCAAAATGGATGAAGATATAGCCACCACCCCATGCACCCAAAAATGATCCGACTTGATGGCTCATGAAGGCAACACCTGACAAGGTGGCCATGAAGCGCAATCCAAACATATGAATAATCAGGCCTGACACCAAGGGCACAACACCCAGCCACAAAGTACCCAACACGGCGCCAAATACGAGTGTGGTCAGTGGTGTGGGTGGAAATGAAAAGAACATGAACAAAGCCAAAGAGCGCAGCAAATAGATGCCGCCCAATAACATGCGCTTGGAATAGCGATCGCCCAACCAACCAAACAAATAGGAGCCGAGCACATTGAATAAACCCACCAAAGCCAATGTGTTGCTCCCTACTGTGGGATCCATGCCGCAAATATCCAAATAGGCGGGCAGGTGCGTGGTGATAAAAACCAATTGAAACCCGCAAACAAAAAATGCAATGGCCAAGACACGGTAGCCTTTGTGGCCCAGCGCCTCGGTGATGGCCTCGCTGGCCGATTGAGGTTTTCCGATCACGGCCTCGTGTTCAATGCCATCGGCTTTGCTGCCCCAAAAAGCAGCTGGCAGCATGACGCAGGCCAGGCCCAAAAATCCAACCACTGCCGTTTGCCAATTGAAATGGGTAATGAGTGATTGCGCCATGGGCGAGGCCAGTGTCAGGCCTAATGAGCCGATGGCTGATACGGCGCCCATGGCCGCACCGCGTTTGTTGGCACTGACTGTTCGTGCCGTGATGTTCATTGCAATGTTCGAAGCGGTGCACGAAAGTGCCAACCCGACACAAACCCCGATGCCCAGCGTGACCATCCAGGTGGCATCGGCAAATCGTAGAAAAACCAAGCCCAAGATGTAAATGCCTACACCGATGAGCGCAACAGGCCGAGTCCCATATTTATCAGCCCAAATGCCCACGAAGGGTTGAGTGGCACCCCAAATGACATTTTGCAATGCTATCGCCAAAGAAAAGTCGGCCGCTGTGATGCCAATGTCTCGGATCATGTGCGGCTGCAACAGCCCAAAGCTTTGCCGCATGCCCATGGCCAAGCTGAGCATGACCGCAGCGCCAACAAGAATCGTCCAAACTTGGAGGCTACTGAGATCTGTTTTTTGTTGCATACCCTAGAGTTTAAATACTTCTTTTGGTTTGCCTGTTCCCTTGGTAACACCCCACCTTGATTTAAGCAATTTTGCGGGTGCTACATGCCAAGCTCGTCAAGAATTTCACGGGTGTGCTCTCCATGCTTTGGCGCCGGAAATCGAACCGTGCAGGGAGTTCCAGAAAGCTTGAGAGGGAACCCCACCATTTTGACTAGGCCATGTGAGGGATGATCAACCTCCAGCACCATTTCTTGGTGAATCATTTGCGGGTCGTTCAATGCTTCACCCACATTCTGCACCCGGCCACACGGAACGCCACCGCTGTTGAGACGGTTGATCCAACTGGTCTGAGTATCAGTCTTTAGGCGCTCATTGATGAGTAAGTTCAACTCTTTGCGATGCAGTAGGCGCAGTTCATTGGTCTTGAACCTTTCGTCAGACAGTAAATGTGCAAGATCGAGTATGGACAAAAAGCGGAACAAAACATCCTCGGTACTGGGGGCAACAGCGATTTCTCCGTCGATTGCGCTGAACATCCCATAAGGCGACGCAATCGGATGGTCATTGCCAGTCCGAGTGGCAAGTTGCCCAGTTGCCAGATAGTCTGATGTCAGATAGGCAAACATGCTCAACATGCTGGTCATCATTCCGGCGTCAACTCGTTGTCCTCGACCGGTGGATTCGCGCGCACGCACAGCGCAGACAATGCCAAAAGCAGCATACAAGCCTGCCACCAGATCGGTGATGGGTGGGCCACTTCGCAAAGCTGGATGTTCCACCCCTCCATTTGTACTCATGAAGCCGCTCATGGCTTGAACGACGAAGTCAAATGTGGGCCGGTCAGCATAAGGGCCGGTCGAGCCATAACCAT